>CACNEM010000001.1 GCA_902619495.1 uncultured Pelagibacteraceae bacterium
ATCCCAGCTGCAATATCCCAATAGTTTAGCTCTCTTTGCCAATAACCATCAAATCTACCACAAGCCACATAAGCTATGTCTAAGGCAGCACTTCCAAACTTTCTTACATTAGAAACATTTTTTGAGACATTAATATATTCAGAAAAAATTTTATCTTTAATTTTGCTACCTCCTTTAGGACCGCCAGTTACTATTAGAGCATCATTGATTTTCTTTTTATTGGAAACTCTTATTCTTGCATTATTGAGGTAAGATCCATTACCTTTTTCAGCACAAAACATTTCATTCATAATAGGATTAAATATAACTCCACATTTAACTTCACTATTTTCCTCATAAGCAATTGATATTGCAAATTGAGGTATACCATTTAAAAAGTTCATTGTTCCGTCTATTGGATCAATTATCCATCTATTATCCAAATTAGATTTATTTATTATTCCCGCTTCTTCAGTTACTATCCCGTAATCTGGGTGAGCTCTTTGTAATTCTTCTATTATAATTTTTTCAGTTCTTTTATCAGCTGATGTTACGAAATCTCCAGGACCTTTAGTTGAAACTTGTAAATTTTCTATTTCTCCAAAATCTCTTATAAGCGACCTTGAAGCTTTCATACATGCCTTTATTATTAAATTAATTTGAGGAGAATTTAATCTCATTAATTGACTCTTTTTACATATTCGAGTGTTCGAGTATCAATAATTATTTTTTCTCCACTTTCTATAAATGGCGGGACATTAATTTTAATACCACAATCAAGAAGAGCAGGTTTATAAGATGATGAAGCTGTTTGGTTTTTAATAGCAGCATCTGTAGTTTCAATCGTACATTCAATATTGTTTGGTAACTCAATTGATATCGGCTTATCTTCCATAAAAGAAATCGTAACTTCTAAATTTTCTTTTAATAATTTATGCTGTTCTCCAGCTAAAGATTTCGATATTTCTACTTGTTCATAAGTATTGTTATCCATAAAATGGCAACTGTCTCCATCTAGGTACAAAAAATTAAATTTTTTTTCATCAACTTCGGCTTTTTCTACTGTTTCACTTGATCTAAACCTTTCATTAAGTTTTGTGCCTTTGATAACACTTTTTAATTCTACTTGATTAAAAGCCCCACCTTTTCCAGGCTTAACATGTTGAGTTTTAAGAACATTCCAATAATCATTTTTATGTTCAATTATCATTCCAGGTTTTATTTCAATAGCAGTTATTTTCATTTGAATTTTCTAATCGCAAGTTCTGGTTTTAATTCGGGGTTATCCCAAATAAAACTTGATATTGCAATATATTTTGCTCCTGCTCTTATTAATTTTCTGTAATTTTTATTATTTATTCCACCTATTGCCACAATAGGTTTTTTTACGTTCTTTTTTGCCCATCTCAAAATATTAAGATTAGCCTTTATTGCATCATGCTTAAGTTTGGATTTAAAAAAAGATCCAAAAGCAATATAATTTGCATTATTTTTGATTGCATTAGTAGCAAGTTTTTTTGAGTTATGACATGTGATACCAAATATTTTGTTTTTGAGTTTTTTTCTAGCTTTTAAAAACGATCCATCGTTTTGACCCATATGACATCCATCAGCGTTTATTTTCGATGCTAAAATAAAATTATCATTAATGATAAACTTAACTTTATGTTTAGTAGTAATTTTTATAATTTTTTTAGAGAAATTAAGAAGTTTTTTTTGACTCAAATTTTTTAATCTTAATTGAAAAAACTTTACATTCTTAAACGACAATACCTTATCTAAACTAGCTAAGAAATTCTGATCAATTTTATTAGGTGAAATTAAGTATACTAATTTCTTCAAATGTTTTAGGCCGCAAATTCTTTCTCTAATTCTTCAGACCACTCCCCTTTAGATGATAGACCATTCATTTTAGCTCTATGGTTAAAGGCTTTCTGAATATTTTCTGTATTTTCTTGATTTTTTCCAAATTCCTTTAATGCACTTGCTTGCAACCCTCTTCCATAAGAGAAAGTAATTAAAAAATTACTATCATTTATTTTGTTTATTTCATTAAGATTTTTACTAGACTCAATTTCAGACTGACCGCCCGATAAAAATGCAATTCCAGGAACATCACTTGGAACATTTTTCTTTAAGCAGTCCAAAGTTTTTTTTGCAATTTCTTCTGTATTTGATTTATCTTTACACTCCGAGCCAGGTATAACCATATTAGGTTTAAGAACAGTTCCTTTCAAATCAACTTTATGAATTTCTAGTTCGTTATAACACTCATTAAGCACATTTGTTGTAACTTGATAGCATTTATCAATGTTATGTGAACCATCCATCAAAACTTCTGGTTCGACTATCGGTACCATTTTAGCTTCTTGTACTAAAGCAGCGTATCTTGCTAATGCGTGGGCATTAGACTTAATAGATTGGGCAGATGGAAATTTATCTGAAATTTTATAGACAGCTCTCCATTTCGTAAATCTTGCACCAAAATCATAATACTCTTTTAATCTTTCGCGTAAACCATCTAAACCCTCTGTTACAGTTTCATCACTAGATCCAGCAAGTGTTTTAGCACCTTTATCAACTTTTATGCCTGGTACAGCTCCATGTTTAGATATTAATTCTGGGATTGATGGACCCAAGGTAGTTTTTTGTCTTATTGTTTCATCAAATAAAATCACTCCCCCAATAAAATCTTTCATAGCACTTGAATTAAAAAGTGTTTGTCTAAAATTTAGTCTATTTTTTTCTATGTTTTCAACATTTATACTTTTAAATCTTTTAGCTATTGTTCCAGTACTTTCATCTGCAGCAAGGATACCTTTTCCTTTAGCACACATTTTCTTAGCAATTTCATTTAATGTCATAGCGATTATTTATTTTAAAACACTTATACCAGGCAAGTCTTTTCCTTCTAAGTACTCTAAAAATGCTCCTCCTGCTGTTGATAAGTGAGAGAAAGTAAGTTTGTCATCACTTTTATTTATTGCCGCGAGTGTGTCTCCACCTCCAAGAATAGATATTAAAGATTTTTCAATAGTATTTTTAGAGATATTTTCTGCAATCGATAATGTGCCTTTTAAGAAGTTGTTATTTTCAAAATACCCGGCAGGTCCATTCCACAGAACAGTATTTGACTCGTTAATCTTGTTTTGAATTTTTTTGATTGTGTTTAAGCCAATATCTAAAATTATTTCATTTTCTTGAATCTCATCAAGATTTTTATTTTTACCGGTCCCTTCAAAGTCTGTTCCTACCATGCAATCTTCAGGTATTAATATTTTACAATTATGCTCCTCTGCTTTTTTATAAATATTTGCTATTATCTCTTTTGTATTTTTTTCAATTAAAGATTTACCAACTTTTAAATTCTTATGAACAAAGAAATTATTAGCCATTGCCCCAACAATTACTATATTGTTTACTTTTTTTAAAAGATTAGTAATGACATTAATTTTTGTAGAAATTTTTGATCCTCCGATAATGCAAGTGACTGGTTCTTTTTTATTTTTTATAACAAGATTTATTGCCGTTATTTCCTTTTTTAATAATGGACCAGCATAACATTTTTTTACAAATTTTGTTATACTATGCACAGAAGCTTGTTTCCTATGTGAGCATGAAAATGCATCATTAATATAAATGTCGCCAAGTTCGCCTAACTTTTTTGAGAAATCTAGGCTGTCTTCGGTTTCTTCTTTAAAAAATCTAATATTCTCAATTAATATCACCTCACCCCCTTTTAGGTGAGAAAATTTTTCTTTAGTTTCACCATCAAAAGTTCCTCTAAAAAAATAAACATTAGTTTTAAGCGCATCTTTGAGATATTTGTAGATAGGTATTAAAGATAGGTTAGGAACATTAATTCCTTTTGGTCGACCCAAATGACTAATAATTATAATTTTCGCTTTTTTATCAATTAGTCTATTTATAAAAGGTAAACATAAAGTTATTCTTGTATCATCTTTTATAACTTTGTCTTTAATTGGAACATTTAAATCCAATCTAAGAATTATCTTTCGATCTTTGATTTCTAACTCGTCAGGAAAGAAATTTATTTCACCCATTGACTTTTATTACTCTCTCAATTTTTTTTGAATAAAATTTGTTATATCTTCCTCTGATAATTTAAAATGTTTGTAAACTTCTTTATAAGGAGCACTTTCACCAAATTTATCTATTCCTAAGTTTAACCCTTTATTTTTAATATATTTTTGCCAAGAAATTACACTTCCAGCTTCCATTGTAACAATTAACGATCTTTCTTCTAAAATATCTTTTTGATAATCTTCAGGCTGTTTATCAAATAGCTCCATACAAGGCATTGAGACTACTTTGGAATGAATATTATTTTCTTTAAGTCTCTCTTGAACTTTTAAAGCTAGTTCTACTTCTGTGCCTGAAGCAATTAGCGTCACATTGCTTTCATGTGAAGTTAAGTTTACTACGTAAGCTCCTTTTTCACACTTATTGTCTCTAGAGTTACTAGGATTAATGTAAGGAACCTTTTGTCTTGATAAAGCTATTGCACTCGGGGTATTTTTACTTTTTAAAGCAATTTCCCAACATTCTAATGTTTCATTAATATCCGCAGGTCTAAAAACATTTAAATTTGGAATTGCTCTAAGTCCAGCAAGTTGCTCAACAGGTTGGTGAGTAGGGCCGTCTTCACCAAGACCAATAGAGTCATGTGAAAAAACATAAATTACTTTAAGTCCCATTAAAGCTGATAGTCTAATAGAGGGTTTACAATAGTCAGAGAATATTAAAAATGTTCCTCCATAGGGAATTATACCACCGTAAAGCGCTAAACCATTCATAACTGCTGCCATACCATGTTCTCTAACTCCGTAATGAATATAATTTCCATTAAAATTTTTAGAGTTTATAATTTTAGAATTATTTGTTTTTGTATTATTAGAACCACTTAAATCTGCAGAACCACCTATTAATTCAGGAAGAAAAGCAGAAATTTTTTCTATAGCTGCCATCGAGCATTGTCGTGTAGCTAAACTTGGCTTAGATTCAAAATGTTTATCTTTTTCTTGACGAATTAAATTTTCTAAACCGCTCAAATCCAATTTCTCATTAGTGCCGTTAAGTTCACTCTTAATTTTAGGATTCTTTTTATTGAGTGTTTCAAGCCATTTATTTTCCAGTTGCTCACCCTTGTTACCTATATTTCTCCATTCATCTAGTATTTCTTGAGGTACTTCAAATGGCTGGTTGTTCCATTTTAGTTTTTTTCTCACTAAAGCTATTTCCTCATCTCCTAAAGGAGAGCCATGAGAGGAAGCTTTACCAGATTTATTAGGTGATCCAAATCCTATTATAGTTTTACAAGATATTATTGTAGGTTTTTTTGATTTTGATGCTTTTGTGATCGCTTTTGAAATTTGTTTTTCATTGTGACCATCTACCTCTAAGAAGCTCCAACCGTAAGACTCAAATCTTTTTTTGTAATTATCTGAAACACTAAGCGATGTTGAACCGTCAATTGAAATTTTATTATTATCAAAAAAAACTATTAAATTCTTTAATTTTAGATGGCCAGCTAGACTCATTGCTTCATGACTAATTCCCTCCATTAAGTCTCCGTCACTCGCAATTACATAGGTTTTGTTATTAATGACAGAAGAACTAAATTTTTTTCTGAATATTTCTTCTGCTATTGCCATACCTACAGCGTTTCCTAACCCTTGTCCTAAAGGTCCAGTAGTCGTCTCAATTCCAGAGCCTTCTTTGTACTCGGGATGTCCAGCACAAATAGAATTAAGTTGTCGGAAATTTTTTATATCCTCAATTGAAATACTTTTGTAACCACAAAGATACAAAATAGAGTAAAGCAACATTGAACCGTGTCCTGCAGATAAAATAAATCTATCACGATTAATCCAATTGGGATTTTTTGGATTAAACCTCAGGTGGTATTTAAATAAAACAGTAGCCACGTCCGCCATACCCATTGGCATGCCTGGATGACCAGAATTGGCTTTTTGAACAGCGTCGATTGATAAAAATCTTACTGCATTTGATAATTGATTAAAATTTACGCTCACTTTTAATAACCTATATAGACTTAAACTAAGTATATCAATAATATGATATAATATTTTATGAGTATAATTCAAAATAAAGAAAAAAATTTAAATCTATTAATTAAAAAACTTAACTCTCTAACTTTAACTTATTCACAACCGACTTATGAAGTAGAAAAAATTAAGACAGAAAAAAATGAAATTTTAAGACAAAAAATTGAAATTGAAAAAAAAAATCAAGAATTAATAAGAGAACACAAATATCTTAAAGAGAAAATAAAAAAATTACAGCATGAAGTAAAAAAAAAATCAGAATTGGAAGATAATTTTAATCAAGAAATAGAGGAACTTAGCCAAGAAACAGAAAATTTAGTGACTGAAATCGAAAAATGGCAAATGTAAACATAAAATTTAACAACAAAGATTATTTACTTTCTTGCGATGATGGGCAAGAAGAGTCATTAAAAAAACTCACTAAATTTTTAGATAAAAAATATACCGAACTTAAAGATAAGCTTGGAAATATTGGAGAAAATAAACTTTTATTAATCACAACAATACAGCTTATTGATGAATATTTTGATTTAAAACAAAAAGTGGCAAATCAGAAAACAAAACTTGATGAAATATCAAACAAATTTAAAGAAATTAAGTCTCTGGCTATTGAATATAAAAAAGACAAAGATACAGAAATAAAAAAACTGAATGAGGAATTAGAAAAATTTAAAAAAACTATTGACGAAAATAATAATCTTTATGAGTCCATGTTAGACAAAACCACTCAATCTCTTGAAAAAATAATTTCAAACACAGAGTCGTTATCTAAAATACAATAAATGGATAGAAAAAAATTGATAAGAAAAAGATATTTTTCTATTAGAAAAAAAAAATACTTCAAAATAAGTGATAATTTTTTTAAACCTCTTATCAATATATTTAAAAAATATAGATTTAATAAAAAAAATATTTCATTATATTACCCTAGTTCATATGAGGTAAATATTTTTAAAATTTTTAATTTAAAATTTTTTAAAAAATTTAATTTCTCTCTACCTGTCATTGAAGAAAATAACACAATGAATTTTTATAAATGGAAAACAAATGATATATTACGTCTAAATAAATTTGGAATACCTGAACCAATTAAGTCTGAAATTATAATACCGAATGTTATTTTAGTCCCCATGCTAGCTTACGATACAGACAAAAATAGACTAGGCTATGGAAAAGGTTATTATGATAAGTATCTCAACAAAGTTTTTAAAGAAAAGAAAAAAATTTTGACTATAGGTGTTGCATTTTCCTTTCAAAAACATAAAAACCTTCCAGTAAATGATAAAGACTTTAAATTAAGTTATATAATATCAGAAAAGGGAATAATTTAATGAAAATTTTAATTTTAGGCGATGTGATGGGTTTATCAGGCAGAGACGCTATTAGGAAAAATCTTTCAAATATTATTAAGAAAAATAAAATAAATTTTTCTGTCATTAATGGAGAAAACGCAGCTGATGATGGAAAAGGAATCACAAAGGAAATAGCTGAAGAATTTTTTTCATTGGGTATTGATGTGATCACTTCTGGCAATCATATTTGGGACAAAGAAGAAGCTACAAGTTATATCGAAAATGAGAATAGGCTTTTAAGACCTGCGAATTTAGCAGAGGGTTCCCCAGGAAATGGTTATGGTATTTATTTTTCAAAAGATAAAAAATATAAAATTGGAGTGGTAAACTTAATGGGAAATGTCTTTATGAGAAAAACAGAAGATGTTTTTCAAGTTGCAAAAGAAATTAAGAAAAAAATTATTTTAAAAAATAACGTTGATTTTTCTGTAGTAGATTTTCATGGAGAAATTACTAGTGAAAAAATGGCAATCGGGCATTTTTTTGATGGCTTTTCAACTTGCGTTGTAGGCACTCATACACATGTTCCAACAGCTGATACAAGGGTTTTAGAAAATGGAACAGCTTATCAAACTGATATAGGAATGTGCGGAGATTACAATTCGGTTATTGGTATGAATAAGGAAAATTCTTTAAAAAAATTTTTAAAAGATAAAGATGCTCTAAAGCATTTTCCGTCGGAGGGAGAAGCTTCTTTATCAGGAGTGATTGTTGAAGGAAACAAGGAAACAGGTTTGGCAAATAGAGTCTCAAGAATAATTTTTGGTGGCACTTTAGAAAATTAATTATGGCTGGACACTCTCATTGGGCTGGAATTAAACATAAAAAAGGAAGAGCTGACAAAGAAAAATCAAAAATATTTTCTAAACTTTCAAGAGAAATTACAGTTGCCGCTAAGCTTGGAGATAAAAATCCTGAAATGAACCCTAGATTAAGAACTGCTATTCAGGCAGCCAAGCAGGCTAATATGCCGAAAGATAATATTTCAAGAGCAATTAGCAAGTCGGAAATCTCAAACGATAGAAATTATGAAAATTTAAGATACGAGGGATTTGGTCCTTATAATATAGCATTAATTATTGAAACATTAACTGATAACAAAAATAGATCAGCATCAAGTATAAGAACAGTTTTACAAAAAAATGGAGGAAGATTAGGAGAAACAGGGTCTACAACTCATTTATTTAAAAATTATGGAGTCATTCATATTGATAAAAATAGAATTAGCGAGGAAGATGCTTTTGAAATTGCAATTAATTCTGGAGCAAACGACTGTTTAACTATTAACGATGTCTATGAAATCGTTACTAAAAAAGAGGATTTTTATAAGATTAGAACAGAATTAGAAAAGAGAATAGACAGTTTTGTTTATTCAGCTATAGAGTGGAGAGCTTTTAATTTTTTGAATTTAGATAAAGAGCAAAGTAAAAAGATGATAGAAGTTTTAAATACACTAGAGGAATTAGATGATGTTCAAAATATATTTACTAATGCTAATTTAGAAAATTAATACTATGAAAGTAATAGGAATAGATCCTGGATTAAGTGGAGCAATTGCAGTATTAGAGGAAAAAAGGGTTTTGGGTATCTTTGATATGCCGGTAATGGCAGAAGGAAAAAAGAATAAAAGACAATTAAATAGTGCCCAATTGGTAAATGTTATAAAAGCAAATATAAATCAAAATGAGGAAATTTCAGTGGTGGTAGAGCAGGTAAACGCTATGCCTGGCCAAGGGGTTACAAGTATGTTTAATTTTGGTCAAACTTTTGGAGCGATTAAGGGTGTTTGTGCTGCATTAAAACTACCTATTTATTTTGTAAGACCGTCAAAATGGAAAAAACATTTCGAGTTGATTAATTCATCTAAAGACTCAAGCAGAACAAAAGTCATAGAAATGTATCCAACTTTGTCTGATCAACTGTCAAAAAAAAAGGATGTAAATAAGTCCGACGCGATTTTAATAGCAAGATATTATATTGAGACCAGTTTAAAAGTGAACAATTAGTCTCAATTTAGTAAAAAACGCCAAATTCATGACACAATCACAAAGTAATCAATTTCAATGGAACAAGATATTGCAGCTCAAGTTGTAGGATTAGGTGGAGCATCAGACTTTACTCTCTGGAGCCTTTTTATACGAGCAGACTTCGTTGTTAAATTTGTAATTATATTACTAATTGCAAGCTCAATATTTTCTTGGGCATTAATTTTCGATAAATTTAAACTTTTTAAAAACATAAACAAATCAACAGAAGATTTTGAAAAAAAGTTTTGGAAAGCAAAATCTGCAGAAAATTTCAATAGCAATCTTCCTGTAAACTCTAAGGACCCAGCAACTTTAATTTTTAAGGCAGCAATGGCAGAACTTCTTAAAACAAAAAGACAATCAGCTGCAATTCAATCGGCAAGAGTTGAAAGAATTTTAGAAATAGCGACAGATAATGAGTTAAAAAAGGTTGAAAAAAATTTTACGTACTTAGCTACTATTGGATCTACAGCTCCATTTATAGGTTTATTTGGAACTGTTTGGGGAATTATGAACTCTTTTCAATCAATCGCAATTTCAAGAAACACTAGTCTAGCAATAGTAGCTCCAGGAATAGCAGAGGCATTATTTGCTACAGCATTGGGTTTACTTGCAGCTATACCTGCAGTAGTTGCCTATAATAAATTCAACAGCGATTCTAGAAGATATTTTTCAAGAATTGATAATTTTTCAAAAAGATTTTTATCAATAATCTAACAATGGCATTCAAATTTAACCGCTCAAGAAATGAACCGATGAGTGAGATTAATGTTACGCCATTTGTAGATGTGATGTTGGTGCTTTTAATCATTTTTATGGTTACCGCCCCACTATTGACAGTTGGTGTTCAAGTTGACTTACCTGAGTCCGCAGCTGACTCCTTGCCAGACGACCAAGAACCATTAACAATTAGTATTAATTCTAAAGGTGAGATCTATATCCAGGAGCATCAAGTAACATATCAAAAAATGGTTCCAAAATTACTTGCAATTGCAAAAAATAGAACTGATACAAGAATTTATGTAAGAGGTGATAAAAATATTAATTATGGAAGAGTTTTAGAAGTTATGGGAACTTTATCTGGAGCTGGTTTTTCAAAAGTTGCCCTTATTTCGGAACCTTACAAAAATTAGGATGAAATATGATAAGAAGTTTGTTTTATTCAATTACTTTTCATTCAGCGATGATTTTGTTAACTGTATTAACACTTCCCTTCATGCTTAGAGAACCAATAGACCTACCACCAATAGTTTCAGTCGAATTAATTCAAATATCTGACAAAACTAATATCCCATATGCTCCAAAAGCAAGGAAAATAATTGAAGAAAAGAAGAAAAAAGAGGAGGAAAGAGTCGTTTCAGAGCAAGCACCCCCTGCTGCAAAAGCAAAAGAAAAACCAGATAGAATCCCATTACCAAATGAGGAGAAAGAAGAAAAGAAAATTATAAAAAAAAAACAAAATCCAGAAGAGGTCAAGCCCCAAATTAGACAATCCTCTGAATTTGAAAAAAAAGAAATTATTGACACTAATCAGATAGCAGCCTTAATTGATAAGGCAAAAGAAGTTGAAGCAGTAAAAAGGGAAGATAAAAACAAGATTACTCAGAGTAGTAGGAAAAACTCTTTTGCTACTGGTCTTACTTTATCTCAGGAAGATGCATTAAGAGCTCAAATTTTTGGTTGTTGGAGTGTTCCATTAGGCCTACCTTATGATCAAAATTTATTGGTAAGAATAAAATTACAACTAAAAAAAGATGGCACAATATTAAAATCTGAAATACTTGACCATGAAAGAATGAATAGACCGGGTCAAAAATTTTACAAAGTTTTAGCTGAAAGTGCATTAAGAGCAGTTAGACTATGCCAACCATTAAAAGTACCTCCAACTGGGTATGACAAATGGAAAGATTTACAACTTAACTTCAATCCAACTGAAATGTTGAAAGGATAATATGAGGATATTAATTTTAATATTTTTTTTAAATTTGTTTGTAAGTCACAAAGCTTTAGCTCTAATCGAAATTGACATCACTAGGGGAAATTTAGATCCTTTACCTATCGCAGTTTCACCTTTGCATGTCGATGTGAAATCTGAAGAGTATAAAGATATTAAAGTTAAAGAACTTGGCGACAATATATCTAAAATTATAGAGAAAAATTTTAGAAATACAGGTTTATTTAATCCTTTAAAGAAAGATGCATTTGTTCAAAAACCAGATATCGCACATTTAAAACCAAGATTTGAAGACTGGAGGTTGATTAAGGCTCAAGCATTAGTAACGGGGAAACTTTTAGTAAAAGGCGAAAAACTAAAAGTAGAATTTAGACTTTGGGACTTAACAGCCGCAAAGGAAATTACCGCCCTTGCATTTACTACAACGCCATCAAACTGGAGAAGAGTAGCACACATAATTTCTGATAAAATATATGAAAGACTCACAGGTGAGGAAGGTTATTTTGATACGAGAATTATATATGTTGCTGAGAGCGGTCCAAAAAATCAAAGGATTAAAAAATTAGCAATCATGGATCAAGATGGAGCTAATACAAAATATTTAACTCTAGGTAATGAATTGGTATTAACACCAAGATTTAATCCTACCAATCAAATGGTGACTTACATGTCCTACTTCAGAAACATGCCTAGAGTTTATTTACTTGATATAGAAACAGGAACTCAAGAAATTGTAGGAAACTTTCCTGGTATGACATTTGCCCCAAGGTTTTCTCCTGACGGCAAAAAAATTATAATGAGTTTTGCTAAAGACGGAAACTCAGATATTTATACTATGGAATTAGAATCTCGAATAGTTGAGAGGATAACAGAACATTCTTCGATTGATACCTCACCTTCATTTTCTCCAGACGGAAAGTTTATTGCATTTAATTCAGATAGGAGTGGACTGCAACAGATCTATATTATGAGAAGTGATGGTAGTAATGTAAAAAGAATTACATTTGGAAAAGGAATTTACGGAACACCTGTTTGGTCTCCTAGAGGAGATTTAATAGCATTTACAAAAATGCATAAAGGAAGATTTTACATTGGTGTTATGAGAACTGATGGCACTGGAGAAAGATTGTTAACGGAGAATTACTACCAAGAAGCACCGTCATGGTCGCCCAATGGAAGAGTTTTAGTATTTTATAGAGAAACTAAAGCAGGGGACAAAGGAGAGGGATTTACCGCGAAATTATGGTCTATAGATATTACAGGATATAACGAGAGAAGACTTTCCACGAAAACCGACGCTTCAGACCCATCTTGGTCCTCTTTATTAACTAAGTGAGGTTGAATTTTATGTAAAATATACTTGAATAACTTTAAATAATTTGAAATAACCACATTAAACCTAGGGGAAAAAATGACATTAAAAACGAATTTAAAAAACATATTACTAGTAATTTTTACTACATTAGTTCTTAGCGCATGTTCTACCGCTAAGAAATCTGGCGATATTGACGGAGATGTTTACACTGGTAAGGAAACAGTTGAATATTTAGCTTCAGGAGTTCCAGATAGAGTATTTTTTGCTACTAACAAATCATCTTTAACGACTAAATCAAGAGAGACATTAAGAAAGCAAGCTACTTTCTTACGAAAGAATAAAAAACTTAATGTTACTATTGAAGGTCACGCAGATGAAAGAGGTACAAGAGAGTACAACTTAGCATTAGGTGAAAGAAGAGCTAATGCAGCAAGAGATTATTTAATGACATATGGAATTTCAGGTAAAAGAATATCTGTAATAAGTTATGGAAAAGAAAAGCCTGTAAATCCTAAGTCATCACCGATATCTTGGTCTCAAAACAGAAGATCTGTAACGGTTAAAGTTAATTAATAAATAAAAATTTAGATTTTATTGACCCCTTGATAGAAATATTAAGGGGTCTTTTTTTTGCCATTTTATCTAAATAAAAAAGAATCATGCGTAATTATATTAAATTCATTAAACATACACTTTTATATTTATTAATTTTTTTTAGTCATTTAAATGCTGAACAAGAAGAAATTTATCTTCAATCAATTTCAGATCAGATCCAGGTAATTACAAAAGACCTTAAGACTTTAGAAAAAGCAGTTTATCAAAAATCAGATGTCAATAATAAGTCTTCCATAAACTCCTTAAAGTCTGATGGATTAAACGAAGATATATTAACAAAACATTTATTAAAATTAAATGAAATTGAAGATCAATTTAGAGAACTGACTAATAAATTTGAAGAGGTGAGTTTTAAATTAGATAAATTATCAACTCGAGTTACAAAAATTCAATCAGATAATCAATTAAGATTTACAGATTTAGAAAATAATTCACCAGTAGTTAAAGAAAAGAAGAAAAATATTTTACCAGGCACAAGTAAACCACAAGATTTCGGAGCAACACCAAGCTATCAAACCTCAAGCTTACCAAATCAACAGACTATAAATTCAGTCGAAAGTGCTAAAACAGTAATTACTGAGGAGCCAGAGAAAAAAGATTCACTCCTTCCAAATAAAGTTGCTGAGGAACAATATGAATTTGCAGTCAGTTTTATGAAAATCGGAGATTATGAAACTGCTGAGTTTGCTTTAAAAGAATTTATAGAAAAAAATAAAGATCATGACCTTGCTGGAAGTGCACAATATTGGTACGGAGAAACATTTCGAATAAGACAATTATACTCTGACGCGGCCACTGCTTATTTGGATGGATATCAAAATTATCCAAAAAGTAAAAAAGCTCCAGACAACCTTTTAAAATTAGGTATTACAATGGTTCAACTTGGTGAAAAAGATCAAGGTTGTAAAATGATATCTGGGCTGAAAAAAGAATACCCAAAAGCTAGCAAGTCTGTGTTACAAAAAGCTCAATATGAGCAAAAAAAATTCAAGTGTAAGTCTTAAACAGCTCTTTAAAGACAAAGAGGAGTTTTCAAATATTTTTTCGAATTTCTTCAAAAGAATTTCGGATTATAAAAAAAAATCATTTGTAGTAGCAGTTTCTGGTGGACCAGACAGCTTAGCTTTAGCCGGTTTAACAAAGGCATATAGTTATGTCAAAAAAACTAAGTTTCATTATATTTTAATTAATCATAATATTAGAAAAAATTCATCTAAAGAGGCAAAACAAGTTAAAAGTTTGTTAAAAAGAAAAAAAATAAATCTAATAATTATTTCAAATAAAAAAAAAATTGACCGAAATATTCAAGGACAAGCCAGAGAAATAAGGTATAATTTGATTAAAAGGTTTTGTAATTCAAAAAAAACTCATGCAATTTTAACAGCACATAACTTAGAGGATCAAGTAGAGACTTTTTTAATCAGGCTTTCAAGGGGAAGTGGGCTGACAGGCCTTTCCTCAATGAAAAAAATAAGTAAAATTAGCGATACGATTAATCTTTATAGACCTTTATTAGATGTTAAAAAAGAAGTTCTTATCAAAATTTCAAAAGAAGTTTTTGGTAAATATTTTAAAGATCCATCTAATAAAGACATTAAATTTTTGAGAACAAAAATCAGAGGTTTAAAAAAGCCATTAGAACGAAGTGGAATAAAATATGATCAAATCATAAAATCAATAAATAATTTAGCTTCAAGTAAAGAAACTTTAGATGAATATTTTGAAAAAATTTATAAAAACTTAACTACTAAAAATGGTTCGTCAATATTTGTGGATTTAAAAAAATTTAAAAGATTAAATAAAGATATAAAAATCGATTTGATTAATAAATCAATTAAAAAACTTAAGAGCAATTATTATAATCTTAGAGCGAGAAAAGTAGAAAATTTGATAAAAAAGATACAAAGTAAAAATTTCCATAAATCCACACTTGGAGGATGTATCTTTTTCAAAGAAAAAGATAAATTACGTTTAAAGGTAGAAAAAACTTAAATTTTCAAGGAAATATGGGTTATAATTTGTCTTATTTACAACGTATTAATTATTAAACTATACTTGTAGAAAAAAAATAAATGATTATTTAATTAAATATGAACGTTAAAAACTTAATAATGTGGGTCATAATAGTCTTACTTTCTGTAGGTCTATTCAATATGTTTCAGGACCCTAATAAGATCAGTTCTGAGAGAAATACTCTTCCGTTTTCAAATTTCTTAAATGAAGTAGAGGCAGGTAGGGTTGTGGAAGTAAAAATTCAAGGTAATAACATTTCAGGTGTATTAGCTGACGGTAAAAATTTTAAAACATACTCTCCAAACTATCCCGAGTTAGTTGATAAACTATCATCAAAAGGTGTAAGTATTAATGCTTCACCTCAAGAAGATAAGATGCCTTCACTCCTAGGTATTTTGCTATCTTGGTTTCCAATGCTTTTACTTATTGGTGTTTGGATATTTTTTATGCGACAAATGCAAGGTGGAAAAGGTGGAGCCATGGGTTTTGGAAGATCCAAAGCAAAACTTCTTAATGAGGCGCAAGGAAAAGTAACTTTTAATGATGTTGCTGGAGTAGAGGAAGCAAAAGAAGAAGTCGAAGAAATTGTCGAATTTTTAAAAGATCCAAAAAAATTTAGTAGATTGGGAGGCAAAATTCCAAAAGGTGCTTTGTTAATCGGACCACCAGGAACTGGAAAAACTTTACTGGCAAAAGCCATAGCAGGTGAAGCAAACGTTCCTTTTTTCTCAATATCAGGATCAGACTTTGTTGAGATGTTTGTAGGTGTAGGAGCATCAAGAGTAAGAGATATGTTTGAACAAGGAAAGAAACATTCTCCGTGTATAATTTTTATAGATGAAATCGATGCTGTAGGAAGAAGTAGAGGAGCAGGTTTAGGCGGTGGAAATGATGAGAGAGAGCAAACTTTAAACCAACTTTTAGTAGAGATGGATGGTTTTGATACGAATGAAGGAATTATATTAATCGCGGCAACTAATAGACCTGATGTTTTAGATCCAGCATTACTAAGGCCAGGAAGGTTTGATAGACAGGTTGTTGTAGGTAACCCAGATATAATTGGAAGAGAAGCAATTTTAAAAGTTCATGTAAAAAAAATTAGCACAGGTCCGGATGTTAAATTAAGAACTATAGCTCGAGGAACCCCAGGTTTTTCAGGAGCAGATTTAGCAAACTTAATAAATGAGTCAGCTTTACTTGCTGCAAGAAAAAACAAAAGAGTTGTTACAATGTCAGATATTGAGGAGGCTAAAGATAAAGTAATGATGGGTGCTGAAAGAAGATCTATGGTGATGTCCGAGGATGAAAAAAAATTAACCGCTTACCACGAAGGAGGCCATGCTATAGTTGCATTAAATGAAAAGGCATCTGACCCCATTCATAAAGCAACAATCATTCCTAGAGGTAGAGCATTGGGTATGGTTATGCGACTACCTGAAAGAGATCAACTGTCAGTTACGAGAGAAAAAATGCACGCAGATATAGCTGTTGCTATGGGTGGAAGAATAGCAGAAGAAATAATTTTTGGTCATGATAAAGTTACATCTGGTGCTTCTTCAGATATTGATATGGTAACAAAAATGGCAAAAAATATGGTTACCAAATATGGTATGAGCACAGAACTAGGAACAATAGCCTATGGAGAAAATGAGGAAGAAGTATTTTTAGGAAGATCAGTTACTAGACAACAAAATATGTCAGAGGAAACTGCAAAAAAAATTGATGAAGAGGTTAAAAAAATAGTTGATAAAGGTTATGAAAGAGCAAGAAATATTTTAAACGAAAAGATAGACGACTTACATAAAATAGCTAAAGCTTTACTTATTTATGAGACTTTGTCGGGTGACGAAATAAGAGATTTAATTTTAAAGAATATTAAACCTACGAGATCATTTAAAGACGAAGAAAACGACGATGGCAAATCGGCATCGGCATTAGGTTCACTTGGGTTAAAGCCAAAACCAGCAATTTAATTATAATGGTCAAATATTACACTCGTGCGTGTAATTTTTATTATGGTACTCATGCTAAAATTTTAATTAAAAAAAGAAAAGCGCTCCCTCTTTGTGGTAATAAACAAATTTGTTTTGATAGTGTTGAAATTTTCATAAGAAAGAATAAAAAAATTAGTAGCAAAATTGTAAGTTTATCGAATCTCAAAAATCTTAACATAACCCAAGTAAAAAAGGTTAAAAAAGACTTAAAAAAAATAACATCAAAGAGAAAAAATTTTCTCAAACATGTGGATTTTTCAAAACCATCAATTATGGGTATTTTAAATATGACTCCTGATAGTTTTTCAGATGGTGGTAAATTTAATAAAGGCAAAAAATCATTTAAACATATTTCAAAATTAATAAAATCTGGCGCAGAAATAATTGATGTTGGGGGAGAGTCGACAAGACCTGGTTCAAAAACAATTGACCCAATAATCGAATGGAAAAGAGTTAAAAAGGTAATTAAAGTATTTAAAAAAAAATATAAAAGTGTTTGTCTATCAATAGATACAAGAAAATCAGATATAATGATAAAAAGTATTAATTGTGGTGCAGATTTAATAAACGATGTTTCTGGATTTGAGTATGATCTCTCATCTTCAAAAAAAATAAAAAAATATAAAATTTCAAAAGTTCTTCATCATATGAGAGGCACCCCTGATATTATGCAAATAAATCCAAAATATAAGAATGTCCTTCTAGATATTTACGATTTTTTTGAACAAAGCTTAAAAAATAAATTTAGTGATAAAAAAATCATTGTTGATCCTGGGATAGGTTTTGGTAAGTCTTTGAAACATAATTTGACTTTAATTTCTAAAATATCTCTGTTTCATAGTTTAGGTTTACCTATTTTAGTTGGTACATCTAGAAAAAGATTTATAGGTCAAATATCTGGAAAAAATGATAGTAAGGATCGAATTGGCGGTACTTTAGCATCTATTCTTTTTTTGTTGTCCCAAGGAGTACAGATATTTAGAGTCCATAATGTAAATGAGATAAAACAAGGAATTTTAATTTATAAAAAATTTTTATTAAATCAATGAAGAACAAGTATTTCGGAACAGACGGTATCAGAGGAACAGTTAATAGTGGAAACATCACCGGAGAAAAATTTTTTAAATTTGGTTTGGCTTCTGGAACCTATTTTAAAAACCAAAAAAAAAATAAGCAAATCGCGATTATTGCAAAAGATACAAGATTATCTGGATATACTCTGGAACCAGCATTAGTTTCTGGTTTGGTATCCGGAGGAATGCATGTTTTTACTCTTGGACCATTACCTACTAACGGATTAGCTATGCTTACAAAAATGATGAAAGCTAATATGGGTATAATGATAACTGCATCGCATAACCCCTATCATGATAATGGATTAAAATTATTCGGGCCTGATGGGATGAAATTATCAAACAAAATTGAAAAAAAAATAGAAAAATTGATAGACTCTAAGATAACGAAACAACTAACAAATCCAAAGTTACTAGGAAGAGTAAAAAGATTAGAGGACGGAAATGAAAGATATATCAAAATATTAAAAAATAATTTCCCTTCAAACTTTAATTTAAAAGGATTAAAAATAGTTCTAGATTGTGCTAATGGAGCCTCATATAAAGCTGCACCAAAACTTTTAAAAGAGCTTGGTGCAAAAGTTTTTTCAATGGGTGTAACGCCAAACGGGCTAAATATAAATGATAAATGCGGCTCTACCTATCCCTTAAAAATAAAATCAGCAGTAAAAAGGCATAAAGCACATATCGGTATTTCATTTGATGGAGATGCAGATAGAATTATTATGTGTGACGAAAATGGTAAAATTATAAATGGAGATCAAATAATTGCTATGCTTGCACGAAGATGGAAGTCAAAAAAAATATTAAAAGGAGGAGTAGTAGGAACAATAATGTCTAACTACGGCTTAGAAAAATTTTTAAAAAGAGAAAAGATAAAATTTTTTAGATCGAAAGTAGGAGATAGATATGTAAAAGAAAAAATGAAAAAATTAAAGTTTAATCTGGGAGGTGAACAATCCGGCCACATAATTTTGGGTAAATTTGCAACTACAGGAGACGGTCTCTTGGTTGCTTTAGAAATCTTGTTTTCATTGAGGAAAAGAAATAAAGCAAGTGAACTATTAAATCTTTTCAAACCTCTACCCCAGGTATTAGAAAATATTTTTGTTAAAGATAAAGAAATTATACGAAGGCCAAAGTGTAAAGCGGCTATAAAAAAAGCAATAAGTCTTATGGGTAATAAGGGAAGAATTTTGGTAAGAAAGTCTGGCACAGAGCCAATGATTAGAATTATGGCAGAGTCTAACGATAAAAGACTTATTTTAAAAAGTATAAGACTAATAAAAAAATCAATCAAATAACTTGAAACCTATTTCAAAAATTTTAATTATAGCTGGTTCAGACTCATCTGGGGGTGCCGGTATTCAAGCAGATATAAAAACCGTCACAGCTCTGGGTAGTTATGCAATGACCGCAATTACTGCAATAACATCTCAAAATACTACTGGAGTTAATTCTGTTTTTCCTGTGACTCCAAGTGAAATTAAAAATCAAATAATTTTTACGTGCAAAGACTTAAAACCAGATGCTGTAAAAATAGGCATGTTATACTCCACTGAAGTTATATTACAAATTATTGAAGCTCTAAAAAAAATTAAAGCAAAAAATATTATTTTAGATCCGGTAATGGTAGCTAAAGGAGGTGCTAGACTTATAAACAATTCTGCAATAAAAACTCTAAAGAATAAATTGATTAAAAAAACAGAGTTAATAACACCTAATATTCCTGAAGCTGAGGTTCTAACAAAGTTAAAGATAAAAAATATCGATGATATGATTAATTCAGGAAAAATATTAATTAAATTAGGCGCTAAAAATGTTTTGATAAAAGGTGGGCATAAAAGTTCAATGCAAATCGAAGATGTTTTTATAAATAAGAGAGAAATTAAAATTTTTAAAAATAAAAAAATTAAGACTAAAAATACTCATGGTACGGGCTGCACATTATCAAGTGCAATTACAACATTTTTATCATGTGGAAAACCCCTAAAGAAATCTTGTGAATTAGGAATTAAATATGTTAACCAAGCTATAAAATCAAACCTTAATTATGGAAAGGGACACGGTCCAATAAATCATTTGACATCGTTTAATATAAAAGGTGAATTTAAAATATGAATAACGTAGTTGTAGTAGGTTCTCAGTGGGGAGACGAAGGAAAAGGTAAAATAGTTGATTGGTTATCAAGTGAAGCTGATGTTGTGGTTCGATTTCAAGGTGGACATAACGCAGGACACACTTTAGTTATTGAGGGAAAAGTATTCAAACTGAGATTACTTCCATCTGGGATAGTGAGAAAAGGAAAAATTTCTATTTTAGGAAATGGTGTAGTGATTGATCCCTGGGCGCTTTTAAGTGAAATTGAAGAAATAAAAAAACAAGGCATAGAAGTTACTCCTGAAAATTTTATGATTTCTGAAAGTGCTTCATTAATACTGCCTTTTCATCAAGAGATGGATGAAATAAGAGAGGATGCAGCAGGTAAAGAAAAAATTGGAACTACAAGAAGAGGTATAGGACCGTGTTATGAAGATAAAGTTGGAAGAAGGTCAATTAGAGTAATGGATTTAAGATCAGAAAGTAATTTAGAAAATAGATTGGAAAACGTTTTATCGCACCATAATGCAATTAGAAAAGGTTTAAACAAAAAAATTTATGAAAAATCTGAACTTAAAAAAAAATTATTAGAAATTGCTCCTGAAATATTAAAATTCGCAAAACCAGTTTGGTTTAAATTAGATGAATTTATGGAAAATAAAAAAAAAATTTTATATGAAGGAGCGCAAGGAGTTCTTTTAGATGTTGATCATGGGACTTATCCTTACGTTACTTCTTCAAACACTGTTCCAGCTACGGCAGCTACAGGATCAGGTTCAGGTCCCAATAAAATTAATTATATTTTAGGTATTACAAAAGCATATACAACTAGAGTGGGAAGTGGTCCATTTCCTACTGAGTTAAATAATGAAATCGGAGAAAGTTTAGGGAGGCGAGGTAAAGAATTTGGTACGGTAACAGCAAGGAAAAGAAGATGTGGCTGGTTTGACGGGGTACTAGTTAGACAAACAATTAAGATTTCAGGAATAAATGGAATAGCTTTGACTAAACTTGATGTTTTAGATGAACTTGAAGAAATTAAAATGTGCGTACAGTATGAACTAAATGAAAAAAAAATAGACTATTTGCCAGCTGCTTCAGAAGATCAGTTTAATATTAAGCCTATTTATAAAACATTTAATGGATGGAAATCTAATACACAAGGTGTTCGAAACTTCAAAGATTTACCTGATAACGCTAAAAGGTATATTCATGCTTTGGAAGATTTTATAGGTGCAAGAATATCAAGTATTTCTACAAGCCCTGAAAGAGACGATACAATTTTGGTTGAAGATCCTTTTAGTATTTAGTTTGCGGGAAGCAAATTTCTTGACTTACTTGCATTAATCATAGATTTTTGTAGTTTTTCGAAAGCTTTTGTTTCTATTTGTCTTATTCTTTCCCTGCTTATTTTGTATTTTTTACTTAATTCTTCCAAAGTCACTGGATTTTCTAATAATCTCCTAGCATTAATAATTTCTCTCTCCCTCTCATTTAAAATTTTCATTGCACTATCTAACAATTCTTTTTTATCATTAAACTCTTGTTGTTGAGATACGATTAATTCTTGATCTAAACTATCATCAACTAACCAATCTTGCCATTCTTCTGTCTCTCCTTTTTTAATAGGATCATTCAATGATTTTTCTTGGCCCATCATTCTTCTATTCATATTAATAACTTCTTTAGAGTCCACATCTAGTCTTTTTGAAATTTCATTTACCTGATCATCTTTAAGATCTCCATCCTGTCCAGGAGCTATTTGATTTTTTATCTTTTTTAAATTAAAGAAAAGTTTTTTTTGTGCTGTTGTTGTGCCCATTTTAACTAAACTCCAAGACCTTAATACGTACTCTTGAATAGCAGCTTTTATCCACCACATCGCATATGTCGCTAACCTAAATCCTTTATCTGGATCAAATTTTTTTACTGCTTGCATTAATCCTATGTTTCCCTCTGAAATCAATTCATTTACTGGTAATCCATATCCTCTGTAACCCATCGCAATTTTAGCTACTAACCTTAAATGACTAGTCACCAGTTTATGGGCAGATTGTAAATTTCCATTTTCTCTCCAGTTTTTTGCTAACATGTATTCTTCCTCTGCATCTAACATTGGAAACTTTTTTATTTGGGCTAAATAAATAGATAGACCTCCGACTGAAGGAGTTGGAAGGTTATTAATTTGATTTTTTTCAACCATATTAAAGATTTATATATTAATCGTATTTTTTCAACCAGTTAAATTATTTAATAAATTTAACAATTTTTTAAAGTCAGGTGGTAATTTTGAGTCAAAACTCATTAATTTATCTGATCTCGGGTGAATTAATTCTAGGGTTTCAGCATGCAAAGCTTGCCCTTTTAAATTATTTAATTCAGAAAAAAAATTTGCATTTATTTTCTTAAATTTCATATCTTTTTTCCCATATTGTTTATCTCCCAGTATCGAAGCACCTTTGAATTTTAAATGAACTCTAATTTGATGCGTTCTTCCAGTTTCTAATTGACATTCTATTAAACTGATTTTAGGAATATTTTTTATATTAAAAGATTTTAATGTTTTGTAATTTGTAATCGCTTTCTTTCCTTTCAAATCGCTTACAGCCATAAGTTGCCTATTTTTTTTATTTCTAGTAATAAAAGTTTCAATTTTTCCAGATAAAGGACGAATTATTCCCCAAACTAAGCATTTATATTTTCTTTTAATTGAGTGTTCACTAAACTGTTCACTTAATTTGGCATGAGAAAAATTATTTTTAGCTATTACCAACAATCCACTAGTTTCTTTATCAATTCTATGAACTATACCAGGTCTTAACTCTCCATTTATATTAGATAATTTATTTTTGTATTTATGAACTAAAGCATTAGCCAAGGTATTTTCGAAATTTCCAGCACCAGGATGTACAACCATACCCTTTGGCTTATTTATAATAAGTATGTCATTATCTTCATAACAAATATCTAAATTTATATTATATGGTTTAAGCTCCTCAGATTTTTTTTCTTCTAACTTAATTTTAATAGTATCATTTAACTTAATTATTTTTGATGGTAAGTTTAATATTTTATCGTTAATTTTAACATTATTAGAGTCTATAATTTTTTTAATATTAGATCTTGTTAAATAATTAATTTTCTTTGATAAAAATATATCAAGCCTTGATCCCACATCTTTCTCTGAAACTATGAATTTCATTGAGTTAATCATGATTTAATCTTGATTATAGTCAAAAGTCTTGCTAGCTCAACTTTTCAAATGATTAATAGTAGATAATCCTATATAAGTTAATTATTAGTTGTGCGCCGCTAGCTCAACTGGATAGAGCACTTGATTTCGAATCAAGGGGTTATAGGTTCGACTCCTATGTGGCGCAAATTTAGTATCGAAAAAAAATTTAAGTTTTTTTTCTCATTTCTTTTAGAATATTATTCGACAAAAGATGCTCCTTTACACCTATGTTGAGATTAGAAATAATTTTTTTCTTTTGAATATTCCTTAAAAAGACAGCCAAAATACATTCAATAGAGGTTTTTGTTGATTTGATTATTTTCTTTTTTTTACAAAAAATAAAATTATCTTGAGAATTATAACTATTAAATTTTATATAACCTCTTGAACCTATGATTTTAATATTTCTACTTTTAGATCCTGGATAATTCGAAAAATAAAAAAATAAATCAATTTTTTTTTTTAAAAGCTTTACAAAAACTTCTTCAAATAAAAGACCATTTTTTTTTTCAAGTTTGTATTTAATTATTTTAAATTTTTTGATATCTCCACAAAATTTTATGAAAATTGAAATTGGATGAGAAATCCAGTTTTGAACTGGATAATATTTTTTTTTAACAGGGTATCTGGTGTTATCATTACCATAGTTTCCAATAATCTTTTTAATTTTACCAATTTTATTTTCTCCAGAACTTAAAAGTTTAACTAGCTTTGGATCAAATGTATCTGAGTAATTGATTAAAAAAGATGATTTATATTTCCTAAACAAGCTTTTAATTTTTTTTGATTGTGAGAAAGTTTTACAAAAAGGTTTTTCTATTAAAATAGGTACTTTTTTTTCTAAAAAAAATTTAGCATACCTATAGCTTACATCAAATTTTGTAGCGATTATTACTCCATCGATTTTAGTCAGGTATTTAAGGTCAGAGTAAGTTCCTCCAACGTTTTTGTTTTTGAAAAAGATTTTTCTTTTGTTTTTGACGATTATTTTAACAACATCTATGTTATTTTTTTTCTTTAAATTGGCAAAAAATCTTTGCCCGGCTGTTCCAAATCCAATTATAGCTATTTTTTTTTTCATAAAGTATTGGTAATATTTAAATAAATCTATATTAAATCAAAGTGTAAATTAAATCAGTGAAAAATTAATGAGAATATCAATTTTAGGTGGGGGAATCTTTGGTGTTACAACATTCTTAATATTAAGAAAAAAAGGACTTAATTGTTACCTTTACGAAAAAGAAAAAGAGTTATTAAGTGGGGCGACAACGAAAAACCTTAATAGAGTTCACTTAGGTTACCATTACCCAAGAGACAAAGAAACAGTTTTTCAATCACAAAAGGGATTTAATTCTTTTTCAAAGATGTATGCCAATTCAATAATAAAAAAGTTTAACAATTACTATGCGATAGCAAACTCAAGCAAAGTCAAAAGCGATAAATATGAAAAATTTTTAAAGGAAACAAAGCTTAAGTACAAAAAAATAAGTCCAAAAAAATTTAAATTCAAAACACGAAATATTGAGAATATTTATGAAGTAAGTGAACCAGTTTACTCTTGGAGCTTACTCAAAAAGCAGGTTAAAAAATTAATCGGAAAGGATATGAATAGAATTTTCTTAAATAACGAAGTTAAAAATCTTAAATTTGAAAACGAAAAATACTCTTTTGAAACAGACTCTAAAAAAAAAATTTTTAACGATATAGTAATTAATGCAACATACGAAGGAAGTAATGAAATTTCAAAAAATATTAGCAAGTTGAAAAACTTTGAATACCAAGTTACTAACATAATGGAAATAAATAGTAAAAAATTTAAGTCTACCGGCTTTGCTCTTATGGATGGACCTTTTTTTTCTTTTCTACCTATGGGTACTGAAAAAAATAAACAAATATTATATCACGTGATATATTCAGTTTTAAAAAAAGAAACAAACAATAAATTTAAAAAAAATTGGTTAAAGTTAAATAAAAATTTTAAAAAAAAAATTAGGTTGAGTAATTTGAGAACACTTAAAGATCTTAAAAAATATTTTCCTGAAATGGATGTTAAAAAAATAAATAAAAATTATATTAGCTCTAGAGTTTTATTGCCTAGAACCAAAAAAACAGCAAAAAGAATTTCTTACTTAAAAGAAAGTTCAAAAAATTATTTTGAAATATTTTCAGGAAAAGTAGACCATAGTGTAGACATAGCTCATAAAATATACAAAAAAATTAGTAAATTTTGATATCTTTATAAGCTTTCTTTATAAGAATTAACGTTTTGCGAAAATTCACCCCACCTTTTGTCGTATTGATGAACAAGTAAGTATGGTTTTCCAATATCATTTATTAGTCTAGATTTATCATCAAAAATTATCTTTTTTAAATAAAATACTGTAGCAACAGGTCCTTTACTATTAGAATGTAAGTAAAAATCTTTTATAATTTTTTTATGGACTAAATAATTTGCATGTCCTTGTTCACAACCTCTTCCCTCAGGATCAGGCCTGAAAGTTAAAAGATATTTTAATTTTTTTTTGTATTTATAATTTGAGCCATATTTTTTTAATAAATCTAAATACTCAAGAATTTTATTATTTGATCCTAATACTGTGCCAGAACATAAAATAGTTTTATCACTAATATTGTCATATTCTATTTTACCATAAGTTTTTAAAATCCAATTTGAGTTGTAAGGACAATCTTTAATTCTATAATCTTCCAAAAAAAAATTTATTGGACTTTGATACTCGTATTCAAATGGATTTCCTTGGAAATATATGTCTCTGCTATCACATAACAAAATATTATTATAATTCTTATCTTTTAAATATGCTGAAAAAAGTTCATTTCTTTTATTTATAGTCTCATTTTTATGAACTTTGGTTTTGATAATATTACAATTATATTGCTTTAATCCATTTTCTAAATTTTCGTTTTTATCATCAACAGCCACGCATATTTCATCATTATAATATTTTCTAAGGCTTTTGATAAAAAACTCAATTTGATGAAAATTGTATCCTACGGCTGCTGTAAGAACTAAATATTTATTCATAAAACTTATAGTTATAAAGAAATCAAATTATCCATTCTTTTAAAATTTCTTGATTATTTACTATATACTCTGGAAAAGATTCGTCTACTTCTATTACTTTATATTTCATATTTCGATTAAATAAATCTTCGTGCCGGTCTATCTTTAATCTTATATTTTTTTCGTCTATGAATTCTGGTTTATTAAACTCTTGGTGTGAGTAAGAAATTATTTTCTTTTTAATTAAGGATGGTTCTTTCAAAAAACTAAAATGCCAACCACCATCTTTAATTAATTGAGGCTCTTTATCTTTAAAAAATTTCCAAAATGGCCTTTTTTTTGTTTTTAAATTTCTTAACCATTGAGGAGATTTTAAAAATTTTTTCTGACAAATTTTAGTTCCAGGCCAGTTCTTATCGGTTATATTTAAAAGATTTAATTTTGATTGAAAATTTTTTTGAATTAAACACGCATATCTCTTTTTAACATCAAATTCTTTTATTTTATAAGGATCAGGAATTTCATCTATATCAGAAATCATAATTAGATCATCAGGATCACAGTTTCTATAGCCTCTCTCTAATGAATTTCTTTGATATTGATCTCTCAAGTGATTGTCGTGCCAATTCTTTTTTTTTGATTTTACATTAATTGGCAAATCATCGATAATTAAATACTCAATTTTATCTTTAAATTTATCAAATTTTTTTATATCAAAATTAAGTTTTTTAACATTGCCTGCATGGTCTCTTGTAGCTTCAGCAATTACAAATTTATCTACTATATTATTAAGAGTATTTAACCTTATTTCTAAAATTAAATCCTCGTCAAAGTACATAAAGCAATCAATTAATTTCATTTAATTTAGTAGATGTTGTAAATCCAATTTTTTTCCTATTCAAGTTGCTTGATGAGCAATGTAAACTTGTTCTGTCAAAAATTAGTATTTCTCCAAGTTTCCACTTGTATATCATATCAATCTCTAAACCTCTTAGATTTTCTATTTCCTCATGTTGCAAATACTTCTCATGCATAATTTTATCAAATGGTTTTTTATTATATAATTCTATATGTTCAGACGATCTTTTATTATACCCTTCAGCGGCTAGTTCTCTTTCATTTATTGAAAATGTCGTGGAACATCCATAAAACCTATTTTTGAAAATTACTGTTTCGCCTTTATCAGATAATGGTAAGAGTGTTTGTTTATAAATGACCTTATCAAAATCAAAACCAGTATCAACGTGAAGTGAAACAGGTTTGAAACTTTCTTGAAACAAACCTAAACTTTCATTTCCCATTTTATCTTTAGGATTGTCCATAGAAAACTCACCAATAGCGGATTTTAATTTTTCAATGTAAATCTTTTGTAAATCAGGAAACAATTTCGTTGACCATTTTTTTTTAACAATTTTTTGTCTTTGATTATTAACTTCAATCGGTAATTTTTGGTAAAGATCAATAAATTCTCTAATTTCATTCGAATTTAAAAAATTTTTTATTACATAAGGCTTTTCTTCATTATTTTTTATTTTTTTAATAAATTTATGCATTTATTCACCCATATTTATTAATGTTCCACGATTTTTTGCACCGGCATATGACAAATAAAACAAAATTACACCAAATATGAAATATAAAATTGATATAACTACAGCTTTGCTGATTTGATAATAACTAATTATATCGTAAATTAATATATTTCTCATTTCTTCAAAAATATAAACTAGTGGCAATAATTTAGCAGCTAATTGTAACCAACCAGGTAGTACTTCGATTGGATAATATATACATCCTAATGGAGCAAGAAAAAATAAACTTGCCCAGGCTATATTTTCAAAAGAGGGGCCAAAACGAACCAATCCTGAAGTAACCATAAGTCCGAGTGTTACACCAAATAAATATAATGTTACCAGCAATAGGATCAATGGTAGGCCTATTTTAAATATAGATACACCAAACAAAGGTATTGCTAATAAAGCTGCAGGTATTAGGCCAATTAATGTTCTAAAAATTGCTGTAAAAGTTAGCGCAGCTATTATCTCACTTAATTTAATAGGAGCAATGAAAAGATTAGTGAAATTTCTACTCCAGATTTCCTCTAAAAACATCATATTATAACTGATGCTTGATCTAAATAAAAAATCATAAAGGATTGCAGCGCTTAATATAACACCAACCGTATTTTCAAAATAAGAGGAGTTCATTGTAAAAAATTTCGAGATAAAACCCCAAAGAAAAATTTGGATAGTAGGCCAATATATTAGATCAAGAATTCTAGGAAAAGATCCTTTTATTAAATATATATGTCTTAAACTTAAAGCAAATATTTTAGCCCAACTCATTTTTACTCCTCGCGATTTTCAAAAAAGTTTCTTCAAGGTTTTTTCTACCATGTTTTTGAATTAATTCATTGCATGTACCGCTATCAACAATTTCACCATCTTTCATCATTATTATTTTATCGCAAAGTCTTTCAACTTCTTTCATATTATGTGAAGCTAGTAAAATAGTTAGTTCATTTTTTTTTTTATAGTTTTCCAGATATTCTCTCACAAAATCTCCTACGTCTGGATCTAGACTAGCAGTAGGTTCATCTAAAAATAATAAATTTGGCTTATTAATTAGAGATTTTGCTAAAGCCACTCTATTTTTTTGCCCAGAGGAAAGTTCACCTGTTTTTCTTTCTAAAAAATTACTTAAATTTAATTCATCCGTCATTTCATTTATTCTTGAGCTAATTTTCTTCACTCCATAAAGCCTAGCGTAAACTTCAAGATTTTGTTTTACAGTGAGTTTTTTTGGAAGCTCAATATATGGTGAAGCAAAGTTCATTTTACTTAATAATCTAATTCTATTTTTAGGGTCTAAATTTATTCCATCAATAAAAACTTTTCCTTCAGTAGGTGTTATTAAACCAAGCATCATACCGATTGATGTAGTTTTCCCGCATCCATTAGGACCTAAAAGTCCTAAAGTTGAATTTTTTTCAATTTGAAAATTAATTCTTTTGACAGCAATTGTATTTCCAAATTTTTTTGTTAAATTTTTAACTTCTAATTTCATTAATTATAAGCTGCTTTTTTGATTCGATCATTAATTGCTAAACCAGGGCCCCTTTTAGGAATTTTCTGGATTTGTATCTTTTTAAAACCCATTTTTTTTATTTTTCTAAATAGCATATATAAATTTGAAGCTGCTTCTTTAAGATTAGATTTTTTACTTAAACTAAAAAAATTTTTCCTATTTGTATATTTATTACCCAGATAAATAAATGCGCTATTTTTGACAGGTTTTTTTTGATTAATTAGCACCGGTATACCTGGGGAGTAATGTTTTTTTTGAAGACCTGGTGAGTTTATTTTAGAAATTTTTAAATTTGTTTTTATTTTCTCTTTTAATATTTTTTGAATTTTTAAATGGCTAATTATTCCAGGCCTAAGAAGTTTAGGATCTCTAGTTAAGTCGATCACTGTAGACTCTATTCCAATTTTACTTTTACCTCCATCAATAATTATCTTTAATTTATCTTTAAATTCATCATATACGTCTGTAGCTTTCACTGGACTTACTTTTGAAGAAATATTTGCACTAGGCATTGCAAGAGGAAAATTTAATTTTTTTAATATTGACCTTAAATTTTTATGTTTTGGAAATCTTACGGCAATAGTTTTTAAATTTGCCGATGCGTTTGAAACAATTTTTGAATTAATCTTCCTTTTCAAAATATACGTAATCGGACCAGGACCAAATTTTTTATAAATTTTTTTAAAATTACTGTTTATTTCAATATCTTTCAGTGCTCTATTAAGGTCAAAATAATGAATAATTAGAGGATTATATTTTGGCCTCTTTTTTAATTTATAGATCTTATTAATTGACGATTTTGAGTAAGCATTACCTGCTAGACCATATACAGTTTCTGTTGGTAAACCGATAATTTTATTTTTCTTCAATAATATAACAATTTTACCAAGTATTTTTTTGTTAAAAGGAAATATATTTAAATAGATATTTTTCATAATGTTATTATTATTTATCAAATGAAAAATGAAAATATTCCAGCAGAAATTAAAAGTAAATCATTAAAAGAGGCAAAGGATGAAATAAATAAGATTTTAACTAAGTTAGAGAGCAAGGATTCAGATTTAGATGCATCATTTAAAGATTATAGGAGATTAATTCAATTAAATAAATATGTAGATGGACTTTTTAAAAAAAAATTTAAAGATCTATCTTTTACTAAAAATTTAAAAGAAAATGATTAAAAAAAAATTAATCTATAATGCAAAAAAGGTTGATCGGTTTTTAATTAACTACCTAAAAAAACAAAAAAAATCTCTCCTGTCTAGTCCAATGAAATATGGAGTAATTTCAGGAGGTAAGAAAATTAGATCAACAATCATCTTCGATACAGGAAAACTTTTTAAGATTAAAGAAAAAAAATTAATAAGCGTTTGCGCTGCAGTAGAATGTATTCACTCATACTCATTAATTCACGATGATCTTCCTTGTATGGATAATGACTCAATGAGAAGAGGAAAAGCTTCAACACATAAAAAATTTGGAGAAGCCACTGCAGTATTGGCTGGAAATTCTTTACTTACTTTAGCTTTTGAAATCATTTCGGGTAAAAATTTCCTATCTTTAAGCCAAAAAAATGAAATTATTAATTTATTATCTCATTGTGCAGGCCATACAGGTATTGCAGGGGGTCAAGAAATGGATTTACAATTTGAAAATAAAAAAAAAAATTTAAATCAAATATTAAATATGCAAGTTAAAAAAACAGGAAAATTATTTAATTTCTGTATTCAATCAACAGGCATAATAGCTAATAAAGATAAAAGGACAAAAATATTTTTAGGAAAACTTGGCGAAGAAATAGGATTATTGTTTCAATTGGCCGATGATTTTTTAGATATTAAAGGTTCTAAGAATTTAGTTGGTAAACCAACAAAAAAAGATAAAAAAAAAGGAAAATCCACTTTAATTAATTTGATGGGTTATAAAAAAGCTTATATGTACGCAGACAAATTAAAGAAAAAAATATTAATAAAGTTAAAAAAACATGGAAAAAATGCTAAAGACTTAATTGACACTATAGAATTTATATTAGAAAGAAAATTTTGATGACAACAAAAATTAAACAAATCAATTTTCCCTCAGATTTGAAAAAATTTAAAAAAGAGGATTTAAAACAGATTTCCGACGAGTTAAGAGAAGAGTTAATAGATGTAGTTTCTGAAACTGGTGGACACCTTGGTGCTGGTTTAGGTGTGGTAGAACTTACAGTAGCATTACATTATGTTTTTGAAACTCCAAAAGATAGATTAGTTTGGGATGTCAGCCATCAATGTTATCCCCATAAATTGATTACTGGAAGAAGAGACCGTATCAAAACTTTAAGAAAAGGTGGTGGTTTATCAGGTTTTACAAAAAGAACTGAGAGCGAATATGATCCGTTTGGTGCAGCTCATAGCTCAACATCAATTTCATCAACATTAGGAATGGCAGTCGCAAAAAAATTATCAAATAACAAAAATAATGTAATCGCAGTAATAGGTGACGGAGCAATGAGCGCAGGAATGGCTTATGAGGCAATGAACAATGCTGGAGCATTAAAATCAAATTTGATAGTTATTTTAAACGATAATGATATGTCAATTGCAAGACCTGTAGGTGCTATGAGTAATTATTTAGCAAAACTTCTCTCTGGAAAATTATATTTTAGTTTAAGAGAGACATTTAAAATGATTATTTCATCCTTTTCAAAGCGTTTTAGTCAAAAAGCTGGAAAAGCTGAGGATTTATTAAGAAATATTGTAACAGGCGGAACTTTATTTAGTGAACTTGGATTTTACTATGTTGGACCGGTAGATGGACATGATGTTGAAAATTTAGTGCAAATATTTGAAAATGTTAAAAATTCTAGCCATCAAGGCCCAGTCTTAATACATGTAAGAACTCAAAAAGGTAAGGGTTATAAACCAGCCGAGGAGTCCGGTGATAAATATCACGGTGTATCAAAATTTAATGTGTCTACTGGAGAACAAAAAAAGTCTAAATCAAATATTCCATCCTACACAAATGTATTTGCTGAAACATTAATAAAGCATGCTGAACAAGATACAAAAATAATAGGGATAACTGGTGCAATGCCATCAGGTACTGGTCTTAATTTATTTGAGAAAAAATTTCCTGAAAGGACATTCGATGTTGGTATAGCCGAACAGCATGCTGTAACATTTGCAGCAGGATTGGCAACAGAGGGATATAAACCATATGCAGCAATTTATTCTACTTTTTTACAAAGAGCTTATGATCAAGTAGTTCATGATGTTGCCCTACAATCACTCCCAGTAAGGTTTGCCATAGACAGAGCAGGATTGGTAGGAGCTGATGGACCAACACATGCAGGTTCATTTGATATTACTTATTTATCAACTCTGCCAAACTTTATAGTAATGGCTGCAAGTGATGAAGCGGAGTTAGTAAAAATGATTAACACATCAGTTAATATTAACAACCAACCTTCAGCATTTAGATACCCTCGTGGAAATGGAGTTGGAGTGAAGTTGCCATCTATCAAGGAAATTTTAGAAATTGGAAAAGCTAGAATTGTAAAAGAGGGAAAAAAAGTAGCAATTTTAAACTTTGGTACTAGACTTGAAGAATGTAAAAAAGCATCAGAAAAATTATCTGCAAAAGGAATTAATTGTACAATTATTGATGCTAGATTTGCTAAACCCTTAGATGAAAAGCTAATTATGGAGGTTGCTACTAATCATGAGGTATTGATTTCAATCGAAGAGGGCTCAATTGGTGGTTTTGGCTCTCATGTAATGCAATTGCTTTCAGATCGTGGAGTATTTGATACTGGTCTTAAATTTCGATCAATGATTTTACCAGATTTATTTATCGATCAAAATACTCCTGAAAAAATGTATGAGACTGCTAATCTTGACAGTTTATCTATAGTCAATAAAGTTGAAGAAACATTAAACTCAAATATAATTTTAGCTAAAAATAAGATTTCAAATTAACCGCATTGTGCTTTATGCATAAGAAGGTGATCAAGTAAAACACAGTTGATCATTGCCTCTCCGATTGGAACCGCCCTTATACCAACGCAAGGGTCGTGTCTTCCCTTAACAGAAATTTTTGTATTTTTACCTTTTTTATCTATTGTATTTCTTTTTGTAAGTATAGACGATGTCGGTTTCACTGCAAATGATGCTACTATATCCTGGCCTGAGGAAATACCGCCTAAAATTCCCCCAGCTTGATTAGATTTAAATTTAATTCTTCCACTCCCTTTATGCATTTCATCTGAGTTTTCTTCTCCACTTAAAAAAGCAGCATTCATCCCTGCTCCAATGTTAACTCCTTTTACTGCATTAATACTCATTAGTGCAGCAGCAATATCAGTATCCAATTTTGAATAAATAGGAGCACCTAAACCAATTGGAATCCCTGTTGCTCTCAATTCAATAATTGCTCCGCAAGATGAACCTGCTTTTCTGACAGCTAGAAGATATTTTTCCCAGAGTTTTACAGATTTTTTATCAGGACAAAAAAAAGGATTTTTTCTAATCTCGCTATCTTTCCAGTTTGATTTATCACAAGACATTAAGCCTAGTTGAGTCACTGCCCCTATAACATTGAATTTGGTACCTAACATTTTTTTTAATACAATACGTGCTATTGCACCTGCTGCCACTCTACTAGCTGTTTCTCTTGCTGACTGCCTTCCGCCACCTCGATAATCTCTAATGCCGTATTTTTTCAAATAAGTATAATCAGCATGTCCTGGTCTAAATTTATTTTTAATAGTTTCATAATCTCTTGATCTTTTGTCTTCATTGTAAATAATAATAGATATTGGCGTCCCTGTTGTTTTGCCTTCAAACACACCAGATAAAATTATTACTTTATCTGCCTCTTTTCTTTGAGTTGTAAACTTTGACTGGCCAGGTCTTCTTCTATCCATATCTATTTGTATATCACTCTCTGAAAGCGGTATATTAGGCGGACATCCATCAATTACGCAACCAATTGCAGGTCCATGTGACTCTCCCCACGTAGTAAACCTAAAAATTTTTCCAAAAGTATTAAAAGACATAGATATTTAATGTATAGATTATTTTAAAGAAATTATGAATCAAAAAAATGGCAAAAATTCACTGGGCATAGATATTTGCTTCGAAGATTTAGACAATCCTATAGAATTGTTCAAAAAATGGTTTTCTAAAGCAAAGGAAAGTGAAATTAATGACCCAAATGCTGTTGCAGTGGCAACTTCTAATAAAAAAAACCAGCCAAATGTAAGGATGGTTTTGCTTAAAGGATTAAGCGATAAAGGTTTTGTCTTTTATACAAATTTTAATAGTAAAAAAGGCAATGAACTTAAAGAAAACCAAAAAGCTTCAATGTGTTTTCATTGGAAAAGTTTAAGACGCCAGGTTAGAGCTATTGGTAGAGTTGAAGAGGTTTCATCCAAAGAAGCAGATGATTATTTTAATTCAAGACCATATAAAAATAGGATTGGCGCATGGGCATCGTCACAATCAAAAATACTAGACAAACGAGAAACATTTTTGAAGAAAATTAAAGAATTTGAAAAAAAATATCCTGATGAAAAAAATGTTCCGAGACCTCCCCATTGGTCTGGTTGGAGATTATTACCAGACGAAATTGAGTTTTGGTTAGATGGTGAAGGTAGAATTCATGAGAGATTAAACTATAGAAAAAATAATAGTAAATGGGAAAAAGAACTTCTTTACCCTTAAAAAGATCTGTTTAGACTGAAGCTAGTTAAATTTTGTAAAATTCTTTTATCTTCTGTATCTGGAAAAATAGCCAATGAATCAAATGAAACATTTACAAAATATTCTGCTTTCTTAAAAGTTGCTTCAACAGCTTTATATTTATAAATTAATGCAAGTGTTTCACTAAAATCTTCCTCAGTTCTATTTTCTTTTTTCATGATTTCGTTTAAAAAATTTTTTTCTTCTTCATTTCCTTTTTGAAAAATTGTAATTAGAGGCAGAGTTACTTTACCTTCAAAAAAATCTTTACCAACCTCTTTTCCGAAAAGTTTCTCCTTTGCATAATAATCAAGAGCATCATCAGCAATTTGAAATGCTAAGCCTAAATTTCTTCCATAAGACTCTAAAGCTTTTTTTTCTTTCTCATTACTACCAGACAAACAAGCTCCTGTTTTAGTTGCAGCTGAGAAAAGAGATGCAGTTTTCAAGTTTATAATATCTATATATGTCTCTTCTAGTAAATCAGCTTCTCCTTTGTGCTGAAGTTGCAATACCTCCCCTTGAGCAATCTTTGCTGATGTAGATGATAATAATTTCAAAATTTCTAAATCACCGTCTTCAACCATCATTTCAAAACATCTACTTAATAAATAATCACCAACTAAAATTGATGATTGATTACCCCAAATAGAATTTGTTGTTTTTTCTCCTCTTCTTAATTCACTTTCGTCTATAACATCATCATGTAATAAAGTTGCTGAGTGTATAAGTTCAACACAAGCTGCCAAATTTATATCTCTTTTATTTCCTTTATAACCAGTAAGCTTTGCAGACTCTAAAGTTAATAAAGCCCTCAATCTTTTTCCACCTGAGCTTAAATGGTGATCGCTCATTTTTTTAATTAGACTTACTTCACTTTTTAACTTCTGTTGAATAAGAGTTTCTACATTACTTAGTTTACTGCTCAGAAGGTTTTTTAGTTCTAAGTAAGCAGAATTTGCTGATTTTTTAAGTGGTACAACTGATCCCATATGTAATTTATATGTGTTTTTATATAATAATAAAATTTTAAATCGTAACGTGGTGACGCACCTATAATTCAACTATAAGTAGCGCAATTATTAATTAAAATTTTAATTATTACTGCTATAAGAATAATAGACCACCGTAAAAATATGTTTTCATTTTTTAAAAAAAAAAAAATTGTACCACACGTTAGGCTTACCGGAATAATCGGTTCAGCTGGTAAATTTAAACAAGGTATGGAATTAGCTAATCAAAGAGATATTTTGAAAAAAGCTTTTTCAGTTAAAAAAATCACTCATGTAGCTATATCAATTAACTCTCCAGGCGGATCACCAGTTCAATCACATTTAATTTATAGTTATATAAGGCAATTAGCTGAAAAAAATAAAGTAAAGGTAATTATATTTGCAGAGGATGTAGCAGCATCTGGCGGATATTTTATTGCATGTGCTGGAGACGAAATTTATGCAAACTCTAGCTCAATTATTGGTTCAATAGGAGTAATTTCAGCTTCATTCGGCTTCAAAGATTTAATTCAAAAAATTGGAGTCGAAAGGAGAGTTTATACTGCGGGAAAAAATAAAAGTACTTTGGATCCTTTTAAAGAGGAGAAAGAAGAAGATATAAAAAGATTAAAAACTATTCAATTAGAGCTACACGAAGATTTTATAAAAATTGTAGAGAAAAGTAGAGGAACAAAACTAAAAGATCCTGAAAAAAATAATATTTTCACAGGAGAGTTTTGGACTGGTAAAACGTCTCTAAAATTGGGGCTAATAGATGGAATTGGTAATGCTGATCAAGTTTTAAAAGAAAAATTTGGAGATAAAGTAATAATCAAAACTTTTGAAAAACCAAAAGGATTTATCGCACGAAAACTATCCTCCTCTTTTCATGATCCTGTTGAAAAACTTGCAAATATAATCGAGGAAAAATCGATATGGCAAAGATTTGGTTTATAAATGCCGGCTAAAAAAAAAGTCAAAAAAAAATCTAAAATTTTCTCATTTCAAGATCTCATAATGAGTCTTCAAAAGTTTTGGGGAAGAAATGGATGTGTAATTTTACAACCTTACGATTTAGAGGTTGGAGCTGGAACTTTTCACCCTGCAACAACATTAAGATCTTTGGGCCCTCAACCATGGAGAGCTGCTTATGTACAACCGTCAAGAAGACCAACAGACGGAAGGTATGGTGAAAATCCTAACCGCTTGCAACATTATTATCAGTATCAGGTAATAATAAAACCATCTCCTAAAAACATTAAGCAAACATATTTAAGAAGTTTGGCTGCAATAGGAATAGAGGTTAAAAATCACGACATCCGTTTCGTTGAGGATGATTGGGAAAGTCCAACGCTCGGTGCATCTGGATTAGGATGGGAAGTTTGGTGCGATGGCATGGAAATTACTCAGTTTACTTACTTTCAACAAATGACAGGACTTGAATGTAAGCCTGTTCCAGTTGAAATAACCTATGGTTTGGAAAGATTATGTATGTTTGTTCAGGGTAAGAATAATGTATTTGAACTTGACTGGAATAGTGAAGGAGTTAAATACAAAGAAGTTTTTCTTCAAGCTGAAAAAGAATTTTCAGCTTATAATTTTGAATTTGCTAATACGGAAAGCCTTTTGAAAAATTTTGAAAACACCGAAACTGAATGTAAATCTTTACTCGAAAAAAAGCTTTCTCTACCAGCTTATGATCAATGTTTAAAAGCAAGTCACATTTTCAATTTATTAGACGCTCGTGGTGTTATCGGTGTTGCGGAAAGAACTGGTTATATAACTAGAATCAGAGAACTTGCAAAAGGTTGCGGAGCACTTTGGCTAAGTTCACAAAGTTAAATTATGGCAGAATTTTTATTGGAATTATATAGCGAGGAAATTCCACCACAATTACAAATAGCAGCAAGATCTCAAATAAAACAATTTATAGAAAACTCTTTGAAAGAAGCTAACGTAAAATATAAAGAATTATCAGTTTACTCTTCACCAACCAGATTAACACTATTTATTAAGGAACTTACAGAAAAAATCAAATTAGAAGCAAAAGAAATTAAAGGACCTAAGGTAGGGTCTTCAGATCAAGTGATTCAAGGTTTTCTTAAAGCCAAAAATGTATCGGAGAAAGACTTAATTGAAAAAGATACAAATAAGGGAAAATTTTATTTTTTCAAAACAACATCTCAAACAATTTTTGTTGAAGATATATTAATTAGAATTATACCAAAGGCCATAGGTTCGATTAGTTGGAAAAAGTCAATGAAATGGTCAGATCATAATTTGATGTGGGGAAGACCTCTCAGATCAATCTTTGCGAAGTTTAACAATAAAAAATTATCATTTGAATATGAACACCTTGATGCAAAAGATGAAGTAATTATTGAGCAAGATTTAGTAATTAAAACAAAAAAAATTATAGATTTTAAAGATTACCTAAGTTTTTTGAAAATCAATAATATAATTGTTAATCACAAGGAACGAGAAGAGATCATTCTCAAAAAAATTAGTTCATTTTTTAAATCTAAACAATACAAAGATTACTTAAATCCAAAGCTTTTAGAGGAAGTTGTTAACATTGTAGAAGATCCAAATGTACTTCATGTTAGTTTTAGCAAAGATTATCTAAAAATACCCAAAGAGATCATAATCTCTACTTTAGAGAAACATCAAAGATATTTCCCTATTTTTGATACTAGAAACCGTTTAACAAACTATTTCTTTGTAGTAGCGAATAAAAAAGATGAAAAAAAATTAATTACTCAAGGAAATAAAAGGGTTGTAGAAGCAAGACTAGCTGATGCTAAATTTTTCTGGGATAAAGATAGATCAAAAAATTTGATCAAACAAATAGCTAATCTCAAGTCAGTGACTTTCTTTGAAAAATTAGGAACTATTTATGATAAAACACAAAGATTAAGACTATTGGCTGGTTTATTATCAGACGACTTAAATATTAATAAAGAAAAAATTCAAGTTGCTGCTTCAATTTCCAAATCTGATTTATGTTCAGACTTAGTTGGAGAATATCCAGAGCTCCAAGGTGTTATGGGAAAATATTTTGCGTTAGAACAGGGTTTTGAGGAAGATGTAGCAAATTCAGTAAGCGATCATTATTTACCAATAGGTCTAACATCAGTGTTACCTAAGAAACCTTTTAGCTACTCAATTTCAATTGTAGATAAGATAGATACCCTAGTTGGTTTTTTTATTATTGATGAGAAGCCTACAAGTTCAAAAGATCCTTTTGCTTTAAGACGAGCTGCGATTGGGTTACTTAGAATAATAATAGAAAATAAATTGTCATTTAAACTTAGAGATTTAATTAGTTACGCTATAAGACTTTATCAAGAACAAGGCGTCGAAATTAAAAATGAAAAAACTGAACAACAAGTTCTAGAATTTATAAAGGAAAGAATGCGAAACGTATTAAAATTAAAAAACATTAAAACTGATGTTATTGAAGCATCAATTAGTTCTCATGCTGGAGATAATTTTTTGGCACTTTATGCAAAAACTCTTTTAATGAATAAATACAAAAATAAAGGTATAGGACTTAATGCAATTAACTCGTATAAAAGAGCTTCAAATATTTTAGATAAAGCTGGAAAAAGAATCACAGGTAGACCCGATGCAGTATTATTTAGAAAAGATGAAGAAAAAATACTTCATGAAAAAATAAATGAGATTCGTAAAGCTTTCACAGTTAAAGATGACAATAAGGACTACGAAAGCTTGTTGATAAAACTTTCTGATACGAAAGAATCTACCGATAATTTTTTTGACAATGTTGTAGTAAATGATGAAAATCAAAATATTAGAAATAATCGATTAGAGCTATTAAAAATGTTTTGCAATACTTTTGATAACTTTATTGATTTTTCAAAATTAGAAGGTCTGTAATGGTAAAAGTAATATTTAGCTTCGATGATAAATCCGCCAAAAAGTTAAAAAATAAAAAAAATATTTTGGGCGGAAAAGGAGCAAACCTTGGAGAGATGGGTAGATTAGGTTTACCCGTTCCTCCTGGATTTACTATTACGACAGATGTTTGTGATCTATTTTACAAAAATAAAAAAAAATTACCAAAAAAAGTAATACAAAATATTGAGTCAGAGCTAAAAAATATAGAAAAGAAAACTAAAAAGAAATTCGGTGATCTTAAAAATCCATTACTGGTATCAGTTAGATCAGGGGCTAGAATTTCAATGCCTGGTATGATGGATACAATTTTGAATCTTGGTCTAAATGATAAAACAGTTGTGTCTTTAAAAAAAAAAACATCTAACGGAAGATTTGCAAAAGATAGCTATAGAAGATTTATACAAATGTACAGCAATGTAGTTTTGGGCGTAGAGGGACATTTGTTTGAAGAACTAATTGATAATTACAAGCTTACCAAAGGAGTTTTACTAGACACAGATTTAGATGAGAGCGATTGGGATGGATTAATTATTAATTTTAAAGAGTTAGTAAAAAAAGAAAAGAAAATTAATTTTCCTCAAGATGTGAAAGAACAATTATTTGGAGCAATCAACGCAGTATTTTTATCTTGGGACAGCCAAAGAGCAAAAACTTATAGAAAATTAAATCAAATTCCAGACCATTGGGGAACAGCTGTAAATGTTCAAGCTATGGTTTTTGGAAATATGGGTGATGATTGTTCAACAGGTGTTGCCTTTACAAGAAATCCTTCAACAGGAGAAAATTCTTTCTTTGGAGAATTTTTAATAAATGCACAGGGTGAAGATGTTGTAGCGGGTACGAGAACTCCTCAATACATCACTAAAAAAGCAAAAAAAGATTCAGGATCTAAAGATCCTTCAATGGAAGAGGCTATGCCTAAAGTTTATAAAGAACTTGCAAAAGTATTTCTTAAGTTAGAAAGACATTACAAAGATATGCAAGATATCGAGTTTACAGTAGAAAACAATAAGCTTTGGATGCTTCAAACAAGATCTGGAAAAAGAACTGCTAAAGCTGCAATTAAAATTGCGGTAGATATGGTTAAAGAAAAATTAATTTCAAAAAAAGAAGCAATCAAAAGAATTGATCCAAATACTCTAGATACTTTACTACATCCTACTTTGGATGATAAAGTTGAGAAAGAAGTAATTGCTTCGGGTTTACCTGCATCACCAGGTGCTGCAAGTGGTAAAGTTGTTTTTACTGCTGATGAAGCAGAAAAATTAAATGGGATGATGCAAGAAACGATATTAGTGAGGTTAGAAACTTCACCAGAGGATATTCATGGAATGCATGCAGCTAAAGGAATTCTTACTGCAAGGGGAGGAATGACAAGCCATGCCGCAGTAGTAGCAAGAGGAATGGGAAGACCATGTGTTTCAGGTTCAAGTGAAATAACAATCGATTATGAGTTGAAACAATTCAAAGCTGGGAACATAATCATTAAAGAGGGAGATATTATTACGATAGATGGTGGAAGTGGAAAAGTGATGAAAGGGTTAGTTCCTACTGTCCAACCGGAAATTTCTGGATACTTTTCTACAATTATGAAATGGGCTGATGAATTTAGAAAATTAAAAGTAAGAACAAACGCCGAAACTGAAGCAGATAGTAAAACTGCTAGAGAGTTTGGTGCTGAGGGCATCGGTTTATGTAGAACTGAGCATATGTTCTTTGATGAAGAGAGAATTCTTTCCGTTAGACAAATGATTCTGTCCAAATCAAAAGATGATAGAAATAGTGCTCTAGATAAACTTCTTCCTTATCAAAAAGAAGACTTTAAAAAAATATTTAAAGTTATGTCAGGTTTACCAGTTACTGTGAGATTATTAGATCCACCACTTCATGAGTTCTTACCAAAAACTGACAAAGATATAGAGGAAGTAGCAAGATCTTTAAATTTATCAGCAAAAGAGGTTAAAGATAGAATAGCAGAACTTCATGAGGAAAACCCTATGCTTGGGCATAGAGGATGTAGGCTTGGCATTTCTTTCCCAGAGATTTATGAGATGCAATGTAGAGCAATATTTGAAGCTGTAGTCGAATTAAAAAAACAAAAAGTAAAAGCGGCTTTTGTAGAAATAATGATACCTTTAATATCTACTGAGTCTGAATTAAAAATTCTAAGAGCTTTAGTTAATAAAATAGCTAAAGAAATAGAAAAAGAAAATAAATCAAAACTTGAATTCATGGTAGGCACTATGATTGAATTACCACGTGCTGCTTTACAAGCAAGGTCTATCTCAAAACATGCTGACTTCTTCAGTTTTGGAACAAATGATTTAACACAAACAACCTTTGGGATAAGTAGAGATGACTCAGGAAAATTTTTAAACGATTATATTGATAATAAAATTTTTGATGTAGATCCATTTGTAAGCATCGATCAAAATGGAGTAGGTGAGTTAGTAGAAATAGCCTCCTCAAGAGGCAGAAAAACAAATAAAAATATTAAGTTAGGTATTTGCGGCGAACACGGTGGTGATCCAAAGAGTATTGAATTTTGTTCTAAAACAGGACTAAACTATGTTTCTTGTTCTCCATTTAGAGTTCCTGTTGCAAGACTTGCGGCTGCACAAGCAGAATTATCTAAATAATAAAGTAGTATCAAATGATCTGGTGCTATGAGTAATTGCACCAACTGAAATTCTATTTACACCTGTTTTGGATATTTGTTTAATATTATTTAAAGTAGCATTTCCGGAATACTCTGTTTCGTATTTATTTTTACAAAGTTTTAAACAATATTTTAATTGTGAAGATTTCATATTATCAAAAAGTATTCTTTTAAATTTTAAGCCTAAAATTTGTTTAAGTTGATTTACATCTTCAACTTCAACTGTAACAATTTTTTTTGTTTGTATAGCTTTCTTAACTAATTCCCTAAGACTATTAGATGCACTTATATGATTATCTTTAATAAGAATTTCATCGCTTAAATTGTATCTATGATTATAGCCACCACCTTTCTTGACAGCATATTTTTCAAGTGTTCTCAAATTAGGTGTAGTTTTTCTTGTACAACAAATCTTTGTTTTTTTACTAATTTTTTTCACGAATTGATTAGTAATTGTTGCAATACCTGAGGCATGATTAAGAAAGTTTAAAGCAGTTCTTTCAGCGGTTAAAATTGTTTTTGTTTTAGCTTTTATATTAGCAATTACTTTATTTTTTTTTATTTTTTTCCCATCAGAGACTTTCTTTGTAAAAATAGTTTCTCTCCCAATTAACTTAAACGCTGTTTTACAAAATTCTAAACCAGCTATTACACCATCTTGTTTAGCTATTATTCTAGCTTCAATAATTTTATTTTTTGAGTTTACGATGTTTGTAGTGATATCACCTCTAGGTCTGAGATCTTCCTCTAGAGCTTTTCTTACAACTGATTTTATATAAAATTGATCTAATATTTGCACTGAGCTAACGACCGATCTCGGTCATTCTGATTACAGATTTTCTCGCAGCCTTTATAGTTTTATTATCTAAAATAATCTCATTAGTTTCATTTTCTAAACAATCTAATATTTTTTTTAAATTAATTTTTTTCATATAAGGACATAAATTACATGGTTTGATAAAAGATACGTTCGGATTATCAGCTTCTACGTTATCACTCATTGAACATTCTGTAACTAACATTACTTTTTTAGGTTGTTTATTTTTTACATAATCTATCATTCCAGACGTTGATCCTGCAAAATCAGAAGCAGCAATTACATCTGGTGGACACTCAGGATGAGCTATAATTTTAATTCCAGGATTTTCGGATTTAATTTCTTCAATTTCTTTTCCTGTAAATTGTTCATGCACTATACAAGTTCCTTTCCAAGAAATTATTTTTACCTTAGTTTTTTTTGCTACGTAGTCTGCTAAATATTGATCAGGTAAAAAAATTACTTTATCTACATTTAAAGACTCGACTACTTTTACTGCATTAGCTGAAGTACAACAAACATCAGTTTCTGCTTTAACGTCCGCAGAAGTATTTACGTAAGATACAACAGGGACACCTGGAAACTTCTGTTTTAGTAATTTTACATCTTCACCTGTTATAGAATTAGATAAAGAACAGCCTGCTTGCATGTCAGGAAGAAAAACTTTTTTCTCTGGACACATTAATTTTGCTGTTTCTGCCATAAAGTGAACCCCGCACATTATAATTTTTTCAGCTTTTGTTTTAGATGCTTCGATTGCTAGTGCTAATGAGTCAGCAGATATATCTGCTACACCATGATAAATTTCTGGGGTTTGATAATTATGAGCAAGTATAATTGCATTCTTCTCTTTCTTAATTTTATTAATTTTCTCTATTAATGGAGCATGAATTTTCCATTCAGCTTCAGGAACGAATTTTGAGATTTTCTTATAAATCTCTTGTGTAGGGCTCAAATTTTGTTGTTGTACAGACATACTAACTCTAATTTACCAACTTGAGATTAAATTGTCATTCATTTATTGTCGCATTATTACAGCGGTCGTGCTGAAATTGGTAGACAGGCACGCTTGAGGGGCGTGTGGGTTTCCCGTGAGAGTTCGAGTCTCTCCGACCGCACCAAAAAAGGTATTTATGATTAATTATTTAAGAAAGCATAAAAGAATTATATTTATAATTTTAGTAATAGCTTTTATTGAATTGAGTGGATATGGAATACTAGCATCTTTATCTAGGTTACTTAACGTTCTCTAAAATTTTACACTTTTTATTGTTAGCTAATAATATTTCATTTTTAAAATCTTCAAGGTTAGGTTCGAGAACTTTAATTAATCCGAAGGGGTAAGGCTGATTAATAAGTATTTTTCCTATTTTAATATTATTAAAAGTAATTTCATCACCAATATTTAGTTCTTCAGACGATGATATGGGCAACAATCTTCTTCTAAGTTTGTTTTTTAATTTCATCCTCGCAGTATTTTCTTGCCCCACAAAACATCCTTTTTTAAAATCTATAGCTTGAAGTGTCTCAAAATTTGCTTCTAAACCAAACAATTGATCTTTTAAATTTGTCAATCCTTTTTCAGGTACTCCTAATTTGTGAGCAAGAGAATAATATTCTTTATTATCGATAATTTTAAGGCTCAATTTTTTAATTGTTAAGTAAAGTTTTTCAAGATTTGAAATTATTCTTGCTCCTAATTTTCTATTTCTCGGATCTAAAAAAATAGGAGTATCTCTGTAAGTAATAGTATTTTCATTTGAATTTAAATCTCCTTGTAATTCTTTGAATTTTGAATCGTTTATAATTCCAATAACAAATTCAGTAGAAAAGTCTTCAATTTCAACTTTTGATCTTAATTTGTATTTTGATAAATCTTTAATTAGCTCCCCAGTGGAGTTTTCGCTACAATCTAATAAATATCCTTTAACATTTTGAATTATAAAAAATTCACTCAAATATTTGCCTTGAGGAGTTAACAAGGCTGAAAAAACAGAGTTTTTATTAGAAACTTTGTTTATGTCGTTTGTAATTATATTTTGTAGAAAATCTTTAGAGTCTTCTCCACTTACTAAGATTACACCTCTTTTTTCTAAAATTACAACTTGATCTTTTTTCATAATTGTACTTATACAATATATTATATATAAAAAACATGTCTGATAATTATAGTCTCATTATTAAAAATGGTTCCTGTTATATCGATGGAAAATTGATTAAATCTGATATTGGGTTGTATGAAAATAAAATTAAAAAAATAGGAAATATAGAGGAAAATAATTCTAAAGTTTACGACGCATCTGGGAGAGTAGTTTTGCCAGGGATCATAGACACCCAAGTGCATTTTAGAGAACCTGGATCAACTGATGCAGAAGATTTAGAAAGCGGAAGTAGAGCTGCAGTTCTTGGAGGTGTAACTTCTTTGTTTGAGATGCCTAATACTAACCCTCCAACAGCAAATTTGGTAGAGTTTGAAAAAAAATTAAAAGCTGCAAAAAATAGAATGCATAGTAATTATGCGTTTTATTTTGGTGCAACTCCGCAAAATACTGAACAACTTGCGCAACTTAAAAACGTTAAAGGTTGTTGTGGAGTAAAACTTTTTGCAGGTTCATCGACTGGAAACTTATTAGTTGATAAAGAGGCTGATATTGAAAAAGTGATTTCAAGTAGTGACAGAATAGTTTCGATTCACTCTGAGGATGAAGATATTATAAAATTAAGAAAAAAATTTATTAGACAGGGAAATGTGCACTCTCATCCTGATTGGAGAAATGTCGAGTGTGCAATATCTTCAACTCGAAGGGTAGTAAAAATTGCTGAAAGATATGACAAAAGAATTCATGTACTTCACGTGACCACAAAAGAAGAAGTAGATTTTTTAGCCATGCATAAAAAAAACGTAACTTTCGAAACTACACCTCAACATTTGACATTATATGCTCCAGATTGCTACGATAAATTAGGTACCTATGCTCAAATGAATCCGCCACTAAGATCCAAAGATCATTATGACCGTCTCTGGGTTGCTATAAAAAATAATATTGTAGATGTTCTTGGGTCTGATCATGCACCGCATCTAAAAATAAATAAAGATAAAGAATACCCTAATACTCCATCAGGAATGCCAGGAGTTCAAACAATTTTTCCAGTCATGATTGACCATGTAAACAATGGAAAACTCTCATTAAATCAGCTTATAAATTTGATGTGTGAAAACCCATGCAAAATTTTTGGAATTAAGAATAAAGGTTTTATAAAAGAGGGTTTTGATGCAGATTTAACAATTGTTGATATGAATAAAGAGGTAACTATAAAGAATGAAATGATCGCTAGTAAATGTGGATGGACTCCTTTTCATAATTATAAAGTAAAGGGTTTTCCTGTAGGAACAATTGTAAATGGTATTTTAGTTATGTCTGAAGGCAAAATAATAGTTGAGTCTAAAGGGCAGCCTTTAAAGTTTTAAAATATTATTATCTTTCAAGTCTTGTTTAATTTCATCTAAAATAGCAGGGTCATCTATAGTTGCAGGCATTTTATAAGGCTCATTATCCGCAATTTTTCTTACCGTTCCTCTTAGCACTTTCCCCGATCTTGTTTTTGGCAATCTCTTAACTACAATCGCTATTTTGAAAGCTGCAACAGGACCAACTTTTTCTCTAACCATTTTTACACATTCACTAATTATTTCTTTTTTATCTTTAGTTACCCCTGCTTTAAGTGCAAGCAAACCGATAGGTATCTGACCTTTAAGTTTATCGGCAATTCCTATTACTGCGCACTCCGCAACATTTGTATGTTCTGCCAAAACTTCCTCAATAGCCCCAGTAGACAATCTATGACCTGCAACATTAATAATATCATCTGTTCTTGACATGATCCAAACATAGCCATCCTCATCTATGTGTCCCGCATCATAAGTTTGATAATATCCAGGGTAAGTAGTCATGTAATTTTCCTTATATCTTTTATCTGCGCCCCACAATGTTGGAAATGTTCCTGGAGGAAGAGGGAGTTTTACAACGATATCCCCCATCTTACCCGGGCCTACTTCTTTACCTTCAGAATTTAAAACTTTGAGATCATAACCTGGCACTGGTTTAAAAGCTGAACCATATTTTACAGGAAAATTTTCTATACCTGTGCAACTTGATGTTATTGCCCAACTAGTTTCAGTTTGCCACCAATGATCTATAACAGGTGAGTTGGAAAGTTTTTCAAACCATTTTATTGTATCAGGGTCGGCCCTCTCTCCAGCAAGAAACAGTTTATCAAATTTGCTTAAATCATACTTTTTAAAAAATTCTCCGTTAGGATCCTCTTTTTTTATAGCTCTTATTGCTGTTGGTGCAGTGAAAAGAGATTTTACTTTGTGTTCTGAAATTACTCTCCAAAAAACTCCTGCATCAGGAGTTCCCACTGGTTTTCCTTCAAACAGAACAGTAGTACAACCATAAAATAATGGGCCATAAACTATGTAAGAGTGTCCAACAATCCAACCAATATCACTTGCAGACCACCACACGTCCTCCGGTTTTATATTATAAATATTTTTCATAGTCCATTTTAATGCCACAATATGTCCACCAATATCACGAACTATTCCTTTAGGAAGACCTGTAGTTCCCGATGTATACAGAATATAAGCGTAATCATTTGCATTCATTTTTTCACACTCTGCAGATTTTACATCTTTGTGAGCATCATCCCATGTAATATCAACTGTAGGATTTAACTCTGCTTTATCTTTTTCTCTTTGAAAAATTATACATTTTTTTATTTTATGATTTGCTAATTCTAATGCCTTATTTACTAAAGGTTTGTAATGAACAGTTCGTCCAGGTTCATACCCACATGAGGCAGTTACAAGAATTTTAGCTTTTGAGTCGTCAATTCTACTTGCAAGCTCATTAGCAGCAAACCCTCCAAATACAACTGAGTGAACTGCACCAATTCTACCACAGGCAAGCATAGCCACTACAGCCTCAGGTATCATCGGCATATAGATTATAACCCTATCCCCTTTGCTTACGCCTTGTTTTTTTAAAGCTCCAGCAAATAAAGCAACTTTTTCCTTAAGTTTACTGTAAGTTATTTTTTCTTTTGAACCAGTAATGGGGCTATCATAGATAATTGCGAGCCTTTCACCTTTACCCTGATCTACATGAAGATCTAGTGCGTTATAACATGTATTTGTTATCCCGTCTTCAAACCATTTATAAAATGGAGGGTTATCAGAATTTAAAATTTTAGTTGGTTTTTTGTACCAAAATATATCATTTGAAATTTCTTTCCAAAAATCTTCTCTATTATCTATAGATTTTTGATAAATCTCATTATATTTTTGAGTCAATTTAAACCCCCAGGATTCTTTAATTTTTAGGATTATTTCATAAATATCCCCAAAAAAAAATAAAAAAACCAATAAATATGCGGTTTTTTAATGAAAAAAACACTTCACTGTAACTTTTTTTTTTACTATGGTTCCCGACAAGTTATTCGGTAGTGGGTGAAATTTCCATTTGTCCGAGTAGTTTATATATAAACTAAACGAAAACTAAACAAACGAGGGAGGTTTTCATGAGAAAATTAGGTCTTCTTGCATTAGCAGCTGTTGCCTTTTTAGGTATAACTAGCTCAGCTAACGCAGCGACTGCCATGTTACAGACTAATGATTTCGTAGGAATATCATTTTGGCTTGTATCTATGGGAATGATCGCAACAACTGTTTTTTTCTTTTCAGAAAGAGGAACAGTAGCTGCATCATGGAGAACATCTTTAACAGTAGCTGGACTTGTAACTGGTGTTGCATTTGTTCACTATATGTATATGAGAGAAGTTTGGGTGACTACAGGTGATACACCAACAGTATATAGATATATTGACTGGTTGATTACAGTGCCACTTCAAATGATCGAATTCTATCTAATTTTGGCAGCTGTAAGAAAGGTGCCAACTTCTATATTCTGGAAGCTATTAATTGGTTCGTTAATAATGTTAATCGGTGGATACTTAGGTGAAGCTGGTTATATTCAACCATTTGTAGGTTTCGTAATTGGAATGGCTGGATGGATTTACATCTTGTTTGAAATATTCTCAGGTGAAGCTGGAACAATGGCAGCAAAAGCTGGTAACAAAGCTATGTCTACTGCTTTCAGTGCTATGAGAATAATCGTAACTATTGGTTGGGCGATTTATCCTTTAGGATATATTTTCGGTTACCTAACTGGTGGTGTTGATGCAAATGCTTTAAACATAATTTATAATTTAGCTGACTTTGTTAACAAGATCGCTTTTGGTCTAGTTATCTGGGCAGCAGCAATGCAGAACACAAGATTATCATCTAGATAATAGATAATTAAATTAAAAAAAAGGGCAGGTGCATTTTGTGTACTTGCCCTTTTTCTTTAGATACTTATATTGAAGTTATGGAAATTTCAAAACCATATAAAGGAAAGGGAAAACGCAAAATAAAAAAAATGCCTTTTACTGTAAAAGGTTATATTCTTTATTATGCTTTTTTTTGGGTAGTAATTATTTCGATTTATTTAGCTTATAATGCCTAAAATTATTTATAATGATAATCAAGGAAATTCAAAAACAATTGAAGTTGAAAATGGACTTTCAGTGATGGAGGGAGCTATCCAAAACGATATACCAGGTATTGATGCAGATTGCGGTGGATCAATGGCTTGCGCAACTTGCCATGTTTATGTCGAGGAAAAATGGTTAAATAAAATTCCAAAAGCAGAAGAAGCCGAGGTAGACATGATAGACATGGCTTACGAGCCAAAAAAAAATAGTAGATTAAGTTGTCAGCTAATTGTTTCTGAAGAATTAGATGGATTAATCGTAACCACTCCATCAAAACAATCTTAATGAAAAAAACTGATACAATTATAATAGGAGCAGGACCCGTCGGGTTATTCGCTGTTCATCAATTAGGCATCAAGGGACTAAAATCAATTGTTATTGATAATTTAGATAAAGCTGGTGGACAATGTATAGAACTTTACCCAGATAAACCAATCTATGATATTCCAGCTGTGCCAGAGTGTACAGGCGAAGAATTAACAAATAAATTATTAAAGCAAATTAAACCTTTTAAGACAGAATTTTTTTTAAACGAAAGAGTTGAGGAAGTAAAGCAAGATGAAGAAAACTGGATTGTTAAAACAAATAATGATAATGAATTTTTAGCTCCAAATATTATTGTTGCTGGAGGTGTCGGATCATTTGAGCCAAGAAAGCTTGCAGTCAAAGAAGCAGAAAAGTTTGAAGATAAATTTTTATTTTATGCTGTAAAAGATAAGGAACAACTTAAAAATAAGAATATTTCAATATTCGGAGGTGGCGACTCAGCTTTGGATTGGGCATTGGAATTATCTAAGTTTTCAAAAATAAATTTAATTCATCGAAGAGATGAATTTAGAGGAGCCCCACACACATTATCAGAAATAAAGAAACTAGAAAAAGAAGGAAAAATTTTTATAAAAACTCCATGTCAATTAGAGTCTATTGAGGGAAAAGATAAAATTGATACTATAACTATAAAATTTGACAGTGGAAAAATTGAACAAATTAAAACAGATGTCGTTTTAAGTTTTTTTGGATTAATAATGAAGCTAGGACCTATCGCTGAATGGGGATTAAATATGAACAAAAAAACTATAGAAGTAAATTCTAAAAACTTTGAAACAAATAAAAAGGGAATTTTTGCTGCAGGCGATATTTGTAGCTATCCAGGAAAACTTAAGCTAATTTTATCGGGATTTCACGAAGTTGCTCTTGCTGCAGTAGAGTGTTTTAAACGTGCTCGACCTAATGAAAAATATAGATTTGAGTTTACAACATCATCTAAGATAATCCAAAGCAGGCTTGGAAAAAAATGATAGAGTTGCTTACCGCAGATACTCCTAACGGTAAGAAAATTTCTATAATGCTAGAAGAGATTAAGTTTGATTATAAAGTTACGAAGATAAATATTTATAAAGATGATCAATTTAAACCAGAGTTTAAAAAAATAAGCCCTTTTAGTAAAACTCCCGTAATTATCGATCACGAAAATAAAACTAGTTTATTTGAGTCTGGTGCAATATTAATTTATTTAGCAGAAAAAAGCGGGAAGTTTTATGACAAAGATCAGCGTACAGTAATAAATCAATGGTTGATGGGTCAAATGGCATATGTGGGACCTATGTTGGGCCAACATCATCAATTTCATCATTACAATCCTGGTAAAAGTGAATTTGGTGAAAAAAGATATTTTAAGATTTCAAAGAGAATTTATAAAGAACTTGATGAAAGGTTGTCTCACTCTAAATTTTTAGCTGGAAAAGATTACACTATAGCTGATATTGCAACATTTCCTTGGATAGCAAGACATGAGTGGCATGATATAGGTTTAAAAAAATTCAAACACCTAACGAAATGGTATGAGGAAATGTCTAAAAGGGAAGCAGTGCAGAAAGGATATGATCTTTTAAATAAAGGAGACCAAATACCTAAAGTTTAATCATCAATAAATATTTTTTCATCTCTTTCATGTCTTTCCTGGGCTTCTATTGAAAGTGTAGCAACAGGTCTTGCCATAAGTCTTTTTAAACCTATTGGTTCGCCAGTTTCCTCACAAAAACCATATGTACCATCTTTTAATCTTTGTAAGGCAGAGTTGATCTTAGAGATCAACTTTCTACTTCTATTTAAGGCTTTCATCTCAACTGATTTATCAGTGTATGAAGAGGCTTGATCAACAATATCAGCAGAAGATACATTGTCATCAGAGGAATTTAATATATTACCTAAATTATTTGCTTTAATAATGTCTTTTTTCCAATTCAATAATTCTTCTGTAAAAAATTTTTTGTGTTTTGCGCACATGTATTTTTCCTTAAGGCTTGGAATATATTTTTTTTTAGTAGTGGTTTTCTTTACCATTTCAAGATTTTGGCGAGTATATGTTTGATTTTAGTCGTGTCAATAGCTTATAAATTGTAATAATTTCGTATTATAATGAATATAAAAAAAAATATTAACAAAATATTATATTTATTTCTTTTTTCACATTTGTTGCTGTGGACATTAGTGCCTTCTCTTTCAAATACAAATTTACCTTTAGATACTATTGAGGCATTAGCTTGGGGTAGCAATTTAGACTGGGGTTTTAATAAACACCCACCGTTAAGTGCTTTTGCTGTAGAATTTTTTTTTAATATATTCGGTAATAATGATTGGGCGTACTATTTATTAAGCCAAATTTTTGTTTTAATAACTTTTTTCTTTGTATGGAAATTTTCTAACGAGATATTAGAGGACAAAATATATTCATTATTATCAATTTTATTACTTGTGGGGATTTATTTTTATAATTTTACAACCCCAGAATTTAACGTAAATGTGAGTCAACTTCCTTTTTGGGCGCTATCAGTATATTTTTTTTGGAGAGGTTTAAATTTAAACAAAAATATAGATTGGATATTATTTGGTGTTTTTTCTTCTTTAGGTTTTTTGTCAAAATATTTATTTATTTATATTTTAATAGCATTATTTATTTTTTTTATTTTTAATTTTAAAAATTATCAAAAGTGTTTAAAGGGGTATTTATTATCAATCTTAATTTCTCTAATTTTACTAATTCCTCATTTTCTATGGCTGTTTGAAAATAATTTTGCAACAATTTTTTATGGCTTGAATAGATCCGGCTTATCGGAATTTAATATGATTAACCATTTTAAAAATCCAATAGAACTTTTTATAAAACAAGCAATTATACTTATACCGTTTTTTTTGATGATTTTCACAATTTTAAAAAAAATTAAAATTAAGATAAACACAAAAAATAAGAAAGTAATTTTTCTACTTTCTATTAACTTTATTCCAATATTATTAATACTTGCAACCTCACTATTTGCAGGTGCAAAAATTAGAACTATGTGGATGACACCTTTTTATTTATTTTTTGGAACTTTATTTTTATTTATTTTTAAAAATTTTATCGATTTAAAAAAAATAAAAAGATTTTATTATATATTCTTATTTTTTTTTATTTTGTCACCTGTATTATACTCAGTTGTTTCTCTAGCAGATAAAACAAAAAGAACAGATTACCCAGGTAAAGAAATTGCCAGACTGGTTCAAAATAAATGGGATGATAATTTTTCCAATGAAATAAAAATTGTTATAGGCGATGAATGGTATGCAGGTAACTTATCTTATCATTTATATTCAAGGCCGATTTGGGTCAACGATTTAAAAAATAAAGCCGCAAATATATCAGAAGACGAAGGAGTTATTTATACAGGGAATCCAAAAATTCTTAAAAAAATATGCCCAGGTGTTTTTGGTACAATAAAACCAGTTGGTTATTGCATGATAGGAAAAAGATGAAAAAAATAATTATTTTAATTCCTGTGTACAATGATTGGGAGTCATTAAAAAAACTTCTTATAGAGATTAATGGAAATATTAAATACTTTAATGAAATAAGTTTTGAGTGTTTGATCGTAAATGATGCCTCAACTATTCAACCTCCAAAATTAAATAAACCAAGTAATTTTGAGTCAGTAGAACTTCTAAATATGAGTGAGAATAGAGGGCATGCTAGGTGTAATGCATTTGGTATAAGATATATTTTTCAAAATAAAAAATTTGATAATTTAATTTTAATGGATGGCGATGGAGAAGATAGACCAGAGGAAATTAAAAGTTTAGTTGAAAAGATAAAAGAAAATCCGAATTTATCTGTTGTAGCAAAAAGAATAAAAAGGTCTGAAGGTCCTTTTTTTCAATTCTTATATCAATTGCATAAACTCATTACCCTCATATTCACTGGACAAAATATTAATTTTGGAAATTACTGTATATTAACAAGAAGTGATGTAGAAAAACTACATTCAAAAGCAAGTCTGTGGAGCAGTTTTTCTGGTACAGTTAAAAAAAATTTAAAATCTTTCAATGAAGTAAATTCTGTGAGGGGTTTAAGATATTTTGGACCATCACAAATGTCATTATTTAAACTTCTTATTCACTCTTTTTCTATAATTGCAGTTTTTAAATATCATGTTTTTTTAAGGTCAACCTTTATTATAATTTTATTAGCTTATTTCAGCTCAACATTAGTAAAATTATCAATTTTTTTAATAATACTAATCGTAATTTTTAATTTATTAATTTTTATTATTTCTCAAAGAGAGTCAGAAAAGGATCTAATAAATTGTCATCAAAACCTCTCCAAAGTAAAAGAAATAACACGCTAATAAGTTGAAATAAGAGACTCTAATAGAATCAAAAAGGAATCAAAAGGTGAACATTTCTATGAGATTTTGAAGCCTTGTGGATATAGAGAAACATGCGTAAGGTAATTCGAATTAATTAAATTTAGTAAAATTATGAAAGTAGACTATTATTTCAGTATAGCATCACCTTTCTCATATTTGGCAGTCGAGAGATTTTCATCTCTAATAAAAAAATATAACCTACAAGTGGACGAGAAACCCTTTGATTTAGTAGGCACAGTTTTTTCGAATACTGGCGGTTTGCCAGTACCAAAAAGGCATCCTTCAAGACAAAAGTATAGACTGATAGAAATAGATAGAATTGCTAAAAAATTTAATGTTCCAATAAACAGACAGCCGAAATTTTTTCCTCCATCAGACCCACATTTGCCAGCGAAATTTGTTATAGCAGCATGTAATCAAGGAGATAAACTTAACTTTAGTAGTACTTGTTTGGAGTATCTTTGGTCTCTTGAAAAAGATATTTCTGATATTAAAGTTCTCGAAGAAATTTGTGAAAAATTAAATTTAAAATTTGAAGAAATCAAAAATTCGGCATTATCTGATGAAATTAATGATAAGTATAAAAAAAATTCAAAAGATGCTATTGATCAAAATGTATTTGGGGCACCAACTTATGTTTTTAAAAATGAAATATTTTGGGGTCAAGATAGGCTTGACTATTTAGAAGATGCTATAAAAAATGCCTCTAGCTAATTTAGAATAAACGATATGCAATTTAGCAATTTGAATTATCAGAAAATCAAAAAAAAATATTTAAAATTTCTTAAATCACAAGAAATAATGTCTGAACCATTTAGAGATAAATTAGGTCAATTAAAAAAGTTTTATTTACCAATTAGTAAAATGATTTATGAGGAATACTTAAAGAGTAAAAGAGTAAAAGTTATAGGTCTTACAGGAGGACAAGGATCAGGGAAATCGACAATTTCCAATATAATTAAAATTATATTAAAGGAAGGTTTTAATTTAGAAACAGTAATATTTTCAATAGATGATTTTTACAAAACCTTAAAAGAGAGAAAAATAATTTCTAAAAGAGTAAGCCCACTTTTCCAAACTAGAGGAGTGCCTGGAACTCATGATACTAAATTGCTTTTAAGTTGTTTAAAAACTCTTAAGAGGTCAAAAATTAATAAAACTTTTTTTATTCCTAAATTTGACAAATCTATAGATGATAGATTTCCTAAGAAAAAGTGGCAAAAAATTGAAAAAAAACCAGATATCGTTATTTTTGAAGGCTGGTGCGTGGGAGCAAAACCCCAAAAAAATAAAGATTTATTAGTTCCAATAAATACCTTAGAAAAAGAAAATGATAAAAAAAGAATTTGGAGAAACCGAGTAAATAATGAACTTAAAAATGATTATAAAAAAATATTTAAATTTATTGATAATTTTATTTTTTTAAAAGTACCAAATTTTAAGTATGTTCTAAAATGGAGATTGCTTCAAGAGAAAAAATTGAAAGTCGTATCAAAAGGGAAAAAAATAATGGATAAAAATCAAATTAAAAATTTTGTCATGTTTTATGAGAGACTTACTAAACACATGTTAAAGAATTTTGATAAAGACTCAGATATTATAATTAAAATTGATAATAAACACAGGTTAAAATCGATAAAATTTATTTAAATGAAAAAAGTTGCAATTTTATTTTTTATACTTTTTTTTACTAACCTTAATGCTAAGGAAAATTTGAAGTTTTATGTAGATAAAGCGATTGAAAATAATTTGAAATTAAATGCTGAGAGAAAAAATTTTCAATCATCTAAGCAAAAAAAGAATATTGCAAGAAGTGAGTTTTTACCTAATATAACCATATCTGGAGATCAAACTAGCACAACTTCAACCAGTCGAACTGATCAAAGTGGAACTAGTCTGAGTGATACTAACACAGACTCTGAAAATAAAACGATTTCTTTAGAACAAAAAATATTTTCTGGTTTTAAAGGTTACAATACATTTAAAAAAACCAAGATAGAAACTCGTAAAGCAAATTTAGAGCTAAAAAAAGTTGAACAACAAACGATTTTAGATACAGCTTCAGCTTTCTCTGATTTAATTTTTAAATACAGAAATGAAGAATTTAATAAACTAAACGTCAATTTATTTGAAAGACAAGTTGAGTCAGATAATGCTAGATTGCAGAAAGGTGAAATAACTCTGACAGATCTGGCTCAGTCAGAGTCATCTCTTGCAGGTGCCAAAGCAGAATTGATCAAAGCGGAAACTGAACTTTTTTCCTCAAAAAGAAATTTCGAGAGAATAACAAGAGAAAAAGCACCAAAAGCCCAAAATTTAGTAAGTAAAATTGTTTTAGAATTACCGAGCTCTCTTAATGCATCTCTTGAGATATCAAAAATGAATAATGTTGATCTTTTAATCGCCCAAGCAGAATATGAAATTAATATAAAACAACTTGAAATTGAAAAAGCAAGGTTATCACCATCTGCATCAATAAAAGTTTCAAAGTCTCAAAATAAAGATTTTAGTTCGACCATTGATGAAAAAGACGATGAGACCGTAAAAGCAACTATTACTTGGCCAATTATAAAAGGAGGGGAAAATATTTCCAAAATTAAAAAATCATCTTTAGATAAACAAAGGGCTAAATTTATTTTACAAGACACCAAAGACAAAACAATTACCGAAACATCAGTATACTGGTCTAAGTTTCAGTCTTCAAAAAGTGTTCGTGATGCAACTATATCTCAACTAAAAGCTGCAGAAATTGCGAATGAGGGTATTTCACTGGAATACGACTCAGGAAATACTAGAACAACGTTAGAGGTAATTCAATCAAGAGGCCTTTTGCTTGAGTCTAGAATTGCCTTTGCTAAAGCTGAAAGAGATTTTATTATTTCGCAATTTGAGCTAGCTAAGCAAATAGGTATTTTATCCTCAAAGCTATTGAATTAACCATAATTTACCTGGTTTATTTAAACTTCTTGATAAAAAGAACAAAATGTGTACATTTAATATAATGATTCGAACAACAAAAAAAGGAAAAAAATGACAAAAAATAACTTAAAAGTCGTTAAAACAGACAACAAAAAACAACAAGAATTAAAAGAAAAAAATAAGTCTTTAGAGGCAGCAATTAGCCAAATTGATCAAAACTTTGGAAAAGGCTCAGTCATGAGACTTGGTCAACAACAAGCATTGGATGTTGAAGCTATCTCAACTGGCTCATTAAGTTTGGATTTAGCTTTAGGGATAGGAGGTTTACCTAAAGGTAGAATTATTGAAATTTATGGTCCTGAGTCATCAGGAAAAACAACCTTAGCACTACAAGTGGTTGCTGAAGCTCAGAAAGCTGGTGGAATTTGTGCTTTTGTCGATGCAGAACATGCAATGGACCCAGTTTATGCTAAAAAATTAGGTGTTAAAACTGAAGAGTTACTAATTTCTCAACCAGATACAGGTGAGCAAGCTTTAGAGATAACTGATACATTAATAAAATCTGGATCAGTTTCTGTACTAGTTGTCGACTCAGTAGCAGCATTGACACCAAAAGCTGAATTAGAAGGTGAAATGGGAGATCACCACGTTGGCTTACAATCAAGACTAATGAGCCAAGCTTTAAGAAAAATTACTGGTTCGGTTTCTAAATCAAACACTATGGTAATATTTATAAATCAAATTAGAATGAAGATTGGTGTAATGTTTGGTAATCCAGAGACTACTTCTGGAGGTAACGCTCTAAAATTTTATTCGTCAGTAAGAATGGATATTAGAAGAATTGGCGCTATTAAAGAAAAAGATCAAATTATAGGAAATTCAACAAGAGTAAAAGTAATTAAGAATAAAGTTGCTCCCCCATTTAAAGTTGTTGAATTTGACTTAATGTACGGAAAAGGAATAAGTAAATTAGGTGAGTTGATTGATCTTGGTACTAAAGCAGGTGTTGTTGAAAAATCGGGTGCTTGGTATGCCTATAAGGGTGAAAAAATAGGTCAAGGAAGAGAAAATGCAAAAATCTACCTACAAAAAAATCCAAACGTTGCAGCAGAAATAGAAAAAATAATTAGGGATGAAGCTTCAGCGATTAGCAAAGAGCTTGAAGGCAATCCTTCTGCAAACGAAAAAACTAGCGATAAAAAAGAGGAAGAATAATTTTTCTGCCATCATTTCAACGGGAGGTTTAATTAAACCTCCCGTTCTTTATTAAATCTCAACTTAAGATTGATTAAGTCTATATTTAGTATTTAAAAAATTCTGGTCAAAAAAACATATGTACAAACAAGCCCATATTGGTTTTAATTAATAATTAGAACAAAAGGGGGAAAAATGAGTACACAACAAGCATCAAACTCGAAAGTGTCTTCATCTTTAGATACCTCTCATTTGAAGGTTAAATTTCCATTTAAAGCTAAATATGGAAACTACATTAACGGAAAATTTGTAGAACCTAAATCTGGAAAGTATTTTGATAATACTACTCCTATCACTAATGAAGTTATCTGTAAGGTGCCACGATCGAACGAGAAAGACGTTGATTTCGCTCTAGACGCAGCTCACGCAGCTTTTCCTACATGGGGAAAAACATCAATCACAGAGAGATCGAACATTCTCTTAAAGATTGCTGATGTTATAGAGAAAAATTTGAACGTTTTAGCGACAGCAGAATGTTTAGACAATGGTAAGCCAATTAGAGAATGTATGGCTGCAGATTTACCTTTGGTAATTGATCATTGGAGATATTTTGCAGGAGTAATAAGAGCAGAGGAAGGTTCAGTTGCTGAAATCAGTAACAGTGAATATTCTTACCATATACCTGAGCCATTAGGTGTAGTTGGTCAGATTATACCATGGAACTTCCCTTTATTAATGGCTACATGGAAACTAGCACCAGCACTGGCAGCAGGAAACTGTGTAGTTTTAAAACCAGCTGAACAAACACCAGCATCGATAATGCTTTTAATGGAACTTATTGGAGATCTATTACCAGCAGGTGTTGTTAATGTTGTGAGCGGATATGGTCTTGAAGCAGGTAAACCACTTGCATCTTCTAAAAGAATTAAGAAGATCGCATTTACTGGTGAAACTACGACTGGACGTTTAATAATGCAGTATGCATCTCAAAACTTAATTCCAATCACTTTAGAATTAGGTGGTAAATCGCCAAACATTTTCTTTGAAGATGTAATGGCTAAAGATGACGACTTCTTTGATAAATGTTTAGAAGGTTTTGCTATGTTTACGCTTAACCAAGGAGAAGTTTGTACTTGTCCGAGCAGAGCTTTAATTCAAAAATCTATCTATGATAAATTCATGGAGAAGGCGATTGCAAGAACTAAAGCTGTAAAACAAGACAATCCTTTGAAAATGGAAACTATGATTGGAGCTCAAGCTTCACTAGAACAAATGGAAAAAATTAAGTCTTACTTAGACTTAGGTAAAAAAGAAGGTGCCAAAGTTCTTTGTGGTGGAAGTGCTGCAAAAATAAATAGTGGTCTTGAAAAAGGAAACTATATCCAACCAACAATTTTCGAAGGAAAAAACAACATGCGAATATTCCAAGAAGAGATCTTTGGACCAGTTGTATCAGTTACAACATTTAAAGATGAGAAAGAAGCATTAGAGATAGCTAACGATACTCTTTACGGATTAGGAGCAGGTGTTTGGACTAGAGATGGAAACATTGCGTACAGAATGGGTAGAGGTATTGAAGCGGGTAGAGTTTGGACAAACTGCTACCACGCATATCCAGCTCACGCTGCATTTGGTGGATACAAACAATCTGGTATCGGAAGAGAAACTCACAAAATGATGTTAAATCATTATAGACAAGTAAAAAATTTACATGTGTCTTATAGTGAGAAAAAATTAGGCTTCTTTTAACCAATAATATATAATGGCCCATGATTCTAAATCATGGGCCGAAATATAGAAATGAAAGTATCATTTACATTATCAGCAAAAAAATTATTAAGTGAAATCAAAGAAGTTCATGGAGATGATCTTTTGTTTCACCAATCGGGTGGATGCTGCGATGGCAGCGCACCTATGTGCTTTCCAGCAAAAGAATATCAAGTAGGTAATAGTGACGTTAAACTGGGAGAAGTAGATGGAACCCCTTTCTATATGAATGAGGATCAATATGAAAAATGGAAACATACAGATTTAACTATTGATGCTGTTAAGGGAATTGGAGGCATGTTTTCCTTAGATAATGGAACAGGGCAAAGATTTTTAACAAAATCTGAAATTTGCGTAGTAGTAGACAACGATAAAAAAGCTTCAAACTAATCTCTTTATAGACAAGTTCTAAAATATCTGTATTTAATTAAATATGGGTCAAATTTTACTTATAGATGTTAGGAAAAAATTCTTAGATTTCTTTAAAAAAAACAATCATAAGATTGTAGACTCTAGTAACTTAGTTCCAAACAATGATCCTACTCTGATGTTCACTAACTCAGGCATGGTTCAATTTAAAAATGTTTTCACAGGTTTAGAAAAAAGAGATTATAAAACAGCCACAACATCTCAAAAATGTGTAAGAGCTGGCGGTAAACATAATGATTTAGAAAACGTAGGATACACACCGAGACACCATACTTTTTTTGAAATGCTTGGAAATTTTTCCTTTGGAGATTACTTTAAAGAGCAGGCAATTATTCATGCTTGGAATTTATTAACAAAAGATTTTCAATTGCCTAAAGAAAAACTTTCTGTGACAGTTTACCATGAAGATGAAGAGTCATTTAAACTTTGGAAAAAAATAGCAGGGTTAAGTGAAGACAAAATAATAAAAATAGCAACTTCAGATAACTTTTGGTCAATGGGAGACACTGGTCCATGTGGTCCTTGCTCAGAAATTTTCTACGATCATGGCGAAAAATTAAAAGGAGGACCTCCAGGAAGTCCAGAAGAAGATGGAGATAGATTTATTGAGGTATGGAATTTAGTATTTATGCAGTACGAGCAAATTTCAAAAGATAAAAGGATAAATTTACCAAAACCATCAGTTGATACTGGAATGGGCCTTGAACGAATGACAGCTGTTCTTCAAGGGACCCATGATAATTATAAGATCGATCACTTTAAAAAAATTATGAGTGCATCTTCTGATTTATTAAATTCGCCTATAAATGAGTCAACTATTGCGAGTCACAGAGTTATTGCAGATCATTTAAGGGCTAGCAGTTTTTTAATCGCTGAAGGAATATTACCTTCTAATGAAGGAAGAGGATATGTTTTAAGAAGAATCATGAGACGTGGAATGAGACATGCTCATTCCTTAGGAAGCAAAGATCCTGTTTTTTTTAAGTTATTTGATATTTTATTAAATGAAATGAAAAGTAGTTATCCTGAATTAACTACTGGTAAAGAATTAATAATTGAGACTTTAAAAAATGAGGAAGAAAAATTTTCTTCTCTTTTAGAACGAGGAATAAAAATACTTGATGAAAATTTGACTAAAGTTTCAAATAAAACCTTTCCAGGATCAACAGCATTTAAATTATATGACACTTATGGTTTTCCTTTAGATCTTACCGCCGACATATTAAAAGGGAAGGGAATTAAAGTAGATAATGTTGGATTTGAAAAGGAGATGGAAAAAAGTAAAGCTCTTGCACGAGCTAATTGGAAAGGGTCCGGAGACAGGTCTGTTGAAGAAAGGTGGTTTAAAATAAGAGAAGAAATAAATCCAACTGAATTTTTAGGTTATGAATTTGATAAAGCAGAAGGTGTTGTTATCAAAATTTCAAAAGACGGTAAGTTTGTAGACTCAGCTAGCACTGGAGATGAGGTAGAAGTTATAACAAATCAAACCCCTTTTTACGGAGAGTCAGGAGGTCAAGTTGGTGACCAGGGTTATATTTTTAATTCAAATTGTAAAATAAAGATTAATAATACTCAGAAAAAAATGGGAGATTTATTTGTTCATTATGGAAAAATTGAAAAAGGTTCAATTTCAATTATGCAAAACGTTAATTTAGAAATAGATGTTTTAAAAAGAAATAACTCTAAAGCTTATCATTCAGCAACTCATTTATTACATGAGTCTTTAAGAAGAACTTTAGGAAAACATGTCACTCAAAAAGGTTCTTTAGTTTCACCTGAGAGGCTAAGATTTGATTTTAGTCATAATAAGCCCATTGAAAAAGATGAAATGAAAAAAATAAATAAAATTGTAAACGAAATTGTAGTTGGCTCTTCCGATGTGAAGACAAGAATAATGACTCCAAAAGAAGCAATAAGCATGGGTGCATTAGCATTATTTGGTGAAAAATATGGAGAAGAAGTGAGAGTGGTTTTTATGGGAAAGGAAAATAACGGTTTTTTCTCAACTGAATTATGTGGAGGTACTCACGTTAAAAATACAAAAGAGGTTGGTAGATTTAAAGTTATAAGTCAGTCTTCGATCGCTTCAGGAGTCAGGAGAGTTGAGGCTTTAAGAGATAAACAATTAGAAGTTTATGAAAAAACGCAAAAACAAGATAAATCCCTAAAAGAGTTAAATTTAAAAGATGAGATTACACTAATAAAAAAAGAATTACGTAAACTAAAAATAAACCCAGATTATAAAGATAATTTAAATTTAACCGAAAACTTAAAAAATTTAAATAAACAGCTTAACAAAGTAAAAGTTGAGAGTATTAAGAAAGATAAAAGCAAAAATATAATACAGGACAAAAAAATTGGAGATGTAATAATTCGAGAACAAATTTTGAAAGATTTTCCTTCTAAAGAATTAAGAAGCATTATAGACGAAGGAAAAAAAGATATAAAGTCAGGTATTATAGTAGGTATTTCCATATTTGAAGATAAGGTCGGTTTAGCGGTAGGAATTACTAAAGATTTAACTTCAAAATATGATGCTATTGATTTGGTAAAAGCTGCTTCTGTTATTCTTGGAGGCAAAGGAGGCGGAGGTAGAAAAGATTTTGCTCAAGCAGGGGGCGTAGATAAAGATAAAATTAAAGAAGCTTTTAAAGAAATTTCTAAAAAAATTAGTTAAGTTTTTTCTTTAAATTTCCATTAATTGCTTCTAAGAATTGATTTGTTGTTAGGTACTTAGTTGATTTATCAATTAAGATTGCTAAATCCTTTGTCATTGATCCGCTCTCAACAGTTTTTATACATACTTCTTCAATATTAGCTGAAAATTTAATTAGTTCTTCATTTCCGTCGAGTTTTCCTCTGTGAGCTAAACCCCTTGTCCATGCAAATATTGAAGCAATAGGATTTGTAGAAGTTTCTTTTCCTTGTTGGTGCATTCTATAATGCCTTGTAACTGTTCCATGCGCAGCTTCAGACTCTACAGTTTTACCATCTGGTGTCATTAGTACACTAGTCATAAGTCCTAAAGATCCAAATCCCTGCGCTACAGTATCTGATTGAACGTCACCATCATAATTTTTACACGCCCAAATATATCCACCATTCCATTTCATAGCACAGGCAACCATATCATCAATTAATCTATGCTCATAAGAGATATTTGCTTTTTTAAATTTTTCATAAAATTCTTTATCAAATACTTCTTGAAACAGATCCTTAAACCTTCCATCGTATGCCTTAAGAATTGTATTCTTAGTTGACAGATAAACTGGCCATTTTCTACCTAAACCGTAGTTCATACATGCTCTTGCAAAGTTTTTAATTGAATCATCTAAATTATACATCGTTAGAGCTGTTCCTGAGCTTGGAAAATCAAACACTTTAAATTCTTTTTTACTCTTTCCGTCTTTTGAAATCCATTTGACTTCAAGATTACCTTCACCTGGAACTAAAAAATCAGTAGCTCTATATTGATCACCAAAAGCATGTCGTCCAATTACAATTGGCTGAGTCCAACCCGGAACTAATTTTGGAACATTTTTACAAATAATTGGTTCTCTAAAAACTGTCCCACCTAAAATATTTCTTATAGTTCCATTAGGTGATCTCCACATTTTCTTTAGTTTAAATTCTTTTACACGTGCCTCATCTGGAGTGATAGTTGCGCATTTTACCCCAACACCATATTGTTTAATTGCCTTAGCCGCATCTATTGTAATCTGATCATCAGTTTTATCTCTACTTTCAATCCCTAAATCGTAATATTTGAGATCTACTTCAAGATAGGGTTTTATTAGCTTATCTTTAATAAATGACCATATAATTCTTGTCATTTCGTCGCCATCTAGCTCAACTACTGGATTTTTAACTTTAATTTTTGCCATAAAATATTGATTGATAAACTGAGATTTTTATACATATTAAGAAAAATTTAGCAAACTTAAAATTATGTTTAATACAATTTTTCCAAAGATACATAAAGAAGGCTATAAATTCTTAGCTATTTCAATTCTAGCTACATTCATAGTTTTGTTTTTTTCAAAGATTTTTGGTTTGATTTTTATATTAATTACAATTTGGGTGTACTATTTTTTTCGTGATCCAGAGCGAATTTCGATAAATGACGATTCATATCTAGTAAGCCCAGCGGACGGGTTAATCACAAATATCTCGGAGAGGTCAGGTCCTGAAGAGCTAAGGTTAGAAAATACAACATATACTAGAGTAAGTGTTTTTATGAATATTTTTAATTGCCATGTAAACAGAGTTCCTACAGCAGGCAATGTTGAAGAAATTTATTATAAACCAGGAAAATTTTTAAATGCATCTCTAGATAAAGCAAGTGAAGAAAATGAAAGAAATTATTTTAAAATTAAAACTTTAAAAAATAATGAAGAAATTATAATTGTTCAAATAGCTGGGTTGATCGCAAGAAGAATTGTTTGTGAAGTTGAGCAAGGACAAGAATTAAAACAAGGTGATAGAATTGGAATGATAAGATTTGGAAGTAGAGTTGATATATATTTTAAAAACAAAAAAGTTTTAGCTAAACTAGGACAAAATGTTGTTGCAGGTGAAAGCTTATTAGCCTCAGATTAATGGAACAAAATAAAAAATTTAAATTAGTAACTTCAAAAAAAACTAGATATCTTTTACCTAATATTCTAACTCTTGGTGGAGTTTGTCTAGGAATAAGTTCAATTAAGTTTTCTATTGATGGCAATTTTAGCCTTGCAGTAACTTTGATTTTATTTGCAGCAATTTTAGATGCCTTGGATGGAAGAATTGCACGACTAATTAAAGGCACTTCTGAGTTTGGAAAAGAATTAGACTCATTAACTGATTTTGTTAGTTTCGGAATTGCTCCTGTTTTTATTTTATACTTTTGGGAGCTAAATTCTTATGGAAAGTTAGGATGGGCAATTACTTTAATTTATTCTGTTTGCTGCGTTTTAAGATTAGCAAGATTTAATTTAACAAAGAACGATAACCAACAAGAGTGGAAAAATAATTTTTTTGAAGGAATACCATCACCAGCAGGCGGGCTATTAATTTTGATGCCAATAATTTATGAATTAACAGATCTAAATTTTAATTTGAAAGTAAGAGATTTTACTCCTTTTCTTACTATTTTCATAGCTCTATTGATGGTTAGCAAAATTCCAACACCTTCCTTAAAGAAAATTACTATTTCATCTAAAACAACAATTTTTTTATTATTGGCCGTGGGAGTAATTTTTATTTCGTTATTGTTTTACACTTTTGAAACCTTATTAATTTTTAGCCTTATCTATTTACTATCAATACCGATAAGTATTTTAATCTTTAAGAATCAGCAAAAAAAACATATGCCAAAAATATCTGATGAAGATCATGAAGATATTTTGTAATGAAAAAATCTAAACGAGTTAAAAAAAGTAATTCTTGGAGAATTAAGCAACATAGAGATCTTTTTTTTAAGAAATCAAAAACACTTGGTTATAGGTCAAGAGCCTCATTCAAATTAATTGAGCTTAATGAAAAATTTAAATTTGTAAAAAAAAATACAAATTTATTAGATCTAGGAGCTGCTCCAGGAGGTTGGTCACAAGTTGCTAGCAAAATAATAGAAAAAGGAAAAATTTTATCCATAGATATAAAACCAATGAAACCAATTAAAAATGTAAAAATCTTAAAATGTGATATATTTGATAAAAATACCAAAGACGAAATCTTTAGTTTTTTTCAGGGAAATTTAGATGTTATCATCTCTGATATGGCTGCTGATACAACTGGAAATAAGTCTCTTGATTCCATTAGAACTAACCAACTTTGCGCTGAAGTATTAAATTTATCTTTAAAAATACTTAAACCTAAAGGCGTATTTGTATCAAAGCTATTTATGGGCGATGACTTTCTTGAAGTTAAAAAATTAGCAAAGTCAATATTTACTGATGTTAGTTTTTTTAAACCTCAATCTAGCCGAAGTGAGTCCAAAGAGACTTATTTACATTGTAAGATTTTTAAGTCTTTATAAATTTTAAAAATTGTTTATAAGTGTATATGGGTACAATAAAAGAGTCTTTAACTTTCGATGACGTATTATTAATTCCACGATATTCTAATGTATTGCCTTCTGAGACAGATATATCATTAAATTTAACAAAAAAAATATCACTAAAAGTCCCATTTCTCTCTTCAGCAATGGATACTGTTACTGAGTCGAAAATGGCTATAGCAATGGCTAAATCAGGAGGAATTGGAGTAATTCACCGTAACTTAAATATAAAAGAACAGGCCAAAGAAGTTTTTAATGTTAAGAAAAAAAAATTTAAGGTAGGCGCTGCAGTTGGTACTAATAGAGAGGATATTGAAAGGGCAAAAACACTGATTGATAATGGATGCGATTTATTAGTTGTGGATACAGCTCACGGACATAGCGGAAAAGTGTTAAGAACGCTTTCAATGCTAAAAAAGATTAATAAAAAGGTTCCTTTATGTGTTGGAAATATTGCTACGGGCGAAGCTGCAAAAAAATTATATAATTCTGGTGCAGATATAATTAAAGTAGGTATTGGACCAGGATCAATATGTACTACAAGAATGGTAGCAGGTATAGGTGTTCCACAAATTTCCGCAATAATGGATGTAAAAAACGCACTTAAAAACAAAAAAATTAAAATTATTTCAGATGGTGGAATAAAATTTTCAGGCGATATTGCAAAAGCTTTAGCAGCAGGAGCAGATGCAATAATGATGGGTTCAATTTTTGCAGGTACCGACGAAAGTCCGGGAAAAAAATTTAAGGTAAAAGGAAAAATTTATAAACAATATAGAGGAATGGGGTCTATTGGAGCAATGTCCTCCGGATCTGCAAATAGATATTTTCAAAAAAATTTTAAAGATAAATCAAAATTTGTTCCAGAGGGTGTTGAAGGAAGGGTAGAATATAAAGGAAATGTATCTAAAATAATATATCAACTTAAAGGTGGCCTACGTTCGTCTATGGGATATATTGGAGCTAAAAATTTAAATCAAATTACTAAAAATGCTAAATTCATTAAAATTACAAAAGCAGGATTTTATGAAAGTATGGTGCACAGTGTCGAAATGACTCAAAAATCAATCAATTACAAATTATGATATCTAAGATTTTAAAAATATTCATTCTTCTATTTTTTTTTACAAATAATTTATTTGCTAATAATCAATATTATCAAGAAGGATTAAATCTTTATAAAAGTAAAAAATTTAATGAAGCAAAATTCAAATTTGAACAAGATATTGTTTATAATCCAAAAAATGAAATGTCTTATTTATATTTATCAAAAATATTTAAAAAATTAGAAAAAAAAGAATTACAAGAACAAAACTTAAATACAGTAATTTTGTTAAATCCACAAAATGAAGAGGCGATATATTATTTAGCGAAATTAAAATTGGAGTCATCTGATTATAAGAAAAGCAAAGAACTGAACGACACACTTAAAAGTTTATGTAATCAATTTTGTAGTGAAAGCAAAAAATTAAAAACTGAAATTGAAAATTTATCAAAAAAATAAATGCAATTTCAAAATAACAAGGAAAAGGTATTAATAATTGATTTCGGCTCACAGGTAACAAAATTAATTGCTAGGCGAGTAAGAGATCTAGGTGTTTACTCTGAAGTGGTTACTTCAAAAGAATTAAAGAATATTCTTAATTATGACAATGTAAGAGGGATAATTCTCTCAGGAGGGCCCTCAACAGTAACAAAAAAAAAATTTGAAACTGTACCTAGAAAAATTTTTAAAAAAAAAATACCAATCCTAGGTATTTGTTATGGACTTCAATTAATTGCAAAATTATTTGGTGGAAAAATAAAGTCTTCAAAAAAACGAAGAGAGTTTGGAAGAGCTTATATATTTCCAAAAAATTATTCCACTTTAACTAAAAACTTTTTTAATTCAAAAAAGGCAGTTTGGATGAGTCATGAGGATGCAGTTGTTAAACTTCCTAAAAATTTTAAAGCGATAGCGTTTACAAAAGAGTCTAGATTAACAATCATTGAAAATAAAAAAGAAAAAATATATGGGGTCCAATTCCATCCAGAAGTAACTCATACAGATAACGGTAAGATAATCTTCAAAAATTTTTTATTTTCGATCTGCAAAATAAAAAAAAAATGGAATGTAGCTTCACAAAAGATCAGATTAATTCAAGAAATCAAAACAAAAGTTAAAAATAATAGAGTAATTTGTGCTCTTTCTGGTGGTGTTGATAGCAGTGTTGTGGCGCTTTTAGTAAACAAAGCAATAAAAAAAAACTTAATTTGTATTATGGTTGATACTGGATTGATGAGAAAAAATGAGTTTAAATATAACTATAAAATTTTTAAAAACAAATATAAACTTAATGTTAAACTAATTAACGCCTCAAAACTTTTTTTAAAAAAATTGAATAATGTTTCAGATCCAGAGAGAAAGAGGAAAATAATAGGCAATTTATTTGTTAAAATTTTTGAAAAAGAGTCTAAGAAATTAAAAAAAGTAAAATATCTTGCTCAAGGAACACTGTATCCAGATATAATTGAAAGTAAATCTTCAACTGGAAGCAAAACATCCAAAATAAAATCTCACCACAATGTTGGGGGTTTACCAAAAAAAATGAATTTAACATTAATTGAACCCTTAAAAGAATTTTTTAAAGACGAAGTCAGAATACTTGGAAATTCTTTAGGTCTCTCTAAAAGTATATGTTATAGGCATCCGTTTCCTGGACCAGGATTAGGTATAAGGATAATTGGAAACATAACATCTGAAAAAATTAAAATTCTGCAGGAAGCAGACCATATTTTTATGAAAGAATTAAAACAAAATAATCTTTACAGTAAAATATGGCAAGCTTATGCTGCTCTTTTGCCAATTAAAACTGTAGGTGTAATGGGAGACGCAAGAACATATGAGTATACATGTTTAATAAGAGCTGTTACATCAGAAGATGGAATGTCAGCAGATTACTTCAGTTTTCCAAAATATTTTTTAGGAAAAATTTCTAACAAAATCATAAATAAAGTAAGAGGCATAAATAGAGTAGTATATGATATAAGCTCAAAACCGCCTAGCACAATTGAATTAGAGTAATCGTTTAAAGAAATATGAACAAAAAAATTATAAAAATTTTAAAAAAAAAAAATGTATCAAAAATAGTATGCTTAACAGCATACTCCAAAAATATTGCTGAAATTTTAGATAAATACTGTGACATTGTTTTGGTGGGTGACTCAGTAGCTAATGTTTTATATGCATTCAAAAACACTCACAAAATTTCTTTAGAAAATATAATACAACACACTTTAAGCGTGAAAAAAGGAATAAAAAAATCTCTTTTGGTAGTAGATATGCCAAAAGGAACTTATAACAATAAAAAAATAGCAAAAAAAAATGCGAAAATAATTTTGGGTAAAACAAAATGTGATGCAATAAAAATTGAAAGCAATCATAAAAATTTTGATATAATTTGTGAATTAGTTAGAGCTAAAATACCAGTGATGGGCCATATAGGTTATACTCCGCAATTCAAAAAAAAATTTAAAGTTGAAGGCGGGACAAAACATCAAGCAAATAAACTTTTAAAGGAGGCAAGGTTAATTGAGGAGGCTGGTGCATTTTCTATAGTGTTAGAATGTATCACACCTCATGCATCAAAACTGATCTCTGAAGGGATTAAAATACCAACAATTGGAATTGGGTCGTCAGCTTATTGCGATGGTCAGATTCTAGTTACAGATGATATGCTAGGGATTAGTGGTTTTTACCCAAAATTTGTCAAAAAATATGCTAAGCTTAATAGAACAATTGAAAAAGCTGTAAAAAAATATACTAGGGATGTAAAACTAAGCAAGTTTCCCTCAAAAATTAATTTTTTAAATGGAAAATAATTTAGAAAATAAAATTGAACTTAAAGATAAAATAATCTTTTTTTACAAAAAACATAAAGTTAAAATTTTATTAATAATTTTAATTTTATTAATTTCTTTAATTACCACAGTCATTTTCAAAATTAATTTTGAAAAGAAAAACAAACTTATATCTGAAAAATATATAACAGCTGGATTATATATTGCCTCAAATGAAATTGAAAAATCAAAACAAATATTTGAAGAAATTATTTTGAGTAAAAATAAATTTTATTCAGTTTTAGCACTTAATTCAATTTTGGAAAAAAATTTAATTACTGATAAAAAAAAAATATTAAATTATTTTGGAATAGTTGAGAAAGTCATTGAAAACAAGGATCAGTTAGAACTTATAAAGTTTAAAAAAGCTTTATACCTGATTAAAAACTCAGAGACAGATAAAGGAAACAAATTGATAAAAAGTCTTATCGAAAAGGATTCAAAATATAAAAAACTTTTTGAAGAATTACTTGTTAAATAAATATTTACAATGAAACTGTTTGCTATATTTGTAATTTTTGTATTATTTAATAATTGCTCATTTGATAATAAATCGGGCATTTGGAAAAATGAGAAAAATGCAACTGGTTTTCCTAAGGATGAAAACCAAGAATTTAAAACCTTATCTTTAAGAAATGAGGCTTTTGATAAAAAGATAAATATAAAGCAAGGTTTTAGATTTAGAATTGAAGATCCAATAAATAATCTTGAATGGGAAGATATATATTTTGATCAAACAAATAATTTCAGAAACTTTCAATATAGAGATTTGAATAAGATATCTTTTAGAAGCAAAAAATTAACCAAATATAATTCAAATAATTTTTTACTCTACAGAAATAACAATCTAATAACGGCAGACTCAAAAGGTAATATTATTATTTATTCGATAAATGAAAAAAAGATTATTTCTAAATTTAATTTTTATAAAAAAAGTTATAAAAAAATTGATAAAATATTAAATCTTATAATTGATGGTAATGTAATTTATGTTTCAGATAATATAGGTTACTTATATGCATTTAATTTTAAAAAAAATAAACTATTATGGGCGAAAAATTATAAAATTCCCTTCAGATCAAATTTAAAACTATCAAAAGATAAACTTATCGCAGCTAATCAGAACAACAACTTATATTTTTTTAATAAATATAATGGTGATACTATAAGATTAATACCTACAGAAGAAACAGTAATTAAAAATAAATTTATAAATAATTTATCTTCAAATGATATTTTAGTATTTTTTTTAAATACTTACGGATCTTTATATGCAATTGATATGAATTCTACGAGAATAATTTGGTATTTAAATTTAAATCAATCATTAGATATTAATCCAAGTAATTTATTTTTTAGCAATCAAATTATTAATAACGATAATAAGATTGTAATTTCAACTAATCAATTTACTTATATAATCGATTTACAAAGTGGAGCAATATTGCATAAGAAAAACCTTTCTTCACAAGTAAAGCCTATTATCTTGGAGAACTATCTATTTTTAATAACAAAAAATAATTATCTGGTATCTATTGATTTGAAAAACGGAAAGATTATTTATTCTTATAATATTGATGACAAAATTGCAAAATTTCTTAACACAAAAAAAAAGAGAGGTTTAGAATTTAGAAAAATAACTGTCGTAAACAATAAAATTTTTATTTTCCTTAAAAATTCATTTATTCTCAAATTTGACTTATACGGTAATTTAGAAGATTTAAAAAAATTACCATCTAAAATAAATTCACAGCCTATATTTATAGACAGATCAATCCTTTATTTAGATAAAAACAGAAGACTTTCGATTATTGATTAACTATTTGACTTCCCGCTCAATAAAGATAGTTGTTTTACTTTAAATCCATTTAAATTATCCGAGGGCTTTATTGGATAATCCCCTGTAAAGTAATGGTCACTGAATTGAGGATAGTTAGAGTTTCGCGAATTACCAGTCAATGCTTTATACAAACCATCTAAACTTAAAAACTTTAAAGTTTTTGCATTAATATATTCACACATTTCTCTATTATTTTTTTTATATGCCAAAAGTTCCTCTTTAGTGGGCATATCTACCCCATAAAAATCTGGATATTTTATTTCAGGGCAAGCTATTCTAACGTGAACTTCTCTTGCCCCACTTTCATAAAGCATTTTAACTATTTTATGGCAAGTAGTTCCTCTAACCAATGAGTCATCAATAAGTATTATAGACTTATCCTTTACCACTGTTTTAGATGGACTTAATTTTAGTTTTACACCTAGACTTCTTATATTTTGCGTAGGTTCAATAAATGTCCTTCCAACGTAATGATTTCTAATTAATCCTAGTTCAAATTTTTTTTTCGATTTTTCAGCATAACCTAAAGCCGAAGGAACGCCAGAGTCAGGTACAGGTACAACTAAATCAGCATTTAAATCAGTTTCTTTAGCTAATTCAGACCCTAATTGCTTTCGATATTCATAAGCGCATTTATTATTTATCAAGCTATCTGGTCTAGCAAAATATATATATTCAAAAACACAAGGCCTAGGTTTTTGTTTGGGAAAAGGTTTTACCGATTTTATTTTTTCATTTTCAACCACAACTATCTCACCATTTTCAATTTCTCTTATAAATGTAGCACCAACAATATCTAAAGCACATGTTTCAGATGCAAAAATATAAGAATTTTTTAATTTTCCTAATACAAGGGGCCTTATGCCAAAAGGGTCTCTTACACCGACAAGTTTTTTGTTAGTCATTAATACTAAAGAATAACCACCTTGTATTTGAAAAAGAGCATCTATTAATTTATCAATAAATTTATTCCTGTTAGACTTTGCTATAAGTTGAACTATAGTTTCTGTATCACTTGTTGTTCTAAAAATAGCACCCTCTTTTACAAGATTCTCTCTTAACATTAATGCGTTAGTTAAATTTCCATTATGAGCAATACTTAAACCACCCATATGTAAATCTGCAAAAAAAGGTTGAATATTCCTTAATGAAGTTTCTCCCGTTGTAGAGTATCTGTTATGGCCTATCGCAAAATTACCTGGAAGTTTATTTAAAATTTCTGGGTTTGTAAAATGGTCGCCCACTAGACCTTGTCTCTTTTCTGAGTGGTAGTTTTTTCCATCAAAAGACACTATTCCACAACCCTCTTGACCTCTATGTTGCAGCGCATGTAAACCCAATGCTACTAATGCAGAGGAGTCTTGATGATTTGATATTCCGAAAATACCACATTCTTCTCTAAGTTTATCTAAATTAGATTTTTTCAATTTTTTCTTTCGTATCTAAAAATTCTTCACTAGATGGAAACTCTTCTATTAATAATTCACTACCTTTACTTATTAAATTAAAAGAAAAAGCCTCTTCAGTTGATATACCCCAATTTTGATATGGATAAAACCAATTTAATATAGAAAACAAACAGACTGAAACAACATAGCCCTTAAAAAAACCAAACAATAAGCCAAATGATTTATCTATCGAACCTACTCCAGTCCAAATGACAGCACGACCAAGAGCTTTTCCAACTAAAATTGTCAAAAATAATGTAAAGATAAATATTGCAACACCAAGTCCTACATTGTTAATAAATTCAGATTCTATATAGTTACTTACAACCGGTTGAAGTTTTGGCACTAAAATAATTGTTATAACTGTTGAAAAAATCCATTTCATAAATGAAATCAAACTTAACGAAAATCCTTTAGCAAAACATTGCACAACACAATAAAAAAATATAATTCCAACTAAAGTATCGAATAAAGTAATAGTATTTTGTATTAATTCTAAAAAATCGTTCATCATGTAAGTTCTTTGTTATCTTTGCCGAAAGGTTTATAAATTATTAATAATTTAGGAAGTAAAGTAAGCACAGAAATCATAGCTAATAACATTGCTATTCCAGTAAAAATTCCAAAATAAATTGTCGGAATAAAATTAGATAGCACTAATATCGAGAAGCCAAAAACTATAGTTATGGAAGTATTTAATATTGCAATACCTACTGTGCTGTGACATTTATCTAGAGTTCTATCGTAATTTCGGATTTTACTAAATTCTTCTTTAAATCTGTAAATATAATGTATGCTATTATCAACAGCTATTCCGATGGTTATGGCAGCTATTGTTATCGTCATCATATCTAAAGGAATATTCATTAATCCTATAATACCAAGTATAAAAAAAGCGGCTATAAAGTTTGGTACGACACCTATAAAAGATAAGGTTAAATTTCTAAATAATATAAAAAACATACCAAAAATTCCTACCATTACTATTCCTAAAGTAAGAATTTGAGATTTGAACAAACTTTGTAAAAGGTTATTAAACAATATCAAAACACCAGATAATTTATATTCATTCTTTTCCAATCCCAATTCAGTATTAAGTTCATTATTAATCTTTTCAATTAATTCATTTCTTCTTAAGTTTTCTAATGAGTCCTTTATTCTTACAGATATTCTAGCTTCATCTTTTTCAACTGAAATATACGGTGATACAATTTCCTTTTTTATTTCATTTGGTATTTTGCTATATAAAACTGCTATCTCTAAACTTTGCAATTTTTTCTTATTCAGATCTTCAGCAACTCTTAAAATTGAACCAAAAGATAATACTTTACCGATTTCTGGTAAGGAGTCTAAATAATCATGAACTTTTAAAATTTTATCCATTTTATCTCTTGTAAACCAGTATTTTGACTTTTCTTCATTATTGTCGTTATCTTCTTCCCATTCAGAAAACTCATCATCGTTTTCATTTTTGTTGTCTTTAACAGGAAATTTAAGAATTATATTCAATGGGGTCGTACCACCTAGGTCTTCGTCAATTTTTTTCATCCCTTTATAAATTTCAGTTTCTTTGTCAAAATAATTTATAAAACTATTCTCAACTTTAAGTTTTGATATACCAACAATACTAGAAATTATAATTATAAAAGTTGAACCAAATAACAAAACATTACTCTTTTTTGCAATTGAACCAAGTGTTGAAGTAATAAAAGATTTTTCTGTATCTTTAATTTTAATTTCATTTTCTGAAGAAAATATATTTAAAAGAGAAGGTAGAAGAAGGAAAGTTACTAAAAAAGAAACTATTAGTCCCAAAGTCATCATCCAACCAAAATCAATAATAGGTTTTATCCCACTCAAAATTAAAGATAGAAATGCACAAATAGTTGTTAAAACTGTGTAGAGAATAGGGAGCATCATTTTTTTACTAGATTCTAATACAGCGTCACCTTTATTTATTTCAGGATATTCTTTTTTTAGTTGAAGGAATCTTACTGTTAAATGAATATTCATTGCCATATTAAGTATAAGCATTAATGCTATAAAATTTGATGAAATGACTGTTACTTTCCATCCTATCAAACCTAGTAAACCAATCATAATTATTACAGAAGTGGCGCACCCTGCTAAAGGCATGATAACCCATTTGATATTTTTAAATATAAACCAGAGAGTTAAAATTATAAAAACGAAAACACCAATTCCAAAAACAATTATATCACTTTTTATGAAGCTCATCATATCGTCAGCGATCATAGGGATACCACCTAAGTGAATTTTTGCATTTTCACCATACTTATTAATTACATCTCTGATCTCGGTAATGTTTTGATGATTTCTTAAATTATAAAGATTCTTATATTCTTCGTATTCTTTGAGAAAAATTTTGTAACTTTTTTTTTGATCTCTTGATAACCCTTGATCAATTGACTGATTATAATATTTATCTTTTATTTTAACATACTCATTTAATCTTTCATCTTTTTTTAAATAAACTACTATTCCAGAGGTTTTACCGTCCTCACTTATTACATAATTTTTATAAATCGGACTATTAATAATTTCCTCAAAACCTCTTTTTCTATCAATTTCTGGGTATGCTAAAGTTTTATAATTTTTTATTCTATCCATCAAATTTTCATCGGTGCTTTTTAGAAGAGGGACGTCAATAACTGTAATTACACTATCAACCCACGTTAATTTCTCAATTTTTGATTTTAATAATTGTAAATTCAAAATTGTTTCTTTTTCAGTAAAACTAGAAACTGGAGAATAAGTTAAAACTAAAAATTCCTTTGATCCATATCTTTCATTTATTTCTCTAAGATATTTGAGATCTTTGTCTCCCTCTAATAACAGTGCGTCAGATGAGGCATCTAAATTAAAATTTTTTGCGTTATAAAATGAGATACTTATTAGAACTAAAATTAATGAAAGAGTTATTTTAGGGAAATCTATAACAAATTTTTTATAAATATAAGACCACATGAGAATATTTCAGATATATCTTAATTTTATTATAACAAAAGAAAAAATTGGGTCTAACTTTTGCTTAAATCTTTAAATTTTGTATAAATTCCCTCAAACTCAAGCTTCACTGTCCCTGTGGGCCCATGTCTTTGTTTACCCAATATAATATCTGCTAAACCATTAACGTCATTCATTTTTGACTGCCATTCGGCGTGCTCTATTGAGCCTAACTTAGGTTGTTTACGCTCTAAATAATAGGCTTCTCTATAAACAAACATTACTACGTCAGCATCTTGCTCAATAGATCCAGACTCTCTTAAATCAGCTAATTGAGGTTGTTTGTCATCTCTTTGCTCAACTGCTCTAGAGAGTTGCGATAAAGCAAGTACAGGAACTGCAAGTTCTTTTGCAAGCGCTTTTAAACCTTGAGTAATTTCTGATATTTCTTGAACACGACCATCATTTCTATTTGAGCTAGATCTCATTAGTTGAATGTAATCAACAACAATTAAACTCAATCCAAATAATCTTTTTATTCTTCTCGCTCTATTACTTAAAGTAGCAATAGTAATTGCAGGTGTTTCATCAATATACAATGGCAAATTATAAATATTTCTAGATGTTTCGATATATCTATTAATTTCCTCTTCAGTTACTTTTCCTCTTCTAATGTCATCAGATTTAATTTTGGCTTGTTCTGATAAAATTCTAGTTGATAGTTGCTCTGAGGACATCTCTAGTGAAAAAAAAGCGATAGATGATTTTTCTTGTCTTTTTAAAATATTTTGAGCCGCGTTATAAGCTATATTCGTAGCTAAAGCAGTTTTCCCCATTGAAGGTCTTCCTGCCAAAATAATTAAATCTGATTTATGCAGACCTCCTAATTTTTCATCTAAGCCAGTAAGTCCTGTAGGTACACCGACTATACCTTGATCATTTTGCATTGCTTGAGTAGCCATCTCAATTGTTTGATCTAAAGCTTTATTAAATTTTAAAAAAGATTGAGAGAAGCTTCCTCTCTCAGCTAAATCAAAAAGCGATTTTTCAGTATTTTCAATAATATTTTCTGCATCCTGATCTTGAATATTTGTATTTAAAGTATCTGCGGACAGCCTATCAGAAATTAAAATTAATTCTCTTCTAAGATACATCTCATGAATTATTTTTGCGTAATCCAAGGCTTGTTTTGCTGAACCAGAAAATCTAGTGAGTTTAACAAGATATTCTGTTCCACCAACTTCTTCTAACATATTATCTTTTTCAAAATAATTTTTTAATGTAATCGGATTGGCAATCATTCCTTTGTTATTCAAATTTTCTATAACTTCATAGATCTTAATATGTGCGGGATCGTAAAAAATTGATGAATTAACTATTGTTGATACTTCATCAATTATATCGTTATTTACAAGAATTGAGCCCAACAAAGCCTGTTCAGCCTCCAAATTAGATGGCTGCTTATTTTCAACTTTTTTTTGAAGGGATTTTATTTCTTTCACACAATTATAATATGCAAAAGTATAATGTGTTAAAGGATAAAGTTACACACCATTTTTTCTCGCTGTGGAAAAGTTATTTTGATTGTATTTTATCAATCTTAACTGATACCAATGCTTTCACTTCAGAATGGAAATTTATATCTACCTTAAAAATACCTATTTTATTTAATTCATTTTTTAAAATAATCTGAGAAGGACTTACTTCAGCATTAGTTTTTTCTTTAATGAGATTTGCAATTTCTTTGGGCTTAATCGAACCATATAGCTCACCGTTTTCTTTACTTTCTTTATTAAATTCAAATGTTTTATTATTAATTAACTTTGCAATCTCTTTAAATTTATTTTTAGTTTCAATGTTTTTTTTATTTAATATATCTTTTTTTTTATTTACAAATTCTTGGTTTTCTTTACTAAACCTCAAAGCTTTACCTTGTTTTAATAAAAAATTTCTGCCGTAGCCATTCTTAACTTTTACGGTATCGCCTATATTTCCTAAATTTAAAATATTTTCTAATAAAATTATTTCCATTTTAAATTAAACCTAATATTTTTGCTTTTTTAATTTCTCTAGTTAATTTTTTTTGTTTACTGTAAGAAACCGAAGTTATTTTAGAGGACATAATTTTCCCATTGTCAGAAATATATTTTCTTAATAAAGCAATATTTTTATAATCTACCAAAGGAGCATTTTTAATTGATAATGGGCATTTTTTTGAAAACCTTCCATCATTTTTTTGAAACAAACTCAATTTATTTAGTGAATTCGAGCCTCTCTTTTGAAATTTTTTGTTTTTCTTTTTCATTTATTTATCTTTTTTAAAAAATTCGCTTTTAGTATCTAATTTTTTATATTTCACAGTTAAATGCCGAATAACTGCATTATCAATTCTAATTTTTTTCTCAATTTGGCTCAAAGTCTCAGAGTTGCCTTCAAACTTATAATGAATATAGAAACCTTTCCTATAATTTTTAATTTTATTAGCTAGGTTAAGAAGTCCCCATTCTTCTATTTTTAATACCTTACCAGAGGAACTATTTATAACCTCGTTATATTTTTCTTTAATCGATTTTAATTCTTTTTCAGCCAAATCTTGTCTAGCTACTATAGTATTTTCGTAAAAAGCCATAAAATATTATGTTAATTAAGTTTTAATATTTATTTATAAAAGCTGGTTTATACTATAATGAAGAATTATAGCAATACTAATTATTAATATAAAAAATTACATAAAATGAGCGCTTTATTATTTCCAGGACAAGGTTCTCAAATAGTAGGCATGGGATCAGAATTTTACAAAAATTTTGATATTGTAAAAAAAATATTCAAACAAGCTGATGATGAGTTAAATTTTTCAATTTCAAATATGATTCTTGAGGGTCCAGCTGATAAATTACAACTTACCAAAAATACTCAGCCAGCTATTCTTACAGTTAGTTTTTCAATATTTAAAGTTTTAAAAGAGGAATTTGGATTTAATTTTGATACATTTAAGTTTTTTGCCGGTCACTCTTTAGGTGAATACAGTGCTCTTGTATGTTCTAATTCTCTAAAATTTAACGATGCTGTATTCTTACTACATGAAAGGGGCAGGTCTATGCAAGAAGCGGTACCGGTGGGGAAAGGAAGCATGATTGCTGTGTTAGGCTTGAAAACTGAGGAGATAAATAATTTAATATTATCTTTAAAATTAAAAAATGGAGTTTGTGAGATTGCTAATGACAATGCTGATGGTCAAGTAATTATAAGCGGAGATAAAAATAGCGTTCAATTATTTTCATCTAGTTTAAAGGAAAGAAAAATTAAATCTATCCCATTAAAAGTGAGTGCTCCATTTCATTGTTCTTTGATGAAGCCAGCAGCTAAGGTCATGGAGGAAAAAATTAATAAAACATTATTTAAAGATCCTTCAATAAAGATAATTAATAATGTTACAGCCTCTCCCGAGATAAATTCTGACAAAATCAAAAAGCTATTAGTAGACCAGATTTATTCTACTGTAAAATGGCGTCAAACTTTAATGTACATGTCAAATGCTGGTGTTACTAATTTCATAGAAATAGGTCCGGGAAAGGTTTTATCTGGTATGGTAAAAAGAACGATAAAAAAAAGTGTAAATTGCTTTTCAATTAATTCAATAGCTGATATTAAAAATCTTAAAAATGAATTTGAAAAATAAAAAAGTTGTAATCACAGGTGCTACAGGTGGAATAGGAAATTGTTTGGTTGAAAAATTTAATAGTTTCGATGCATCAATAGTAGCTACAGGTACAAATGAAGAAAAACTTGAAAATTTAAAAAAGAAATTCCCAAAAGTTCACATTGAAAAATTTAGTCTTAATGAACATGAAAAAATTGAAGAATTTGTTAGCAAGGTTGAAACCAAGCTCGGTGGAATCGATATTCTTGTTAATAATGCGGGTATTACATTAGATAATTTATCTATACGTCTCAACGAAGAAAACTGGAAAAAAGTTTTAGATATAAATCTAACTGCAACTTTTTTAATGTGTAAATATACTATAAAAAAAATGCTTAAAAAAAAATTCGGTAAAATAATAAACATAACGTCTGTGGTAGGGCATACTGGGAATTTAGGACAAGCAAATTACGCAGCATCTAAGGCAGGTATAATAGGTTTTTCAAAAACACTATCAATAGAATACGCAAAAAAAAATATTAATATTAATTGCGTCTCACCGGGTTTCATAAAAACAGAAATGACTGATAAAATTGATGAAGAATTTAAAAAAATTCTTGTTAGCAAAATACCTGCGGGAAGTTTAGGTTCAGGAGAAGATGTTTCCAATTGTGTAGCTTTTTTAGCTTCAGATATGGCAAAATATATTAATGGAGAAACTATACATGTTAATGGTGGAATGTATATGTCTTGACAATTCTTTTTAATAATCTATTAAGAAAATAAAACATAAGAAAGGATTTCATGTCGGAAGATATTAAAGGAAAAATTAAGAAAATTGTCGCAGACCATCTTGGTATTGAAGAAGAAAAAGTTACAGAAGAAGCAAGCTTCATTGATGATTTAGGCGCAGATAGTCTTGATACAGTTGAATTGGTAATGGCTTTTGAGGAAGAATTTGGATCAGAAATATCTGATAGCGAAGCTGAAAAAATTTTAACAGTAGGTGATGCGATAAAATTTATTGAGAGCAAAGCAAGTTAATTTTAGAAATATTTTTAATGGCTCATGATAAAAATATCATGGTTATATTATCTTCTCCTTCAGGAGCAGGAAAAACTACATTAACAAAAAAAATTCAACAGAAATACCAATCATTTAAAATTTCAGTTTCACTTACCACAAGAAAACCAAGATCAAACGAAGTAGAGGGAGTTGATTATTATTTTGTTTCGCAGAAAAGATTTGAGGAGTTAATAAGTGAAAAAAAATTTTACGAATACGCTAAAATTTTTGAAAATTATTATGGCACTTTAAAAAAAAATGTAGATGAAATAGTTTTAAAAAATGATATTATATTTGATATTGATTGGCAAGGAACAAAGCAACTTTCCAAATTTGATAATTTAAATCTTATTAAAATATATTTAATCACTGACAACAAAGAAGAACTTAAAAATAGGCTCATTAAAAGAAATCAAAACACTGAATATGAGATCAAAAGTCGTTTCGATTCTTTTAATGAGGATGTTAAACACTGGAAAGACTATGATTACGTCATAATAAATAAAAACCTTGATATTTGTTTTAAGCAAATAGAAAAAATTATTGAGATTAATAAAAAAAAAGATACTAATTTTTCTCAAATAATTCGGTAATCTTATAAAATATCTCTGGACTTACATCTGAAGGTCTTAAATTAACTCGTAATCCTGAAATCCTTTCAATTTTATTATCATCAAGAATTTTTTTAATATTTTTATTTATCATTTTTCTTTTACTTGAAAATAAAATATTAGTAATTTTTTCCAAATTGCTTATTTGTTTAATTTTGTAAAGTTTTTTGTTTTTAGGCTTAAAATGAATTATCATTGAACTAACTTTTGGTTTCGGAAAAAAGCAATTAGAGGAAATAATGAATTTTTTGATGATATTTAATTTATAACCTGATAATATCGATAATCTACCGTAATTTTTTGAGGGAAACTTTCCTATGATTTTGTCTCCCAATTCTTTTTGAAACATGAATATTATATCATCAATTTTTGAGGATAAACATTTTAATTTTAAAATTTTAACTAGAATTTGAGAAGATATATTATATGGCAGATTACCAAATACTTTTAAATTTTTAGTTGTGATATTTTCAAGATTAAACTTCAATATATCTTCATTGTAGATCCTAATAAACTTATTTGATGAAAATTTACTTTTTAACTCATTAACTAAATTTTTATCCTTCTCAACAATTATTAGAGATTTGGGTTTTCTTAATAAAAGTTCTTCAGTCAAAGCTCCTTTACCGGGCCCAATTTCTAAAATATTTTTATTTTCTACTTCAGTTAAATTGATGATTTTTCTAACAATATTTTTATCAATTAAAAAATTTTGTCCTAATGATTTTTTGGCATATTTCATTTTCCAAATTTATTTACAAAGTTCACACAATCAATAAGACTTTCCGGATTACTTTTATTTTTGCCTATCAAGTTGGTTGCAGTACCGTGATCTGGAGATACTCTTAAATATTTGAGGCCTAATGTAATATTTATAGCATTAAATTTAAAAATTGCTTTGAAGGGAGCTAGAACTTGATCATGGAACATACCTATCACCACATCAAAATTTTTATAATTATTGATAAACAAGGTATCTGCTACCAATGGCCCTGTAACTTTGATTTTTAACATTTGTAACTTTCTGATTGCTGGAATTATAATTTTAACCTCTTCAGACTTTTTTCTTAACTCAGAATTATGAGGGTTTAATCCTAAAATACCTATTTTAGGTTTGAAATTATAAATATCTTTAAACCATTTTTCTATTGTTTTTGTTTTATCGATAATTTTTTGTTTAGTAATGTTTTTAGCAATTTGTTTTATATTAATATGAGTTGTAATTGGAGCTACAGATAATTTTTTATTTTTTATCAACATTACTTCTTTATTATTTTTTATTTTACATTTTGAAGCTAAGTACTCTGTAACACCGGTTCCATTTTTGTTTAATAGCTTCTTATCAATTGCGCAATTTATAATGCCTAACACTTCTTTTCTCAAAGCTAACTGATGAGCCATATCTAATGACTTGATTATGAATTTTGACCTTGATTTTAAAGGAACATTAAGAGAATTTTTAAATAAAATATCTACGTTTATAATCTTTAAAAAATTTTCCTTAACTTCATCATCTATATTCTTAATTTTGATTATTTTTATTGGATATTTTAATCTTTTAAATTGAGCTTTCATTAAATTAAAATTTGAGATTAAATAAATTCTTTTTCGAGTAGTTTTATTTAGTTTTCTCCAGGTTTTAAATATTAATTCAGAATTAATACTATTTGGATCTCCGCTTAATAATAAGATTTTTTTTTTCATTTATATTCAATTAAACTTGTATTTCTGACTTTAGATAAATGACTTAATGAGTATAAATTAACCAACTCATTTTTTTTTTGATTAATCAATTTTTTTTTTAATTCTACTAAGTTTAAATCAGTAATCTTCGAATTTCTAATATCCTGTACTTTTAAAAATAATACTGTATTTTGTCTTCTAATTGGTTTTGAAACTTGACCAATTTTCATATCTTTAATTATATTATGAATTTGATTTGACATAGATTTCTCGCTAATCCATCCTAGATCTCCATTGTTCGAAGCTGATGATGAAATGCTATATTTTAATGCCACAGACTCAAAATTATCTTTTTGAATTTCTGATATAATATTTTGAATTTTTTTATCGTCATTTTTATTATTTTCTAACATAATTTCAATTTCTGAGATTTTAAATTCACGTAAGTCTTTTTTGGTATTTTTGGAGTTTTTTAATTCTTGTTCTATAAGAGTTTCATCAATACTAAATTTTTTTGAATAAAGTTTAAATACTAATTCTTGCCACATAGATTGAACTTCGACTTCATCCATGAATAATTCATAGTCTAGATTATTTTCTTCAAATTTCATTTTGAGACCAGATACATTGTTTGAAGATATAGATTTTAGATAAGAATTAATTCGAGAGGTATTTTTCTTTATATTATATTTTTTTAATTCTATTTTTTTAAGTTTATGTTGAATAAGAGATTCTACTGCTTGTTTTTTAAGTTGATTGATATTTTTTTGATTAACTTCTGTTCCAGAAAAATTTAATAAGGTTAAGATTTTATTCTTTATCTCATAGCTTGTAATTATTTCATTTTCTACTTTAATAACTATTTTGTTATTAATTTTTGCATAAGAGTATTTTGATATCATTAAAAAAGATAATAAAAATAAAATAAAGATTAAATTTTTCTTCATTGGCTAAATGTTGGAGTTTCTATATTTCCAAAAGGAGTAAGAGTAATTTTAAACATTAAAGAATTTTCAGGTTCTAGTTCAGAGTCATTATAGAATTCTCTCCTATATACTAAACCTGCTCTTAAACAATCATTGATATATTCATAACTTAAATTATAAAAATCTGCAGAATTGGTAATTAAATTACGTTTAGTTTCAAAAGAAAATAAACCATTTTCTTTATTACTTATGTCAATTTTAGTTTTAAAGTACTCTTGATGACCAATATGTTTTTGCTCTTGTAAATATGAAAAATCAATTTTAGATGGACCAAAATTTATACTAGTCCCAATATCATTATAATTTAACTCACTATAATTTTGATCTAAAGCAAAATTATAGTTTAATGTAAAATTTTCATTCAATTTTAAAGATGACGACCCCACTAGATCTGAAAGTTTCTCGTCAAGACTAGTAATACTAGCCATCTTTTTATTTTCTTTTTGTGAAACTATTTGAGCTATGGAAAAATCAAATTCTCTTTTATCTTTAGATTCGACTTTGTAATCAAAACCTAATGTACCAGTCAATCCTGTTTCAAAGTTATTTTGATTATCTAGTCTATTAATATTAAAAGCAGATGATGTTTCTAAACGAGATCCATCAGTTTCTTTTCTCATACTTCCAGGGGCAAATCTTAAAAGAGCTTTTGGAGTAAATAAATGTTTAGAATTATTATTTAATTTTTGTAATTTTAACTCAGAAAAAACTCCTAAGGCACCAAAAATTTCACTAGTAAAATTATTTTTATAAATGTCAACGTTTTTAGCTTCATAATTTATGTTTTTAAAATGTCCTAAAAATTTTGTGTTTAAACCATTCTTGAATGAAATATTTCTAGAGTTCCAATTAAAATTGTTCACAAGGAAATTAGTTAACTTATTCGTATCATAATTATGTACTTTATAATTACTGCTTAAATCTAGAATACCGATCTTTTCATTATTTAATAAATTTTTATCTAGTGTGATTTCTGGCAATATATATTCATATTTATCATCGTAACTTTCTTTTAAAGTTTCATAAATATTTGTTTCAAACCCTAGAAAAAGATTTTCACTCTCATGGGTAAAATCAACAGAATTTTCGATAGTATCAGCATTATAATCTACAAGATTAGAGTCTATACGATATAGTTTTAAATATTTATCATTTGAAACATGTTGTAATGTTAAATCTAATTTATTTTCAGAATTATTATTTTTAAAACTACTAGAAATTTTGGAAAAAAAATGTGATTTATTTCCAGCTTTTTTTATTGAACTTGTCTTTTTATAACCCTCTGTATATCCAAAGTCAGTCAACAAAGTAGTATTTTTGAATACCTGGTGATACTCTCCTAAAAATAAAGGATTTTCAGATACATAAAGTCTATTGGTTAAAGTAAAATTTTTATCTCTTCCTAAATCAAAAAAATAAGGAATAGCAATTCCTTCACCTAAATTTTTAGTATCAGATAAGGTAGGATTTAAGAAACCAGATCTTCTATCTACCGTAGGATCAGGATGAGATAATTTTGGAGTAAAAAAAATTGGTATATCATAAACTTTTACAACAGCATTGTTATAATAAATTGTTTTCTTTTTTCTATCATGGAGCATTTTAGAAGACTGTATTGTCCATGGGGGACACTTATCTTTTTTTCTATAATCACATAATGTAAAAATACCTTTTTCAAACGAACTTTGATTATTATTTAACCTAATAGTATTTGCAAAAATACGTGGTTTATTTTTTTCGTTTATTTTAAATATGTCTTGATTTAAATAAGCTTTAATATCAGTTCCCAAAACTTCTTTTTTTTTCGTATCAATATAAATTTGAGAAAACTCATAAGTGTTATCATTTTTATCTTCGAACTCGATTAAACCAATTGATTTAAATATGTTACTATCAATAAGATATTCAAAATTTTCTAAATTAATTTTATTATTATCAGCATCTATAATGTTTGATTTTTTTTTTGAACTGACAAATCTTTTCTTATTATCAAACAATATATCACTACTCTCGATTTTATAATTTTCTGGTGTAGAAATATATGTGGGTCCCGTTGTTTTAAAAATTTTGTCAAACTGAAAATATTCAGCATAGTTAGTTTTAATTAAATTTCCCTTATTGTCTTTAGCGATAACATTATTTTTTAATTTAAGAAATCCTGTTTTTTTATTGTATTCAACATAATCACTTTTAAATGTATTTTTGCTCTCAGTCGAGATTGTGACTTGATCTTGGAAAATTGTGGTGTTATTTTTTTTATCTAAAGTGATATTTTTTGCTTCGATAGATAAATTTTCGGCAAAAGTTTTTGAGAATAAAAAAATTGAAATTATTGTTATGAGAAAATTACTTTTCATTAATTTGCAAGACTCCTACAAAAGTGAATAAACTTAGCGTAATTACAGGCGCCCAAACTGACAAAGTCAAAGGTATTCTATCTGTCTGACCTAGAGCAAGAGATAAATCTTTTATATAAAATACTATAACGGCTGTTATTAAACCAACTATAAAAAAATTTATATTATTTGAACGCTTTAGCGTGCTCATACCTAAAATCGATGCAATTGCAGTCATGACAAGTAAAAAAAATGGAAAAGATAGTAGAGTATGTAAATTTTGATTTAAAAAAACTTTATTATAGCCATTATTTAATAACAAATTGTAATCCATTATTAAATCCAAAAAGGACATCGTGTCAAAATTTTTGAATAAAGTTGTAACTTTTTCATAGTTATAAATCGAATTAATTTCAAATGCGTCTTTTGACTCCCTTTTAAAAATTCCTTCACTAGGTTTGTAAATTTCAACTTTTTCTAAAAACCAATCATTACTACTTATATCAATTTTTTCAGAGTAAATTTTTTCTATTAAATTATAATCTTGATCTAAATGAAATATAAATACATCAATCAAATCTTTACCATCTAATCTGTCAGCAGTGATTATTCTGTCTCCATTTTTCGTGTTTTCTTTAATCCAAAGACCGTTTTTATTAAAGGTAACTAGATGATCAATATCTCTTGCATAATTTGATTTTGTTTTTTCATAAGTTTTGATCATTGACGATGTGATAGGATTAGCAAAAAATAAAATTATCCAACCAAGAATAAAAGAAGTTAAGGCTAAGATTGAAAATATTTTTAAATTTGAATATCCAAATACTTTCATTGTCAATAGATCCCTATTATTTCTTATTTTAATTATAAACCACATACTTGAAATAAAAATTATAAATGGTAAAAGTTTAATTATCATACTCGGAATATAAATACTTGTAAGCATGAGTGGGGTAAAGATACTTACATCAAGATTTTTAAAAAACTCTATTTCTTCAAATAAATTTAATACAACACCAAAACAGTAGAATATAAAAATCCACATAAAAACAGTTTTAAGAAAATTTTTTAAGATATAATTTAATATTATTTTATTCATTTTTAATTTGTAAATTTTTAAATTTAATGAAAAGTAAACTATAAATTAAAAGAGTTAATATAAAAGGAGTAGCAAGAAATAGTTTTCTTATTAAAGAGTCTAAGCCAGTATATCTTACACTCATCTCAACAATAATTAATAAAAGAAAACTGTATATAAAAATACTAGTTTTGCTCAGATATTTTTTTTTTGAATTTAATAAAAGTAAAGAAACTATCAGTGATATAACAGGAATATAAAAAGGTAAAATCATTCTTCTATTTAAAGCTGAAATCATTTCTTTTTTTGCGTTTTCATTACAAAATTTGTCAAGCCTATTGAAGACAAAACAATTTAGCATTTTAATTGTTTTTGTTTCTTGAATTTTTGGTTTTTTAATTGTTGTAGTTGATAAATTTTTAAGATCTATATTAAGCTGTTTAAATTTGATAACTTCAACCTTGTTATCACTATTTTTTGTAGTAATTATTTGACCATTGACTAAGTAAAAGTTTTTTTTATCAATCAAACCTTTTTTTGCAATTATTGTGACATTACTAGTATCTTTTGTATTAGATGACAAATTTTTTAAATTTTCACCCTTATCATGTATAAACACATCTCTTACTTCGTTCTGTTTTTTTTCGTTAACTATAAAAGTCATTCCTTTAAAAGCATCAGTAAAATTTTGAGATTTTATTGCAGGTAACAAAGAATTTAATTGATCATTATTTAGAATTGATCTTGACTTATTAAGTGCTAAAGGAGTTATAAAAGTTGATAAAGTTAAATAAATGATAAGAATAAAAAGTGAGCTTAAGAAAAATAAATTTACTAAGTAAATTTTTTTAACGCCAGATGTCCATAAGATGATGAATTCACTATCTTGACTTCTTTTGATAGTAAAAATTGTTAAAGCAAGTAAAAAAGAAAAAGGAATAAATTTAGGTGCTATTCCAAAAAAATTTAAAAAAGAATACTTGAAATAAATAGAAACTGGATAACCGTTATCCACTATTAAATCTAAAAAACTTACCGCTCGAACAGTAAGGGCTATAAGAGATAATCCAAATAATATTGCAAAAAATATTTTTAAGATTTCTTTTAGAAAATTTTGATAAATTTTGTTTTGTAGCATTACGATTTATCTATATAATTAAAGCAACCTAAAATTAATTTCAACTAATGGTTTAACTATGAGCGTTTTCCCATTGAAATCTGACATATTTGAACATATATACCTTTAAACTCTAATAGATATTATTTAAAAATTTATGACTTTGAAAATTAACTATATCAATAAAACAAGCAATAAGCTGTCGGCAAATACTGTACTTTTCTCTAATGAAAAATATCAAATAAATAATTTAAAAAAGTATCTGTCTGACTCTGAATTTTCTTATATAAATGATTTATTAAAAACAAGTGATTTAAAAAAAAATTTATTTGTTTTTGAGATCGACTCAAAAAAGAAAGTTGTTTTAATTTCTATTAAAAATAATTTAAAAATTTCAGAAGTAGAAAATTTAGGAGCAGAGTTTTACGGCCGTTTAAACCATGGAAAGAATAGTGATTATAATTTAATTTTAGAAAGTATAAATTCTAAAGAAAAAAATTTTATCGGACATTTTCTTCATGGATTAAGATTAAAATCATATGAATTTAAAAAATATAAAACAAAAAAAGAAAACAGAAATATATCTATAAACGTTATAGGAAATAAAAATAAACCATCAACTCAAAATCAAATTAAATTTAAAGCTATTGAGGAAGGAACATTTTTTGCTAGAGATTTAGTTTCAGAGCCTGGTAATGTTTTGCATCCAGACGAATATGCTAAAAGATTATCCTCTCTAAGAAAAGATGGTTTAAAAGTAAATATTTATGATGAAAAAAAATTAAAAAAGCTTGGAATGCATGCCTTACTAGGTGTTGGTCAAGGAAGTGTTAGAGGTTCTTATCTTGTGACAATTGAATGGAATGGATTAAAAAACAATTCTAAGCCCCTGGCATTTGTTGGTAAAGGAGTTTGTTTTGATACAGGAGGTTATTCACTTAAACCTGCGAAATTTATGGAAGACATGACTTATGACATGGCAGGTTCCGCAACAGTTGTTGGTTTAATGAAAAGTTTAGCTTTAAGAAAAGCAAAAATTAATGCAGTTGGCGTTGTTGGACTAGTAGAAAATATGGTAAGCGGTAACGCTCAAAGACCTGGCGATATTGTAAAATCCTACAGCGGAAAAACAATTGAGATATTAAATACAGATGCAGAAGGTAGATTAGTTTTAGCTGATGCACTGACATACACAGAACAAAAATTTAAACCAAAATTTATAATTGATTTGGCGACTTTAACAGGAGCAATCATAGTTTGTCTAGGTTCAGAATACGCTGGATTATTTTCTAATGATGATAAATTATCTACACAAATTTTTAAGGCAGGTGAGACAGTGGAGGAGAAAGTTTGGAGAATGCCTTTGCATAAAAATTATGACAAGCTTATGAATTCTAAAAATGCGGATGTGCAAAATATAAATTATGTTGGTGGTGCCGGCTCAACTACTGCAGCACAGTTTTTACAAAGATTTATCTTAAATAAAACACCATGGGCACATTTGGATATTGCTGGTATGGCTTTTTCTAAATATGGAGGTGCTTTAAATTCTGGAGGAGCCACAGGGTTTGGTGTGAGATTGTTAAATGAATTGATAGAATCAAACTATGAATAATTTAGAGCAGACACTCTCAATAATTAAGCCTGATGCAGTCGAAAGGAATTTGAATGAAAAAATAAAAGATATTTTTACTAAAAATAATTTAAAGATAAAAGACAGTAAAAAAATTCAAATCACTAAAGATGAGGCAGCAGAGTTTTATAAAGTTCATCAATCAAAACCATTTTATAATGATTTGTGTACTTACCTATCTTCTGGACCGATAGAAGTAATTATTTTAGAGGGAGAAAATGCAGTTATAGCAAATAGAAACTTAATGGGTGCAACAGATCCGAAAAAAGCTGAAGATAACACAATAAGAAAATTATACGGCATATCAATAGATAAGAATTCTGTACACGGATCGGATTCAAATGAAAATGCAAAAAAAGAAATCAAATTTTTTTTTAAAAATTAAATATTTCTATAAATTTTTATTATAGCCTCTGGAAAAATTTTATATTCTAATTTCTGCGTTTTATCTTTTAAAGTATTAACATTATCAGATTTTAATATATAGAAGCTTTTTTGGGCTACAATTTTTCCTGCATCAAGTTTTTCATTTACAAAATGCACAGTACACCCTGTTTTTTTTTCATTATTTTTTAAAATTCTTTTGTAAGTATTAAGACCTTTAAACTTTGGCAATAAAGAAGGATGAATATTTATTACTTTTTTTCCAAATTTTTTTAAAAATTCTTTTGAAATAATCTTCATATATCCTGCTAAACAAATTAATGAAATATTGTGTTTTTTTAAATGATAAAAAATTTGATTTTCAAAATATCTCGTTTTTGTGTCGATACAAACAAATGGAATAGCATTTTTTTTTGCGTGATACAGTCCATATGCATCTCTATTATTTGTTATAACTAATTTTATTCTTATCGGAAAATTATAGTCTCTCGATTTTAAAATTAAATTTTTTAAATTTGAGCCATTTCCAGAAATAAATATACAAGTTTTTACTTTTCCCATTTTATTTTGTTTGAAAGATTAACTTTTCTATGGCTTTTTGAAACAAATCCAATCTCATATGGTTTGAATTTTTTTGAAAATACTTTTTTAATTCTATAAATATTTTTTTTAGGAGCAATAACGCAAAATCCAATGCCACAATTAAATGTCTTAAGCATCTCATTATCTGAAATATTATTTTTTTTTAACCAGTTAAATATTTTCAAAACTCTTATTTTTGAAAGATCAACATTTAATGTTAAATTATCTGGTATAGATCTAAGTAAGTTCTCAACTAACCCACCGCCAGTTATATGGGCCGCGGCATTAATTAAATTCTTGTCCAGTAATTTTAGCACTTCTTTTGAATAAATTTTTGTAGGTTTTATAATTTCTTTTTTTAAATTTTTTGAAATTTTATTTCCCTTTAATATAGATCTTACTAAAGAGTAACCATTTGAATGTATACCATTTGAAGGTATTGCAAGTATAATATCTTTTTTTTTGACTCTATTTTTGCTTAAAATTTTTTTTTTAGAAACTATTCCAACACTAAAACCGGCTAAATCAAATTTATTTTTTGAGTAAACTCCTGGCATCTCGGCTGTCTCACCTCCTATCAGAGAACAGGAAGACAGTTTACATCCATCAAAAATACCCTTGAGAATTTTTTTCATTTTATTCAGCTCAAGTTTTCCTACGGCTATATAATCTAAAAAAAATAGTGGTCTTGCGCCCTGAACTATCAAATCATTTACACACATTGCAACAAGATCTACGCCAATTGTATCAAATTTTTTAAACTGGTTTGCAAGTTCAATTTTAGTTCCTACACCATCTGTACACGAAACTATAACAGGATCTTTAATTTTGCTTTTACTAATATCAAATAAAGATCCAAATCCTCCAATTCTATCCTTGTTAAAAGTATTATTCGTTTTTTGGACATCTTTTTTTGATAAATAAGATATGTGTTTGACTAATTTATTTGCTAATGAAATATTTACGCCACTTTTTTTGTAACTATTTTTTATTTTTTTCATTTATAAAAGTGATATTTAATGTTTAATGAAACTTTATAAATTAATATCTATTATATTAATTATTTTTTTAAAAACTGGAAATGTTTTATCTGAAAATAATATATTTGATGTTAATAATATTGAAATCGAATTAAAAGAGAAACTTTCCCAACAGACATTATCGAATAAAGCAATAAAAGAGGGTTTCAGCAGACTTACTGATAGAATACTTTTACAGGAGGATAATAAAAAATTAACAGACTTAAAATTCTCTGAGATAAAAGAGCTCGTAAATTATTACCAGGTAGAGGACAAGGAAGATATTAAAAGTAATTATGAAAAAATTAACTACAAAATTTCTTTCGATAAAGAAAAAATTCACAACCTTTTCTTTAAAAAGGGAATATCTTACTCTGAAATTTTAAATAAAGAAATATATCTTCTTCCAATTTTTAAAAAAAAAGAACAAGTATTTATTTTTAATCAAAATTACTTTTATGATAATTGGAATGAAATATTTGAAAGTGAATTAGTAGAGTTTGTTTTGCCTCTAGAAAATATTGAAATTATTCAAAATGTTAATTCAAATAAAAATAATCTAATAGATCTTGATCTTAGTGAGTTACTAGAAGAATATTCTGGTAAAAATTTAGCTTTAATTATTATTGAATATAACAATACGAATGAGGAAAAAATTTACCTTAAATCTCAAATTCAAGGAAAAAATATTGTTAAAAAATTAATTATTAAAAATAAAGATCTGCCAGAAGAAAAATTTTTTGAAAAAATCATAACAGAAGTAAAAAAAGAACTCATAAATTTGATTAAATCTCAAAATTTGATTGATATACGAACTCCATCTTTTTTAAATGCAAATCTTCAAATAAATGATTCGAGCAATCTAGAGGAATTAAAAATGAGATTAAAAAAAATAGACTTAATTGAAAAAATCTATGTTCAAGAATTTAATAATGAAAAAATTTATTTAAAAATAAAATATCTAGGAAAATTAGATAAAATTATAGGTCAATTAAAGGAAAACAATATTTTATTGAGATTAAAGCAAGATGAATGGAGTCTAAAGCTTTTATAATGAGCCAACTTATTTTTAAATTTCCTTTTAAAAAAAAGTATTACGAACAAGATTTTTATGTATCAAGCAATAATTTTAATGCATATAAACTAATTGAAAACTGGCCCAACTGGCCAGGAAAATGTTTAAATGTTTTTGGAGCATCTGGATCTGGTAAGACCCATTTATCTAAAATATTACAAAAAAAAATAAAAAAAACTAAATTAATTGATGCTAAAAATTTGAATGATCAAATAATAGAAGAACTTAATAACTTAGAATGTCTGATAATTGATAGATATGACCACAATATTGAGGAAAAACTGTTTTATTCAATATTCAACCAGTCAAAGCAATTAGATAATTTCATTCTGATTAATAGTATTCAATCTTTAAAGAAATATTCTTTTAAATTAAAAGATTTACAATCGAGAATAAACAGCTTAGTTTATATTGGAATAGACTTACCGACAGATGAATTGTTGCAAGTGATTATATCAAAATCTTTCTCAGACAAACAAATAAATCTTAACCCAAAAATTTCACAGTTTATAATTAATAATGTAGATAGATCTTATGATAAAATGTTTAAATTTCTTAAAGATATTGATGAATTATCTTTATCTACTGGAAAATCAATAAATATTAATCTAATAAAAAAAGTATTAAGAGATGAATAAATATAGATCACATAATTGTTCAGAGTTGAGTGAAAAAGAAATAGGAAATGTCGTTCACCTATCTGGATGGCTTCATAGAAAACGAGATCATGGTAATTTATTATTTATAGATTTAAGAGATCATTACGGAATAACTCAATGCGTGATTGAAAATAATAATAAATATTTTCCAGTGTTAGAAAAGTTGAAACCTGAATCTGTTTTAAAAATTAATGGTGAAGTTCTTAAAAGAAGTAAAGAAAACGAAAATCTTGAATTAAAAACAGGAAGAATTGAAGTTAAAATTAACTCAATTGAAGTTTTGTCAAGCGCAAAAGATTTACCCATACCAGTTTTTGGTGAACAAGATTACCCAGAGGACATTAGGTTAAAATATAGATTTCTAGATCTTCGAAGAGAGGAAATGCATAATAATATGATTTTAAGATCAGAAGTTATTTCTTTTATAAGAACTGAAATGGTAAAATTAGGTTTTTTAGAATATCAAACACCTATTTTAACTTCATCGAGCCCTGAAGGAGCTAGAGATTTTTTAGTTCCAAGTAGATTAAACCAAGGAAAATTTTACGCTTTGCCCCAAGCTCCTCAGCAATTCAAACAGTTAATTATGGTATCTGGTTTTGATAAATATTTTCAAATAGCTCCTTGTTTTAGAGATGAAGATGCTAGAGCAGACAGAAGTCCAGGTGAATTTTATCAATTAGATTTAGAAATGTCTTTTGTAGAACAAGAAGACGTTTTTAATGTTGTTGAGAAATTAATGTTTAACTTATTTAAAAAGTTTTCAACAAGAAAAATTCTTAATGAAGTATTTCCAAGAATTACTTATAAGGACTCTATGGATAAATATGGTACGGATAAACCCGATCTAAGAAATCCATTAATTATAAATGACCTGACAAGAGTGTTTACAAGAGAGGACGTTAAATTCGACATTTTTAAAAAATTAGTAAAATCAGGATCAATAGTAAAAGGAATTGTAACAAAAAACACAAAAGATAAGCCAAGGAGTTTTTTTGATAATATTGATAAATGGGCGAAAGACCAGGGAGCTTCTGGATTAGCATATTTTACGTTTGAGCAAGATAAGTCAATTAAAGGGAAGGGGCCAGTTGGTAAATTTTTTGGAGAAGACTCTTTAAAAGAAATTATGAAACTATGCAATGCATCAATTGGTGATAGTATTTTTTTAGCATGTGGTAAGAAAAATGACTTAGAAAAAATTCTATCAAAAGCAAGAACTAAAATTGCAGATGATTTAAAACTAGTAGATAAAAATCTTTTTGCATTTTGTTGGATCGTGGACTACCCAATGTTTGAATTAGATGAAAAAACTAAAAAAATAATTTTTAGTCACAACCCCTTTTCAATGCCTCAAGGAAATATTGATAAATTAAATTTTGAAAAACCCTTGGAAATGAAAGCTTACCAATATGATATTGTTTGTAATGGTGTTGAGCTATCATCTGGCGCTATCAGAAATCATATTCCCGAATTAATGTATAAATTATTTTCTATTGCAGGATATGATAAAAATGAAGTTAATAAAAGTTTTAGCGGTATGATAAATGCTTTAACTTACGGAGCACCACCTCATGGTGGAATAGCGCCAGGAATAGATAGAATAGTAATGCTATTAGCTAATAAGGAAAATATAAGGGAAGTAACTTTATTTCCAATGAATCAAAACGCCCAAGATTTAATGATGCAAGCTCCATCACAGGTAGATAACAAATTGTTAAAGGAGCTCGGAATAAAATTAGATATAAAAAAAAGTTAGCTTTTGGTTTTTAGATTAATTCTTACATCCGATAGATCGACTAACTTTTCTTCTAAATTACTTCTTACAAAGCCTTTTGAAGTTATATTTTTTACTATTTTTAAAAACTTATCATCAGAAGCATTTTCTTGAGTAATATTTTTAGAACTTGCAATCGATGGAGTGTGGGCTAGTTCCTCTTTACCAAGATAAGAGATAGCTAATTCTCTGAAAACATAATCTAAAATCGAAGAAGCGCTTAATATTCTGTCATTTCCAATTACATTTCCAGATGGTTCAAACTTAGTATCAATAAATGCATCAACATACTCATCTAGGGGCACGCCATATTGCAGTCCCAAAGAAATTGCTATAGCAAAATTATTCATCATTGCTTTTACCAACTCACCTTCTTTATTTGTGTCTATAAAAATTTCTCCGATTTTACCATCGTCGTATTCTCCTGTATGCAAATAAACTTTATGGTCGCCAATTTGAGCTTTCTGTATATAACCTTTTCTTCTATCTGGCATTTTAAATCGTGAGTTGTTTTTAATTTTAATATTATTATCTCTAATCATAGAATTATTTTTTGATTGTATTTTTTCACTAATACTTTGTGGTAATGGATTTTCTAATTTTATATTCTTAGCCTTAGATTTTTTATCATCACTAATTTTTTTAGTTTTCCGGTTATTTAACTTTACATCTATTACTTCAACGCTGCCATCTTTTCGATTATCAATCTTTGATAATTCTTGATCGTTTAAATCATTGAGCGTATGAACTGTCTTAAAAGTACAAGTATAGTAAGTTTCTACGATAAATTTTTTCATAATAAATTGAAATATGTTATATTGAAGATATATATTAAATATTGTAAGTGTCTATCGTATAATAATACAATTGTTAATTGTGTGGATTTAAAATTTCTAAAATGAGTTTAAAAGTTATTTTTACTTGGTGGAACAAGCAAACTTTCGGCACTTTTCTTAAAACATTATTTTTTGGAAAATTTGTTGGCAAGGATGAATTTGGAAATAAATACTACAAAAGTAAAAGCGATGAAAGATGGGTGATATATTCTGATAATATTGAGGCTACAAAAATCTCATCTAGCTGGTATTTGTGGATACATCACACTATAGACAAAATTCCAGATGATAAAGAAAATAAATTTTTATGGCAAAAAGAACATTCAGAAAATAAAACTGGAACAGATGAAAGTTATAAACCAACCAAAATTAAAAAAAATGCAATAAAAAAAAAATATGAAACATGGAAATAAAATCTTATTAGCTTTTTTATTTTTTTTTTTAAAAACTCCCGTTGGTTTTTCGGAAGAAAGAATTTCTACTTCCCCATTATTAAATTTGGAAAAAATAAAACCGAGTTTTGAAGAATTAGATGTAGAAAAAGAAAACTTTACAATTAAGAAAAACTTAAAAGAAAAAAAAAATTTTAATAAAGATACTCAAATTTCCCAGGCGGTGCTTATCGGTCTTGATAAAATTACAGCTAAATCTTCAAAAATATATATCAATTTAGACGAAATAAAAAAATTTGGTCCATTAGAAATAAAAATTTTAAAATGTGGAAAAGTAAAAGTTAATAACAAAATGGATGACGTTGCGTACATGCAAGTAAAAGATTTAACAAAAAGTGAGGATGAGAAGGTTTTTATATTTAATGGGTGGACATTTGCCTCTGACCCAAGTTTAACACCATTTGACCATGCAATTTATGACTTACAATTATTAAATTGCTACAAAATTTAATAAAATTTTTCTTTTCCCAACCAATTGGTATCAAAATCTGAATTTATAAATTTTTTATGTTTAAGTATTTTTTTGTGGAGATCAATCGTAGTGGTAATCCCCTCTAAAACAAATTCGTCTAAAGATCTCAAAGTTCTTTGAATTGCCTCTGTTCTATTTCTACCTTTACAAATTACTTTAGCAATTAAACTGTCATAATATGGGGTTATTTTACATCCTTGAAACACTGAACCATCAACTCTAGTTCTAAAACCCGATGGTTGATGGCATACACTAATAGTACCTGGACTGGGCTGAAAATCCAATGCAGGGTTTTCAGCATTAACTCTGCACTCAATTGAATGACCTCGAGGATCAATATCACTTTGCTTTAAAGCTGTATCTCCCGTAAATGCAATCCAAAGCTGCTCTTTAACAATATCTATTCCAGTTTGCACTTCCGTAACTGGGTGCTCTACTTGAACACGAGTATTCATTTCTAAGAAATAAAACTTTCCATCCTCATAAATATATTCAACAGTTCCTGCTCCTTCATAATTAATTTGTTCAACCATTTTAACTGTTTTTTCTAGAAGATCTTTTCTTTGATTTTCTGTTAGTACTGGACTAGGTGTTTCCTCAATTAATTTTTGATGTCTTCTTTGAACCGAACAATCTCTTTCACCTAAATGAACAGTTTTATTTTTACCAGACATAATTTGAACTTCAATATGTCTTGGATTTTTAAAATACTTTTCAATGTATAATTCATCGTTATTAAAAAATTTTTTTGCCTCAGTTTTTGCTGTTAAGAACATATTTTCTAATTGATTTTCTTCCTCCACAATTTTCATACCCTTACCACCGCCGCCACCAGCAGCTTTAATTAAAACAGGGTAACCAATATTTTTACAAATTGATTTTGCTTCCTCAAAAGATTTTACTCCACCTTCCGATCCCTCAATAATAGGTAAACCATATTTTTTTGCTATTCGTTTTGCCTCTATTTTATCACCCATTTTTGAAATAATATCAGCACTTGGGCCAATAAATTTTATTCCATGTTTTTGAACTATTTCAGAAAATTTAGCATTTTCAGACAAAAAACCATAACCTGGATGAATTGCTTCTGCTCCAGTAAGATCTACAGCCGACATAATAGATGAGATATTTAAATAACTATTTTGAGGTTGATGAGATCCTATACAAACACTCTCATCTGCCAATCTCACATGCATCGACTCGGAGTCTACATCTGAGTGGACTGCTACAGTTCCTATACCCCATTCTTTGCAAGCTCTTATAATTCTAACAGCAATTTCCCCTCTGTTAGCTATTAAAACCTTTTTAAACATTTTTATTATTTTAGAAGAATTAATGTTTGACCAAACTCTACTGGTTGACCATCTTCTACTAGAATACTTTTAACTATGCCATCACTTGTTGACGGCACATGGTTCATAGTCTTCATTGCCTCTACAATCATAACAGTTTGACCTTTTTTAATTTTATCACCAACTTCAACAAATTTTTTTGCCCCTGGTTCTGGAGCTAAATACGCAGTTCCAATAATTGGAGATTTTACCCTAATTCCATCGCTATCATCTGATTTATTTAATACTGTTTTATTTGGAGATACAACAGCTGATGTTTTAGCTGGCTCAATAGTTCTTGAAGCTTTTGAAACTTTAATTTTTTTTTGTCCGTCTTGATACTCTAGCTCTGTCAAAGAGAATTCCTTTAAGTGATCAACTAATTCCTTTATTAATTTTTTATCTATTTTCATTATCTAAAAACTTATTCATTGCTTTAATAGCCATTACGTATCCTTCCGGTCCAAAACCACATATTACTCCTTTAGCTAGTTTACTTATAAGAGAAATGTGTCTAAAATCTTCTCTATTATAAATATTAGTTATATGCAATTCAATAATAGGTATTTTGAGTATTTTTAAAGCATCATGAATTGCTACAGACGTGTGAGTGTACCCCCCTGCATTAATAATAAGCCCATGACAATTATTTCTTGAATTTTGTATCTTATCAATTAATTCCCCTTCAATATTTGACTGAAAAAAAGATAAATCTATATTATTTTTTGAAGCATAATTTTTACAATTTTTTTCAATCTCCTTAAGAGTGACAGTTCCATATTGTTTTTTTTCTCTTTCACCTAAAAGGTTGAGATTTGGTCCATTAAGAACTATAATTTTGTTCATCATATTCTAATATTATTATTGATTAGCTTAATTATGGCAAAAATACAATTAAATGGAAAAAAAATATCAATTAAATCAAACTTTTCTATATTAGATTTGGTAAAAAAATATAATTTAGACAATAAAAAAATTGCTGTTGAATATAACGGAGAAATTATCCCAAAAATTAAATATAAAAAAAAAATATTAAAAAACAAAGATAAATTAGAAATTGTTCATTTCATCGGAGGAGGTTAATTTGAAAAAAGATATTTTAAAAATTGCAAATAAAAAAATTAATTCAAGATTAATTGTAGGGACTGGAAAGTATAAAAACTTTTTAGAAACTGCAAAAGCTATTAAAGCTTCAGGCGCTGACATGGTTACAGTTGCAGTTCGTAGAGTTAATATTTTAGATAAAAAAAAGCCAATCTTGACAGATTATTTAAACCCTAAAAAGATAATATATTTACCTAATACCGCTGGCTGTTTCAATTCATATGATGCATTAAGAACACTTAGATTAGCTAGAGAGATGGGAGGATGGAAACTGGTAAAGCTAGAAGTCCTTGGTGATAAAAAAACCTTATATCCAAATATGATAGAGACAATTAAATCTACAAAAATACTTACTAAAGAAGGATTTAAAGTTATGGTTTACTGTACTGATGATCCGTTACTTGCAAAGCAATGTGAGGATAATGGTGCAGTTGCCATCATGCCATTGGCATCGCCAATAGGATCAGGTTTAGGTTTACAAAATAAAGTAAATTTATCTTTGATTATAAAACAATCAAAAGTTCCTGTAATCGTAGACGCAGGAATTGGTACTGCATCTGATGCGACCATAGCTATGGAATTAGGTTGTGACGGTGTTTTAATCAATAGTGCCATAGCAAACTCGAAAAATCCGGTATTAATGGCTAAAGCTTTCAAAGATGCAGTAACTTCAGGAAGAAATTCTTTTTTAGCTGGAAGGATGCAAAAAAATTACTTTGCAATCCCAAGCTCTCCTACTAAAGGTGTGATTTAATTTTTCTTTTTTTTTCTTACCCAAAGAGTTCTTAATTTTTTTTTTGATTTACTTTTTTTTAAATCTTTTTTATCTTTTTTAGGATCTTTTTTTAATCCACTTTTTTGATCATACGATTTTTTTTTAAATTTTTTAATTTCGATAATCTTATTTATATTTTCTATTTCATTAATTACTTTTTTTGATTTGTTTAGTAAATTAATCTTATACTCAGGTATAATTAACTTTTCATCGGAACATATTTCAATTTTACAAGAATATTTTTTTTGAAAATATTTTAATTCTTCTAATAAGTTTGTTTCAATAAAAAGTTTAACTTTTTCAGGAACATATGATTTAATTATTTTTACTTTATCAGTAAAAGCCAAGTGTTGTACTTTTTTTAAAATTTTTTGAGAGAAAGATCCTAACGAAAGCTGAGTTTCCCATTTAATAGATCCCTCTCTTAATCTTTGTCTTGTCATTTCAAGTAAACCAAAATTGCTTATTCTACCTACTTGAATTCTTGCTCTATCTTTTCTGATGCTCTCTCTTAACTTTTTTTCGACTGTTCTTCTATTATAGAAATTATTCATATCGATGAAGTCAATTACTATTAGGCCAGACAAATCTCTCAATTTAATTTGGTGAGCTATTTCCTCTGCAGCTTCAACGTTTGTATTTAGTGCGGTTTTCTCAATATTTATTTGTTTTGTAGATTGACCAGAATTTATATCAATTGAAACCAAAGCTTCTGTAGGATTTATTACTATGTAACCTCCTGATTTGAGTTTAACCGTTGGTTCGTAAATATTATTTAATTCTTTCTCAATGTTTGCATCATGAAAAAGTGGAATTTTACCTCTATATTTTTTTATATTTTTAACATTTTTTGGCATTAACTCTTTCATAAACTTCTTAGCTTTTTGATATGCTTCATTTCCTTCGACGTAAACATTTTTAGTATCATTATCATACGTATCCCTTAAGGTTCTTTTTATAATATCTCCTTCCTCATAAACTAAAGATGGAGCACTAGAGTCCAAAGCTTTTTCTTTAATCTCTTCCCAGGTCTTTAAAGTATTCTCAAAATCTTTTTGAATTTCATTTTTTGTTTTATTTGCACCCGCTGTTCTTACTATAACGCCCATGCTTGTTGGGATCTCAATTTCGTTTAAAATATTTCTAATTTTTTGCCTATCTGATGAATTAAAAATCTTTCTTGATATACCCCCACCTTTTGGAGTGTTAGGCATCAAAACCATATATTTTCCAGCTAAAGAAATAAAAGTAGTTAACGCTGCTCCTTTCTGACCCCTTTCCTCTTTAATTACTTGTATCAAAACTATTTGACCTGGTTTAATGACTTCTTGAATTTTATATCTTTTTATGCCGAATGAAGATTTTACTTCTTCTCTATAATCTTTTTTAGCAAACTCTTTGTTCTCAATTAATGCCTCACTTTTTGTTTTTTCTTCATCACTAGTTTCTGGAGAATTTTGATGATTTTCAGAATTTATTTCATTAGCTTTGTCTTTAAGTTCCTCTCTAATTTTTTCTTCAGCAATTCTAATTTTTTCTTTATCTTCTGAGGGCAGTTGATAATAATCTGATTGAATATCATTAAATGCTAAAAACCCATGTCTTTCTCTCCCAAAATTTACAAAAGCTGCTTGTAAAGAGGGTTCAACTCTACTTATCGTTGCAAGGTATATATTATTTTTAAAATTTAAATTGTGCTTATCTTCAAATTCATATTCTTCGATAGAATTATTAGATTTAAGCACGATACGAGTTTCATTTGGATGCGATGCATCGATATATAAATTTTTTTCCATTTTAATTGAAATCCTTTTAATTTGTTGAATTTTTTTAATTTAAAATTTGTCATAATTTTTATTTTATACGATTTTTTTGACAATTACACGCTTTTAAATTTAACAATGCCTAAAGAAAGTCAAATTTATTATTAATAAATGAATATATGTTAGATTTTCTTAATTTTTCTGTAAAATTCATAATAGTATTTTTTATGGTAATACTAGTTTTTGCCTTTTCAACATTATGGTATTTTTCTATTGGGCTTCCTGATTATAAAAAATTATCTAATTATCAACCTCCTATTTCAAGTAGAGTATATTCAGACAATGGTAAACTTATTGCCGAATACGCAATAGAAAAAAGATTATTTTTACCATATGAATCTATCCCGGACAAAGTAATAAATTCCTTTTTGTCTGCTGAAGATAAAAATTTTTTTAGTCATCCTGGAGTTGACGCAAAAGGTATCTTAAGAGCAACAATTAATAATATTAAAAATATATCTCAAAATAAAAGACTTGAGGGAGCGTCGACAATAACCCAGCAAGTTGCAAAAAACTTTCTTTTAACAAATGAAGTTTCAATGAAAAGGAAAATTAAAGAGGCGATTTTAGCTTTTAGAATCGAAAGAGCTTATACCAAAGAAAGAATAATCGAATTGTATCTGAATCAAATATATCTAGGTCAGGGAACCTATGGGATAGCCGCAGCGAGTTTAGAATATTTTGACAAACCAATTAAAGAATTAGATTATGCAGACTCTGCTTTATTAGCTGCACTTCCCAAAGCACCAAGTAAATACAATCCTTATAAGTATCCTGAAGTAGCAAAGTTTAGAAGAGATTTAGTCCTTCAAAATTTACAAGAAAATAATTTTATTTCTAAAAACGAATTTAAAAAGCTAAAAAGCTCAAAAATTAAATTAAAAAGAAGAAAGATAGAGATAGTGAATGAAGCAAACTCTTATACAGAAGAAGTAAGAAGATCTGTTAATGAAAATTATGGTTTTGAAAAACTTTATTCACAAGGGTTAAGTATTAGAACACCACTTAACATTGATTATCAAATTAAAGCAATCAATGCACTAAGAAAAGGAATTGAGGATTACGACAGAAGACATGGTTGGAGAGGTCCTATAACTAATAAATTAAGAAATAAGAATTGGGAAAACAAAATAGATCAATTTAAATTAGACCCAACATTAAACTGGAAATTTGCTGAAATAACAGACTTATCAGATATTCAAATAAATTTTAAGATTATAAATAGTAAAAAAAATTTAACGGGATATTTATCTAGAAAAAATATAAAATGGACTTTGTCAAAAGATAAGCCTATTTCATCAAGATTTAAAGTTGGTGACATAATTTTTGTAAAAAAAGAAAACAATTTTTGGACACTAAAACAATATCCAAAAGTAAATGGAGGTATAATAGTTTTAAACCCTTATACCGGTGACGTAAAAGCTTTAGTGGGAGGATTTAATTTTAAATCAAGTGAATTTAACAGAGTAACACAAGCTAAGAGACAACCCGGTTCAGCATTCAAACCAATAGTTTATGCAGCAGCTTTAGAAAATGGTTTTGCGCCAAATTCAATAATACTTGATGCTCCTTTTGTTGAAAGCCAAGGAGTAGGATTAAAAAATTGGAAACCTGAAAATTACGGTAAAAAATTTTACGGCCCATCAACATTTAGAAAAGGAATAGAATATTCTAGAAATTTAATGACAGTAAGAATTGCTAAAATATTAGGTTTAGAAAAAATATTAGATTTATCAAAAAAATTAAATATCTATGATGAGATCCCTGAATTGTTATCTGTCTCTTTAGGTGCATCAGAGACTACTTTGATGAATTTATCATCTGCTTACGCATCTTTTGTTAATGGAGGTAAAAAAGTTAACCCTAATTTGATATCAAGAATTCAAGATAGGAGAGGTAAAACAATTTTTAAAGTAGAAAATAGAAAATGTTTTGGCTGTGAAAAATTTATAGATGATTCGTCTGAATTACCGAAAATTGAAAGTGAGGGAAATAGAGTATTTAGTGAAGAGACTGCTTATCAAATGGTAACTATATTAAAAGGAGCAGTGCAAAGAGGTACAGCAAAAAAATTAAGAACACTCAATGTACCTTTAGCTGGCAAAACTGGAACTACAAATGATAATTACGATGCTTGGTTTATTGGATTTTCCTCTAATTTAGTTATCGGAGTCTATATCGGATTTGATAACCCAAGATCACTAGGAAAGTTTGAAACAGGATCTAAAGCTGCCTTACCAATTTTCAAAAATTTTGTTGAAAAAGCTCTTTATAAAGATGATTTTGAAGATTTTAAAATTCCTAAAAATATTTATCTGACTTCACTGAATTATAATACAGGTATGAAATCAACTCCAGGTGATAAAAATACAATTATTGAGGCTTTAAAATCTAAAGATATTAACAGCATTGACAATAATAATTTAATTTCAATAAATGGTCGTGATAATCTAATCAAATTTAGACAATTTTATTAATGCAAAATTTTGAAATAAAACTCGCTGCAACAGAAAAAACTCTTAATAATATAAGGGGGTATCTTTGATAAAAATAAAATTGAAGATAAATTAAAAAAACTAGAGATAACTCTTCTAGAAAAAAATTTTTGGAAGGACAAAAATCTAGCAAAAAAAACTGTAAAGCAAAAAAAGATTTTTGAGAATATATTAAATTCTTATCAAAACTCCATTAGAGAAAAAAATAACATTAAAGATTTATATAGCTTGGCAATTCAAGAAAATAATGAGGAAATCATCGAAGATTGTAACCTACAATTAGATAAAATTTTAAGAAATTTAAAAATGATAGAAATCAATTGTTTTCTCTCAGGAGAAAATGATGATTTTGACGTCTATCTGGAGATTCATGCAGGTGCAGGAGGCACAGAAAGCCAAGACTGGGCAGATATGCTTAGACGAATGTATATGAAATGGTTTGATAAAAAAAAATATAAGTATGAAATTATCAGTGAGCATAAGGGAGAAGAAGCTGGAATTAAATCTTCAACCTTAAAAGCGAATGGAGACTACTTATATGGATTAATGAAAGCAGAATCTGGTGTACATAGATTGGTAAGAATTTCACCTTTCGATAGCGGTGCCAGAAGACATACGAGTTTTGCTAGTGTTTGGGTTTATCCAGCTGTAGAAGATGATATAGATATTAAAATAGAGGAAAAAGATTTAAGAATAGATACATACAGGTCAAGTGGAGCAGGAGGCCAACATGTAAATACTACAGATAGCGCTGTAAGAATTACACATTTACCAACAAAAATAGTTGTGCAGTGCCAAAACGAGAGATCTCAGCACAAAAATAAAGAAACTTGTTTTAAAATGCTTAAAGCAAGATTGTATGAGCACGAGTTACAAAAAAGGGAAAAAGAAAATCAAAAAGAGCTTTCATCAAAAACAGATATAGGCTGGGGGCATCAAATCAGATCTTATGTATTGCAACCTTATCAACTTGTAAAAGACTTGAGAAATAATACGGAAAATACAAATCCTGAAAGTGTTTTGAATGGTAATATTGATCAGTTTATAGAAGAAGGAATCAAAAATAAGTAATGAGAAAATTATTTCCAAGCCTGATTTTAATTATTATTATTTCAGTATCTTTGCTGACTCTTATTTTATCTACAAAAGGTATTAAAACTAATAAATTTAATGAAATAATCTCAAATAAAATTAATGATACAAACAGTAATTTAAGATTAGAGATAATGGATATAAAATTTAAGATTGACATTTCAGAACTAAGTTTATTTCTTGAGACCTTTAATCCAAAAATCAATTATAGGAACACATTAATTCCTGTAAAAACCATTAAGGTTTACATAGATTTTTTATCTTTTTTTAAAGCGAGCCCAAACATAAAAAAAATAAATCTTGTTTTAGAGGAACTTAAGATAAATCAATTAAAAGAATTGTCATCAACTTTAAAACCTTCAAACTTTAAGAGTATTCTGAACAATAAAATTAAAGATGGAAGTTTAAATTCTGAATTAGAGTTATATTTTAACAAAGATAATTTATTTGATAACTTTATAGCTAAAGGAAAAGTCTCTAATTTGAATTTAAAAATTACAGAGGACTTAAACTTAATTAATGCGAACTTTGACTTTTTTGCAGATCGTTATGACATTCTGCTTCAAAATATCAATACTAATTTAGATTTCATTCAAATTAAAAATGGTGATTTAAAATTAAATATATCTGATGAGACAAGTTTAGAGTCTAATTTCAAAACTAAAATATTTTATAAAGGAGAAAAAAATTTTAAATTGTTAAATACAATAAAACGTTATACTTTCTTAAATGATATTCAAGATTTAGAGGCTGAAATTTCAAATAATTTAAAATTATCATTTGATGAAACTTATAAAGTGAAAAAATTTAGCTATTCTAATAATGGCAAAATTAAAAAAAGTTATTTAAGTTTTAAAAAATCTATAAATAATATCTTATCAACTGAAAAAATTAATAATTTTTCTTTGATAAATTCCGATATAAAAAGTGTATTTGATCAATCTAATAATAAAATTTCTATTTCAGGAAAGTATTCTTTCAACGAAGGAGAAAAACATAAATTTGATTTAACAAATACTAATGTAAAAAATTCAAATAATTTAATTTTAAATTTTCAATACAACAATGAAATTAAAATAGATATAATTAATTATGAAAAATCGAATGATAAAATAGCTGATTTTAATGTTGAAGTAGAAAAGACTAATAACATCATTAATTTTAAAAATATTGAATTTTCAGAGGGGAATAATTTAATCAACATGAAAAATCTATTATTAAAAAATAATAAATTTCAATCATTTAAAAATATTTATATTAAAACAGAAAAAAACAATAAGATAAATAACGATTTTAAAATTCAATTTAAAAATAAAATTTCAATAAAAGGTTCAAAGTTTGATGCAACTAACCTTCCAAAAATTTTAAAGCAAAAATCAGAAAACAAGGTATTAGAAAAAATAAATAAAAATATAGAAATAGATTTTTCAAATATAATAGCTCCTTTATCAGAAAACATTGAAAGTTTTAAATTAATTGGAAGAATAGAGAGGGGCAAGTTTGTTAAAATTTCTTCAAAAGGAAGTTTTGGAAGTAAAAATTTTTTAGATATTACAATGAAAGATGATAAGAAAAACAACAAAAAATATTTAGAAATTTACTCAGATTTAACTAGACCGCTTTTAACGGAATATAATTTTTTCAAAGGGTTAGCCGGAGGAAAATTATTATTTTCTTCAATTATTGAAGGAAATAATTCAACTTCAAAATTAATGATTGAAAATTTTAAAGTTATTAACGCTCCAGGTATGGTTAAATTACTCTCATTAGCTGACTTAGGTGGATTAGCTGACTTGGCAGCAGGAGAGGGTCTCTCATTTGATATTTTAGAGATAAAGATGGAAAGATCAGAAGATAATTTAAAATTAAATGAAATACTAGCGCTTGGTCCAAGTATATCAGTTTTAATGGAAGGTTATCAGGATCAATCTGTTACTAGTTTAAGAGGAACTTTGGTCCCAGCAAAAACTTTAAATAAAATGATATCAAAAATTCCGGTTATAGGCGATATTGTAATTCCAAAAGAAGTAGGAGAGGGTTTATTTGGAATAAGCTTTAAGATGAAGGGACCTCCAGGAAAAATAAAAACTACAATAAATCCAATTAGAACTATTACACCAAGATTTATACAAAAAATAGTGGACAGAAAAAAAACTAAATAATTTTTATTAAGAAGTGTCTTTTCTTTCCTAACGAGATTTTTGAAATTTTATTTTCAAAATCGTTCAATTGAAGTAATTTTTTTTTCTCATCAATAGCCATATTATTTATTTTCAGACCTCTGTTTAAAATAATTCTTCTAGCCTCACTTTTAGAGGTCATAATCTTATTTTTTGATAGAAAATCTAGTATATCTATTCCATTCTCAATTTCTCTAGATTTTATTTTAATTTCAGGCAGACCAAAACTAATTCCTCTTGACTCAAAAGTCTGCTTTGCAGTTTGTTCTGCCTTTTCCGAGGCTGATTTTCCATGAAGAATTTTTGTAGCTTCATTAGCAAGTAATATTTTAAGATTATTTATATTTTTTTCTTTGTTAAAAATACTATCAATCTCATGTACTTCTAGTTCTGTAAAAAAATATAAGAATCTCTTTACATCGCGATCATCAGTGTTTCTCCAAAATTGCCAGTAATCGTAAGAGGAAAATAAATCTTTATTGAGCCAAATTGCACCTTTTTCTGTTTTTCCCATTTTAGACCCAGAGGCTAAAGTAATTAATGGAGAAGTTAAACCGAAAGCTTCTTTTCTGAGCATTCTTCTAATTAGTTCAACTCCGTTAACAATATTACCCCATTGATCCGATCCACCAATTTGTAAAACACATTTTTTATTTACAAATAACTGATAAAAGTCATACGCTTGTAAAAGCATATAGTTAAACTCCATATAACTCAGCGATTGCTCTCTTTCTAATCTTAATTTCACACTGTCAAAAGTTAACATTTTATTTATAGTAAAATGGCTACCAATATCTCTTAAAAATTGTATGAAGTTTAATTTAGTAAGCCATTCGGCGTTATCAACATAAATAGGTTTTGTCTTCTTATTTGAGTTATCTAATATTTTGTTAAAAACTTTTTTAATACTTTTTATATTTTTCTTTATATCTTTCTGCTTTAAAATTTTTCTTGTATTATCTTTTCCAGATGGATCACCAATTAAAGTTGTACCCCCACCTAGAAGAACTATGGGACGGTGACCATGTTTTTGCATAAGTTTTAAAATCATTATTTGCAATAAGCTACCAACATGAAGACTGCTAGCGGTACAATCAAATCCTATATACCCAGCTATTGTTTTCTTATCACATAGATCATCTAATTTATCTTTATCAGTGCACTGGTTGAGATATCCTCGAGACTGCATTTCTGCTAAAAATTTATTTTTCATAGCGTATTTTGTTTAATCCACTATTATACGAAAATTGCTATAAATAAATAGAAATATGACTAAAAAATTCAAATCTTTGGGCTTAATGAGCGGCACTTCTGGAGACGGTGTGGATGCTTCGCTAATTATATCTAACGGAAAAGATAATTACGAATCAATAAAAGATAAATTTTATGAATATGACAATAAAACCTACAGTAATATTCACGCTCTGAAAGAAAAAATTAACAACAAAAAAGATTTAAAAAAATTAGGAAAAGAAATTTCTGAACTGGAAAGAGAAATTACTCTTTTTCATGCTAAAATAATAAAGGATTTTAAAAACCAAACCACAGAATTCATTGTCGGATTTCATGGTCAAACAATATATCACAATTCAAAAGAAAAAATTTCATATCAATTAGGTGATGCAAAGCTTCTTTTTCAACTTACTCAAAGAAAAATTTTATTTAATTTTAGAAAAAATGATCTTCTGAATGGTGGAGAGGGAGCGCCTCTTACTCCCTTATTTCATCAATTAATAACTGCACAAAATAAGTTAAATCTTCCATTATGCATTTTAAATATCGGAGGTATTTCTAACATAACAATTATAAATGAGCCAATCGGTTCAGAAAATATTTTTAGTAAAGATATTGGACCTGGTAATTGTCTTATTGATCAATGGGTTAGAAAAAACTCTAATAAAAAATATGATTTAGATGGAAATTTAGCGTCTAGTGGTGAGATAAATGAAATAATTTTAGAACAAGCACAAGAACTTTATGCAAATAGAATTATAAAAAAAAGATCTTTAGATGTAAGTGATTTTGATATTTCATTTGCACGAGGCCTTTCTCTAAAAGATGGCGCAAGAACTTTGACAGATTTTACTGCAAGTCTGATAGGAGATGAGCTTAAAAAGATCATAAATCTAATTAATAATTCTATCAAAAATATTTATTTATGTGGAGGAGGTAGAAAAAATAAACTTTTGATTGAAAATATTAAACAATATCTTCCGTCAACGATTAAATTAACGTTGATAGATGATTTTAAAATAAACGGTGACTTTATTGAGTCTCAAGCTTTTGCTTTTCTAGCAATCAGATCTTATCAAAAATTACCAATTACTTTCCCGAACACTACTGGATGCAAGAAACCGTCCAGAGGTGGAGAGTTAATAGAAAATTAAATTAAAGCAGTTTTTTCTTTTAAGTATTTCTCAATTTCCAAAGTCAATTCTTTTTCTTTATTTTTAAAAAAATGATTTGAGTTTTTAATTTTTGAAAAGATTACTTCTACACCTTTTTGATTTTTAATTCTATTATCTAATTCTATAATACTCTCTTTAGTAACTAATTCATCATTATCGCTATAAACTACTTGACCAGAAGTAGGGCAAGGAGCTAAAAAAGAAAAGTCATAGACATTTGGTTGAGGTGAAACTGCAATAAAATTATTTACTTCAGGTCTTCTCATGATTAATTGCATACAAATCAAAGACCCAAAAGAAAATCCTGAAACCCAGCACTGACTATAATCAAGATTTTGTCTTTCTATCCAGTCAAGTGCTGCTGCAGCATCAGATAACTCTCCTTGCCCATTATCAAAAACTCCATCACTTTTGCCTACACCTCTAAAATTTACTTTAATTACTGAAAAACCATTTTCTAAAAAAATATTATACATTAACTGAACTATTCTATTATTCATTGTTCCACCGTACTGAGGATGCGGATGAAGAACTATTGCAACAGGAGAACCAAATTTTGGATTTTTGTAATACTTCGCTTCAAGTCTTCCAGCAGGCCCAGGTATAAAAATTTCTAAACTTTTTGGCTTCATACTTGATAATGATTATTATTAAAAAAAAAAGTACTGAGTTATAGCACGTTTTTATGCGACAAATATTTTTTTTTAATCCTGACTAAAAGAGTAGGATTTAAGCAAAAACTATTGTAATACAACATTAAATTATGAGATTAACAAATAAAGGCCGATATGCAGTTATGGCAATGGCAGACTTAGCATCAAATGCTAATGATGGTCCTATAAGTCTTACTGAAATATCGATAAGACAAAATATTTCATTGGCTTACTTAGAGCAAATTTTTTTAAAACTTAAAAATAACAAGTTAGTAAAAAGCTCAAGAGGAGCTAATGGAGGATATGTGCTGGAAAAGCCAGCCTCAGAAATAAAGTTATCTAATATAATTTTTGCTGTAGATGAAGAAGTCAAAACTTTAAACTGTAAAAAAAATTCAAAAAAAGGATGTAATAATAAGTCAACCAAATGTATTACTCACAACCTATGGGATCAATTAGATCAGCATATTAATGGTTTTTTTGAAAAAGTAAAACTACAAGATTTAACGAAACTAAATTAAAGATTATGAAAAGTGGAGAGCTAAAAAATCAAGAATATAAGTACGGATTTTCGACCGACATTGAAAACTTCAAAGCTCCAAAAGGACTTTCAGAAAAAACTATAAAATTTATTTCTGAATTAAAAAAGGAACCTAAGTGGATGCTTGATTGGAGATTGAAAGCATATAATAGACTTAAGGTTTTAAAAGAGCCAAATTGGCAAAAACCTAAATATCCAAAAATAAATTATCAGGACTTATATTATTATTCTGCTCCAAAAAGCATGAAAGAAAAACCAAAAAGTTTAGATGAAGTTGATCCAAAACTTATTGATACATACAATAAACTAGGTATTCCTTTGAATGAACAAAAAAGATTGAGTGGTGTAGCAGTTGATGCAGTTTTTGACTCAGTTTCAGTAGCAACAACTTTTAAAGGTGAGCTTGATAAAAAGGGAATAATTTTTTGTCCTATTTCTGAAGCAATTCAAAAACATCCAGAATTAGTAAAAAAATATCTTGGTTCTGTTATTCCTATTAGTGATCATTATTTTGCAACACTAAACTCAGCCGTATTTACTGATGGTTCTTTTGTATACATACCACCAAACACAAGATGTCCTATGGAACTTTCAACATACTTTAGAATTAATGCATCTGAGACTGGTCAATTTGAAAGAACTTTAATTATTGCAGATAAAGGAAGTTATGTTAGTTATTTGGAGGGCTGCACAGCTCCCATGAGAGATGAAAATCAATTACATGCAGCTAATGTTGAATTAGTAGCTTTGGATGATGCAGAAATAAAATATTCTACAGTTCAAAATTGGTACCCTGGTGATAAGGACGGGGTAGGTGGTATCTATAATTTTGTGACTAAAAGAGGGGCATGTAGAGGTAAAAACTCAAAAATATCATGGACACAAGTTGAGACGGGATCCGCTATAACTTGGAAATACCCTAGCTGTATTTTACAAGGCGATAATTCTGTTGGTGAATTTTATTCAATAGCTATTACTAACAATCATCAAAAAGCAGATACTGGTACCAAAATGATTCACTTAGGAAAAAATACAAAAAGTAAAATTATTTCAAAAGGAATTTCTGCAGGTCAAGCCGACAACACATATAGAGGACTTGTAGACATTGGTTCTAGAGCTAAAAATTCTAGAAATTACACTCAATGTGACTCTCTTTTAATGGGTAACAAGTGTGGAGCTCACACTGTGCCTTATATTAAAAATAAAAATTCATCTTCGACCGTAGAACACGAAGCTACAACATCTAAAATTAACGAAGATCAATTATTTTATTGCAATCAAAGAGGGCTGAACCAGGAAGAAGCAGTAAGTCTTATAGTAAATGGTTTCTGTAAAGAAGTATTGCAGCAACTTCCCATGGAATTTGCAGTAGAGGCACAAAAATTAGTATCCATTAGCCTGGAGGGGAGTGTTGGTTAATGCTTCAATTACAAAATTTAAAAGCCTCAATTAATGATAAGTTTATTTTAAATGGATTAAATTTAGAAATAAAACCTGGAGAAGTGCATGCAATTATGGGCCCAAATGGTTCTGGAAAAAGTACTTTAGCAAATATTTTATCAGGTAAAAATGGTTATGAAGTAAGCGGAAATTTAAAGTACGAGGGTAAGAATTTGCAAGATATTCCAATAGAGGAACGAGCACAAAAAGGAATTTTTTTGGCATTTCAATACCCTCTGGAAATTCCAGGTGTAAATACAACTAACTTCCTTAAAACTTCATTAAACACAATCAGGAAGGCTAAAGGAGAAAAAGAGTTGGATACTTTGACTCTTTTAAAACTTATTAAAGAGAAAGCTTCTGAATTAAACATTGATCAAAAGTTTTTATCCAGACAGCTGAATGTTGGTTTCTCAGGAGGTGAAAAAAAGAAAAATGAAATTCTTCAAATGAAACTTTTAGAACCAAAATTAGCTATTTTAGATGAGACAGACTCAGGATTAGATATCGATGCGCTAAGAATTGTTGCTGATGGAGTTAATTCTCATAAAAATAAAAAAAATGCATTTTTAATTATCACTCATTATCAAAGATTACTTGACTATATTAAGCCAGATTTTATTCATGTTTTATCAAATGGAAAAATTATCAAAACAGGCTCTGCCGATTTAGGTCAGGAACTAGAAAAAACAGGATACGTAAATTTAAAATAATGGATCAGCTATTCAATATAGATTTAAAAAAAATATTTACCTCTTCAGCTGAAGAAGCATTAGAAAGAAAAAAAAATTTTGATTTATTTTTAAAAACTGGTCTACCAAATAAAAAAGATGAAAATTGGAAATTTAGTGACCTGAATTTAATTATAAGTAAAAATTTTAAACAAATTACTTTTCCTGATGATTTAAAATTTGATAAAAAAATTCAATTTATAAACGATTTTGATCATAACCACATTACTCTTATAAATGGAGTATATAAATCTTGCGATTTAAGATTTGAAGAAAAAGACAAAGTAAAAATTGAAAGCCTAAAATCATTGGATAGTTTTGACACTGGAAAAGGTAATAATCTTTTTAATCTAAACAAAGCTTTATCTTCAGGTGGATTTAGTCTTGAGGTGCAAAAAGATTACAAATGTAAAAAACCAATCATAATTTATAATTATTTTTCATCAGATTTAGATAATAAAATTATAAATAACTCAAATCAGATTATGTTAAGTAAAAACTCCGAATTAACCCTGATAGATTATAATATTAACGAAAAAAGTAAATTCTTTAAAAATACTTTTGAAAAAATAAATGTTGGAAAAGGATCATTACTAAAAAGCATCACTATACAAAAAACAAAAAGCAATGGTTACTTTTACAAAAATATATCAGGCACACAAGACTACAACTCAAGCTACCAAAATTTTATATTAAGTTCTGGGCTTAAATTCAATAAAATTGAAATTAATATGGATTTAGAGAAAGAAAAGAGTAGTTGCTATATCTTATCTGGATTGTGTTTGGGTAAAGAGGAACACCAAGAAATAAAAACTCAAATAAATCACTTGGCTCCTAATTGTAAAAGTTATCAAAAAATTAAAAATGTTTTAGAAAATGACAGTATTGGGGTTTATCAAGGTAAAATATTTGTTAAAAATATTGCGCAAAAAACAGACGCATATCAACTAAGCAAAGCTCTAATTTTAGACGACCAAGCTGAATTTAATACTAAACCAGAGTTAGAAATTTATGCTGATGATGTTAAGTGTTCACATGGATCAACTTCGGGAAGTATCGATGAAGATGCTATTTATTATTTAATGACAAGAGGAATTAAATTACCAGTGGCAAAAAAACTTTTAATAAACGGTTTCTTAAACGAGATATTTGAAAATATACAAGAAGAAAAACTTAAAACTTTTCTAAAAAAAAGGATTATGGAGCAAGTTGATGGAATTTGATAATATAAAATCTGATTTTCCAATTTTTAAACAAAAAATTAAAGGAAAGTCTTTGATATATCTAGATAGTGCTAATTCTTCACAAAAGCCAAAAATGGTTATAGATGAGATATCAAGATTTTATGAAACTGAGTTTTCAAATGTTGGAAGAAGCGTTCACACATTAGCAGTTAAAGCAACTAATAAGTTTGAGGAAACAAGAGATGTGGTTAAATCCTATATTAATGCAAAACATAGAGAGGAAATTATTTTTACAAAAGGAGCTACAGAAGCAATAAATCTAGTCGCAAATACTTACGGAGAGAAATTTATAAAAGATGGTGATGAAATTCTTGTAACTGAATTGGAGCATCACTCAAATTATGTTCCATGGCATTACTTAAGAAAAAAAAAAGGTGCAGTAATAAAATTTGCATCTGTAAATGATGATGGAGAAATAGACATTAACGAATTTAAAAAAAATATTACTGAAAAAACTAAAATGATTGCTTTCACTCATATTTCAAATGTTACAGGCACAATCATGCCTGTAAAAAAAATTATTGATTTAGCTAAAACAAAAAATGTTCCAGTGTTAATTGATGGAACACAAGGAGCCCCTCATGCAGTTCTAGATGTGCAAGACTTAGATTGTGATTTTTATGCTATTTCATGTCACAAAATGTATGGTCCTAATGGCCTAGGTATTCTGTACGCGAAAAAAAAATGGGTTGATGAATTACCACCATATCAAGGTGGAGGTGGAATGATCAGTGAAGTTAAAAAAGACGAAATATCCTATGCAGAATCACCTAACAAATTTGAAGCTGGAACGATGCAAACTGCAGATGTGGTAGCTTTTGCCAAGTCTATAAAGTTTATTCAAGATTTAGGAATTAAAAATATAGAAAACCATGAAAGCAAAATACTTGAGTATGGTTTGGAGAAATTAAGAAAAGATAATTCTGTAAGTATTATTGGTAATCCAAAAAATAGAGCTTCTATTATATCTTTTACAATTAAAGGAATTCACCCTCACGATATAGCAACAATTTTAGATGATGACGGAGTGGCTATAAGAGCCGGACATCACTGTTGTCAAATATTACATGACAAACTTGGAATTCCCGCATCAGCAAGAGCATCAATTGGAGTTTACAATAACAAAGAAGATATGGAAGTTTTGTGTGAATCAATTAATAAATGTAAAAAAGTATTTCAGATCTAAATGGAATTAAAGGAATTATATCAGGAAATAATTTTGGACCACGCTAAAAATCCGCGGAATAAAGGAAAATGTGAGGGTTATAATCACGATGCTAAAGCACATAACCCACTATGCGGAGATAAAGTGCATATTTATTTAAAACTTGAAAATGATAAAAACATCTCAGGTTTAAGTTTTGAGGGTGAGGGATGTGCAATATCTTTAGCCTCAGCATCAATTCTTACTGACACTCTAAAGGGTAAAGATTTAAATTTTTCAAAAAAAGTTACCGATGATTTTTTAAATATGTTGAAGAACAAATCAAAAATCACTTTAAATAGCTTATCGGAAGATCAGATTACAACTATATCATCGTTATCAGGTGTTCAAGAATTTCCAATGCGAATAAAATGTGCAACAATGGCATGGCATACACTTTTATCTGCATTAAAAAAAAAAGGATGAGATAATAATGACTGATTTAAAAGAAAAAATAATTTCTGAAATTAAGAAAATTTATGATCCAGAAATTCCAGTTAATATTTATGAATTAGGCCTAATATACAAAATTGAAGTAAATGAGGAAAATAAAGTAATAATAGAAATGACCCTGACTTCACCTAACTGTCCAGTGGCTGAAAGTTTGCCAAATTCTGTTAAAGAGAATATATTAAAGATAGATGAGGTTAATGAAGTTGATTTAAAACTAGTATGGGATCCACCTTGGAGTAAAGATAAAATGTCAGAAATGGCTAAATTAGAATTAAATTTATGAGTGAACAGGTCATTAAATTAACAAAAAATGCAGCAGAAAGAATTAAAAAAATTATGTCTAATGCTGAAAACTCTGCTATAGGGGTTAGAATTGGCGTAAAGTCAGGCGGATGTGCTGGAATGTCTTATATAATGGAGTATGCAAAAGAAGTTAGATCGAACGAAGAAGTTATAGATGATAAGGGAGTTAAAGTTCTTATAGATCCAAAAGCTATTATGTATTTGTTAGGGACTGAAATGGATTACAAAAAAGAGAAATTTTCATCGCAATTTGTTTTCAAAAATCCTAACGAAACAGAACGTTGTGGTTGCGGCGAGTCTTTTAAAGTTTAACCACTATAATACATTTGAAACTCTATTGGATGAGGTGTGTGCTCAAAGTTATAAATTTCTTGAAACTTTAATTCTATATATGCATCAATTTGATCATCAGTAAATACTCCTCCCTCTGTTAAGAACTTTCTATCCTTATCGAGGTTTTGCATAGCTTCTCTTAAAGAACCACAAACAGTTGGTAATTTTTTTACTTCGTCCTCAGACAGTGAATATAAGTCTTGGTCAAATGCTTTACCAGGATCGATCTTATTTTTTATACCATCAATACCCGCCATTAACATTGAAGCAAAAGTTAAATAAGGATTACCAGCTGCATCTGGAAATCTTATTTCCATTCTCGCAGCTTTCGGATTCATTATTACTGGGATTCTACAAGATGCGGATCTATTTCTTGCTGAATAAGCTAAGATTACTGGTGCTTCAAAACCTGGAATTAGACGTTTATAACTATTTGTTGTTGCGTTTGAAAATGCGTTGATTGCTTTAGCGTGTTTTAAAATTCCACCAATATAGTATAAAGCTTCTTTGGATAATCCTGCATACTCTTTACCCATAAAAACTGGAGTGTTACCTTTCCATATAGATTGATGACAGTGCATTCCAGAACCGTTGTCACCTTTTACTGGTTTAGGCATAAAAGTTGCTGTCTTTCCAAAAGAGTGTGTAACCATTTGAACAGCATATTTATATAGCTGTACATTATCAGCCATATTTGTCAAAGTACCAAAGTACATCCCTAATTCATGTTGACTAGGTGCTACCTCGTGGTGGTGTTTTTCAACTTTTACACCCATATCTTTAAGAGCTTTTAAATACTCTCCACGCATATCTTGAGCACTATCTACTGGTGGTACAGGAAAGTAACCACCTTTAATTCCTGGTCTATGACCCATGTTACCATTTTCATATTTTTTACCTGTATTGTAAGGACCTTCAGAACTATCTATACTAAAACTAGTTTCATTCATATCGTTTTTAAATCTTACGTCATCAAAAACAAAGAATTCTGGCTCTGGCCCAAAATAAGATTTATCTCCTATACCTGATTTTTTTAAATATGCTTCTGCTTTTTTTGCAGTTCCCCTTGGATCTCTTCCATATGGATCTTTTTTTACAGCATCTAAAATATCGCAAAATATATTTACAGTTGGATGTGAGTTAAAAGGATCAATTATTGGTCTGTCTAAATCAGGTTTTAAAATCATGTCTGACTCATTAATAGCCTTCCATCCAGCTATAGATGAACCATCAAAAAATACTCCATTGCTTAACATATCTTCATCAACAACTGTTGAATCTATAGTTAGATGTTGAAGTTTACCCTTAGGATCGGTAAATCTTAAATCCACAAATTCAACTTGTTTGTCTTTGATAAGCTTTAGAACATCTTTTGAACTCATTTTGCTCCTTTAATCATTATTATTAACTGAGCGGAACATATATAAGGATGTCTTTTAGAGTATAATTAAAAATATATATCAGCTATGCACTTATTACATACATACACTTATAACTTGAAATGAGAGAAGCTAAGAGCATTGATCTAGCTTTATTATTCTTATTAGCAATTATTTGGGGATCGTCTTTTTTTAATATAAAAATTGCTACCTATTCTTATGAACCAATTACATTGGCATTAGTTAGAGTAATATTTGCGAGTATACCTTTATTGATCTTATGTAAATATAAGAACATTAAAATAGAGGCATTCGGTAGCGGATGGAATTGGTATGCTCTTATTGGTTTATGTAATATAGCAATACCTTTTGTTTTGATTGCAATAGGTACAGCAAAAATAAATAGTTATCTTGCAGCGATATTAATGAGTACTACTCCACTAAGCGGGTCAATACTTGCACATTTTTTTACAAAAGATGAAAAACTTTCTTATAAAAAATCTTTTGGAGTATTAATTGGTTTTGGTGGAATTATATTATTATTCTTTGATAAATTGATAATTAATAGTGAAAATTATATTTATGCCCTCATAACTATTTTAGGATCAACATTTTATTGTATAGGTGGCTTATTGACTCTTAAAATAAGAGAGAAGAAAAATGAGAATGTTACAACTTCAACAACTTTATGGTCAGTTATTTTTCTAACCCCTTTATCATTAGCAATTGAAACACCTTGGAACTCTAATCCTACTTTATCTTCAACTTTATCATTATTATATTTAGGTATAATTGCTACAGGTTTAGCTTGGTTAATTAGATTCAGAATTTTAACAGTTAATGGTTTAGTTTTTCAAACACAGGTAGCGTATTTAATTCCTATTTTTGGGATTATTTTTGGATATTTTTTAATGGATGAAATTATTACGTGGAGAGTTTTAGTTTCATTAGTTATAATTCTAACAGGAATATATATTTTTAAAAAAAATAATAAAGGTCAACACAATTAACATGGGCACAGAATCAATAGAAGCTAGTTTTCTGTCAATTTTTGCATTAATAACTTTTTTTATCTTTCTTGTAATAAGTAAACTTTCACATAAGATAAAAAACGGAGCACTTCTAGACTCAAATTTTACAAAACCACAAGCGTTTCATGAATTACCTATAACTCGAAGCGGAGGAATTGCGAGCCTAATTTCATTGATTGTTTTTTTTGGAATTTACTATTTGCTTTACTCAAAAATTTTAATTGATTATATTTTAATAAGTTTCTCCATGTTTCTTATAGGTTTTCTTGACGATTTAAAAATTAATATAAAACCACTAAAAAGACTTTTAATCATGATCTTCTTTCTTTCAGCATGTATTTATTTGTTACCTATCAGGATTTGGAATATAGATATTCCTTTTTTAACCTTTTTAATTAGAAATGACATTTTTTCAACCTTATTTGTTTTATTATGTTTTTTATTTATAATAAATGGAGCAAATCTAATTGACGGTTTTAACGGACTGCTTGCAATAAATTTAATAATTATCAATATTATTTTAACTTATATAAATATTTTGAATGCAAACGATGAATTTTCCTTAATCTTAATTGCTCAAATAATTTTACTACTTTCTTTCTTACTATTCAATTTTCCCCATGCAAAAATTTTTCTTGGTGATAGCGGAGCTTATCTATTAGGTTCGCTTATAGCTTTAAACACAATTTTAACTAACAACATAAACCCTAACGTTTCATCTTTTTTTTTCTGTACACTTTTATTTTACCCTTTTTTTGAAGTTTTCTTCTCGTTTTTTAGAAAAATATATCAAAAAAAATCCCCGATACACCCAGATGGTCTACATTTACACATGTTAAGTTTTTACTTAATGAGATCAAAATTTGGAAAATTTAAAGGTAACTTTTTAAATTCAATTATAATAAATGTTTGCTATTTAATTTTAATTTTTCCTGGGTTGTATTTTTTTGATAACCCAGTTTTAAGCAGATACTGGTTTTTTGCTTTACTCCTAATCTATTTAATTATTTATATTAGACTTTATCGTTTAATAAAAAATTAAATTGATATATAAAACATCGACGTAACAAAGGGCAAGTGGCGGAATTGGTATACGCGCTGGTCTTAGAAACCAGTGCCGCAAGGCTTAAGAGTTCGAGTCTCTTCTTGCCCACCAAAATTTATGAAAATAGAAGTACAATCGAAAAAAGGTCTAAGAACAATTTTGTCAGTTGTAGTTGATAAAAAAACAATACAATTGAAAATGGACGAGAGACTTAATGAATTACAAAAGGAAGTTACGTTAAAGGGTTTCAGGCCAGGTAAAGTCCCGTCATCTGTAATCAAAAGTCAATTTGGAAAATCTATTTATGGAGAAGTTATCGATAAAGTTTTGCGAGAAACTTCCTCTAAAGCAATTATAGAAAAAAAATTAAAAGTTGCAGGACAACCTAAAATTGATTTAAAACAATTCGGTGAAGGAAAGGACTTGAACTTTGAGCTTCAAATTGATTGTTTGCCAGATATAAAGTTAAAGTCTCTAGATAAATTTAAAGCTACTGAATATAAAATTATAATTGAAAAAAAAATTATTGACGACAAAATCAAAGAATTAGCGGAACAAAATAAAAAATTCGAAGATAAAAAAGATAATGAAAAAGCTATTATTGGGGATCAAATAATTTTTGATTACTCAGCTACAATGGATGGTAATAAATTTGATGGAAGTGAGGGTAAGAGTGTTCAAATTGAACTAGGGAAAGATTTATTTCTAAAAGGGTTTGACGATCAATTAGTCGGAGTAAAAAAAGGTGATCTTAAAATTGTTGAATCAGTTTTGCCTGCCAATCATCCTAAAAAAGAATTAGCAAATAAAAAAACAAAGTTTGAATGTAAAATTTTAAAATTAAAAAAGTCTGTTCAAAATAAAATTGATGATAACTTCGCAAAAATGATGGGTGCTAAAGATATTGCGGATTTAAGATCTCTTGTTGAAAAACAAATTTCAAGTCAATATAAACAAGCCTTTAATTCTATTACAAAAAAAGAAATTTTAGATCAAATCGAAAAAAGTCATGACTTAGATCTTCCAAAAAATTTAATAGAACAAGAAGTTTCGTTAATGACCCAAAACCTTAAACCAGAGGATAAAGAGAAACACAAAGAAAAAAATGAAAATTTGGCAAAATCTAGAATTAAACTTGGCTTAATTTTAAATGAATTTGGAGAAAAAAATAATTTAAAAATTTCAGATGATGAAGTTAGATTTGAAATTCAAAAACAAATAAAAGGAATGCCAGGACAAGAAAAAATGATTTTAGAGTATTATCAAAAAAATCCAAGTGCATCACAAAGTTTAAAAGGATCTTTATATGAAGAAAAAATAATTAAATTAATAAAATCTAAAATAGATCTTAAAACTGAAGAAATTGACACAAAAGAGGCTGACAAAATTATAGCTGATTTTAATCAACCTTCCAAAGGCGACAAACAAGCAAACAAAAACAAAACTTCAATTAAGGATACAACAAAGTTAAAAAAAATTAGAAAAAAGTAATCAATAGTTGTATAAAACTTTAATGAGTCGCAATTTTGAAGAAAAAATGAATAGCTTAATTCCTATGGTTGTCGAACAGACAAGCAAAGGAGAGAGAGCTTACGATATTTATTCAAGGCTTTTAAAAGAAAGAATTGTTTTTTTAGTTGGACCAGTCAATGATGCTGTTGCTTCTTTAGTAACAGCCCAGCTATTATTTCTAGAGTCGGAAAACCCGAATAAGGAAATTAATTTTTATATAAATAGTCCAGGGGGATTAGTAACAGCAGGGTTGGGTATTTATGATACTATGCAATATATTAATTCACCTGTTTCTACATTATGTATTGGCCAAGCATCTTCTATGGGTTCATTTTTATTGGCTGCGGGAGAAAAAGGTAAACGATACTCTTTACCAAATTCTAGAATCATGGTTCATCAGCCCTCCGCAGGTTTTCAAGGTCAGGCAACAGATATTCAAATTCACGCAAAAGAAATTTTATCTTTAAAAGAGAGGCTTAATAATATCTATTCTAAACATACTGGAAAATCAGTGAAAGAAATTTCTGAAGCATTAGAAAGAGATAACTTCATGACAGCAGAGGAAGCTAAAAAATTTGGTCTAATAGACTCTGTTGTGGAAAAAAGAAAATAAAACACAATATATAGCTATCCCTACAACTTCAACTTGATAACAAAAAGTTTGGCATTTATATTAGTTGTATTGATTCGTTATGACTGAAAAAAATAATAAAAATATTCTTTATTGTTCCTTCTGCGGGAAAAGCCAACACGAAGTAAGAAAATTAATTGCCGGTCCTACAGTTTTTATTTGTGATGAGTGCGTTGAGCTCTGTATGGATATTATTAAAGAAGAAAACAAAAGCTCATTGGTGAAACATCAAGACGGCGTGCCTTCTCCAAAAGAAATTTGCAACGTTCTCGACGATTATGTTATTGGGCAAAAATTAGCAAAAGAAATTCTCTCCGTAGCTGTTCATAATCATTACAAAAGATTAAATCATGAAACTAAAAATAATAAAGACGTTGAATTATCTAAATCAAATATTCTTTTAGTTGGTCCTACTGGATGTGGAAAAACCTTATTAGCTCAAACTTTAGCTAGAATTTTAGATGTTCCATTTACTATGGCAGATGCTACGACTTTGACAGAAGCGGGGTATGTAGGTGAAGATGTTGAAAATATAATTTTAAAACTATTACAATCTGCAGATTATAATGTTGAAAAGGCACAAAGAGGAATCGTTTACATTGACGAAGTAGACAAAATTAGTAGAAAATCCGAAAACCCATCTATTACGAGAGACGTTTCTGGAGAAGGTGTTCAGCAGGCTTTATTAAAAATTATGGAAGGAACTATTGCTAGCGTACCTCCCCAAGGTGGAAGAAAGCATCCTCAACAAGAATTTTTGCAAGTTGATACTACAAATATTTTATTTATTTGTGGAGGTGCATTTGCTGGATTAGATAAACTTATTGATAGTAGAGGAAAAGGAAGCTCTATAGGCTTTGGAGCAAAAGTAAAAAACTACAAAGAACAACCTCTTTCGGAATTAATGAAATTGTTAGAGCCTGAAGATTTAATTAAATATGGTTTAATTCCGGAATTTATTGGAAGAATGCCAATTATCGCAACACTTGATGATTTAGATGAAAAGTCGTTAGTAAAAATTTTAACTGAACCAAAAAATTCTTTAATAAAACAATATAAAAGGTTGTTTGAGTTTGAAGATGTAGAACTGGAATTTAAAGATGAAGCTATATCCGAGATAGCAAAGAAAGCGATTTCAAAAAAGACTGGAGCGAGAGGTTTGAGATCAATTCTTGAAAATATATTGCTTAAAACCATGTTTGAACTGCCTGATATGGAAAATGTTATAAAGGTGACTGTTGATAAAGCTTCAGTTAAAGGTAGCTCTGAACCCATTGTCACATACGGTGAAAAATCAACAACATCTGTAGCATAATCCTAATTTGTTTCTTGAAATTAGCAGATTAATTGTCATATTAATAATTAATGAAAGCCTCATATTTAAAACCTCTGCTACCACTTAGAGATATCGTGATTTTTCCTTCTATGGTAGTGCCATTATTTGTAGGAAGGGAAAAATCTATTAAAGCTCTACAAGAAGTGATGAAGTCCGACAAGTCAATTGTTTTAGTAACTCAAAAAAATTCTGAAGTTGATGACCCTGTTGGAAAAGATTTATATCAATATGGATGTTTAAGTAAAGTCTTACAACTTCTAAAGCTTCCAGATGGAACAGTAAAAGTTTTAGTTGAAGGTGAAAAAAGGGTAAAAATTTTAAAACATAGTGAAAGTTCAAATAATTTCTTAAATTGTGAAGTTGAAGTTGTAGATGATCAAAATACCTCAAAAGATCTTGAACAGTTTGCTTCAGGTTTAGTTAAAAAATTTGAGAGACTTCAAACATTAAGTAAAAGAGAGTTTAACGAGAGTTCAAATAACATTAAGAATTTAAAAGACCCCTCACAAATAGCAAATAACATATCTTCAAATTTAAATATCCAGATTTTTGAAAAACAAGAATTGCTTGAGATTACAGATCTTAAAAAAAAACTAGAGAAAATTCATGCGATTATAGAAAAGGAAACAAGCGTGATATCTGTTGAGAAAAAAATAAGAGGTAGAGTAAAAAACCAAATGGAAAAAACTCAAAGAGAATACTATTTAAATGAACAGTTAAAAGCTATTCAAAAAGAACTTGGAGAAATTGATGAAGGTAAAGATGAATTGTCTTCATTGTCGAAAGCTATATCTGAGGCAAAAATGCCTAAATTAGCAAAAGAAAAATGTTTATCTGAATTAAAAAAACTTAAATCGATGAGTCCTATGTCAGCTGAAGCCACAGTAGTAAGAAACTATTTAGACTGGATGACAGAACTACCTTGGTCAAATAAATCAAAGATAAATACTGATTTAAATAATGCTCAAAAGATTTTAGATGAAGATCATTATGGTTTAGAAAAAGTTAAAGAGAGAATAATAGAATTTCTTGCAGTACAAAAAAGAATCCAAAAAATGAAAGGCCCAATTTTGTGTTTAGTTGGCCCTCCAGGTGTAGGAAAAACTTCATTAGGTAAATCGATCGCAAAGGCAACAAATAGAAAATTTATTAGAATTTCTTTAGGTGGAATTAGAGATGAAGCTGAAATCAGAGGTCACAGAAGAACATACATAGGTTCTTTACCTGGAAAAATAATTCAGATGATGAAAAAAGCTGGAACAAAAAATCCTTTATTTCTTTTAGATGAAATTGATAAAGTTGGTAATGATTATAGAGGCGATCCGTCATCTGCTTTGCTAGAGGCTTTAGACCCTGAGCAAAATAAAGAATTTAATGATCATTACTTAGAAGTAGATTATGATTTATCAGATGTAATGTTTGTTACAACTGCAAATACTTTAAATATACTTCCACCATTGCTTGATAGAATGGAAGTTATCAGGTTGTCAGGTTATACAGAGGATGAAAAGTTTAATATTTCACAAAAATTTTTAATACCTAATCAAAGTAAAAATAACGGTCTTAAAAAAGAGGAGTGGAATATTGATGAAAATGTTATTAGAAAAATTATAAGACATTATACTAGAGAGTCGGGTGTTAGAAATCTTGAAAGAGAAATCTCAAAAATTGCAAGAAAGCTAGTTAAAAAAATAGACAATAAAGAAAAAGTTAATAACCCTGTTTCAGAAAAAGATTTAAAAGACTTGTTAGGAGTGCAAAAATTCAATTACGGGGAAATAGAGGAGGAAAACAGAATAGGAGTTGTAACTGGTTTAGCCTGGACAGAGGTAGGTGGTGAAATATTAAAGATAGAGTCAGTTGTAATGCCTGGGAAAGGAAAAATGCAAATAACTGGTAAACTTGGAGATGTAATGCAAGAGTCAGTAAAAGCTGCAAAATCTTATATTAGATCTAAAAGTTTGGAATATGGAGTAATACCACCTTTGTTTGACAAAAAAGACTTTCATATTCACGTACCAGAAGGGGCTACACCTAAAGATGGCCCGTCCGCAGGAATTGGAATGGTAACGTCAATTATTTCAGCAATCACAGAGATACCAGTAAACAAAAATGTTGCAATGACAGGTGAGATAACTTTAAGAGGATTAGTTCTACCTATTGGAGGATTAAAAGAGAAATTATTGGCAGCTCATAGAGCAGGTATAAAAAAAGTTTTAATTCCTGTTGAAAACAAAAAAGATTTAGTAGAAGTTCCTAAAACTATTCTAGACTCCATGGAAATTATTCCTGTTAAAAATGTTGATGAAGTATTAAAAGTTGCATTGACAAAACCTTTAAAAAGAGTTGAGTGGGTAGAAGTAGATCAGATAGCTAAAGATAAACAGAAAAAAGGTGAGCTAAGTACTCATTAAATACTTAAAAATTAATCAATCCAATCTTTATATTTTAAAATATTATTAGAGATATAATCTGGTAAAAAGTTTAATTTAACTTTTTGTAAAGTAGATTTACCTGACCATTTATATCCTTTTTGATCAACAGTGTGATCGTACATTACTCTTTTTTCTGAGATTAATTTTTTTAAATCATCTAGTTTTAAACCGCTTTCTTCAAATTCATAGTGATGTGCAAAATTATTAAGTTTTTTTTCCAATTCTTCTGGAGTTTTTAAACAAGTAAAATGCCAACCACCGTTTTCTATAAAATATAAATTAGAATATTTTTTTTTGGAAAAATACGTGTCAATTCTCCATTTAGGATATTTTTTTCCTTTAATATTTCTTAACCATTGCGGTGATGAAAAATTTTTGTATTTAGCACCTTTCGTACCTTGCCACTTAAATTGATCATAATAAAGATTAAATTTATAATAAAACATTTTTTGTTCAAAAATAAGAATGTTATTTTTAATATTAGAAAAATTTAATTCTTGAAGATTTGGAATTTCATCTAAGTCGCTTATTAAAACTAAATCTTCTCCTGATAAGTCAGTCAATCCTTTTCTAAGATTTTCTCTTTGAAAGTAGTCTCTAGCCATTCCATTTAAAATAAGTTTTTCACCTCTTTTATGTTTTGGTTCATTTTCAACAAATTTTAAAATATTATTTGGTTGCTCGTCGACTACAATATAATTTATTTTATCTTTAAATTTTCTATAATTATTAATATCAAATTTTAATTTTTTTTTGTTACCATTATGGGTGTAAGTAGCCTCACTAATTACGAATTTTTTTACGAATTTATCTAGAAAATTTAACCTTAAATCAAGAAGAAGGTCCTCATCATAATACATAAAGCAGTCGTATATATTCATGTTATTTGAGTTATAATAAAATATAATATAAGTAAATATAAATTAAAATTTCTATGAAAAAGAAAATAATAATAACAGGTGGATTAGGTTATATTGGCACTGAATTATGTAAACTTTATTCAGGAGTTAGTTGGAATCATGAAATAATTGTTATTGATAATAGATTTATTTCTGAACGTATAAATCAACTACGAAACTGGAATATAGAATTTGTGCAAGGAGATATTCTTGATAGAGAACTTGTAACAAAATACTTTAAAGATGCAGATACTGTTCATCATTTAGCAGGAATTACAGACGTTCCAAGAGTAAAAAGTGAATCTTCTCAAATTCAAGATGAAAGAATAAAAGAAGTAGCTGAAAAAGGAACTCAAAATATTTTAGATATAATACCAAAAAAGTGTAAAATAATTTTTCCATCAACTCATGTTGTCTATGAGGGAATTAATGAGGTAAAGACCGATATTAAAGAAGAGGAAAAAACTAACCCAATTTTATCTTATTCAACATCTAAAGACATAAATGAAAAACAGTTAAAAAAATCTGGAAAAAATTTTGTAATTTTAAGGCTAGGATCAGTTTACGGTTATTCAACAGATACGATGCGTATGGATATCATGCCAAATTTATTTTCAAAAATTGCATCTCAAAACGGAACAATAAAAATGTTTGCAGGTGGTAGGCAGATAAAAAGTTTAGTGCCTTTAATTGATGTGGCGAGATGTTTTAAATTCATGGAGGAGAAAAATGAAATTAATTCTGAAATTTTTAATCTCACAAAAGACACTATAACAGTTAAAGGAGTTGCTGAAATCTGCAAAAAATATAATCCAAAAATAAACCTCAAAGAAACTAATGATGAAATTCCAAATTTAGGTTTTTCATTGTCTAATAAAAAATTATTAAATACAGGCTTTGAGTTTCTTTATAACTTAGATCAGAATATCAAAGAGATGATAGAGAAATGGTCAAATCAAAATATTGTAAAAGATTTGGAGTACGTGAGAGATGGTGAAAACCTTTTTGTAGATAGTAGAGGTTCAATAAGCAATCATGAGTTGACTGAGCCCATTAATTTAATTGGATTAATTGAATCTAAAAAAGGAACTATTAGAGCAAATCATTATCACCCACAACAAGAACAAAAATGTTTATTTACCAAAGGTCAAATTATAGAAGTTTTTCAAGATATTTTAAATCCTGGTGCCCCAAAAATTACACAAGTTGTAAATGCAGGTCAGCTTTCGGTAATCAAACCAAATGTTGCGCATACAATGGTTTTTTCAAAAGATACTACATTTTTGAATCTAGTTAGAGGAGAAAGAGATCATGAAAATTATGGAATTACTCATACTATAAAACATGTATTTGTAGATGAAAAAGAAAAAAACTTGTTATTAGGATGCTATAAATTTGAATGTAGATCATGTGGTAATCAAGATTTGAAGAGAGTCGTATCTTTAGGTTATCAACCTCTTGCAAATAATTTATTAAAAAAAAAAAATGATAAATGTGAACTTTATCCTTTAGAAGTTAATTATTGTAAAAAATGCCATAATTGCCAATTATCAGTCTCAGTGGACCCAAAAAAAATGTTTTCAAACTACCTTTACACTTCATCAACCTCAAAAATATTTAGAAATCACTTTATTGATGCTGCAAAAAAATATTTAAAAGAATTAAAATTAAATAAGAAAAAATCTCTGATAATTGATGTTGGAAGTAATGATGGGGTTGCGTTAAAACCCTTTTTAGATATGGGTTTTAAAAATGTGCTTGGCATCGAACCTGCAAAAAACTTGGCGAAACTTGCTAATAAAAATAAGATCAAAACTTTCAATGGTTTTTTAGAGAAAAAAAACTTAAAAAAAATTAAAAAAAATGCGGACTTAATTTTAGCATCAAATGTTTTTGCACACTCCGATAAATTAAAAGAAATGGCTAATTGTATGCTTTCACTTTTAAGCAATAAAGGAACAATTATAATTGAAGTTCAATATTTAATGAATACCTTAAAAGATTTAACTTTTGATAATATTTATCACGAACATTATAATTATTGGTCTTTAACATCCTTAGTAAATTTTTTTAATCAATTTAACGCAAAAATAGTAAAATCAGAATGTGTAGATACTCATGGAGGATCACTGAGGATTTATATAAAGAAGGATAAAAAAGCAAAAGTCGATAAAAGTGTAAAAAAAATGCTTCAAGAAGAAGAAGATTTTGGCATAAAGAAATTTAAAACTTATAGAGACTTTGGAGAAAAAGTTTATAAAATCAGGGAAAACGTAAGAAAAAATATAAAAAAATTAAAAGAAAAAAATAAATTCATAATTGGATATGGTGCCCCAGCTAAAGCAACTACTGCACTAAATTTCTTTAGAATATCAAATGAGATAGATTTTATTGTGGAAGATAATAAATTAAAACATAACAAATTTATTCCTGGAGTAAATATACCCATTCAAAGCAAATCAAAAGTTAAGAATAATGATAATACGCTTATTGTTTTAGCATGGAATTTTTTTAAAGATATTAAAAAAAATAATTTAAGTCTCTCGAATAATATAATTAATATTAAAGATCTTGAAGCTAATAAGTAATTAAGTCTTTCCAAATCTCAAAAATATTTCTTATACTCTCAAAAAAATAATTTAAATAATATTCTGACGCTGGTATATTTGCAATTATAAATCCCTGTGAAAAGTATAAAATACGCGACAAAGCAATCACAAAAACAATTAATATAATAAGCGAATTATAAAATCCGAAAGAAACTTTTCCTTCCTCTTTTTTATTAATTTTTTTTATAGGTTGTGGGTCATCAAGTTTGATACCATGCTTTTTAGCTAGATATTCGGGTGAGTATAAACTGATTTCTCTTGATTTTTTTGTGGTAGGTTTTTTTATTTTTTTTTGTTTTTGTACTTTCTGTTGAGTCGGCTGAGGTTTTGAAACTATTTTTTGTAGTTTTGAGATTGATTGAGGTTTTGTAACTTCACCTACAGGAAATTGTTTCCATTTTAAACCACAAAAACCGCATTGTACCAATCTACCAGATGCTGGAATCGAGTTATCAGGTAGTGTAAATTTTTTTTCACCACAATTACAAGTTATAATCATAATATTTCAATAATACTGCTATTTATATAAATTACACTAAAATTTAAATACTTTTTTACTTTATAAAGTTTTTATTGTATATCTCGATTTTATTTAATTGGGGCGGTTAGCTCAGTTGGTAGAGCATCTCGTTTACACCGAGAGGGTCATAGGTTCGAGTCCTTTACCGCCCACCATTGAATAAGGGGGTGTAGCTCAGCTTGGTTAGAGCGCCTGCCTGTCACGCAGGAGGTCGCGGGTTCGAGTCCCGTCACTCCCGCCACTAGTTGATAATGATTTTCATCTAGCCAGTTATAATTAAGCATAATTTGATCAACATAATGCTTCTATCTGTCCTGTACTCTTTAATAATAAATGTTATAAATATTACCTACTAATACAAGAATCCTTAAACTACGGTATTAAGGTAGGTATTAAAAACATGATTTATAATTTTTTATCAGAATATTTATCAATAATAATTTTTTTATTCATTGCTTTGTTCTTAAGCATTGGGTTTATATTAGCAAATTATTTAGCATCCCCATCTAATCCAGACCCTGAAAAGTTGTCCGCTTATGAGTGTGGTTTTGAAGCATTTGACGACTCGAGAATGGAATTCGATGTAAGATTTTATCTAGTTGCAATATTATTTATAATTTTTGATTTAGAAATAGCTTTTCTTTTTCCGTGGGCTATATCTTTAGGCAATTTAGGTGCATTAGGTTTTTGGTCAATGATGATTTTTTTAGCTATTTTAACAATTGGATTTATTTATGAGTGGAAAAAGGGAGCTTTAGAGTGGGAATAAAATTTAATTTAAGTCCAAACAAAGAGAAACAAATTCCAGAGGAATTTAAAGATTTGGCGAAAGATTTTGCAGAAAAAGGTTTCATAACTACCTCGTCAGAAAACTTAATTAATTGGGCTAGAACCGGCTCATTACATTGGATGACATTTGGTCTTGCTTGTTGTGCGGTTGAAATGATGCAGACTTCGATGCCAAGATATGACTTAGAAAGATTTGGTGCAGCCCCTAGAGCATCGCCGAGACAATCCGATGTGATGATAGTGGCTGGAACTTTAACAAATAAAATGGCACCAGCTCTTAGAAAAGTTTACGATCAAATGCCTGAACCAAGATATGTTGTGTCCATGGGTAGTTGCGCTAATGGAGGTGGTTATTATCATTACTCATACTCTGTAGTAAGAGGATGTGATAAAATCGTTCCAGTTGATATTTATATTCCTGGATGCCCTCCTTCAGCAGAGGCCCTTCTTTATGGAATTTTACAACTTCAAAAAAAAATAAGAAGAGAAGGAAATATACAGAGATAATCAGTGAAAGAAAATTTAAAAAAATTAAAGAATTTAATTAACTCCGAGCTTACAGGCAAAGTTCAGAATTCATTTATTAAAGATGACGAGTTAACTATTGAAATAAATGAAAATGATTTGATTGAAGTTACTCAATTTTTAAAATCTAATGAAAAATGTAAGTTCAGACAATTAATTGATATTGCAGGAGTTGATTTTCCGGAGAAAGAAAAACGTTTTAAACTTATTTACCTTTTTTTATCTCATGAAAATAATTTTAGAATAAAATTATCAATTAACTTTACACCAAAACAACTTATAAATTCTTTAACAAAAATTTTTCCATCTGCCAACTGGATGGAAAGAGAGGTCTTTGATATGTATGGAATTAAATTCAAAAATCATCCTGATTTAAGAAGAATTTTAACTGATTATGGTTTTAAAGGTCACCCATTGAGAAAAGACTTTCCATTGACAGGATTTAATGAAGTGAGATACAGCGAGAAGGAAAAAAAAGTAATTTATGAACCAGTAAAGTTAGAGCAAAATTACAGAAACTTTGATTTTGAGAGCCCATGGGAAGGCACAAACTATATCAAAGAGTTGAAAAAAACAAAAAATAATAATGACAAAAAAAACTAAATCATTGAACCTTAATTTTGGACCTCAGCATCCAGCAGCGCATGGAGTATTGAGACTTATATTAGAATTAGACGGAGAAATTGTAGAAAAAGCTGATCCACACATTGGGCTTTTACATAGAGGAACTGAAAAGTTAATTGAGCAAAAAACTTATACTCAAGCCTTACCTTATTTTGATAGGTTAGATTATGTAGCTCCAATGAACCAGGAACATGCTTTTGCTTTAGCAGCTGAGAAACTATTAAAAATAGAAGTTCCTATAAGGGCAAAATATATTAGGGTAATTTTTTGTGAAATTGGAAGAATTTTAAGTCATATTTTGAACGTTACCACCCAAGCTCTTGACGTAGGGGCTTTGACTCCTTCTTTGTGGGGTTTTGAAGAAAGAGAAACTTTAATGACTTTTTATGAACGCGCCTCTGGATCAAGATTACATGCTAACTATTTTAGGACTGGTGGAGTTCATCAAGACATACCATTAAAGTTAGTTGAAGATATTGAAAAATTTTGCAAGTCTTTCCCAAAAATATTAGATGATCTAGAGAGTTTACTCACCGATAATCGTATATTTAAGCAACGAAACGTAGAGATTGGAATAGTTTCTAAACAAGAAGCTTTGGATCACAGCTTTTCAGGAGTTATGTTGAGAGGTTCTGGAGTGCCTTGGGACTTAAGAAAATCTCAACCATATGAGATATATCAAGATTTAGATTTTAAGATTCCAGTAGGAAAAAACGGGGACTGTTATGACCGATATCTTTGTAGAATTGAAGAAATGAGAGAAAGCATTAAAATTATATTACAATGTATAGACAAACTTCCTAAAGGACCTGTTAAATCTATAGATGGAAAAATATCTCCTCCAAATAGAGATGATCTTAAACAATCTATGGAAGCTCTGATACATCATTTTAAATTATTTACAGAGGGTTATAGAGTTCCTGAAGGTGATGTTTATACAGCAGTTGAGGCACCTAAAGGAGAGTTTGGTGTTTATCTAATTTCTGATGGGAGCAACAAACCTTATCGATGTAAAATTAGAGCCCCGGGATTTTCGCATTTACAAGCAATGGATTATCTTATTCGTGGGCATATGTTAGCAGATGTTCCAGCTGTATTAGGATCTTTAGATATAGTATTTGGGGAGGTAGATCGATGAGTTTGAAAAAAGTTCATGATATCCAACCCAAAGATTTTAAATTTTCAAATGAAAATTTAAAAAAAGCTGAGGAAATTTTAAAAAAATATCCTAAAGAAAATAAAAAAAGTGCAGTAATGCCGTTTCTATATTTAGCACAAAAACAGAATGATAACTGGATACCGTTATCAGCCATGAAGTACATAGCGAAATTTTTATCGATGCCTTATATTTCAGTTTATGAAGTAGCAACATTCTACACAATGTATAATTTAGCTCCAGTAGGAAAACATTTTATTCAAGTGTGCACTACAACTCCTTGCCTCATTCGTGGAGCAGATAAAATCGTGAAACTTTGTAAAGAAAAAATTTCACCTAATGAAAATCAAATCTCTAAAAATGGAAGTTGTTCTTGGATGGAGGTAGAATGTTTAGGTGCATGCGTAAGCGCTCCAATGATACAAATAAATGAAAGTTATTATGAAGATCTTGATGAGAAAAGTACTATAGAAATTTTAGACTCGCTTATTAAAGATAAACCTTTAAAACCAGGTTCTTACAGAGGTCGTAAAAACACTGCTCCTGAAAAAGAATATTCAGCAAATGGAGAAAATTATGCTTAAACCTGAAGATAAAATTTTTAAAAATTTGTACAACAACCATGGATGGGAAATTAATTCTGCAATTAAAAGGGATGACTGGAAAGATACAAAAGATTTAATTTCTAAGGGAAGAGAATGGATTATTAATGAAATTAAAACTTCTGAACTAAGGGGAAGAGGTGGGGCCGGTTTTTCAACAGGTCTTAAATGGTCTTTTGCACCAAAGAAAGTCGGTTCAAGACCACATTATTTGGTAATCAATGCTGATGAGTCAGAACCTGGGACTTGTAAAGATAGAGATATATTGAGATTTGAACCTCAAAAATTAATTGAAGGTTGTTTGATCGCTGGTTTTGCAGTAAATGCACACGTCTGTTACGTTTATATTAGAGGCGAATACTTAAATGAGGGTAAAAGACTTCAAGATGCAATTAACCAGGCATATGAAAAAAATTATTTGGGAAAAAATGCATGCGGTTCAGGTTGGGATTTTGACATTCATATTCATTATGGAGCAGGAGCTTATATTTGCGGTGAAGAAACCGCACTGTTAGAAAGTATTGAGGGTAATAAAGGGCAACCAAGACTTAAACCCCCTTTTCCTGCTTTAGTTGGTCTATATGGGTGCCCAACGATAGTTAACAACGTAGAAACAATAGCAGTAGTTCCAACTATTTTAAGAAGAGGTGGTAAATGGTTTGCTTCTATTGGCAAACCAAAAAACACTGGAACAAAAATATTTTGTATATCCGGTAACGTAAATTCTCCTTGTAATGTTGAGGAGGAAATGGGAATTCCTTTAAAAGAACTAATTGAAAAACATGCTGGTGGTGTGATCGGTGGTTGGGAAAACCTTCAAGCTGTTATACCAGGTGGGTCATCAATGCCATTATTACCAAAAAATATTTGTGACACGATCACAATGGATTTTGACTCTTTAATTGAAAATAAAAGTGGATTAGGTACTGCAGGAATAGTTGTAATTAACAAAGATCAAGACATCGTTGAATGCATGGCCAGAATAGCAAGGTTTTATAAACATGAAAGTTGTGGACAGTGCACACCTTGTAGAGAAGGTGTAGGTTGGATGTGGAGAATCCTTGACAGAGTAGTCAAAAGAAAGGCCACGTTTAGTGATATTGATTTATTATCTGATGTAACAAAACAAATAGAAGGCCATACAATTTGTGCATTTGGAGAAGGATCTGCTTGGCCTGTTCAAGGATTATTAAGACATTTTAGAAAAGAAATCGAAAGTCGTTGTAGAGAGGAACCTTTAATTAAAAAAAGAACTAACAACCCTTATCTTGTGGATCAACATCTTTTGGAGAATAAGAATGCCTAAAATTTTTATAAATGGAAAAGAGATAGAATTTGAAAAAGGAATGACAGTCTTACAAGCTTGCGAGCTTGCTGACGTAGAAATACCAAGGTTTTGTTACCACGAGAAGTTATCAATAGCCGGAAACTGTAGAATGTGTCTAGTTGAGATGGAGAAATCACCAAAACCAATCGCATCTTGCGCAATGCCTGCAGCAGAGGGTATGAGCATAAAAACAAACACAGCTTTAGTTGAAAAAGCTAGAAAAGGTGTGATGGAGTTTTTATTAGCTAATCATCCTCTTGATTGTCCGGTTTGTGACCAAGGTGGAGAATGTGATTTACAGGACCAGTCTATGTACTACGGAGTAGATAAATCAAGATTTGTGGAAAATAAAAGATTAGTTAAAGAAAAATATATGGGTCCACTAATTAAAACACAAATGACTAGATGTATTCATTGCACAAGATGTGTAAGATTTGCAACCGAAGTCGCAGGCGTTCCTGAAATTGGCGCAATCGGTCGCGGGGAAAATATGGAAATTACAACTTACCTAGAGAAAGCTATGGAGTCAGAACTTTCTGCTAACGTAATTGATCTATGTCCGGTAGGGGCTCTTACTTCAAAACCGTATGCTTTTGAAGCAAGACCTTGGGAGCTGAAAAAAACAGAAAGTATAGATGTTATGGATGCTGTGGGGTCAAATATAAGAGTAGATACATACAATTGGGAGGTAAAAAGAGTTTTACCAAGATTAAATAACGACATAAATGAAGAATGGATTTCTGATAAAACAAGATACTCATGTGACGGTTTACTCAAACAGAGATTAGATGTCCCATACATAAAAAAAGATAATAAACTTCAAAAAACCACTTGGGATGAAGCAATTAAGCTTCTAATAAATAAAATTAAATCAGTATCACCAGATGAAATAGGTGGTCATATCGGAGATATGATTAATTTAGAAAATGCCTTAGGCTTTAAAAAACTTTTTAAATCTTTAAATATTTCAAATTTAGAATTTAGAGAAAAAAAATTTTATATCAACTCATCAGAAAAAAGTAATTATATATTTAATTCTTCTATTAGAGGGATAGAGGAGTCAGATCTAATTCTATTGATTGGGACAAATCCAAGACATGAAGCAACTATGCTAAACGCAAGAATAAGAAAAACTTTTGTTAAAAAGCATATTCCTATTTACGCGGTTGGGGATCCTGGTGATTTGACATATAATTATATTAAAATTGGAAACACTACAGGAGATTTAAAAAAGATTTTAAATAAAAACGGAGAGTTTTCAGAAAAATTACTTTCGTCAAAAAGACCATTAATAATCATTGGCGAGTCTGCTCTTGAATTAAAAAGTGGTAAATATATTTTTGAAGAATTTAGGAATTTTTTAATAAAAAATAATTTTATTTCTAAAGAATGGAATGCCCTAAATTTTTTACCTCAAAATGCTTCTACTGTTGGGTTAATTGACCTTAAAATTTTATCAAAAACAGATGAAGAAAAGAAATCTTTTTTTGACAAATTAAATAACAATCAATTCAAATTATTATATCTTTTAGGTTCGGACAATTTAGATATAAAAAAAAATAATGAATTTATTATATATCAAGGTAGTCATGGTGATAGAGGCGCTGAAATAGCTGATCTAGTACTACCAAGTGCAGCTTTTACGGAACAAAATGGACTTTATGAAAACTTAGAAGGAAGAGTTCAAGAGTGTAAAAAAGCCTCTTATCCTATTGGGGAAGCGTTAGAAGACTGGAAGATATTTAACTTAATATTTAAAAAATTAGACAATAATGAAAATTTATTAAACTTTGATTTATTAAGAAAAGAAGTTCTAGATTTAATTCCAAATTTTACAAAATTAAATGAATTACCAAGTTTTAAAAAAAATGAAATTAAAGAAGTTACATCCAGCTTTGTTGATGAAGAAGTAACGATTAAAGAATTAGACTACTTTTATACCAATTCAATTTCAAGAGCATCTAAGACAATGAGTGAATGCCGTCAAATAAAACAAAACTCAAAAAAAACAGGTACAGATAACATATGATTGAGTATTTACAAATTTTAGGACAAGAAATTTATAAGATTATTTTTTTACTTGTACCAATTTTAGTATCGGTTGCTATGATTGTTTGGCTAGATAGAAGAGTTTGGGGATTAGTACAAAAAAGGAGAGGACCTAATGTTGTTGGGCCTTTTGGACTTTTTCAAACTCTAGCTGATGCTTTAAAATATATTTTTAAAGAAATAATAATACCTGCTAGTGCAAATAAAGCAGTATTTATTCTTGCACCAATTGTTACAATGACTCTAGCTTTAATTGCATGGGCAGTAATACCTCTAAGTGAAGAATTAGTTTTATCTGATATCAATATTGGAGTTTTATACTTATTTGCAGTTTCTTCTTTAGGTGTCTATGGAATAATAATGGGAGGATGGGCCTCTAACTCAAAATATCCTTTTTTAGGAGCAATTAGATCGGCTGCTCAAATGGTTTCATATGAGGTATCGATTGGGATAATTATAATTAATGTTCTTTTATGTGTTGGATCTTTAAACTTAAACGATATTGTTATTGCACAAAAGGAATTATGGTATGTAATACCACTTTTTCCAATGTTTGTAATTTTTTTCATTTCTTCACTTGCAGAAACGAATAGACCGCCTTTTGATTTACCTGAAGCAGAAGCCGAGCTTGTTGCAGGCTATCAAACAGAATATTCAGGAATGATGTATGCAATGTTTTGGCTTGGTGAGTATGCAAATATTCTTTTAATGTGTGCATTAGGCTCAATACTTTTTCTTGGAGGTTGGTTACCAATAATGGATATTTATCCGCTTAATTTAATTCCTGCTCCAGTTTGGATGTTATTAAAAATTTTATTCTTATTCCTGCTCTTTGCTCTAATAAAAGCAATAGTTCCAAGATACAGATACGATCAACTCATGAGATTAGGGTGGAAAATTTTTTTACCGTTTTCATTAATTTATTTAGTTTTAACATCGAGCTTCTTATTTTATTTTGATAAATTACCTAAGGTGAATTTATAATGAACTTTGTTAGACTTTTTAAAACAGTTTTTCTAGTTGAGTTTATTTCTGGATTATATTTAGCTATAAAGGAACTATTTAGAAAATCAAAAACTATAAACTATCCTTTTGAAAAAGGTCCAATTAGTCCACGAATGAGAGGGGAGCATGCACTTAGACGATATCCGAACGGAGAAGAAAGATGTATAGCTTGTAAGCTGTGTGAAGCAGTTTGCCCGGCACAAGCGATAACTATTGAGTCTACAGAGAGGGCTGATGGAAGTAGAAAAACAACAAGGTACGATATTGATATGCTAAAGTGTATATATTGTGGTTTATGTCAAGAATCATGTCCTGTTGATGCAATTGTACAAGGACCAAATTTTGAATTTGCCACAGAAACTCGCGAGGAACTTTACTACAACAAAGAGAAACTTTTAGATAATGGTGATAGGTGGGAGTCAGTTCTAGCAAAAAATATAAAGCTAGATAAACCTTATAGGTAAATGATAGTTCATTCAATTTTTTTTTATTTTTTTTCGATTATAGCAATTTTTTCTTCTTTGATGGTAATTACATCAAGAAGCACTATTAACTCAGTTTTTTTCCTTATATTAGATTTCATTTCAGTTGGTTGTTTATTTATTATGGTAGGAGCTGAATTTTTAGGGATGATACTTTTGATTGTTTATGTTGGAGCAGTAGCAGTTTTATTTTTATTTGTGGTAATGATGCTTAATGTTGCAGAGCAAAAACAGTCCTGGTTCATCGGTAAAAAATCAACTCATATTCCAACTGGATTAATTGTAAGTGTTTTAATTTTATTAGAGCTTTTAGTTGTAGTAGGTGGATGGAAATATAAAGAGGATGTAATGTCCAGTAGCACGCTGGTTTTATCGGACATTACAAATACACATCAAATAGGTCTAGTGATGTATACTGATTATATTTTATATTTTCAACTAGCAGGAATAGTTCTACTTCTTGCTATGATTGGAGCAATTCTTCTTACATTTAGAGAAAGGGTTGGAGTAAAGAAACAAAGTTATTTAAATCAAATTTCTAGAAACCCCTCAACTGCAGTTGAATTAAAAGATGTAAAGTTTAATCAGGGAGTCAAAATTGATGATTGAAATTGGTTTAGGTCATTATTTATCATTAGGAGCTATAATTTTCTTCTTGGGAGTAATTGGGATTTTTTTAAACAGAAAAAATGTGATTGTTATTTTAATGTCTATAGAGCTTATTCTTTTAGCAGTTAATATAAATTTAATTTCCTTTTCTATTTTTTCTGGCGACATTGTTGGTCAAATTTTTACAATGTTAATTTTAACTGTTGCTGCAGCGGAAGCAGCAATAGGTTTAGCAATTATTGTTGTCTATTACAGAAATAGAGGGTCTATCAGAGTTGAAGATATTCATGGAATGAAAGGCTAAATGGCATACGCAATATTATTTTTACCATTAATTGGATCAATACTAGGATATTTAGGTAAATCAACAATAAAATATTTTTCAGAAATCCTTACAAGTTTTTTTGTAAGCATCTCAGCCGTTTTATCAATTTTTGTTTTCTGGAATGGTATTCAAAATAATATTTATGGAAATTATAAAATTTTTGAATGGATCACTTCTGGAGGATTTTCAGCTAATTGGTCTATAAATATTGATCCGTTGAGCTCTGTCATGCTGGTAGTGATAACATTTGTATCTGCTTTAGTGCATATTTATTCTATTGGATATATGAGCCATGATCCTCACAAACCTAGATTTATGTCTTACTTATCACTATTTACTTTTTCTATGTTGGCTTTAGTAGTTTCTGACAATTTTTTACAATTATTTTTTGGGTGGGAAGGGGTCGGTTTATGTTCATATTTATTAATAGGTTTCTGGTATAAAAAAGAAACAGCTAATAATGCAGCTATTAAAGCTTTTATAGTAAATAGAATTGGTGATTTTGGTTTAGCTATTGCAATATTTTTAATCTTTTTCTTTTTTGGTACAATTAATTTTGAAGAGGCTTTTGAGGCGTCTGCACAATTTTATGAAAAAAAATTAGTTTTTTTTGGATTTGAGTTAAACTTAATTACATTAATTTGTATTTTCCTATTTATTGGTGCTATGGGAAAATCGGCACAATTTTTACTTCACACTTGGCTTCCTGATGCAATGGAGGGACCTACACCAGTTTCAGCTTTAATTCATGCCGCAACAATGGTTACTGCAGGTGTTTTTCTAGTAGTGAGATGTTCACCTATGTTTGAGTATTCCCAAGTTGCTTTGAATTTAGTTGCTATTGTTGGAATGATAACAGCAATTTTCGCAGCATCAGTTGCATTAGTTCAAAATGATATAAAAAAAATAGTTGCCTACTCAACTTGTAGTCAGCTTGGCTATATGTTTTTTGCAGCAGGTATTGGTGCATATCATGTTGCAATGTTTCATTTGTTTACTCACGCTTTTTTTAAAGCACTATTATTTTTAGGGGCTGGTTCTGTAATTCATGCATTTAAAGATGAGCAGGATATTAGAAATATGGGCGGAGTTAGAAAAAAACTTCCTTATACTTATATTTATATGTTATTGGGAACTTTAGCTTTAACTGGATTCCCTTTTCTTTCTGGTTTTTACTCAAAAGATGCAATTATTGAGTTTGCGTATTTAAGAAATTCATCTTTAGGAAATTATGTAGCATCAATCGGTATTCTCACAGCATTTTTAACTTCTATTTATTCATGGAGATTGTTCTTTAAAACTTTTCATGGACCTTATAATAACAAAAAAATTCCAATTAATGAAACTCATGAGTCCCCACTAGTTATGTTGATCCCTTTGGTATTTTTAGGCTTAGGGGCGATATTTTCTGGATACATTTTTAAAGGTATTTTTATAGGGCATCACAGCAATGAATTTTGGCAAGAATCGGTCTTTTTTTTAAATGAAATAAAACATGATGTAATTCCGTTATGGTTTTTATTAATCACCCCGATATTAGTTTTAGTAGCAATTCCTATCTCATTTTATTTATATATTTTAAATCCAAAAGTTTTAGAGGATTTTAAAAATACAAATATGCCATTATATAACTTCTTATTAAACAAATGGTATATTGATGAATTTTATGAAAAGGTTTTTGTAAGTCCTGTAAAAAAAATTGGTTCTTTTTTTTGGAAAAAAGGGGATATAGGTATAATAGATAAGTTTGGACCTGATGGTATTTCAAAATTAGTTAAGATAATTTCTAATAAAACTGGTCGTCTTCAAACAGGGTTCATTTATGATTATGCTTTTGTGATGCTTTTAGGCTTATCAATTTTACTAACTTATTTGATTTTAAAATAAAATGAACTTTCCAATATTATCAACACTGATATTTTTACCTTTAATCAGCTCCTTTTTTATTTTGTTATCAAAAGATAAAACAAATAACAGTAGTTCAATATATATTTCTTTATTTAGTAGTATTGCCACTTTCTTTCTCTCACTATTTTTATGGTATTCTTTGGATGTAAACTCATCTGAATTTCAATTTGTGGAAGAAAAATCCTGGATAAATAATTTTATAAAATTTAAATTAGGAATAGATGGTATATCAATACTTTTCATAGTTTTAACAACTTTTATCACTCCGATTTGTATAATTTCTTGTGTGAATAGCGTTAAAGTTAGAGTTAAAGAATTTTTAATAGCTATTTTAATATTAGAAACATTCATGATCGGCGTATTTTGTTCACTTGATCTTGTAATATTTTATTTATTTTTTGAAGCAGGTTTAATACCAATGTTTTTAATTATCGGAGTTTGGGGTGGTCCAAGAAGAGTTTACTCTGCTTTTAAATTTTTTCTATTTACTTTACTTGGCTCAGTACTAATGCTTGTAGCTATTATTGTTATTTATTGGTTGACAGGTACGACAGATATTACTCAAATATATGAGATTAAAATTCCTAAAGAGTATCAGAATATATTATGGCTAGCTTTTTTAAGTTCTTTTGCAGTGAAAATGCCTATGTGGCCGGTTCATACTTGGTTACCAGATGCTCACGTTGAAGCTCCTACAGCTGGTTCTGTAATACTTGCTGCTATTTTATTAAAAATGGCTGGATATGGTTTTTTAAGATTCTCAATACCTATGTTTCCTTTAGCTTCAGAATATTTTACACCATTAATATTTACTTTAAGTATAATCGCTATTATTTACACATCCTTAGTCGCATTAATGCAAGACGACATGAAAAAATTGATTGCTTATTCTTCTGTTGCTCATATGGGTTATGTCACATTGGGAATTTTTACACTCACTAAACAAGGTATAGAGGGAAGCATATACCAAATGATCAGTCACGGATTAATATCTGCAGCATTATTCTTATGTGTTGGAGTAGTCTATGATAGGTTACATTCCAGAATGATTAGTACTTATGGAGGGCTAGTGAATTATATTCCAAAGTACTCTTTTTTATTTTTAATATTTGCTTTAGCTGCACTTGGTTTACCAGGAACTTCAGGCTTTCTAGGTGAGTTTCTTGTTCTGGCTGGCGCGTTCCAAAAAAGTTATCTAGCAGCTATGTTAGCAACATTTGGTGTAGTTCTAGGAGCCGCTTATATGCTTTGGCTTACAAAAAGAGTTATTTTTGGTTCTACAAATAATTCTGAGATTAAAAATTTAGATGACATTAACAAATATGAAATAGTGATGTTAGTAACCTTAGCATTTCTAATTATTTTTTTTGGGTTTTACCCACTTCCTCTAATGGAAACTTTTAACGTATCAGTTAATAGTTTGATAGATAACTATGAAACAGCGCTCATTTTAAAATAAGTATGATAGATAACTTAAATATAATGTTACCTGAGATTTTTTTATCTTTATCTATTTTTTCTATTTTGATGATTGGTGTTTTTACCAAAAATAGTTTTAATTTAATATTTAATCTTACATCATTAATTATTTTAGTTACTATTTCAATTATTTTATCAAGTCCAAATAATCAAGAAAAAATATTTCTTGATAGCTTTACGAGAGATGCCTTTTCAAATTATTTCAAAATTTTAATACTATTGTCTTCTTTGTTTGTTCTTAATTCATCTAAGAATTTTATCATAGATAATAAATTAGATAAGTTTGAGTATCCTATAATCATCTTGCTGTCTATTTTAGGAATGTTTTTCATGGTAAGCTCGAATGATTTAATTCTCTTTTACTTAGGATTAGAACTTCAGTCTTTATCGCTTTATATTCTTGCGTCGATTGACCGAGATAATATAAGATCAACGGAGTCGGGAATAAAGTACTTTGTTTTAAGTGCTTTATCCTCAGGTTTATTATTATATGGATGTTCATTGCTTTATGGATTTACAGGTTCTACTAATTTTGAATTAATTGCTACTCAACTTAATAAAGAAAATGCAGGTGCAGTTTTTGCAATGGTATTTATATTAGTTGGTCTTGCTTTTAAAGTTTCTGCAGTTCCTTTTCATATGTGGACCCCTGACGTCTATGAGGGAGCACCAACATCTATAACAAGTTACTTCGCAGTTGTTCCTAAAGTTGCTGGTTTAGCATTATTAATTAAATTTATGTTTATTCCTTTTTCAAATATTTTATTAGAATGGCAAACAATTATAATATTTATATCTATCGCATCTATGATTTTAGGAGCTGTTGCAGCAATGATCCAAAAAAATTTTAAAAGGCTTCTTGCTTATAGCTCTATAGGCCATATTGGCTACGCTCTAGCAGGAGTTGCTACAGGTGCAATTTCAGGTTATCAAAGTGCAGTAGTTTATATATCAATTTACGTCGTTATGAATATAGGAGCATTTTCGTGCTTATATCTATTAAAGAAAGATGGACAGTATAAAGAAAACATATCTGATTTATCTGGTATTTCTAAAAAACATCCTCTTTTAGCAATTTCATTATTAATAATTTTATTCTCTTTAGCTGGAGTCCCACCACTGGGGGGTTTTTTTGCAAAATTTTACGTTTTTGTTGCTGTGTTAGAAAAAGAAATGTATGCACTAGCAATTATTGGATTATTAACAACAGTTATGTCAGCATTTTATTATTTAAAAATTATTAAAACTATTTATTTTGATGACGCCATTATCACTTTTGAAACAAAAAACAGGACTGCTCAAGTATCGATATTTGCTTGTTGTACAATTTTAATAACGTTTTTTTTATACCCTTCTTTTTTGAATAATATGGTTAATATATTATTCGTTAGTTAATGAAGATTAAGATTAAAAAATATAAAAAAGTTCAAAGCACTAACGACATTGCTTTGAAACTTATAAAAAATAATATTTCAGAACCTACTATAATCACAAGTGAAAAACAGACTAAAGGTAGAGGTAGAGTTGGAAAAAAATGGATTTCCAAAAAAGGGAATCTTTTTTTATCCCTATTTTTTAAATTTGATCACAACAAAATTAACTTCAAACAATTTGCAATTTTAAATGCATTTTTATTAAAATCAGTTATATCTAAAGCAATTTCAAAAAAAATTAAGATAAAATGGCCTAACGATTTAATTTTAGAAAGGAAAAAATTTTGTGGGATTTTACAAGAAGTAATTAAATTTGATAAATTCAATTTTTTAATAGTGGGCATAGGGTTAAATACTAATGTAGCTCCACAAAACAAAAGCTTTAAATCTACTAGTTTAAAAAATATATTGAACAAAAAAATTAATAATAAAAATATTTTGAAAAAAATTATTATTGCTTATGAAAAATTTCTTGAGGAAAAAAATAAATTGTCTTTTTCTGATTTGAAAAAGAAATATAAATAGTTAAAATGTATTATATTGTTGGTGATATTGGAAATACTTCAACTAGAATTTGTTTATTGAATGGTTCAAAAATTTGTAAGTCTACAACTTTTGATACTAGCAAAATTCTTTTAAAAGGTTATATAAAAAAGATTTTAAATAGATATTTTAAAAAAAATTTAAAAAAAGAAATATTATTTTCGTGTGTTGTACCTTTTGCTTTAAAAAAAATTAAAAAAATTTTAAAAAAGGGCAATTATAAAGTTATAGAAATCAAAAATCTTAATTTAAAAAAGATTATTCAAATAAACATTAAAAATATAAAACAACTTGGTTCAGATAGAATTGTAAATTCTATTGAAGGTAAAAAATTTAAAAACTGTTTGATAATTGATTTTGGAACTGCAACAACTTTTGATATTGTAAAAAATGGAATATACGAAGGAGGTGTTATAGCTCCTGGTGTAAAATTATCTATGGAAATTCTAAGTCAATCTACAGCCTTACTACCAATGTTCAATTTGAAAAATAAACAAAATAGTTACGGAAAGAACACAAAAGACGCTTTAAATGCAGGTTTTATCTGGGGTTATGATGGATTGATAAATAATATAATTAATAAAATAACTAAAAACTGGAAAATGAATTATAAGATAATACTTACCGGCGGGTATGCAAATTTATTTAAGAAAATTATTAAAAGAAAAACTATTGTTGATCAGAATATAACAATAAAAGGAGTTTCAAAAGTTTACAGGGAATTTTATGAGTAAGGAAGAATTACTTTTTTGTCCTTTAGGTGGATCAGGAGAGATAGGTGGAAATATGAATTTATATGCCTATGGAAAAAAAGATGATCAAAAGTGGATTATAATAGATATGGGCGTATCTTTCGCTGACGACTCAGTGCCAGGAATTGATCTTATAATGCCAGATGCTGGTTTTATTATCGACAAGAGAGATGATTTACTTGGTATCGTTTTAACACACGCTCACGAGGATCATATAGGAGCAGTTGCTCACATATGGCCAAGTTTAAAATGTAAAATGTATGCTACACCTTTTACAGCTGCTCTCATTTTTGAAAAATTCAAAGAAAAAAAAATTGATATTTCATCATATTTAGAAGTAGTGCCTTTAAACAGTAAAATTAAACTTGGAAGTTTTGAAATTGATTTCGTAACTTTAACACATTCCATTTTAGAGCCTAATGGCTTGAGCATTAAAACTCCATTAGGAACAATTTTACATACCGGTGATTGGAAAATTGACCCAAATCCATTAATAGGCGGTCAAATTGATGAACAAAAATTAAAATCTATTGGTGATAGCGGAGTATCAGCAATGATATGCGACTCAACAAATATTTTCAGTCCTGGAAGAGCAGGTTCAGAATCTGAGGTAAGAGATAGTTTATTAAGAATCATGGGCATAAAAACTAACCGGATTCTTATTACATCTTTCGCTTCTAATGTAGCTAGAATGGAGTCTGTTTTTTATTGTGCAAAAAAAACAGGAAGAAATATTTGTTTAGTAGGCAGGTCTATGCAAAGAATATATAAAGCAGCAAAAAAATGTGGTTATCTTCAAGGTCTTTTAGAGCCTTTAGAACCAAGGGATGCTAAAAAAGTAGCTAAAAATAAAATTTTATACTTAGCTACTGGTAGCCAAGGAGAGCCGATGGGTGCGATGACAAGGATAATTAATGGTATTCATCCAGATGTACATCTAGAAAGTGGAGACTGTGTAATTTTTTCTTCCAAAATAATACCAGGTAATGAGAAAAAATTATATCATTTGCAAAATTTAATAGTAAGAAATAAGATTGAAATGATCAGTGAGGAAAACGCTTTTGTTCATGTTTCTGGTCATCCTAATAGAGATGATCTAAAAGACATGTACAATTGGGTGAAGCCTCAGTGTGTAATACCAGTTCATGGAGAACACCGTCATATGGCTGAACACGTATCTTTCGCTAAAGAAATGCAAGTTCCAAAAACTTTATTAATTGAAAATGGTGATATAATTAAACTTCTTCCTGGAAATAAACCAGAAATTATTGATAAAGCGCCGTCAGGAAAAGTTTATTTAGATGGAAATATTAACGTTGAAACAGACTCCCAATCTATTAAAGATAGAAAAAATCTTTCTGCAAATGGATATTTAGAGATTACATTAATTGTTTCAAATAATGGAAGCATAAAAAAACCAATTATTTCTTACAAGGGTATTCCCGAGAGGGATGAGGAAGATACTTTTATTTTCGATATGGAAGATGAAATAATGAATATTTGCAGAACTTTTTCAATGGACAACAAAAGTCAGCAGCAAAATTTGATTGAAACCTTAAAACAAAATTGCAGAAGAATTGTAAGAGAAAAAACTGGAAAAAAACCTTATACAAATATCAATATTGCTAGGATTTAATGGGTATAACAGGCTCTATAATCGTTTATGTAATGATTTGGTGGATAATATTTTTTTCAGTTTTACCAATCGGAATTCGATCAAATAAAGAAGTTTTTAAGGAAAAAATTGGCGGAATTGATCCTGGAGCTCCAAAAAATCCTAGAATAGGAAAAAAGTTTTTAATAACTACATTAATTACTACTATAATTTTTGCAGTCATATATTATCTTGTTGAGATTGATTTGTTAAATTTAAGAAAGTTTTTACAATAATGTATCTTTCAAAATTATTCATACCAATAACAAAAGATTTGCCAGCTGAAGCAAAGATTAAGTCCCATCAATTAATGCTGAGAACTGGCATGATTAAACAGTCCTCTGCAGGGATTTACTCTTGGCTACCACTTGGATTCAAAGTTATGAAAAAAATTGAACAAATTGTAAGAGAAGAACAGAACTTCATTGGCGCACAAGAAATGCTTATGCCAACTATTCAATCATCAGAGATTTGGAAAGAAAGTGGACGATATAATGATTATGGAGAAGAAATGTTAAGAATTAAGGATCGACAAGGAAGAGAGATGTTATATGGACCAACAAACGAAGAACTTATAACTGATGTTTTTAGATCAAGTTTAAAATCTTATAAGTCTCTACCTCAACTTCTGTATCATATTCAATGGAAGTTTAGAGATGAAATAAGGCCAAGATTTGGAGTTATGAGATGTAAAGAATTTTATATGAAAGATGCTTACTCTTTTGATTTGTCTGATGAAGAGGCAAAAAAATCTTATAATAAAATGTTTTATTCATATTTAAAAACATTCAATAGAATGGGTTTAAAAGCAATTCCGATGTCAGCAGATACTGGACCTATAGGAGGAGATCTGTCTCACGAATTTATAATTTTAGCAGACACAGGAGAAAGCCAGATTTATGCTGATAAAAATATTTTTGAAATAAATCCTGATCTATATAAGTTAAACGATCAATCTCTTCAAAAAATGAGAGAAGATTTTTCTAAAGTATATGCCGCAACAGATGAAAAATATAAAGAGGAGGAGTTTAATAAAATGGTTAAAAAAAATAATCAAATGATTACAAAAGGAATTGAGGTTGGTCATATATTTTATTTTAGCGACAAATATTCAAAACCTATGAATTGTACGATCGATGATAAAAACGGAAAAAAAACATTTGTAAAAATGGGTTCTTACGGGATAGGTGTTTCTAGATTAGTTGGAGCTATTATAGAAGCCAAATATATCAATGAAGTTATGAAATGGCCAAAATCGATATCACCATTTGATGTAGTTATAATACCAAGTATAAGCAAAAATAATAAAGAAAACCTAGATAAAGCTGAAAAAATTTATGATGAATTAAAAAAACAAAATATTGACGTATTGTTAGACGATGTTGACGAGAATATGTCTAACAAATTTAAAAAACATGACTTAATTGGAGTTCCTTACCAAATAATTATTGGTTCAAAATCTAAGGGAAACAATTTTGAATTTAAAGAATTAAATTCTCAAAGTGAAATATTAAGTCTTGAAAAAATTAAATTAAAAATAAAAAAATAAATTGTTTACAAAAGCAGAGAGACTTATTTCCTTAAGAAATTTAAGACCTAAAAAAAAGGAAGGTTTTCTAAAAATTATTTCGATATTTTCTTTTTTAGGAATAATGCTAGGTGTTGCAATTTTAATAATTGTTATGTCTGTTATGAATGGGTTTAAAACAGACTTAACAAAAAAAATTTTAGGCTTAAATCCTCATATTGTAATTCAGCCGAATGGGTTCAAAATAAACGAGAACTTTACTGATGAATTAAAAAAAAAATTTGGTGATATTAGTTTAAGTAAGTCTTATTCTGGGGAAGGGATTATTATAAATAACGATAATGCAAAGGGTGTAATTCTTAAAGGAGTTAATAAAAAGGAAAAAAATATTATCAAATTTTTTGATAATTTTATCTCACAGGGAGAACTAAAAAATTTTAGTTCAAATTATGTATTTATTGGAACTGAACTTGCTTATGATCTAAATTTAAAAGAGGGTGACAATTTAAATCTTATGTCATCAGCTTTTGTAGCCACACCATTAGGCAGTTTACCAAAACAAGAAACTTTTAAGGTTGCTGGAATTTTTAATACTGGTTTTTTAGATTTCGATAAAAATGTAATTTTTTTAAATATAGATGATGCATTATCAATATTCGATAAGGAAAAAAAAGATCTGAACATTGAAATATATTTAGAAGATCCCCTTAAAGCTAATGATTACAAGAGCAAAATTCAAAAAATTAATCAAAATTATTTTATCTACACTTGGTCGGACATGAATAAATCCTTCTTTAGCGCTTTACAAGTTGAAAGAAACGTAATGTTTATAATTCTGTCTTTAATAGTTGTTGTTGCTGCATTTAATATAGTATCTGGTCTTACCATACTAATTAAAAATAAAACTAAAGAAATAGCTATTCTAAAAACACTTGGGCTGAGCAATCAATCAATAAAAAAAACATTTTTTTTAACAGGTTTTACAATAGGTTTTCTAGCTACCATCTGTGGAATAGTCATAGGGATTATATTTTCTATCAATATTGAAAAATTTAGAATTTTTTTATCTTCAGTATTTAATTTAGAAATCTTTCCAGCAGATATATATTTTTTAGAAAAATTACCAAGTGAAATAAGTTTTGACTCTATAATAATTATTTTTTTAATTTCTTTAATTATATCTGCATTAGCATCTTATTTACCAGCTAAGAGAATAACTAATATGAACACATTCAGGGCTTTAAGATATGAATAAAATACTTTTAGAAATAACAAATTTAAAGAAAAAATATGATCATTTAAACAAGTCAATAACCCTCTTTGATAATTTTAATATTAATATAAAAGAAGGAGATTTAGTTGCAGTTGTGGGACCATCTGGCTCTGGAAAATCATCCTTGTTACATCTTTTAGCTTTACTTGATGATCCTTCAAAAGGCAAAATAGTTCTTAACAATCAAGAAACAAAAAATTTATCTGAATCCGATAAAAATAAATTAAAACAAACTATTGTTTCTATAATTTTTCAAGACAATAATTTATTAACTGATTTTACTGCTATTGAAAATGTTATGATGCCTTTAATAATAAGAGGTGAAAATAAAAAAACTATTATGAAAAAAGCTGAAAAGATTCTTAAAGAAGTAAAAATTTTTGACAGATCTAATCATTTTCCAAATCAACTTTCAGGAGGAGAGCAACAAAGAGTTGCAATAGCTAGAGCATTAATAGCAGAAACAAAATTAATTTTAGCTGATGAACCTACTGGAAACTTAGATTATAAAACTTCAATAGAAATATTTTCACTTTTTTTAAAATTAAAAAAACGAAAAAAAACAATAATTTTTGCAACTCATAATAGAGAACTTGCTAACAGGGCTGATTACAAGTTGTTTATTTCTAATGGTAATATAAAACGAGTTAATGCCCGTTACTAATAAAGATTTTAACAACATAAAAATTCATACTCAATATTCAATTTGCGAAGGCGCAATAAAAATTGATGATCTTGCAGAATATTGTAAAAACCATAAAGTAAAGTCTCTAGGATTAGCGGACAGTTACAACTTGTGTGGAGCTTTGGAATTTGCAGAGAAATTATCCAAAGTCGGGACTCACCCGATAATAGGAACTCAAATAAACTTAAAAGCATTTAATACCGTAGGAAAAATCACTTTATATGCTAAATCGGAGATAGGTTATAAAAATTTAACTACGCTATCCTCTATGAGTTATCTAAAAAGCAATTCTAATGAGGATCCAGCTTGTGAAATTAAAGATATTTTATCAAATAATAAAGATTTAATATTACTTACTGGAAATTATAGAAATTTTTTTGGAAAATTATTTAATGCTAATAAAATTAAAGATTTAAATGAAACTTTAGATATACTTAAAAAGAATTTTAATGATAATTTATATTTTGAAATTCAAAGACATAATGAAAATGATGAAAAAAACTACGAAAATTTTATTTTAAATAAATCAAAATCATCTGATATTCCATTAATAGCGACGCAAGAAGTTTATTATTTAGAAAAAGGAATGTACGAAGCACACGATGCTTTAACATGTATTGGAGAAAAAAATTTTGTTGATGATAAGAATAGGTTTAAATACAGTGACCAACATTTTTTAAAAAAGAATGAAGACATTAATAAATTATACGCCGATATCCCTGAGGCTTTAGAAAACAATTACAATTTCCATTTAAGATTCAATTTCAAACCTAAAAAGTCAAAACCTATACTTCCTTCTATTTCTCATGAAAACAACAAAACGCCAGAGGAGGAAATTTATATTCAAGCTACAGAGGGTTTAAAAGAAAGGCTAGAAAACTTTGTTACAAAAAAGAATTTTTCAAAAAATAAAGAAACTCTTAAAATTATTTATGAAGATAGATTAAAACATGAATTAAATATTATAAATTCTATGGATTATGCTAGTTACTTTTTAATTGTTTCTGACTATATTAAATGGGCAAAAAAAAATTCTATTCCAGTTGGGCCAGGAAGAGGTTCTGGAGCAGGATCACTAGTTGCTTATTGTTTAGATATTACTGATCTTGACCCGATAGAATATGATTTAATCTTTGAGAGATTTCTTAATCCAGATAGAATTTCTATGCCAGATTTTGACATAGATTTTTGTGAAGAAAAAAGAGACCAAGTGTTTGACTATCTTAAAACTAGATATAAAGATGGAGTAGCCCACATTATTACCTTCGGAAAGTTAAAGGCTAGAATGGTATTGAGAGATGTTGGAAGAGTTTTAGGTCTATCATATGGGCATGTGGACAGAATTTGTAAAATGGTCCCATTTGATCCATCTCGTCCATTGACTTTGCAAGAGTCAATAGACAGAGAACCCAGATTTAAAGATGAAATCAAAAATAATCGTAAGGTTGAAAAACTTCTTGAACTATCATTAAAACTTGAAGGTCTTAATAGAAATATGGCTACACATGCTGCAGGCGTAGTTATTGCAGGTGAAAAACTGTCTGAACAGTTTCCACTTTACGTCGATCATAGTTCAAATCTTATTTTACCGTCTACCCAATACGATATGTACTCATCGGAGAATGCTGGACTTGTCAAATTTGATTTGTTGGGTTTAAAGACTCTCACGGTAATTGATAAAACTATCAAAAGACTGAAATCAAAAAAAATTAATTTAGATTTAAGTAAGATAAATCAAAATGATGAAAAAGTTTTCTCTCTTTTATCTACAGGCGAAACAACAGGTCTATTTCAATTGGAAAGCTCTGGAATGAGAGAAGCTATAAAACAAATGAAACCAAACAAGTTTGATGACATAATAGCTTTAGTAGCCTTGTATCGCCCAGGTCCGATGAGCAATATACCTATTTATAATGATTGTAAAAATAATCTTAAAGAGCCAGATTATATTCATCCAGTATTAAAAGAAATACTTAAACCAACTTATGGGATAATTATTTATCAAGAGCAAGTAATGCAAATAGCTCAAATTTTAGCAGGATTTACTGCAGGGGAAGCTGACATTTTAAGAAGAGCTATGGGAAAGAAAAAAAAATCTGAGCTGGATAGACAAAAAGAAAGATTTATAAACGGTGCCGTGAAGAAAGGAATTACTAAGGATGTTGCAAATTTTGTTTTCACAAAAATAGAGCCTTTTGCTCAATACGGTTTTAATAAAAGTCACGCTGCAGCGTATGCTTTGATAGCTTATCAAACCGCATTTTTGAAGGCATATTATAAAGAAGATTTTATAGCAGCTACAATGTCCACTGAACTTACCAATACCTCAAAATTAAGAGAGTTTGTTGAAGAATTAAAAAGATTAAAAGTTGAAATTGTTAGACCTTCTATTAATAGATGTTTTGCAGAATTTAAAGCTATCGATGGAAAGATTTATTATGGTTTGGGTGCGATTAAAAATGTGGGATTTGAAGCAATTTCAAATATTGTTTTAGAAAGAGAAAAAAATGGAAAATTTTCATCATTTTCGGATTTTATAAACAGAGTAAGCTCTAAAGATGTAAATAAGCTGCAGCTGGAAGGTCTTACTAAAGCAGGTGTTTTTGATGATTTTGAAAAAGATAGAAACAAAATATTTTCCTCAATTCCAAAAATTTTACAAACTATAAAAAATATTAATGATGATAAAGACAGTAATCAAACTAGTCTTTTTGAGAGTAATGAAAGTTTAATTAAGGGATTTGAATTTTTACCCTCCACAACTTGGAAAAAAAAAGAACTGTTAGCGGAGGAATTTAAATCATTAGGGTTTTATATATCTGATCATCCGCTCAATGAGTACAAAGAAGTTTTTAATCAATTAAAAATA
>CACNEM010000002.1 GCA_902619495.1 uncultured Pelagibacteraceae bacterium
ATTAGAAATTCAAACGGTTCGACCAAAACATCTGAATTAAGATTGAAAATGCAAAAGACTATGCAATCGAAATGTGCGGTTTTTAGGACAGAAAAAACTTTAAAAGAAGGTGTAGAGCAAATAAGAGTACCCTACGACGGCATGCAAGATATTTCTGTCAAAGATAAATCTTTGTTGTTTAATACTGACTTAGTTGAAACTTTAGAATTTGATAATTTAATGAGTCAAGCTTTAACAACAATGGATTCAGCGTACAATCGAAAAGAGAGTAGGGGTGCTCATGCTAGGGAAGATTATACTAAGAGAGACGACAAGAATTTTATGAAACACACTCTAGCTTGGCAAGAAGGTAAAAAAGTTAAAATAAAATATAGGGATGTACACTCAAGAACACTAACCAATGATGTTCAATACTTCCCTCCAAAGGAAAGAGTTTATTAAGAATGGCACAATTTAGCCTACCGCAAAATTCTAAAATAGAGGTAGGACAATATCATAAAGATAAAACTAACTCACAAAATTTAAAAAAAGTAAATATTTATAGATGGGATCCATCAACTGGAAAAAACCCGAGAGTTGACACTTTTGAAGTTGATATGAACAACTGTGGTCCAAAAGTTTTAGATATCTTATTTAAAATAAAAAACGAAATTGATCCCTCTTTAACTTTTAGAAGATCCTGTGCACACGGCGTGTGCGGGTCATGTGCTATGAATATTGATGGAGTGAACACATTAGCCTGCATAAAATCACATACAGATATAAGCGGAGATCTGAATGTTTATCCATTACCACATTTGAAAGTTGTAAAAGATTTAATTGGAGATCTTACTACACTTTATAAACAATATGAGTCTATTCAACCTTGGTTAAAAGTAGATCAAACAGGTAAAGAAAAAACTGAGTTAAAACAAACTCAAAAAGACAGAGAAAAATTAGATGGGTATTATGAATGCATTCTGTGCGCATGTTGCTCAACTTCTTGCCCAAGTTATTGGTGGAATGGTGACAAATATTTGGGTCCAGCTGTTTTATTACAAGCCTATCGCTGGATTAATGACAGCAGAGATGGAGATAAAAAGGAAAGATTAAAGAAAGTTGCAGATGAATTAAAATTATATAGATGCCATACTATTATGAATTGCACAAATTCTTGCCCGAAGGGCCTTAATCCGGCAAAAGCTATAGGCTCTATTAAAAAAATGCTTGCAACAAGTTAAAAGCTTATTTAATCACTTACTTCATGAAAACAATTCATCATTTTATTGAGGGAAAAAGTTTTCCTGGAGGCTCTAAAAGAATTGGAAAAGTTTTTAATCCAGCAACTGGAGAACAAAGTGCTGAAGTAAAATTAGCTTCTGCTAGCGATATTGACAAAGCGGTTGTCAGTGCAAAAAAAGCATTTATTTCATGGTCAAATACACCTCCTCTTCAAAGAGCGAGAGTCATGTTTAAATTTAAAGAATTAATTGAAAAAAATTCTGATGAACTTACTAAAATTATTGTTTCAGAACATGGAAAAGTTTACGAAGATGCAAAAGGATCACTTACAAGAGGATTAGAAGTCGTAGAATACGCTTGCGGTATTCCTCAGCTACTTAAAGGTGAGTTTACGGAAAATGTTGGCACTAATGTGGATAGTTGGTCTTTAAGACAACCATTAGGAGTCTGCGCTGGAATTACTCCGTTTAATTTTCCTGCGATGGTACCCATGTGGATGTTTCCAATGGCAATTGCTTGTGGAAACACTTTCGTTCTTAAACCATCAGAAAAAGATCCCTCTTGTTCAATAAGACTTGCAGAGTTGATGAAAGAAGCTGGTTTACCAGATGGAGTTTTCAATGTAGTAAATGGAGACAAAGAGGCTGTGGATGCATTAATAAATAATAAAGATGTTGTAGCTATGAGTTTTGTAGGATCTACACCTATAGCAAAATATATATATGAAAACTGCGCTAAGAATGAAAAACGTGTTCAAGCTTTAGGGGGAGCAAAAAATCACTGTGTAGTCATGCCTGACTGTGATTTGGATCAAGCAGTCAATGGGCTAATGGGAGCTGCTTACGGCTCTGCTGGTGAAAGATGTATGGCTCAGTCAGTAGCTGTAGCTGTAGGAGGAATAGGTGACAAATTAGTAAATTCATTAGCGAAAAAAGTTGAGATGCTAAAAGTTGGTCCTGGAATGGATAAACAATCTGAGATGGGTCCACTAGTTACTAAAGATCATTTAGAAAAGGTAAAAGGCTATGTTGATATTGGTGAAAAAGAAGGGGCAAAATTAATTGTAGATGGAAGAAAATTTAGAATTCAAGGATATGAAAACGGCTACTATATTGGAGGATGTTTATTTGATCACGTAAAAAAAGATATGCGTATATATAAAGAGGAAATTTTTGGTCCAGTACTTTCTGTAGTTCGTGCAAAAGATTTTAATGAAGCGCTAAAGTTAGTTAATGACCATGAATTTGGAAATGGTGTAAGTATTTTTACAAGAGATGGAGACACTGCTAGAACATTTTATAATAAAGCAAAAATAGGGATGGTAGGAATAAATATACCAATACCAGTTCCTATGGCTTTTCATAGCTTTGGTGGTTGGAAAAGGTCACTATTTGGAGACCAACATATGCATGGTCCTGAGGGGGTAAGATTTTATACAAAACTTAAGACTATCACTTCGAGATGGCCATCAGGCTTAAGAGGAGATCCAGAGTTTACAATGCCAACTATGAAATAAAAATGAAAAAAAAAATAACTTTAATTGGGGCTGGCCAGATTGGTGGAACACTTGCACACTTAATCGCATTAAAAGAATTAGGAGATGTAGTTTTATTTGATGTTGCAGCTGGAATAGCAAAAGGAAAAGCTTTAGACATCGCTCAATCATCTCCGGTGAATGGTTTTAATGTTAAGTTGACTGGAACTGATAATTACGATGATACTAAAAATTCAGACGTAATTATTATAACTGCCGGAGTTCCAAGAAAACCAGGTATGACTAGAGATGATTTGCTTGGTATAAATTTAAAAATAATAAAAGAAGTAGCTCATGGAATAAAAAAAACATCTCCAAAAGCTTTTGTAATATGTATTACCAATCCATTGGACGTGATAGTGATGGCTTTACAAAAATATTCAGGACTTCCGAAGAATATGATAGTTGGAATGGCAGGAATTTTAGACTCCTCAAGATTTATATATTTCTTATCACAAGAATTAAACATTCACCCTAAAAATATAAATTCCTTCGTGTTAGGAGGGCATGGAGATACCATGGTAGCAATGTTAGGTTCAACAGAAGTAAACGGAAAAAAGATAAATGAACTTGTAAAGGAAGGTAAAATTACTAAAGAAAGATTAAATGAAATTGTGGATAGAACAAAAAAAGGTGGAGCTGAAATTGTAAAATACCTTGAAAAAGGTTCAGCATTTTATGCTCCAGCTGCTTCAGGCGTAGAAATGGCAGAAAGTTATTTAAAAAATTTAAAAAAACAATTACCTTGTGCTGCTTATATAAATGGTGAGTTTGGAGCTAAAGATATTTATGCAGGAGTTCCAGTTATAATTGGGTCATCTGGTGTAGAAAAAATCGTTGAATTAAATTTGTCTAAAGAAGAAAAAATTAATTTTAATAATTCTATAAAATCAGTACAAGAATTATTTGATGCAGCAAAAAAAATTGATCCAGAACTTAAATAAATTAAACAAAATAAAAAAATATTTTTTTTATATTTTAATTCTCTCATCAAGCGCTTTATTTTTTACATTTAGTTACGGTTATAAGGGGGTTTTTCCCATTGACAGTTTTTTAATATATGATGCAGGTTATAAAATTTTTAATGGATATCATCCTTTTAAAGATTATTGGTCTATAACGGGACCAATATTAGATTATTTTCAATTTTTTTTCTTTAAATTGTTCGGTATCAACTGGTTTAGCTATGTTTTGCATGCAGCAATAATAAACTTATTATTAACTATTTCAGTATTTTATTTTTTTTTAAAATTAGGCTTAAATAAAAACTATAGCATCCTATATTCTCTAAGTTCATCAATATTAGCTTACCCTAGTGTTGGGACTCCTTTTATGGATCACCATGCAGTAATTTTTTCTTTAATATCTTTAATATATTTGATTTTAGCTATTAAATTAGAAAAGAATATATATTGGTTTGTATTACCAGTTTTATTATTAATTTCATTTCTTTCTAAACAAATTCCATCTTCTTATCTTTTGATTTTATTTTTTATAGCAATTTTTATACATTTTTTTCTGATTTCTGCGAGAAAAACAGATATCTTATTATATTTAAGCGCTAGTAGTATCTTATCTATAATTATAATTGCATTTGTATTTTATGCCAATCAAATACCATTCAAAAATTTTTTAATACAATATATAAATTATCCTATTGGGATTGGAGAAACCAGAAGTTCTAATATTTCATTTAACTTCAATAATGTTATTTCACAATTTAAATTTATTCATTTTTCTATTTTGCCATTAATTTTTGTTTTATTTATAATATTAAAAAAAACGAAAAAAAGTTTTGAAATTAAAAAAGATATTTTAATTATCATTTTATCAATATCCTCAACTTTAATATTTATCTATTCTCAAATTTTAACAAAAAATCAAATTTTAATTTTTTTCCTAATTCCTTTTGTATTAGGAATGTCTCATTACTTTCTTAAAAAATATTATGAAAATAAAATAATTATTTCTTTTTTGATATTGGTTCTAATTTTTTCTACATCAAAATATCATTTGAGGTTTAATGTGGATAAAAAATTTATGGAATTAAGTAATGTAGATTTAAACTTAGCTATAAATGCTGAGAGTTTAGATAATTCAATTAAGGGCTTAAAGTGGATTACTCCAAATTACCGCTCAGATCCAATAATTGAAATTAATTTACTTTCAGAGTTAAAAAAATCAATTTTAGACGACGGTACAAAAAAAATAGTTATTACTGATTACCAAATTTTACCCTCCATTGTGAAAATAAATAATACATCTCCTAACAAATGGTTTGATTTTTTAAGCGTTCCTAAAGAAGGTGATATTTTTTATGAAATCTATAAAGATTTTTTTATCAGAAAGTTAAAAGAACAAAATATTGAAACAATTTATCTCACTGGAAATCATGAAGTTTTTTTAGTCAATATTCTAAAAAAGGGTTGTTACGAAAAAGAATTGATAAATAAAATCTCATTTAAAATTAACATTAAAAAATGTTTAAGGTAACTTCACTTTATTTTTTTTACACTTCCTACATTATTCAAAATATTTTTATTAATTTGAAAAAATATCTTAGAAATTAAAAAAATTAAATTTATTATCAAAAAAATTAAAATTAACAAAAGATTCAACGAGGTTCCGTTAAAAAAAATTAAAAATAATAGTAATACAAAGAAGGTTCTTATAAATACTTCAAATGTAAAAACAGAAATAATATTTATCGAATGAAAAATTAAAAATTTTATATTTACTTTAGAACTATCAAAATATCTTTTATTTTTTTCAATATCAAAACATATTATTTTTTTGTAATTTTTAATTACTCCACTTGAGTATGCTATAGATAAATTATTGTTTTTTAAAATATGTTTAAGAAGTTTATTGGAAAAAGAACTAAAATTTCCGAAGTTGATAAATTTTCCAGTGAGTAAAAAAGTTATTAATAGTCTAAAATAATTCAAAGTTTTAAAAATAATATTTTCTGTTCTTTGCTTTCGTGATGCGAAAATAAAACAATCTTCATTTTGAACTGCTAAAGTTGACAATATTTTTAATTTGTAAGGATTGTCTTCTCCATCAGAGTCCAAAACTGAGATAATACATTTATTATTTTTTCCTCTTAATCTTTTCTGCAGATATTTTAATCCTATAAATATTGATTTTTGACTACCAACATTTTTTCTTAAATTCAATATTTTTAAACTTTTAATTTTATTAAATTTTTTTTTACTAAATTTATATTTAATATCAGAACAATCATTAACAACTAAAACATTTATATTTTTAAAAGAGTTTGTATGAGTTTTATTTAGGGCAATTAAAACTTTATTTAGTGATTTCCAATCGTTATAAGTCGGAAGGATTATATAATTTTTATTCATATATTTGAACATTTTAAATTTTATTTGCTTAAAAATATATAATATTTATAAATACCTAAAAATAAGTTTTAATTAATGAATATTCACGAACATCAAGCTAAAGATATCCTACGAGAATATGGTTTGCCTGTATCAAAAGGAATAGTAATCCTTTCTCGAGATGAAATTAAGCAGAAAATTTCAAAATTGAAAGACAAACCTTATGTGCTCAAAGCACAAATTCATGCAGGAGGAAGAGGTAAAGCTGGAGGTGTAAAACTAATTAAAAATTTTTCAGATTTAGAGCAAGAAGCGAATAATATGTTTGGAAAAATTCTTAAAACACATCAAACAGGATCTCAGGGAAAAGAAGTAAAAAGATTATACATTGAAGAGGCTTCAGATATTTTAAACGAATTTTACTTATCCTGTTTAATAGATAGGGAGACATCAAAAATTGCTTTTATCAGTAGTACAGAAGGAGGTATGGATATTGAAAAAGTAGCAAGTGAAACCCCTGAAAAAATAATCACAAATAAATTATCTTTAAAAAAAGAAGGTCCAAATGAAAAAGACATTGAAAAAATAATTTCAATATTCGAATTTTCAGACGAACAAAAAATAAAAGCTAAAGATTTAATTAAGTCTCTTTATAAAATTATCTTAGAAAAAGATGCAAACTTGATTGAAATAAATCCACTAATACTTACCAAAAATAATAAAATAATTTGTCTTGATGCAAAAATGAATTTTGATGATAATGCAATTTTTAGACAGCCAGAAGTGTTAAAGTTAAGAGACTTAAACGAAGAAGATCCTGCTGAAATAGAGGCAAGTAAACATGATCTTGCTTATATTAAACTTGATGGGTCGATTGGATGTATGGTTAATGGCGCTGGGTTAGCAATGGCAACAATGGATATTATAAAATTATATGGTCAAGAACCTGCAAATTTTTTAGATGTTGGAGGGGGAGCAAGTAAAGAAAAGGTAACAGCAGCGTTTAAATTAATCTTAGCCGACAAAAATGTTAAAGGCGTATTAGTAAATATTTTTGGTGGGATAATGAGATGTGATATTCTTGCACAAGGGATATTAGAAGCTGTAAAAGAGATAAATTTGTCAGTACCACTAGTTGTAAGGTTAGCTGGTACTAATTTCAAAGAAGGTAAAGAAATTTTAGATAATTCAAATCTAAAAATACTTTCAGCATCAGATTTAAATGACGCAGCAAAAAAAATAGTAGAGGCAATTAAATAAATGTCGGTTTTAGTAGACAAAAATACTAAGGTTATCTGTCAGGGGTTTACTGGAAAACATGGCTCATTTCACTCAGAGCAGGCACTCAAATACGGAACAAAATTAGTTGGAGGAGTGACTCCTAAAAAAGGAGGACAAAAACATCTAAATCTTCCAGTATTTGATTCTGTTCAAGAAGCAAAAGATAAAACGTCTGCCAATGCAACAATGATATATGTTCCACCTAAATTTGCAGGAGCAGCAATTATAGAGGCGATAGAAGCAAACATTGAACTAATTGTTTGTATAACTGAGGGAATACCAGTTTTAGATATGCTAAAAGTAAAAAATATTTTGCAAAAAAGTAAATCAAGACTGATTGGACCAAATTGTCCCGGAATTATTACCCCTGATGAATGTAAAATTGGTATTATGCCTGGCAATATTCATAGAAAAGGTTCAGTTGGAATCATTTCTAGGTCGGGTACCTTAACATATGAAGCAGTAGCTCAAACATCAGTGAATGGAATGGGACAATCTACATGCATAGGAATCGGAGGTGACCCGATTAATGGTACAAATTTTATAGATTGTTTAGAGCTTTTTTTAAAAGATGATGATACTAAATCGATTGTTATGATAGGTGAAATTGGTGGATCTGCAGAGGAAGAGGCTGCAGAGTTTCTAAAAAAAGAGAAAATAAAGAAACCAATGGTCGGTTTCATTGCTGGACTTACTGCTCCGAAAGGAAGAAGAATGGGACATGCAGGTGCAATTATCTCAGGGGGGAAAGGAGGAGCAGAGGATAAAATTGAAGTAATGAAATCAGCAGGTATTACAATATCAAAGTCTCCAGCAGATATTGGCAAAACTCTATATGATAAACTTAACAGTTGATTTTTATCAATTTGTGTTAAAATAAATTATTAATGTCTTCGTCAGATAATATAACTTTAAAAAAAACATCATTTTTGTCAGGAATTAATTCTGAATTTATAAATCAATTTTACTCAGATTACTTATCAGACCCATCTTCCCTTCCCGAGGGATGGAGAAAATTTTTTGACGGATTGAGTGAAAATGAAAAACTTGTCTTAAATGATTTAAATGGACCTAGTTGGTCACCAAATAAAAAAATTAAGAGCGTTAACTTTTTAGAGTCTGAAACAGACAAGACTAATAAAAAAAATACAGATCTAGAGTCACAATCAATTAAAGAAGCGTCAAAAGACTCAGTGAGAGCTATCATGCTTATAAGAGCTTACAGAATAAGAGGTCATTTAATTGCTAACTTAGATCCTTTATCGATTCAAAAAAAAGAAGAACATCCCGAGCTTAAGCCTGAAACTTATGGATTTACAAAAAAAGATTACACAAGGAAAATATTTTTAGACGGAGTTCTTGGGCTTCAATATGCAGATCTTAAACAAATTCTTCAAATTTTAAAAAAAACTTATTGTTCTACAATCGGTTACGAGTTTATGCACATGGGGGACCCTGACGAAAAAGCTTGGATAAGAGATAGAATTGAAGGACCAGAAAAAAATATATCTTTCACAGAAAACGGAAAAAAAGCAATTTTAAATAAAATTGTACAAGCAGAAGGATTTGAAAAATATTTACATGTTAAATTTGTTGGTACGAAAAGATTTGGTCTTGATGGTGGAGAGTCTTTAATACCGGCTCTTGAGCAAATAATTAAGAGAGGCGGTAGTCTCGGAGCCAAAGAGATTAAAATCGGTATGCCTCACAGAGGAAGGTTAAATGTTTTAGCTAACGTTATGGGAAAACCCTTTAGAGCAATTTTTAGTGAATTTTTTGGAAAGACTGTAAATGCTAGTAAAGATTTTGAAGGTGATGTTAAATATCATCTTGGAGCTTCTTCTAATAGAGAGTTTGATGGTAATTCAGTACATATTAGTTTAACAGATAATCCATCACATCTAGAAGCAGTTAATCCAGTGGTATTAGGTCAGGTGAGAGCTAAACAATTTTTTCACAAAGACAAAGAGAGAAAAAAAGTAATTCCAGTTTTAATGCATGGCGATGCTGCATTTGCTGGACAGGGTATTGTAGCTGAGTGTTTTGCAATGTCTGGTCTTCCAGGGCACAATATAGGTGGAACAATTCACATAATTGTAAATAATCAAATTGGTTTTACCACTGCTCCAAGATTTGCTAGATCATCGCCATATCCCTCAGATGTAGCTAAAACTGCTCAAGCGCCAATTTTTCATGTTAATGGAGACGATCCTGAAGCTGTTGTACATTGTGCAAAAATTGCCACAGAATACAGACAAAAATTTAATAGAGATGTAGTCATTGATATGGTTTGTTATAGAAGATTTGGTCATAATGAAGGAGACGAACCATCCTTCACCCAGCCTATAATGTATAAGAAAATTAAATCACACCCTTCAACTTTAACTTTATATGGAAAAAAACTTTCTTCAGAGGGATTAACTTCAATTGAGAACTTACAAAATGAAAAAATAAAATTTAAAACTTTTTTAGAAAAAGAATTTAATATATCAAAAAATTACAAATCAGAATTAAAGTGGTTTGATGGTGCTTGGTCAAGATTTAAACCTGGTTTAGGTAAAGATAAAAGAGGCATAAGTGGTGTTGATAAAGTAAAATTAATTAAAGTTGGAAAAAAAATTTTTAATATTCCATCAAATTTTTATGCTCATAAAACTCTTAAAAGAGTATTTGAACTAAGAAATAATATGCTAATAACAGGTAAACTCGACTGGTCTTCAGCTGAAAGTTTGGCTATCGGAACTTTATTGACGGAGGGCTTTTCGGTAAGATTGTCGGGGCAGGACTCAGGAAGAGGAACATTCAGTCAAAGGCATGCAATATTAAGAAATCAAGAAAATCACGATAGATATATTCCAGCTAATAATATTGAGAGAGGTCAAATGAAATTTGAAGTCATTGACAGCTTGCTATCTGAACTTGCAGTCTTGGGATTTGAATTTGGCTATTCTCTGTCAGAGCCTGAGACTTTAGTCTTGTGGGAAGCCCAATTTGGAGATTTTGCAAATGGAGGTCAAGTTATAATAGATCAATTTATTACTTCTTCAGAGTCAAAATGGGGGAGAGCTAGTGGCTTAGTCATGCTGCTACCTCATGGATATGAAGGACAAGGTCCAGAGCACTCATCAGCTAGATTAGAGAGATTTCTCCAACTTTGTGCAGGTGAAAATATACAAGTCGTAAACTGCACAACACCCTCGAACTACTTTCATGTTTTAAGAAGGCAAATGCATAGAGAATTTAGAAAACCTTTAATTATTATGACTCCAAAATCTTTACTAAGGCATAAAAGATGTGTTTCAAGTCTTTCAGAATTTACCTCAAAAAGTTCTTTTCACAGAGTTTTAGAGGATGATGGTTATAAAAAAGAGAAAAAATTAATTCAATTATTAGAGAATAAAAAAATAAAAAAAGTAGTTATGTGTTCAGGAAAAATTTATTACGATTTAATTGAAGCAAGGGAAAAAAGTAAAAATAAAGATATAGTTTTTGTAAGAATAGAACAATTATATCCTTTTCCAGTAAAAACTTTAGCTAATATTCTTAAGAGATACACAAAGGCTAAGTTTATATGGTGCCAGGAGGAACCAAAGAATATGGGTGCATGGAATACTGTAAGAAACTATATTGATAGAACTCTAGAAATGATTAATCTAAAAGATATCAACTTAAAATACGTAGGTAGAAAGGCATCTTCTTCTACTGCGACTGGAAATGCTAATAAACATCTTGCACAACAAAAAGAAATATTAGAAAAGATACTAATAGATTAAATGTCAGAAAAAATTACAGTCCCTACCTTAGGCGAATCGGTAACAGAAGCTACAGTATCTAAATGGCTTAAATCACAAGGAGATAAAGTTATAGCTGATGAACCAATAGTTGAGTTAGAAACAGATAAAGTAAATGTAGAGGTCCCAGCGCCATCAAATGGAGTTCTAGGCAGTATAGCAGTTAAAGAGGGAGAAACAGTGAATGTTGGGTCTTTGTTAGGTACTATAAGTGAAAGCTTAAATAAAGAAACTAGTAAATCTCAGGATATAAAAAAATATAATCCTCCAAAAAAAGAAGTTAATAAAGAATTTAAATTATTTGACGAAGATCAAACAAAATCAACAACCAAAATCAAGAAGCAAGTAATTGAGGAACCTGTATTGAAACTGGAAGAAGAAAGTATTGATATAGATGAGGAACCATTAATATTAGACGAGGTTCATAAAGAAAAAAAATTAGAGAAAAAAATAAATCAAGTTAAATCAGAAACTAAAATATCTCCAGCAGCGAGAAAAATGGCAAATGAAGCAAAAGTAAATATTAATGAAATTCAAGGAACTGGCAAAAATGGAATAATTTTGAAAGAAGACATAATGAGTCTTATGGGATCTAAACCTTCCCCATCAGAAAGAAAAATAAAGCATGGCCCAGAAGAAAGAGTCCGAATGACAAGGTTAAGGCAAACTATTGCTAAAAGACTTAAAGAAGCCCAGGAAAACGCAGCAATGCTTACAACATTTAATGAAGTGGACATGAGTGAGATTATCTCAATGAGAAACCAGTATAAAGATGAATTTCAGAAGAAGTATGGAGTTAAACTTGGTTTTATGTCTTTCTTTGTAAAAGCATGTGTAATTGGTTTAAAAAATTATCCTGCGATAAATGCAGAAATTCAAGGAGACGAAATAGTATATAAAAATTATTACAATATAAGTATAGCAGTAGGCACTGACAGGGGACTTGTTGTACCAGTCTTAAGAGAAACAGATGTGATGTCTTTTGCGGATATTGAAAAAAACATCGGAGATTTAGGACAAAAGGCTAAGGATGGAAAAATCACTATTGAAGACTTACAAGGAGGTACTTTTACAATTACAAATGGAGGCATCTATGGATCTATGCTTTCCACACCAATTTTAAATCCACCTCAGTCAGCTGTGCTTGGTATGCATAATATAGTTCAAAGACCAGTTGTGGTAGATGGTGGTATTGAAGCAAGGCAGGTGATGTACTTAGCATTATCTTATGATCACAGGATTATCGATGGCAAAGAAGCAGTTTCTTTTCTTAAAATTGTGAAAGAGTCACTCGAACAACCTAAAAGACTATTTTTAAATATTTAACCATGGAAAATTTCGATTTAATAGTAATTGGTGGAGGACCTGGAGGTTATGTTTGCGCAATTAGAGCTGCACAACTTGGATTGAAAACAGCTTGCGTAGAGTCAAGAGGTGCTTTAGGAGGCACGTGTTTAAATGTTGGCTGCATTCCTTCAAAAAGCTTATTAAACTTATCTGAAAATTTCCATAAAGCTAAAAAAAATTTTAATCAACAAGGAATTGAAATTGAAGGGATCAAACTTAATATCGATAAGATGATGTCTAACAAAAATAAATCTATTCAAGTGCTTACAAAAGGCGTAGAATTTTTATTCAAAAAAAATAAAGTTTCATACATAAGAGGAAAAGGGGTACTATTTTCTAAGAATGATGTAATGGTTTATGAAAACAATAAAAAAACCAACTATAAAACAAAAAATATTGTTATCGCTACAGGTTCAGAAGTAACTTCTATACCTGGAATAGAAATAGATGAAAAAAATATCATTTCTTCTACTGGAGCATTATCACTGAAAAAAGTTCCAGAGAAATTAGCTGTAATAGGTGGTGGATATATAGGCCTTGAAATGGGTTCTGTTTGGTCCAGACTCGGCTCTGAAGTAACTGTTATAGAATATCTTGATCATATTACGCCTGGAATGGATAGAGAAATATCAAATGAATTTAAAAAGATTTTAACTAAACAAGGAATAAATTTCAAAATGGGAACAAAAGTAAACTCTGTAAAAAATAATGGTCTTAAAGTACTTATAAATTACACAGACATTAAAAGTTCAAAGGACGAAACAAAAGAATTTGACAAAGTATTAGTTTCAGTTGGCAGAAAACCTTATACAGAAGGTTTGAATTTAGCTAAAGTAGGCATTAAAAAAGATGCCAAAGGAAGAATCGAAGTTAATAAAAAATTACAAACTTCAATTAAAAATATTTATGCTATTGGCGATGTAATAAAAGGACCAATGTTAGCTCATAAGGCCGAGGAAGAAGGCATAGCAGTTGCTGAAATTCTAGCAGGGCAAGCAGGTCATGTAAATTATGATGTAATACCAGGAGTTATTTATACATCCCCCGAAGTAGCTACAGTTGGAAAGACTGAAGAGCAATTAAAAGAATCTAATAGATCCTTTAAAGTTGGAAAATTCCCTTTTTTAGCAAACTCCAGAGCAAAGGTTAATAATGAGACAGAAGGGTTTGTAAAGATTTTAGCAGATAGTAAAACTGATAAAGTTTTAGGGGTACATATTATTGGCCCGCACTGTGGAGATATGATTGCGGAAATGGCATTAGCTATGGAATTTGGAGCAAGTGCTGAGGATATAGCTAGAACTTGCCACGCCCATCCTACGCATACTGAGGCAATAAAAGAAGCTGCATTAGCTGTTGATAAAAGACCAATTCATTTTTAATTAAGATAAATTCTAATACTATTGATTTATGAAAGCACAAGTACTGTTGCCTAAGGTATTTAACTTTCCATTTACCTATAACTCAAAAAATGAGAGTAAAATTGGAAATTTGGTAGAGGTCCCTTTTGGTTCAAAGAGTGAAATTGGAGTGATTTGGAAAAATAATTTCTTAGAGCCAAAAGATATTAAGATTAAAGATATTGCGAAGAAAACAGAATATTCAATTGATATAAAACTAATTAATTTTATTGAATGGTTTTCATCTTACAATATGGTTCCAATCGGTCTTGTGCTTAAAATGGTAATAGGAGGCACAAATAAATACATTAAAATCAAAGACAAGATTATAGAAGTAAAAAAAACAAAAAAAAAATCTTTTAAGTTAAATGCTGAACAAGTTGAGGCTCTTAAATTTCTTGAAAAGGTAAATGGTAAATTTGATGTGTCAGTATTACAAGGAACTACTGGATCAGGAAAAACTTTAGTTTATTTTGAACGTATTAAGAAAATAATTGAAAAAAAAGAACAAGCTTTAGTTTTATTACCAGAAATTTTTTTAACAAATGATTTTAAATCAAGATTTGAAGATTTTTTTGGTTTTGAACCTGCAATCTGGCATTCAAAAATAACACCAAAACAAAAAAGAATTATTTGGAAAGGAATAATGAATAATAAGATAAGAATTTTAGTCGGAGCAAGATCAGCCTTGCTTTTGCCTTTTAAAAAACTTGGTATAATAATTGTCGATGAAGAACATGATACTTCCTATAAACAAGATGAGGGGGTAATTTATAATGCTAGAGATATGGCTATTTCCAGAGCAAATTTTGAAAAAATACCTATACACTTGGTTTCATCAGTTCCCTCAATAGAAACCTTTAATAATATTCAATTAAAAAAATATAGGCACATAAAAATAGTTAAAAGGTTTAATGACTACCCACTGCCTGAAACAAAAATAATTAATCTTAATCTGTCAAAAATAAAAAATAAATTTATTGACCAAGAGACTGTAAACTTAGTTAATAATTTTCTTAATAATGGTGAACAAGTTTTATTTTTTTTAAATAGAAGAGGTTTTGCACCTTATCTAATTTGTAAAAAATGCGGAAATAAACAAACTTGTCCAAATTGTTCTTTGTATCTTACTTTTCATAAATTAAAAAATAAAGCCATTTGTCATCATTGTTCTTATGAAAAAAAAATAAAAACAAAATGTAAACTTAATGGTGATTGTGAATTTGTTATGTATGGTCCAGGAGTAGAAAAAATATACGATGAAGTAAAAGAATTATTCCCTAATAAAAAAACAAGTATTTTTTCAAGTGATTATTTATCAACAAAAGAAAAAACGAAAAATTTATTTAAAGCAATTAATGAAAAAAAAATTGATATTTTAGTTGGTACTCAAATGATTTCAAAAGGGTTTAATTTTCCAAAATTAAACTGTATCGTGGTGATCGATGCTGATTTTTCTGGAAGAGGATACGATTTAAGGACAACAGAAAAAAATATTCAATTATATCATCAGTTAAGTGGAAGAGCTGGTCGTTTCAGTTCTAAATCATTAATAATATATCAAACATTAACACCCAATGACCTCACACTTAATGAATTGATAAAAAATAAATCGGAAGATCTACTTAAAAATGAATTATTATTAAGAGAGAAAAATAAACTACCTCCATACAAGAGACTAATTGCAATAATAATTTCTTCAAAAAACAGGAGCTCCAGTCTGCAGGGTGCCAGAGAGATTAAAAGTAGATTAAAGCAAATAAATGATCTAGAGATTTTGGGGCCTGTAGACTCTCCTTTGCTCAAAATTAAAAAAAATTTTAGATCTCGGCTGTTAATTAGGTTTAATAATCAGAGCTTAATGCAAAAAAAAATCACTAATGTTCTAAATGGGCTTAAAATCTCATCTAAAATAAAACTTACGGTTGATGTTGATCCTATCAACTTTGCTTAAAATCAAAATTGGCAACTTGATCAAGTTATACTCTTATGGTACGACCTCAACATTATTTCACATTAAATTCTAAAATTTAAAAATGAGTACAAATAAATCTTTCTCGACTGAAACTTCAGAAAGGTATTCTCGCGCTTTATTTGAAGTCTCTATAGAGTCTAATGAATTAGATCAGTCGGAAGCTGCAATAAAAAATTTTCTTTTACTTTTAAACTCAAGTTTAGATATTAAAAATTTTATTAAAGACCCAACACAAAATATTAGTCAACAAATCAAATTTATTAATATATTAGTGGATAAATTAGATTTTACGAAAAATTTAAAAAACTTTTTTTTATTGCTTATTGATAAAAGAAGAATTTTTTTTGTAAAAAAAATTTCTGAAAGTTTTTTAGAATTGTGCTTGAAAAAAAGAGGAGAAACAAAAGCATCGTTGATCTCATCAAAAGAATTATCTCAATTAGAATTAGAAAAAATAAGTAAAGAGCTATCTGAAATCATGGGAGCAACATTAAAATTTGATCTTAAAGTAGATAAAGAATTAATTGGTGGCTTAAAACTTCAATTAGGAAGTATTATGATTGATACCTCGATTAAAAATAAACTAAAAAAATACGAACAAATTATGTTAGAAAAATAAAATGACAATAAATCCATCAGAAGTAACAAAATTACTAAAAGAACAGATTAAGAATTTCGGAGAGAAAGCCGAAGTTTCTGAAGTAGGAAAAGTTTTGTCAGTCGGAGATGGAATTGCCCGGGTATATGGTCTTGACAATGTTCAAGCTGGAGAAATGGTCGAGTTTAATGATGGATCTAAGGGAATGGCCCTGAATTTAGAAAATGACAATGTAGGTGTTGTAATTTTTGGTGATGATAGAAATATTAAAGAGGGCGATACTATTAAAAGAACTAATGCCATCGTAGATGTTCCAGTTGGAAAAGAACTTTTGGGGAGAGTTGTAGACGGTTTGGGAAATCCAATTGATGGAAAAGGTCCGCTTTCAGTCAAAAATAGAAAAAGAGTTGAAGTGAAAGCGCCTGGTATAATTCCAAGACAATCTGTTAATGAACCTATGCAAACAGGTCTTAAATCAATAGACTCACTAATACCTATAGGCAGAGGCCAAAGAGAATTAATAATTGGAGATAGACAAACTGGGAAGACAGCTGTAGCAATTGATGCGATAATCAATCAAAAAAAAATCAACGAGTCCTCTGATGAAAAGAAAAAACTATATTGTGTTTATGTAGCAATTGGTCAAAAACGTTCAACTGTAGCGCAAATAACCAAAACTTTAGAAGAGGCAGGAGCACTAAAATATACAACAATAGTTGCAGCCACGGCATCAGACTCCGCTCCTTTACAATTTTTAGCTCCATATACTGGGTGTACTATTGGAGAGTATTTTAGAGATAATGGTATGCATGCATTGATAGTCTATGATGACTTGTCAAAGCAAGCTGTTGCTTATAGACAAATGTCGTTATTATTGAGACGACCACCAGGCAGAGAGGCATATCCAGGTGACGTATTTTATTTACATAGCAGACTATTAGAGCGGGCAGCAAAACTAAATGAAAAGAGCGGCGGAGGATCATTAACAGCTTTACCTATAATTGAAACACAAGCAGGTGATGTTTCGGCATACATACCCACAAATGTAATTTCTATAACTGACGGACAGATATTTTTAGAAACTGAGTTATTCAACCAAGGAATTCGGCCTGCTGTGAACGTAGGTTTATCCGTATCTAGAGTAGGTTCTGCTGCTCAAACCAAAGCTATGAAAAAAGTGGCTGGATCGATAAAATTAGAATTAGCCCAATATAGAGAAATGGCTGCTTTTGCACAATTTGGATCAGATTTAGATGCTTCAACTCAACAATTATTAAATCGTGGCGCAAAACTAACTGAACTTTTAAAACAAGATCAGTACTCTCCGATGACAGTAGCCGAGCAAGTTGTGTCAGTATTTACTGGGGTCAAAGGTCATTTAGATAATATCGAATTAACTAAAATTAAAAAATTTGAAAGAGATATTTTTGAAAAAATAAAGTCCGAGAAACCCGAAATTATCGATAACATACAGACCTCTGGAAAACTTGAGGAAAGTACAGAAAAACTTTTAAACCAAATTATTGAGGATTATAAAAAGAGAGAAAAATAATGCCAAGTTTAGATGATCTTAAAAAAAGAATAAAAAGTGTTAAATCTACTCAAAAGATTACGAAAGCGATGAAAATGGTGGCAGCCGCTAAACTAAGAAAGGCACAGGAAAACGCTGAAAAAGGGAGACCTTACAGCCAGAAAATGCAAAACATTATCCTTAATCTTACTAAATCAATTAATGATATTAATAATGCTCCTAAACTACTGGTAGGCACCGGAGAGGATAAAATACACCTTTGTGTTGTCTTAACAGCTGATAGAGGTTTATGTGGAGGATTTAATACCAATATTTGTAAATTAGCAAAAATTAATTTTAAAAAAATTCTTAAAGAGGGAAAAAAATTAAAAATAATTACTGTAGGCTCGAAAGGATTAGATCAAATTAAACGTGAATATGGTAAATATATTGTTAAAAAGTTTAGTTTTAAAGAAAAAAAACAAATTTCTTTCGATGAGGCTGAGATAATTGGTAATGAAATTATAAAATTATTTAATGATAAAGAGTTTGATAAATGTATATTGTTTTATAACAATTTTAAAAATGTTATAACTCAGATTCCTCAAGCTCAACAAATAATACCTGCTGAAAGTAAAATCGAGGAGAATAAAGAAGAAAATTTTTTATCGTATGAATTTGAACCAGACGAAGATGAAATTTTAGAAGATTTATTACCTAAAAATATATCAACTCAAGTATTCAAGGCATTTTTAGAAAACGCAGCTAGTGAACAAGGTTCTAGAATGACTGCTATGGATAATGCAACTAGAAACGCAGGTGAACTAGTAGATAAATTGACTATTAATTATAATAGAAGCAGGCAAGCTTCAATTACAAAAGAATTGATAGAGATTATTTCAGGAGCTGAAAGCTTGTAATCATGGAAAAAAACGGAAAAATAACACAAATTATTGGAGCTGTAGTAGACGTAAACTTCGAAGGTGAGTTACCGGAAATTTATACTGCTTTAGAAGCAAATAATTCTGGAAATAAATTAGTTCTCGAAGTTGCCCAGCATTTAGGAGAAAATGAGGTAAGAACTATAGCAATGGACGCGACTGAGGGTTTAAAGAGGGGAGATAAAATTATAAATACAGGTTCACCAATAAGCGTGCCAGTAGGACCAGAAACTCTTGGAAGAATTATTAATGTGATTGGAGAGTCGATTGATGAAAAAGGTGAAGTGAAGACAAAAGAAAGATGGCCGATACATAGATCTGCCCCAAAATTTACTGATCAAGCTACCGAGACTGAACAATTAGTAACAGGAATTAAAGTTATAGATTTGTTAGCACCATATGCTAAAGGTGGAAAGATCGGGTTATTCGGAGGCGCGGGGGTTGGAAAAACAGTAACTATTATGGAATTAATAAATAACATTGCAAAAGCTCACGGTGGCTTTTCTGTATTTGCTGGTGTTGGAGAAAGAACTAGAGAAGGAAATGATCTCTATCATGAAATGATAGAGTCTGGAGTTATTAAGACAAACGGAAAAGGTTCGAAAGCTGCATTAGTTTATGGACAGATGAATGAACCTCCAGGAGCTAGAGCCCGTGTAGCTCTAACAGGGCTTACTGTTGCAGAATATTTTAGAGATAAAGAAGGTCAGGATGTACTTTTCTTCGTTGATAATATTTTTAGATTCACTCAAGCCGGATCTGAAGTTTCAGCTTTACTTGGCAGAATACCCTCTGCAGTCGGTTATCAACCAACACTAGCTACTGATATGGGTAACTTACAAGAAAGAATTACATCTACCGACAAAGGATCAATTACATCTGTGCAAGCCATTTACGTGCCAGCTGACGATCTAACAGATCCTGCACCAGCTACTTCATTTTCACACTTAGACGCTACTACAGTTTTATCAAGACAAATTGCAGAAATAGGAATTTATCCAGCTGTGGATCCCCTTGACTCTACATCAAGAATACTTGATCCAAGAATAGTTGGTGAAGAACATTATAGAGTTGCAAGAGATGTGCAAAGAATTTTACAGGCATATAAGTCTCTACAGGATATAATTGCAATTCTAGGGATGGACGAACTTTCAGAAGAAGATAAATTAACAGTTGCTAGAGCAAGAAAAATACAAAGATTTTTATCACAACCTTTCTTTGTTGCTGAAGTGTTTACAGGCTCTCCAGGAAAATTAGTTGATTTAGACTCAACAATAAAAGGATTTGATGCAATTTGTAAAGGAGAATATGATCATTTACCAGAAGCGGCATTTTACATGGTTGGCGGCATAGAAGAAGTTGTTGAAAAAGCAGGAAAACTAGTAAAAGACAAAAAATAATGTCTGAAAAATTTTCAGTTGAAATAATATCACCTGACAAATCAATAATTAAAACAAATGCTATTGAGGTTATCATTCCATCATATGAAGGCGAAATGGGAATTCTAAAAGATCACATTCCACTAATAACTTTCCTAAGGCCTGGATTCGTCAGAATCAAATCTGAAATAGATAAAGAATTTTTTGTTGAAGATGGAACGGTAGAATTCGCTGAAAATAATCTTTTGATTTTGACTTCAACAGCAAAAGATCTGTCAGAAATGAAAAAAAGTTCGATAGACTCAATTATAACCGAGGCTGAAAAAAAAATTAGTGGAGACAATATCACAGATAAAGAAAAATATTTATTGTCTTATAAGATAGACACTTTAAAAAAAATTAACTGATCAACTTTTTTATATACTTTGATAATTCTAAATACATTTCTTTTTTGAATTCTACTATAACATAAGGTAGTTTTTCTGGCGAAATCCACTTCCACTCAATAAATTCAGGATTTTTAGTTTTTAGATTTATTTCTTTCTCCTCTCCGGTGAATCTTGCAATGAACCATTTTTGTCTCTGACCTCTAAACTTTCCTTTCCAAATAATCCCAATTAAACTAGAGGGAAGTTCATACTCAAAAAATCCCTCTATTTCTCTCAAAATTACTATGTTTTTTATACTTGTTTCTTCCAAAAGCTCTCTTTGCATTGCTGAAAGATAATCCTCTCCTTTATTGACGCCGCCTTGAGGCATTTGCCATTTGTCTATCGGATTATCTTTTCTTTTACCAACAAAAACTTTATTTTTTTTATTGAGTATTATAGCCCCTACACCTTTGCGCATAGGCAGTTTATCTTTTTCCATATTAAGAACTAAAAAGTTTTATAGCGTAATTTAATTGATTATCATTATCAGTATTTATTAAGAAATCTTCACCTTCTTCTTCTACAAGTATATCCGGTGTAACACCTACCTCTGAAATTGACTTACCAGAGGGAAGATAATATTTTGAAATTGTTAGTCGCATACCACCTCCATTTTTTAAAGGTATTATTGACTGAACAGAACCTTTACCATAAGAATTTTCTCCTAAAATTATTGCTCTCTTATGATCCTTTAAAGCACCGGCAAAAATTTCTGATGCTGAAGCAGACCCATTATTTATCAAAACCACTATTGGTTTGCCTTTAATTTCATCTCCTTTTCTCGCAAAAAACTTTCGTGTTTCAGAAATTTTTCTTCCTTTTGTTGATACTATTTCACCATCGTTTAAAAAAAAATCTGTGATATTTATTGCTTGTGTTAGTAATCCTCCAGGATTATTTCTAAGATCAAGCACATAGCCTTTTATTTTTGACTTTGTTTCTAAATTTTTTACAGATTTTAAAAATTGTTTATCACTATTTTCGTTAAACGATTTTAATCTTATATAGCCTAAATTTTTTTCTTTTCCGATTATTTTAGAATTTACAGAACGAACCTGAATTATTTTCCGCATAATTCTAAATTCTAGTGGTTTTTTTACGTTTTTTCTTCTAATAGTTAAATCAATTGAGGTTCCAACTGGGCCTCTCATTAATTTAACTGCTTCTAATAAAGATTTACCTTGAACTTGTTCGCTACCAATTTTAACTATGTAATCACCTGCTTTGATACCAGCTTTAGCAGCTGGTGTATCATCGATTGGAGATATAACTTTAACAACACCTGCTTCCATGCCTATTTCTATTCCCAAACCTCCAAATTCACCTTTAGTATCCGTTTGCATTTCTTTAAAGAGTTCAGGACTCATATAGGCCGAATATGGATCAAGGGATTGAAGCACCCCATTAATGGCAGAGTCCATCACTTCTGATTGATTTATTTCGTCAACATATTCTTTCTTGATATTTTCTAATACTTCGCTAAAGAGATCAATTTTTTCATAAAGATCATTTTTTGAGAAGGCTACTGATGACGAGTACATAAAAAAAAATAAACTAATAATTATTTTATTTTTCATATTAAAGCCTTTTCTTTTGGAATTTCCTCAGACCACATTTTTTCTAAATCATAAAACTCTCTTTTTTCCGGGTGAAAAATATGAACTATTACATCTTGAGTATCAACTAATTTCCAATCATTGCTATCCTTCCCCTCAATACGACAATTGTCTATTCCTAATTTTTTTAATTGAGCTACAAGAATTTCAGATAATGCTTGTAAATGTCTAGAAGATGTCCCAGAAGCTATAACCATATAATCTGCAATGTACGATTTATTTTTTAGGTCAATGCAAGTTATATTTTGAGCTTTATTATCATCTAATATTTTTTCAATATTATTTTTAATATCAATAATTCCCATCAAATACTCAATTTTGTATGATTTTTTAGTTGCGTGGAAGATATAGAAATTGGTTTATTTTTTATAAAGATAATTTTATTTTTAAATTTTTTAACCACAATTGATTTCATTCCTTTTCTATCATATCCTTTTCTAGAAAAAACTATTAATTTTACTAATTTTACTATTTTTTTCCAGTTTTTCCACTTGTGAAATCGTATTAGATTATCAGAACCAATTAAAAAGTAGATATTTTTAATTTTCTTCTTTTTTATAAAATAATTTATTACATCAATAACTCTGATGGATTTAATAATATTATCTATATAAATTATTTTAATTTTCTTTTGAGCTTTGGTTAATTTTTTCGCAAATTTAATTCTTTCGGCTAAAGGATAAAAAGCTTTATTTTTGAAAGGATTTTTTTTTGTAACAACCCAATAAATTTTACTCAATTTCAATTTATTTATAGCAATTTTTGATATACCTAAATGCCCTATATGAGCTGGATCAAAACTGCCACCTAATAAACCAACATTTTTTTTTTGGATAATTGCCATCAATTATGGTCTAATAATGCCTTTTCCAGAGACAAGATATTTGTAAGATGTTAATTGATTTATTCCTACAGGACCTCTTGGTGGAAGTCTGTTAGTAGAGATCCCAATTTCTCCTCCAAAACCAAATTCTCCACCATCAGCAAATTGAGTTGAAACATTATGCATCGCAATTGAACTATTCACGCCATTTAAAAAAATCTCGGCATTTTTTTTGTTTTCAGTAATAATGCTGTCAGTATGCATTGTACCATATTTTAAAATATGTTCGACAGCATCATTTACATTTTTAACTGCCTTGATTGAAATAATTGCATCCAAATATTCTGTCTTCCAATCTTTTTCTATAATTTTTTTTAATTTCCCTTTAAAAAGCTTATTAACTTTTCTATCAGCTCTAACTTCACATCCTGAATTTAAAAGAGCATTGATTATTTCTTTAGCATGTGAGTTTAAAGCTTTTTCTTCAATCAGAAGAGTTTCAACTGCCCCGCAAATACTTGTCCTTCTCATTTTTGCGTTTATGATTAAATCTTTCGCCATTTTTATATTTGCAGTTTTATCAACATAAATATGGCACAGTCCTTCAAGATGGCCAATTACGTGTACATTGGAAAATTTCTGCACTTTAGCTACAAGCCCTTTTCCTCCTCTTGGAACAATTACATCAATATATGCGCTCATTTTTGATAATAGTTGATCTACTACTTTTCTATTTTTATTTTCAATGAATTGAACACAGTTTTGATTGATATTATTCTTTCTTAAATTATCTCTGAATAAATTAGCTAATAATCTGTTAGAATTAAAAGCTTCAGACCCACCTCTCAAAATAGAACAATTACCTGATTTTAAACACAATGCTGCTACATCAGCAGTCACATTAGGTCTGCTTTCATAAATTACACTTATAACACCTATTGGAGTTGTGACTTTTTTAATTGTCAAATTATTTGGTCTACGCCAAACCTCTAGAACTCTTCCAACCGGATCTTTAAACTTTGCTATTTCATTGATTGAATGTCTAATACCCTCAATTCTTTTTTTATTTAAAATAAGTCTGTCAACTAAATGCTTTCTTTTGACATTTTTGACATCTTTTAAATTTTCTCTGATTATTTTATTAGTGTTTTTTAAAAGTGATTGATTATAATTTTCTAAAACCTTTTTTATTTTTTTATGTTTCACACTCTTTAAATCTTTAAAGGCTTTTTTTGCATTCTTTCCTATAGATTCTAAATAACTCATTTATAATAATACCATATCATCTTTATGAATTACCTCAGATTTGCTAAGATAACCAAGAATTATTTCTATCTCTTTACTTTGTTTACCTTTAATTTTATCTATTTCAGTCGAGCTGAATGAGGATAATCCTCTAGCCAGTTGAATATTATTCTGATCTAAAATTATTACGTTTTCTCCCTTTTTGAAACTTCCATTAATCTTGGTTATGCCGGCAGCAAGCAAGCTTTTACCATTTGATAAAGCTTTAGCTGCTCCACTATCAATGTATATAGTTCCATTATAACTAAGAGAACCAACGATCCATTTTTTTCTGGCATCTAAAGTAGAAATTTTTGGTAAGAAATGAGTATATTTTTTATTTTTAATTATGTTAAAGATTGGGTAATTCACTTTACCATTAGCAATAAACATGTGAGTACCAGAATTCATACAAATCTTAGCTGCGTCTAACTTTGTAGCAATTCCTCCTGAGCCAAATTTATTTTTCTTATTATCTATAAGCGATGTGATTTTCTCATTAATTGAATCTACCTCTCTTATAATTTTTTTTCCTTTTGACTTGTCATATAGTCCATCAACATCAGAAAACAATATTAGAATGTCAGCGCCAATAATTTGAGCAACTCTAGCAGCCAATCTATCATTATCTCCATATTTAATTTCACTCGTTGCTGTTGAATCATTTTCGTTTACTACAGGGATAGCTTTAAGTTTAAACAGATTGTCAAAAGTTCTTCTAACATTAATAGCTCTCCTTCTTTGCTCTGTATCATCTGGACTAATTAAAATTTGACCAGTCTTAATCTTATATTTATCAAACAGCTTTTGAAATTCTCCTGCTAAATGAATTTGCCCAACAGCAGCAACAGCTTGGCTCATTTCTAATTTAATTTTCCTTTTTTTAACTTTGAGATATTTTTGGCCAAGAGCGATTGCTCCTGAAGAAACAATAACGAAGTTTTTTCCTTTTCCATATTTTTTTATATCTTTTATAAGAGAAGTTACCCACTTTTTTTTGAAAACGCCTTTACTGTCAACCACAGTTGTAGATCCAAGTTTTAAAACTATTTTATTTGCATTTTTAATTAGCATATTTAATTAATATTTTTTTTATCTTTTGAATATCTTTATTGGAATAAACAGAAACAATTTCAAATTTAGCTTTAATTTTTTTTTTAAAATCATTTAACTTTTTATTTATCTCATTAACTTCCAACAAATCTGACTTATTAAAAAAAATAATTTCTTTTTTTTTAATTAAATTTTTATCATAATTAGATAGTTCTAACTTAATTTTTTTATAAGAATTTAATAAATTATCATCTGAAAGGTCAATTAAGTGAAGTAAAATTTTACATCTTTCTATATGCCTTAAAAATTTATCTCCAAGACCAACACCTTTATGTGCACCTTCCACTAAACCTGGAATATCAGCTAAAGTTATCTCTTTACCTCCATAATAAGATACACCTAAGTTTGGATTAATTGTTGTAAAAGGATAATTTGCTATTTTTGGCTTAGCTCTTGTTAACGCTGCGAGTAAACTAGATTTTCCAGCATTAGGCTTGCCAATGATTCCAACATCGGCGATTACTTTTAATTGTAGCCAAATCCAAAATTCTTCACCTAATTTTCCATTTGTTTTTTTTCTTGGAGCTCTATTTGTTGAGCTTTTAAATCTAACATTTCCAAGACCACCTTTACCACCAGATGCTATTAGGTATTTTTCTTTATTTTTCGTAAAATCATAAATTAAAGTATTGTTATCCTCTTCATATACCTGAGTTCCTAAAGGAACTTTTAAAACTAAATCTTCTCCATTAGCTCCAGTTTTATTTCTTTTACTTCCATGCCTCCCATGTTGAGCTTTAAAGTGTTGTGCATATCTGAAATCAATTAATGTGTTAAGATTTCTATCAGATTGAATAATTATAGATCCACCATCTCCACCATCACCACCGTCAGGCCCACCATACTCCACAAACTTTTCTCTTCTAAAGCTTGCTGAACCTGACCCACCATTTCCAGCTTTAATATAAATTTTTGCTTGATCTAAAAATTTCATACTTATTATAATATAAATAACTAAAGTTATTTATATAGATTTAATTGGGGATTACAGAAACAAAAGTTCTGTTTAACTTAGATTTTTTGAATTTTACTTTTCCTTTGACCAAAGAAAAAATCGAGTGGTCTTTGCCCATGCCGACATTATTGCCAGGATGAATTTTAGTTCCTCTTTGTCTTACGATGATATTCCCAGGTATTACGATTTGATCACCATATTTTTTGACCCCAAGTCGTCTACCCTTACTATCTCGGCCGTTTCTTGATGATCCGCCTGCTTTTTTTGTTGCCATTTAATTTCCTATTTCTTTGTTTCCTTTTTTATAACTTTTTTTTCCTCTTTTACAGGCCTCTTTTTTTCAACTTTCACAGCTTCGCCTATAACTTTACCACCTTTAGCTAAGATTTTTGTGATTTGTATCTTAGAATGACGTTGTCTATGACCATTTTTTTTTCTTGAGTGCTTTCTTCTTCTTTTATGAAAAACTAATATAGTACGATCTTTTACATTGTCTAAAAGCTTAGCTTCCACTGCAGCCCCTTCAACTTTAGGATTTCCAACTTCTGTACTTTTGTCATTGTTTACAAGTAAAACATTATCAAATCTTATTGTTTCACCAACTTTGGCATTGAGTTTTTCAATCTCTAATATTTTACTCGCAGATACTTTGTACTGTTTCCCACCGGTTTCAATTATAGCAAATGACATATAATCTCTTTTTTTTAATTTTCACGCAATATAACTCTAAGTGCTAGCAAGTCAAGATTATTGAAGCTAAAATGAGTCCTTTAAATCTCGTAATTTTGAAAAAACTTCAATTTCAGATGAATCTTTTAGTCCTAAAGCTTGCTTAACATCAGGATCATTACATCTTAAGAAAATATTTGTTTTAATTTCTTGTTCTAAAGTAGAGGGGATAGTTGGTTGATTAGAATTTAATTTTTTTTGAATATCGATTTCTTTCTTTTTTAATAAGTAGTTCCTAGAGTCATACGCAGAACAGAAATTTAGATTTGACTTTGTGTATTCGTGTCCACAATAAATTTTTGTATCAAGTGGGAGGCTTTTAATTTTTTTTAATGAATTATACATTTCTTCATAAGTCCCCTCAAAAACTCTACCACATCCTAGTGAAAATAATGTATCTCCGGTAAAAGCAATTTTATCTTTATTAAAGAAATAAACAATATGACCTTTAGTATGACCTGGAGTAAAAATTACTTTAAATTCCAAATTACCAATCTTTTGTTTTTGATTATCCTTAAGAAAGATATCTATTCCTGGAATACGATCTTTATCTGAGTCTGAACCTAAAATTTTTGACTTATATTTTTTTTTTAGCTCTATGTTTGCTCCAACATGATCAACGTGATGATGAGTATTTAAAATAAAATCTAACTTTTTGTATTTATTAATTGATTTATCACAAGCCTCAAATTCAGAGGGGTCTACTATTGATACAGTATTAGTTTCTTTTTCATGAATTATATAACTGTAATTGTCATTTAAACATGGAATAATTTCTACTATCATTTATCCTATTAAAAAAATCCCCAATTTTGAAAAAAGATTTTTTATTTCTAAATTATTTTTTTTTATTAATGAAGTTGAATCTTCATTAACTCCAATGACTTTTTTAATATTAATATTTTTTTCGTCACAAAACTTAAATAAATCTTTAATTGTGCACATATGTAAATTAGGAGTGTTATACCAAGTATTCGGTAAAGTTTTTGTTACTGGCATTTCACCAAAAATTAAAAGTTTTATTCTCACTTTCCAGTACCCAAAATTTGGTATTGAAACAATAACTGATTTTCCTATTCTTAATAGATTTTTTAAAACTTCTTCTGGTTCATAAAAGGCTTGCAACGTTTGGCTTAGGACAACATAGTCAAAAGATTGATCTGGAAATTGATGAAGTTCAGTTTCCGCATTCCCTTGTATAACTGGTAATCCCTTATGAATACACTGTTGTACATTTTCTTGATTAAGTTCTAATCCACGAACTTCTATATTTTTTTCCTTTTTTAGGAAATTCATTAATGATCCATCTCCACAGCCAACGTCTAAAACTCTTGTATCATTAGGCAACAATTCAGCAATAACTTTAAATTCTTTTTTCATTTTTAAACTTTTCATACATCGAGTCAATAAAACCCTTTAGAGTTTTTAAAAATTCTGGTTCATTTAGTAAGAAGGAGTCATGACCTTTATCTGTAATGATTTCCGAATAAGAAACATCTGCACCAGATGCATTTAATGCAATCACAATGTCTTTATTTTCTTTCGTTGTATAAAGCCAATCAGATGAAAATGATATCACTAAAAATTTTGTGTTTTGTTTTTTAAAGGCTTCGACTAGACCACCTTTGTATTGTTTAGAAAGATCAAAATAGTCCATTGCTCTGGTAATATAAAGTATCGAATTCGCATCAAATCTCTCTACAAAAGCATATCCTTGATGTCTAAGATAACTTTCAACTTGGAAATCTGCATTAAAACTAAATTCATAATCTGCTTTTTCTTGTAATTTTCTTCCAAATTTTTCCTGCATACCTTTTTCAGATAAATAACTTATATGGCCAACCATTCTTGCAACAGCTAAACCATTTTTTGGTTGAACATTTTTGGATACATATTTTCCATTATCCCAAACAGGGTCAGCCATTATTGCTTGCCGTGCCAATTCGTTTAATGCAATATTTTGGGCACTATGACTTGAACTACATGCAATTGGAATAGCCGAGAAAGCTTTTTCAGGAAATGTTGCGCAGAATTGCAATAACTGCATTCCTCCCATTGATCCACCAGTCGCACACAAAAGTTTTTTAATACCAAGGTGTTCAAGTAAAGACTCTTGTGCTCTTACCATATCTCTTATTGTAATAACTGGGAAATCTAATCCGTAAGGCATCTTTGTATCTGGATTAATATTTTTTGGTCCAAAAGAGCCCATACATCCACCAATAACATTTGCACAAATTACAAAATATTTATCTGTATCTATAGCTTTACCTGGACCAACCGCAGTAACCCACCACCCTTCTTTTTTTGTAATAGGATTGGTTCCAGTTACGAATTGATCCCCGGTTAATGCATGAAAAACTAAAATAGCATTATCTTTATTTCCATTCAATTTACCGTAAGTTTCGTATGCGAGTGGAAAATTACTTATAGTCTTCCCGCAATCCAGCTTCAATGAACCAGGAACATCTAATTTCTTAATATTTTCAAGTTTTACATTCATCCAAAAAAAAAGCCCAGCTAAACTGGGCATCCCCTTTTTAGCTACATTTGTTATGCGCTTGCAATACGGTTAAATCAGCGCGAGATATTTTTACTAAATCATCACAAACTTGTCAATTTTATATAAGATAAAGACTTATAGAAAAACTCTAACAATTTAGATAATACTTTAATAAAATGACATTTCCAAAACCATATAAGATAGTTGCTGAAAAATACGTAGCTGGAATGAGCTTATTTAAAAGCAAATTAGCTAAAATAAAATTATCTGCTAATGAATCAGCCCTAGGTCCTAGTCCAAAAGCAAAAAAAGAGTATTTAAAAGTATCTAAAAGTTTTGCACGATACCCAGACTCTGATGGAACGTTTTTAAGAAAAACTTTATCTAATAAATTTAAATTAGATAAAAATAGAATTATTTTAGGGTCAGGATCAGATCAAATTTTTGAACTGGTTTGCAAATCTTTTTTGAAGAAGGGTGATGAGGTAATTGTACCAAAATATAGTTTTATTATTTACAGGATTTACAGCAAAATGAATGGAGCAAAAGTTATCTATTCTAAGGAAGATAATTTTACAGTTTCAGTCGAAGATATTTTAAAAAAAGTTACAAAAAGGACAAAAATTGTTTTTTTGGCTAACCCTAATAATCCTACAGGAACGTATGTTAAAAAAAGTGATTTACAGTTTTTACGGAAAAAATTAAGAAAAAATATTTTATTAGTTGTAGATGATGCCTATTTTGAGTATGTGAAACAAAAAGATTATCTTCCAGCTTTAAGAATATTTAAAAATAATAAAAACGTAGTAATGACAAGAACATTTTCAAAAATTTATGGCTTAGCCGGATTACGTATAGGATGGGGATATGGATCAAAGGATATTATTTATGCACTTAATAAAATTAAACCACCATTTAACGTAAGTAGGCCAGCCTTGTTTGCTGCCTCTGCTGCAATTAAGGATAATGCTTGGCTAAACAAAGAAATAAAGCACGTAAATAAATGGAATAAAAAAATGTTTGATGAATTTAAAAGAATGAAAGTTGAAACTAATAAAAGCTATAGTAATTTTTTATTAGTCAATTTTGACAGAGTAAACATTAATTCATCTAAAGTTTTTAAACTTTTAGCTCAAACTGGAATTTTAGTACGTAAAATGGATGTATATGGTATTAAGAATTCGTTGAGAATTACAATTGGAAAAAGCGACGAAAATAGAAAATTAATTTCTAAAATGAAAAAAATATTAAATGTTTAATAAGATTAGTATAATTGGATGTGGTTTAATTGGATCTTCTATCTTAAGAGCAATAGAAGAAAAAAAATTAGCGTCTAAAATAAGTGCTTATGATAAATCTAAGAGTGTAACAGACTATCTTAAAAAAAATTTTTCAGCAGAAATTTGTAAAAATATCTCTGATGTAGTCAAAGGTTCAGATTTAATAATAATTGCATCTCCTTTGAGCAGCTACAAAGAAATACTTCTTTCTATTCAATCTAATTTGAAAGAAAATGTAATTTTGACGGATACAGGTTCTGCTAAAAAAGAAGTGAATAAAATTATTAGCAACTTAAATCTTAAAAATGTTAATTGGATAGCTTCACATCCTATAGCTGGAACTGAATACAGCGGTCCAGAGGCTGGCTTTTCAAGTTTGTTTAAAAATAGATGGTGCATTATATCTGCTGATAGAAAGACCCCTTCGGATAAAATAAAAGCTTTGGAAGACTTTTGGATTAAGCTTGGTAGCAAGACAAAGTTAATGACATTTGAAGATCATGATTATGTCTTATCCTTGACAAGTCATTTACCTCATGCTGTAGCTTACAGTATTGTAAAAACAGCAATAAATAATGAAGATAAATTTAAAGATGACGTCATTCAATACAGCGCAGGTGGTCTTAGAGATTTTACAAGGATAGCAGCATCTGACCCTTTAATGTGGAAAGATATTTTTATTGATAATAGCGAAAATATTTTAAAAGTTTTAGACAATTACTCAAAGAATCTTGATGAAATAAGAGATGCTATTCAAAATAAGGATAGTAAAAAACTTCTAGAAATTTTTTCTTCAACTAAAAAAGTAAGAAAGGAAATTATTGAAGCTGGTCAGGATACAGATAAACCAGGTTTTGGAAGAAAATAACTAAGAGAATTTTTTTATTTCATTGTAAATTCGATTTTCTATATCTTTAGTAAACTCTTCAGTATCTTTACCTGAAGTGATTGGTTCCAAAAAAGAAATGTGAATGTCCCCTGGATATTTTATAAAACTATTTTTCGGCCAAACTTTTCCAGTGTTAAGCGCTACAGGGATACAAGGTAAATTCAGAGATTTGTATATTCTACCAATTCCCTTTTTAAAGGGCGGCCGTTCATCAAGTTTTACTCTAGTTCCTTGAGGAAATATTAAAAGTGGTCTTTTACTTTTTTCAACTCTTTCTTTTACTTTACCAAAAAAGTTTAAATTTTCTTTTGTTGTAGTTTCTCTTACAATCGCTATTGAGCCTATTTTTCTTAAATACCATCCAAATAATGGAATATTAAGTAGCTCTTTTTTTAAAATAAAAATTGGACCATTTAAAGGAATCTGAAGAGCAAAAGTCTCAAACATTGACTGGTGTGCAGAAGCGACAAAATAATTATCTACTTTTTTTAGATTCGCTACCCCATGAAAAATTACCTTTGTATTTAAGATAATTCTTAAAATCAGTACTATATATTTAGCAGACAACCTACCAAAAAAAATTGTGAACTTGCTTGGTAAAAATAAGGTTGGTATTGCTAAAATAAAAATTGTTATGAGACCAAAGTATAAAAAAATATTAAAAATTAATGATCTAATTAATTGCATTAAGAATTAATCAATTTTAGTAAATTTTGTTTCTTTCTTATATATCTCAGTTTATTTTTATTGATTAAAATTTCAGCGATTAATGGTCTTGTATTGTAATTTGAGGACAATGATGATCCGTATGCTCCAACATTAGTTATAGCTACAAATTCATTTTCAATTATTTTAGGATAGTTTTTATAAACTCCAAATTTACAAGTACTTTCGCATATTGGACCTACAAATTCTATTTTACCTCTCATTCTTGATGATTTTTTTGAAATGGGAATAATTTTATGAAAAGCTTCATACAAAGCTGGTCGCATAAAATCATTCATACCAGCATCAAGTATAATAAAGTTTTTATTAGCTCCTTTTTTAATAAATTGTATTTTACTAATTAGTAGTCCAGTATTACCAATAATAGATCTTCCAGGTTCAAAGATTATTTTACAATTTAACTTTTTAGAAAAATTATGTACCAGTTTAGAATATTTACTTAAATTAATTGGTTTTTCTTTATCAGTATAATTAATACCGAAACCACCACCTAAATCAATATATTTTAAATTAAGTTTTAATTCTTTTATTAATTTACTCATTACATTTAGAGTTTTTCTAAAAGGTGTATCGTTCAATATTTGACTACCGATATGCACACTTAAAGCTTCTAATTTTATATTTTTAAAAGACTCAATTGTTTTAAGAAAAGCCTTAAAATTTTTAATTGATAAGCCAAATTTATTCTCTGCTTTTCCTGTTGATATATTTTTATGAGTTTTTGCATCAACATTAGGATTTAACCTAAAACCGATTGAGACTTTTTTTCTTAATTTTTTTGCTAAATTATTTACTAATTTAGCTTCACTTTCAGACTCGCAATTGATTAATAAAATTTTCTTGTTAATTGCAATTTTTAACTCATCTTCTGTTTTTCCAACTCCAGAAAAAACAATTTTGTTGGGTTTGATACCTGCCTTTAAAGCTTTTAATAATTCACCACCTGAAACCACATCAGCTCCAGCACCTAATTTACCAAGGATTCTTAGTATGTTTAAATTACTATTAGATTTTGCAGCAAAACAAATTAAAGGATCAGTTTTTTTAAATGTATTAGCAAACTTTAAAAAATTGAATGCTATTTGATTTTCTGAATAAATATAAAAAGGTGTTTTATTTTTTTTTAAAATATTTTTGATTGACAGTTTTTCAACAAATAAATTTTTACCTACATATCTTAAATTTTGCATAAGATTATGAAATTATATTGATCTGATTTATTTGACCTTGGTATTTAGGTTCAGATTTTTTTCCGCAACTAGTTAAAATAAAAAATATCAAGAAAAAAGCAGTTATAAGTTTCATTTAATATCCTTTTTATATTTTTTTATCATTGATTTAACATTAATTACAGATGTTCCTCCATGAGATTTTTTTGCATTCATAGAATTTTTTACATCAAATACTTTCAAAACACTTTTATCTAAATCTTTATAAAATTTTTTGACTTCTTCTAAATTTAATTCAGACAACATCTTTTTGTTTTTTTCTGCGTAATTAACAAGTTTTGCTGAAATAGCATAAGACTCTCTAAATGATAAATTTTTATTTTTAACAAGGTAGTCTGCAAAATCAGTTGCTGTTGTGTAACCTTGGTTAGCCATAAAAAGCATATTTGTTTTATTAGCATTTACAGAACTGATTAATTCAACACTCATAGTTAGAGTATCTTTCAAAGTATCGTAGCCACCAAAAACTAACTCTTTGTCATCCTGCATATCTTTAAAATATGACATGGGAAGACCTTTCATTATTGTAAGCATTGCATTTAACTTTCCATAATTAATCCCAACTTTTCCTCTTATTAGTTCTGCAGGATCTGGATTCTTTTTTTGTGGCATAATTGATGATCCTGTAAGCATATTGTCTTTGAATGAAATTAAATTGAAGGCATCAGAATTATAAATAATAAAATCTTCAGCCAATCTAGACAAGTGCATCGCACACACAGCACACGCATACAAAAAATCGATTGCAAAATCTCTGTCGGATACAGAGTCTATAGAATTATCTGTAGGTTTTTTAAAACCAAGTTTTTTTGCAGTATAAGTCCTATCTATCTTATAAGAAGTCCCTGAAAGTGCAGCGGATCCAAGTGGACACTCATTTAAAAGTTCAAGATTATTCTCAAATCTTTGTTTATCTCTTTTTAACATTTCATAGTATGACAACAAATAATGTGCGAATGAAATAGGTTGTGCATTTTTTAAATGTGTCAATCCAGGCATAATCGTATCTGTATTTTTTTCAGCTTTTTTTATTAAATTTTTCATAATAACTGAAATGTCTTTTATAATTTCATTTGATGCTTTTTTTATCCATAATTTAAAATCAGTTACAACCTGATCATTTCTAGATCTAGCGGTATGCATAAATCCAGCTGAGGGACCAATGATTTCGAATAGAGCTTTTTCTATATTTAAATGAATGTCCTCATATTTTTCTTTAAATTCAAAACTACCATTATCTATTTGGGCCTTGATCTTTTTAAGTCCATTTAAGATTTTGTTACCATCCTCGCTTTTAATGATTTTTTGTTTCATTAGCATCTGTGTATGAACAATAGATGCAGCAATATCTTGTTCATAAAGTCTTTTATCAATATGAATTGAAGACCCAATCTTTAGAAAAGATTGAGACGTTTTGCTTTTAAATCTATTTGACCAAATTGTTTTATTTTTCATTTTACTGTGTTATTTCTAATTTAAATTAATATGAAAATTAGTAAATCTTTTAAAATCTATATTCACATAATAGTTTTATCTCTCTTAAGCAATAATCTACTTGGGGCAGAAGATTTTTCAAAAAATGTTGTTATTCATGAAAAACCAGTAACTATTAAAGAAATAAAATTTAAAGACTCTGATCTTCTGGATGTCGATTTAACTAACAAAAAAGGCAATATCATGATTATTAATTTTTGGGCAACTTGGTGTGCTCCTTGTAAAAGAGAAATGCCTTCACTTGAAAAGCTTACTTTCAAATATCCTGAAATAAAAGTCTTTGCAGTTAATACTGAAAAACCAAATAAAATAAGGACAAGAGACTTTTTTAGAAGTGTTGGAGTGACTACATTAAATACCTACTACGACCCAGATCTTAGCTTAGTTAAAACTTTTAAACTGAGAGGCCTTCCTACAAGCATACTGATAGATAAAAATGGAGAAGAATTTGGAAGAGTTATAGGCGAGGTAGATTTTGCTAGTGAGGATTTCTTAAATTTAATGAAGAAGTATATTTAGTCCTTAAAAAAATAAGCCAATAAAACCAAAACAATTATTGCAATAAATTGCAAAAGGACTCTAAGCTGCATTAGTTTATTGGAATATTTTTTACTAGTACTCCCACCTTTAAATAAAGTATAAATACCCATTATTAAAACAATGGCAACAGCACCCAATAAAGTGAAACCAATAAAATTAAATAAAAAATCAGACATTGATATTTTATCTATATGACCTTTTCGTTAAATACAATTATTTTAGAGCCGCTTTCGAGAGAAAAACCTAAAAACGCTGTAATACTTTGCCACGGATATGGAGGCGACGGTAAGGATATATCTATCCTTGCAAGTTATTGGAGAGCTCATTTGACAGAAACAATTTTTATTTGTCCTGACGCACCTGAAAAATGTGCAGCAAGTCCGACAGGATATCAATGGTTTGATTTAATGGATCAAAACCACGAACAAATTTTATCTAAGTCTCTAGTAGCTGAAAGTAAACTTAATAAACTAATAGATGAAGTTAAGAAAAAATATAATTTAAAAGCAAATGAAATTATCATTGGAGGTTTTAGTCAGGGTTGCATGATAACTTTGCAAACAGGAATTAAAAGAAAAGATACTATAAATTCTATTCTTGGTTACTCTGGAAGAATAATAAGCACAGATCACCTTTCTAAAAATATAATTTCTAGACCTAATATAATCTTAATGCATGGAGATCTTGATCAAGTTGTTCCAATAGAATCACTGTTAGAGGCAAAAGAATTTTTTGGAAAAAATAATTATGAAATTGAAACAAAAATATTTAAAAAATGTGAACATCGTATACCAACAGAGGGGTCAAGTTTGGGTCTTCAATTCATAAAAAAACATTTTAATTTATAACTATTTTACCTGTAACATAATTATAACTTGATAAAATTTTTCTTATCAGTTAACTTTCAGTATGATTATTTCTTCTGCAGATAAAGTCCCGTTAGAAAAATGCCCGGCATTAGTTCTTAATGCTGATTTTAGACCTTTGAGTTATTATCCGCTTTCTATTTGGTGTTGGCAAGATGCAGTTAAGTCAGTTTTTTTAGATAGGGTAAGTATTGTTTCGAATTACAAAAGAAAAATTAGAAGTCCATCATTTGAGATGAATCTGCCAAGTGTAATAGCTTTAAAAAATTTTATTCAACCATCGAAAAATCCAAACTTCACAAGATTTAATGTTTTTTTGAGAGACAAGTTTACTTGCCAATATTGTGGAGATAAAAAAGATTTAACTTTTGACCACCTTCTTCCAAAATCTAAAGGCGGCCTTACAGACTGGAACAACGTAGTTACAGCTTGTTCAAGTTGTAACGTAAAAAAAGGTGGTAAACTTTATAAAGACTGTGATTTAAAATTAACCAATAAGCCTTACGCTCCTACTGTAGAAGATCTTCACAGAAATGGTAGAAATTTTCCGCCTAATTTTTTACACGAAAGTTGGATGGACTATCTTTATTGGGATATCGAATTAGAACCGTAATTAAATTTTTTCAGAAATTGTAATAGCTATTCTAGATGAGGTTTTGATAACTTTATCTAACACCCCGAATAAACCTTTTTTGGTTGCGCCATTGTCATAAGCTATATCTTTATGATCAAGTTCATCTTGTCTAAATTTCATAATTTTCTTTTTCAATTCCTCTTCATCTTTTCCAAGTTTATATGTTTGGTCTTTGTAATGACCGTCGATTACTTCTTCAACAGAAGCAGTACATAACATAGCTGCTCTCTCACCGAGCATCGCAGTTCCAAAACCTAGAGTAACTCCCATTAAATCCCAGAGAGGTAAAAGTTTAGTTGGCTGAATGTTTCTCTTTTTAATTTCATTATCAAAGTATTCATAATGCTCCCTTTCATGCTCTTTCATTTCTTCAATCTTTCTTTTTAAAGAAGCATTTTGTTTAAAAGTTTTTAGAGCAAGTAATTGACCTTCGTAAATTTTGATAGCACCACGTTCTCCGGCATGATCTACTCTTATAATTTCTTCTAAAGTTTTTTTATTTGTTTTTTCCATAATTTTTAATTACCTTAATCATAATACCACTTAACAGTATCGATATAACTGTATTTATTGTAGCAAGGGAAAGTCCAAAAAACCTAAAAGTTACGTCTTTACAGCTTATCGGAGTTTTATTCTGAAGTTGTTTTAGCAAATCTTCTTTAGAAATATCTCCACCAGATGAACCCAAATCGCATACAAAAGACTCGTTAAAAAATCCTTGTTCAATCCCTACATGGTAAAAAGAAACTACTGAACCAAAAATAAAAAATAATAGCACAATACCAGCAATTATTTTTTCAAATTTATTAAGTATAAATATTAACGAAATAAGTATTAAAGAAGCTAAATAAGGTATCCTCTCAATTAGGCATAAATTACAAGGTTCATGTCCTAATAAGTATTGAATGAAATAAGCTACAGCCAAAGATAAAAAACTAAAGGCTAATATACTGTTTAAAATTAACTTGTTGTTACTCAACATTAGGTGAAAATTATATAAAGGACGACAGCTAAAACCACAATAAGAATTCCAGTTAAAGTAAACCATAGCGCACCTCTTTTCTCGATGAAATCACCAAATTTTTTACCAAAAAGAAATGTTAAATAAGAAACTAAGAAAAATCTTAGCCCCCTAGTAAATAAACATATAAAGAAAAATACTGGAAGATTATAGGCAATCACTCCACTCGTAATTGTAAAAACTTTAAAAGGAAGAGGGGTAAAGCCAGCTAAAAACATAATTCCAAGCCAAGCTAAAAATCCACCTTTTGTAGACATCTTATCTTGCATCTCAAAAACTTTTTCCTCGTACCCATAAAATTCAATAATGACCATCGATGCATCTAAAAAGAAAACTCCTAACATATATCCAAATAGCCCTCCTAATACTGATCCAGTTGTAGCTATAAGAAATATCTTCAGATAATCTTCTCTCTTTGCCACCACCATTGGAACAATCATTAAGTCAGGTGGAACTGGAAAAAAGAAACTTTCGATAAATGCCACAAAACCTAATAAAGGCTTTGAAAATTTATGTCTAGCAAGCTCAACGCATCTATCGTATAATTTTTTTAAAATCATGAATTTAAAATGCACAATCCTTAGGTATCTGGCAAGTTTAATATTATCTACAGTTGCTATTTATTCAATCGTTATAGTTGCAGGAATGTTTGGTGCTGATTACGGTTTTTCACCAGAGGGAACATTTATTATTTGGATTTTGATGGCTATTTTAATTAATCAAAGCGTAACGTGGAAAAAATAAATGTCTAAGCCAGTAGATCTAAAAACTGTAAAAATTTTTGAGCCTTTAAAAACAAAACCATCTTTTGAAAACAAAATTTTTAATACATTAAATGCTGATGAGGTTTACGATGTTTTATCTAGACATTCTAATGAAACGGTAACTTTATGGTTTAAATTGCAGCAATCATGGTGCAATAACGCTTATAGGACGTTTAAAGATTATGATAGTTACTTAATTTTAGTTTATTTAATCAATACTGTATTTCAAAAATATTCAGATCGTTTTCAGTATTTGTCCTATACAGAATTTTATGAAAAAAATGAGCTTTTGATTGATAAAATTAACTTAATTGAAATTTCAAACGAATTAAATATTCCTAAGGAAACTATAAGGAGAAAAGTAAATTTTTTACAAAGCCAAAACATTATATTTAGAAAAGGAAAATCAATTTTCTTCAATAGAAAGATAACAGAACTTCAAAGACCAGCTAATTCAAAAAAATTTATGGCTAATTTTTTAGAAAAAACTAGTCACATTCTCTCAAAAGAATCTTGGTTTGGTAGAGCATTTTCAAAAGAGGAAATAGAAGCATTTATTGATAAATATTTTACAATATGCTGGCAACATTGGTTTAGAATGCAAATTCCTTTTTTAGTTAGACATAGATCCTTTTTTGGTGACTTAGAAACTTGGAATGTATGGGGTGCAATAGGTATCTCACAATTTACCGATTATTCAAAACAAGTAAAAAGCAGAGTTGTTGAAGATCCGAGAACTTACGCTGACCTATACTTGCACCTTTTAAGGCATACTCCTAAAAATGGAATTAACGCCTCTTCTATTTCAGAAATTTCAACAATCCCAAGAGCTACAGTAATTAGAAAATTAAAGTATCTTACAAAGGAAAAGTTAGTAACGAAAAATAAAAAACTAGAATATATGCTTTTACCTTCTCCCAAAAATATTAAATCTTTCGAACAAAACTATATGCATAACCAAAAGCATAAAGCTGGTTTTGTAACTGTAATTTTCGACCTCATGAAAAACTCTTCATTCAAAGTAGAATAGGAACTTACAAAATTATGGAAATCGTAACTACAATAGCACCCGTTTGTCTTGCCGTAATAATGTTCGGTTTAGGTCTTGGCTTAACGATTGGAGATTTTACAAGAGTGCTTAAAAACCCAAGAGATTTCCTAGTAGGTTTTTTATGTCAGGTTATTTTGCTTCCAATAATTGCTTTTATTTTAATTAGTATTATTTCACTACCACCAGAAATAGCTCTAGGAGTAATGGTAATTGCTGCAGCACCAGGAGGAGTAACCTCAAATATTCTTACTAAGTTTGCCGATGGAGACGTTGCTTTATCAGTTAGTTTAACTGCAATTGTCAGTTTATTAAGTATTCTCATCGTTCCTTTGATAGTTTTTAATTCTGCCGAATTTTTAGGGATTGAAACAGCAAAAGATATATCAATGCTCAATATTGCAATGAAGATGTTCCTTGTAGTAACGGTTCCTGTTATTTTTGGAATGATTGTTAGAAGTTTAATGACTAATTTTATTATTTCTAAAACTCTTATTATTCAAAGATTATCAGTAATTTTATTCTTAATAGTATTTATTGCAATTTGGGTAGAGGAATGGGACAGAATTGTTTCTTATATTACAAGAGCAGGTTTAATAGCTTTCATTTTGAATATGACTATGATTTTTGTTGGATATTATGTTGCAAAATTTTGGACATCGGGTATCGCACAAAGAAAATGTATTTCATTAGAATGTGGCTTACAAAATGGAACTTTAGCAGTGTTTGTAACTACACAATTATTTGATGATATTGTATTCATGGTACCAACAGCAGCGTATGCTTTAATAATGTTTTGTACCTCTATTATTTTTGTTCTCATAGTAAGAAAAATCAATTAGATTATCTAAAAAAGGGCGAATGGTGGAACTGGTAGACGCGCCGGACTCAAAATCCGGTGGTAGCAATACCTTGAGAGTTCGAGTCTCTCTTCGCCCACCAAGTTATGGATATAAGTAAATTAAATAGCTTAGTTGAACTTTACTTTAAAAAGTCAGAAGAAGTTGAGGGTAAAAGACCATTTTTAAAATGGCTTAAACCTGACAAACGAACTTATAATTGGGAAGATGTAACTGAAAGAATTTATAAACTTACCGCAAAAATTAAATCGTTAATAAAACAAGGTGATAGATGTTTAATACTTTCTGAGAATAGACCATATTGGTTAATGACCGATATCGCTATTATGAATGCGGGTGGTATTTCAGTTCCTATTTTTACAACTTATTCTGCAAACGATTATGAATATATTTTAAATGATTGTAAGCCCTCATTGATATTTGTGTCAAATCAAGATCAATTCAATAAAATTAAAAACTTTATAAATAGCGATGTTAAGAAAATAATATCTTTTGAAGAAATAGATACTGAAAGTTTAAAAATCAAAGAAATTCTAGATGAAGAAATAAATGAAAAAATAGTAAATAAAGATTTAAAAAGAAGTTTGCCTGCTTGTATAATTTACACTTCAGGAACATCAGGAAATCCTAAAGGAGTTGTTTTAAGTCATGGTGGTATTCTGTCAAACTGTGAAGGAGCAGTTGAGTTACTAGAAATTTTAATTAAAAAAAAAGATCCAGTATTTTTGACTTGGTTACCTTTATCGCATTCTTATGAACACACAGTTCAATTCATACAAATCATAGTTGGGGCAAAAGTTTTTTATGCCGAAAGTTTAGAAAAACTGATCTCCAATATGGGAGCAGCAAAACCTACAATCATGACAGCCGTTCCCAGATTCTATCAAAATCTTTTTACAAAAATAAATATGAATTTTGAGAAGCAATCTGGATTTAAAAGAAAAGTTATAAATCAAACTCTAAACCTAGGTAAAAAAATACTCAAAAAAGAAGAATTAAAATTAAGCGAAAAAATCACTAATTTTTTGTGTGAAAAATTAGTTAGAAAAAAAATTAGAAATCAGTTTGGAGGAAATCTTCAAGCCTTCGTATCTGGGGGTGGGGCTTTGGATCAAAATATTGGAGAATTTTTAAATGCAGTTGGTTTACCCACGCTGCAAGGATACGGCCTAACCGAGGCTTCTCCGGTCGTAAGCTGTAATTTACCAGATTTAGTCAAGGTCGAATCAGTAGGACCTCCGTTTAGGACCAATAAAGTCAAAATAGCAGAAGATGGAGAAATACTTATTAAGGGTGAAAACGTTATGTTGGGGTATTGGAATTTAAAAGAAGAAACAGAAAAAGTAATTAAAGATGGATGGCTTCATACAGGTGACATAGGTGAACTCGATAAAAATAATTATTTAAAAATTACAGATAGAAAAAAAGATATCATTGTAAATCTTGGTGGAGATAATATTTCTCCAAGCAAAGTGGAAAATATTTTATGTTTAAATGAAAATATTAAACAATCGTTTGTTTATGGAGACAAAAAAAATTATTTAGTTGCATTAATCGTAAGTGAAAAAGAAAATAGTAAAGAAAAAATTAAACTCATAATTGAAAATATAAATAAAAGTTTAACTTTAATTGAAAAAATTAAAAAATTTATCGTAATTAATGATGAATTTACAATTGAAAACGGAATGCTTACACCAACTTTAAAGTTAAAAAGAAAAGAAATAATTAAAAATTATAAACAACAACTAGAAAATCTTTATTAAAAATTAAATTAAAACTAATTTAATTTGCTTAAAAAAACATTGATATTACTAACTTTTTTTAATTTTTTTAAAAATTAAAAAAATAATTAAAAAATTAAATTTTGAATCAATTTTGTAAATTAATTTATGTTTGACATGAATTTTTAATTAATTAATGTAATTATTAACAAACGAATCATTAAGATTTGTTTACTAACAAGGGAGAAAAGATGGCTAAAAGAAGAAAAAAAGCTAAAAAGAAAAAGAAAAAAGCAAAAAAGAGAAGAAGAAGAAGATAGTTTTCTCTTTAACTAAACGCCCTTTTTATAATTTAAAGTAAAAAGGGCGTTTTTTTATTCTGTAGCTTCTAAAACTTTCGTTCTCCCTAACGCTTTATCCATTTTTTTTTGAACATCTTCAGGACTAATATTTAAAACAGCTTCAAACTCTGATTTCAATCTTTCATAAGCTTTTTCAAAGAGTTGTCTTTCCGAGTAGGATTGATCTGCAATAATATCTGTGTTTTTATTTAAATCCTTTACTACTTCAGCTAGCTCATAGATTTTCCCAGAATTAATTTTTTGATCATATTCTTGAGCCCTTCTACTCCACATTGTTCTTTTGATTTTAGGTTTAGTTTTTAAAATAGATATACATTTATTAATTTGATTAATTGATGATATAGGTCTTAGTTTTGATTGTTGATTAATAGGAACCGTTAAAGTCAATTTTTCTTTCTCTACAAGAATTTTATAAAATTGAATATCAATATCACCAATAGTTGCTTTCTCTATTGATGTTATTTTTCCTACACCATGTTTTGGATAAACGACATAATCTTTTAGATTATAAATTTTTTTCTCAGTAGGTTGTTTTTTTATTTTTTTTATCTCAGGTTTTTCATCAGATCCAGGTATAATGCTTTTCTTCTCGAGAGTTTTTGTTTGAGCTTTTGTTTTTTGTTTTTTTAGCTTTTTTGCTTTTTTTATTTTTTTTGATTTTTTCTTTTTTGGCATTCTATTTATTTATTTTCCTATTTATTTATTTTCCAGGTTTCTCAGAGAAGTGCATCTCATACTTATTTTTAAGATTTTTGAATTTTTCATGATCTTCCATAGGTTCTTTTTTTTTTGCAATATTAGGCCATAAAGCAGAAAATTTTTTATTTAGCAATAACCATTTTTCCTTATCCTCAACACTCTCGTCAGTATCGGCTTTTATAGCATCTATTGGGCACTCAGGTTCACAAACACCGCAGTCAATACACTCGTCTGGATTTATTACAAGCATATTTTCACCTTCGTAAAAACAATCTACAGGGCATACCTCGACGCAATCTGTCAATTTACATTTTATACATTCATCTTTTACAATATACGTCATTTAGAATTCAATAAGTTAAGTTTGATTTCAGCACATTCTTTATCAGGAAAATAAATTAAACCACATATTCTTCTCATTAAATTAGATTCATACTGGTCTATAGAGTTATCCGAAATAATTACTTTCCAAAGGTGTTCAATTATTTCTTTTTTTATATCCATAGAATTTTTTTTTAAAATATTCGTATAATTCAAAAGTTGGTTAGAATTATTTTCTATTTCTTCAGCTTTTTTTAAAATTTCATTAATATTTTCTTTTTCTAAATAAGATTTAATAAAATTTCTTATAAGATCTTTTTCGTGATCTGAGTAAATCTCATCTATTTTAGCAGCGTGAACTAGTAGCGCAGCCATACCAATGACACTTTCTTTATCTAATTTATTCATCTATTTTATGTTTAAAGAAAGTAACTTATTAAATGGATTTTCTTTTTTGTCAAATCGTATTATTTTCTCTTTTCTCTTTTTTTCCCCTCTAAAAATATAAGTATCAGCCTCTTTATCCTTTTTATAATCCATGTAGGTCATTAATTTATAAAAATTTTCTTTTGAACATCCCAATAAGTTCATCATTTCAGAATTTACTTTAAATTTTTTATCTTTTGTATTTTCAATAATTTTTAAAAATAACTTTTCAAGAATGTCAATTCTAACAAAAAAATCTCTAAATTTTTCAAAACCACATAGTAGTAGAAAGTTTTTATCGACTTTGAAATCTGATAAAAAATTTAGTCCAGATTTTGGTATTTGATTGTTATCAGATAAATTATAGAATATTTTCCATAAACTTATTCTAAACTCTACTGCCTTAGGTTTTAACATTCTAGGTAAATAAATATGATACCTGCCAATCTTGATCCCCATGCCCCATAATTTTTTTCTTTCTTCTGCAGGTATTAGTTTAACGACTCTATCTACATCTTTTCTTTTGATGACACCGTTATTTTCATAAAGTTGAAATAGTAAACCCCTTAAGTATTGATTAGTTATTTTATGTTTTGTTAATTTAATGAGATCGCCTAGTAAATTATTGATATAGTCTTTTAACCAATTGTTCAAAAATTTAATAAGTTTTAATTTCGAGTTTTCATTTAAGGAATCGTCTGCAATAATCTCAATTTCTGGAGTTAGGTAATCATTACCCTTTTTTAATCTGGCGATCGGATTATTTTTCCAAATAATCTTATTTTCAACATTAATTTCTATCTCTTTTTTATTTAAAATTTCATCAACTCTTTTTACCAATTCTTCTTCAACACCCTTTCTTGCAGCTTTTTTTATTGATTTGATATCTGTATCAAGAGTTTTAGATGTTACCTCTATAAGGAATTTTAATCCTTTTAGTTCACCAATTAGTTGATCATCGATATGAATTTCATTTTGATCATTAATTTCTGTATTTAAAATTAAATCTTGTTTTAAGCTTCTAGAAAGAATACTTATCTTCTTATCAATAAAACTTTTTGTTAACTCATCATGTAATTTGTCTGATAGTTTATCCTCAATACTTTTGGTAAGTTGTATCCAATAATCTGAGTTTTCAACCCAATTTTTTTTATTAGCAACGTAAGACCATGTCCTTACATTCGACAATCGATGAGAAAGTAAATCTACATTTCCATGATCCTTTTCGAGCCCTTTGAGTTGTTCTTTCATAAATGTGCTAGGTATTCTTTTCTTTCTTGTTGATAAAAATTGAAATACCTTATCGACAACATTAATATGTTGCCCGTAAGCTTTTTTTTCAAAGTCTGGAATTTGACAACATTCCCAAAGTAATTCTAAATTTTTATGATAAATTATGTTGTTAGCTCCTTTTTTTAAAAAAAAACGTAGTACACTTTCATCAAGAGAGTCATTAGTTCGTAAAAGATTTTTTTGATTTGGTTTTAATTCTAAAGATGCTATAAGTTTTTCAGGATTTTCAAAAACAAGATTAGAATTCCGCCAATAAATCATTTTAGTATCAGGTAGCTCATGTTTTTCAATTTTTTCAATTTCATCAGAATTTAAAGTTTCAGAGTCACCAGTGGTACCAAAACCACCATCATTTTTAAATCTACCTGCTCGACCTGCGATTTGAGACATTTCAATTAAATTTAATCTTCTAGTTTTTTTTCCGTCAAATTTTTTCAAGTTTGAAAAATAAATTTCATTTATATCCATATTCAATCCCATCCCAATTGCATCTGTTGCTATTAAATAATCTACATCTCCAGATTGGTATAAACCTACTTGGGAGTTTCTAGTTTTAGGACTCAGCGATCCCATTATTACCGCAGCACCACCTTTTTGTCTTCTGACAAGTTCTGCAATCGCATAAACCTCTTCTATTGAAAACGCTATAATTGCGACTTTTCTATCTAATCTTGAAATTTTTTTAATCCCAGAATAACTTAACTTTGAATACCTTTCTTTTTTTTCAAATTCTACGTTATCAACCAGATCACTAATAATTTTTTCCATCACTTGCGAACCTAAAAATATAGTTAATTCTGTTCCTCGGGAATGCAAAAGTCTTTCCGTAAAAATATGACCTCTCTCACGGTCAGCACACATTTGTATTTCATCTATAGCGACAAACTCAACTTTTTTATCTTTAGGCATAGACTCAACCGTGCATACAAAGTAATTCGCAGTGCTAGGGATTATTTTTTCTTCGCCTGTTATCAAAGCAACTTTTTCAACTCCTACTTTCTGAACGCATTTATCATAAACCTCTCTGGCTAAAAGCCTTAACGGTAAACCAAAAATACCACTTTTGTATTTAAGCATTTTTTCGATTGCCACGTAGGTTTTACCAGTATTAGTTGGTCCTAATAGAGCTATTATTTTCTTTAGAGGAGTATTCATTTTTGTGTTAACTATTTTTTTTCACACTATATGTAGATCAAAGTTGAGAACAAAATAAGATTAAAACATGACCGAATCGATTTGTCAAATGTTCCTATTTTTAAATAATTGATTTGACTTCTATTAGGCAGTCCCCGTATAGGTAAATCAAAGTTAAAATGTCATCTAAAGTAAAAAAAAATATTTTAAAATTAAAAGAGTCCTCAACTTTAGCGATCAACGAAAAATCAAAAGAATTGATTAAGTCTGGTAAAAAAATTTACAGATTTGGTTTTGGCCAATCACCGTTTCAAATTCCAGAAAGAGTTGTTGATACGCTAAAACTTAATGCTCATAAAAAAGAGTACTTACCTATACAAGGTTTACCCGAATTAAGAGAGAAAATTTCTAATTATTTATTTAAAAATACAGGTGTAAGATATTCAAAAGAAAATATTTTGATTACTCCTGGATCTAAAGAAGCTATGTTGTTGATGCACGTAACATTCAACGGAGAAATTTTAACCCCAGCCCCAAGCTGGGTGTCCTATGAACCACAAGCGCAAATTGGTTCAAATAAAGTTCATTGGCTAGAAACCTCTAGAGTGAACAACTGGTTTCCAACAGCAAGTGAACTTGAAAAGAAATTAAAGAAAATTGGAAAAAATAAAAATATTATTTTGATTTTAAACTCACCGAATAATCCTTCTGGTGCAATCTGTAAAAATTTGAAAGAGTTAGCTCAAGTAGCTAAAAAATATAAACTAATAATTTTATCAGATGAAATATATACAGATCTCTCATTTGATAATAGTTACAACTCTATCTCCGAATTCTACCCAGAAGCTACATTCATTAGCGGAGGATTAAGCAAGTGGTGCGGTGCAGGAGGTTGGAGACTTGGGTTTTTAGCAATCCCTAATGGATCAAAACAATTTATGAATAGTTTAAAATCATTAGCAAGCGAGTCATATTCAACTGTAAACACACCTACTCAATTTGCTGCGGTTGAAGCATATGAAGGTGACTATGAGCAGTACAAACTTAAAGTAAGATCTATACTTTATTCAGTTGGAAACTATGTTTATAATAATCTTAAATCAAATAAAGTTATAATAAATCCACCTCAAGGAGCTTTTTATTTAATGCCTGAATTTAAAAATAAAAAATTTAAAACCTCAGCTCAATTATGCGATGTAATATTAAAAGAGACTGGTGTTGCAATGCTTCCCGGATCAGATTTTGGATTTAAACCCAAAAAAATGCTTACTAGATTAAGCTATACAGACTTTGATGGTGTAAACTTTTTTAAAAATGTAAAAGACTATAACTCTATTAGTGAAGAAATGGTCAAGACCTATGCCCCAAATGTAGTTAAAGGCACCACTAAGCTCTCAAATTGGGCCAAAAATTTATAAGAATCTCTTTGACCTCAATTAAATATCGTAGTTAAATTAATTATAAATAAAAGAGGAGTACACATGAAAAAAATGATGTCATTGATTTCAGCGGTACTAGTAATGTTTGCTTTTTCAAGCCCCATTACATCAATCGCTAAATCAGCAGAGTTCTTTACAATAGGAACAGGCGGACCTACTGGAGTTTATTTCCAAACAGGTAACGCTATTTGTAAAATGTTACATAAATCAGCAATAAGTGCTGACCATGGTAGAAAAAAAGGTACAGCTAAAGCTTACAGATGTACTGCACCTTCAACAGGTGGATCAAACTACAATATTGGACAAATCAAAGATGGTGAGTTTCAATTTGGTGTTGCTCAGTCAGACTGGCAGTATCATGCTTACAACGGTTCAAGCAAATGGGAAGGAAAACAGTTCAGCGACTTGAGAGCTGTATTTTCTGTTCACAACGAACCTTTCCAAATATGGGCAAGTAAAAAATCTGGAATTAAAAATTTCAAAGGCCTAAAAGGAAAAACAGTAAACATTGGTAACCCGGGTTCTGGTCAAAGAGGAACAATGGAAGAATTAATGAAGGCTATGGGTGCAGATATGAGTATGTTCAAAGCAACTACTGAACTTACTTCTTCTGAGCAAGTAAAAGCTCTTTGTGACGGTAAAATAGATGCGTTTGGTTATTCTGTAGGATTTCCAAATGGAGCTATGGAGCAAGCAGCTACTTGTAAAGCAAAAGCTAGCCCAATTAATTTAACAGGTGCACCAGTTCAAGGTTTAATTGATGGAGCAGACTATTATGCTAAAGCAGTTATTCCAAAAGGAACTTACTCAAATCAGAAAAAAGACGCTACAACATTTGGTGTAAAAGCTACTGTTGTAACAAGTGCTAATGTTTCTGAAGAGCTTGTATACTTAGTAACAAAAGCGGTAATGGAAAACTTTGATGATTTCAGAGCTCAACATCCTGCTTTTGGACCATTGGAAAAGAAAAACATGATAGCTGATGGTTTATCAGCTCCGTTACATCCAGGTGCAATTAAGTACTACAAAGAAGCTGGATTAATGTAATTCAACTTTATAGTTAAATTAAAAAAGGCCCAATATTTTTTGGGCCTTTTTTTTTAGAATAAGGTATCTTAGCTAAAATGAATCAAAACATTCAAAGTAAGATAAAAGATAAAATACAAGAAGATATTTCTCCAACTCGAAATTTATCTGGCATTCATTTAAAAATAGTTTTTGGAATTGCCATTCTTTGGACATTTTTTCAACTTTGGTATGCCTCTCCTTTTCCTTTTTGGTTTAACTTTGGAATGTTCAAAGGTTTACCCGCAAGAGCTATTCATCTTGGTTTTGCTTTAACTTTAGCTTTTTTAATTTTTCCGGCAGTTAGAGGAAAAAAGATTTCAGTAATTGATATTATCATTAGTATTACAGGGGCATTAAGTTGCTTATATATCTATTTTTTTTATGATGATTTAGTAAATAGAGGCGGCATCCTTTTAGTAAAAGAAATATTTGGTTTTAAAGTTCCAATTGAACTTATAATTGGGGCCATAGGTATATTAATTTTATTAGAGGCAACTAGACGAGCTATAGGCTTGCCTTTAGTTATAATTGCAGTCTGTTTCCTTTTATTTTCTTATTTTGGAAAATATGCTCCTGATATTATTTCTCACGGCGGACTTTCTGTAAAAAGACTAGTAGGATTTCAATGGTTTGATCAAGAAGCAATATTTGGAATTCCAATAGGAGTTTCAGTTGATTTTATATTTTTATTCGTGCTCTTTGGAGCTTTGTTAGAAACTGCTGGTGGAGGAAAGTATTTTTTAGATTTAGCTTTTGCAATGGTTGGGAAAATGCGAGGAGGTCCAGCTAAAGCTGCAATTCTGGGATCTGGAATGACTGGTATGATTTCAGGTTCTTCGATTGCAAACACTGTAACAACTGGAACATTTACTATTCCCATAATGAAAAAAACAGGTTTCTCTCAAGAGAAAGCAGGAGCAATTGAAGTTTCTTCTTCTGTTAATGGACAAATAATGCCTCCAGTTATGGGAGCCGCAGCTTTTGTAATGGCAAGTTTTATAGGTGTTACTTATTTTGAAGTTGTAAAACATGCTTTTTTACCAGCAATAATTTCCTATATCGCTTTATTTTACATCTCTCATTTAGAGGCCCTTAAATTAGGATTAAAAGGAATGGATGATGCTGATGTTCCTCATTTAAAGAAAACTTTTTTATCTGGTTTACATTTTTTAATACCCATTTTTGTTTTAATTTTTTTACTTGTTTACATGAGATATACAGCAGGTTTTTCAATCTTTTACGCAACGTTATCTTTAATATTAGTAAACTTAGTAAGTCGTATAATAAAAAATCCAGATTTAAAAACTGGTTTAATTGATTGGTATAATCAAACAATAGTTGGTCTTCAAAAAGGTGCTATTAATATGGTGGGAGTAGGGATTGCAATTGCTACAGCAGGAATAATCGTAGGGGCAGTAGGGTCAACAGGGTTGAGTACTAATTTAATTATAGTCATTGAAACGATAGCAAGAGACAATGTAATAATTTTAATATTATTAACAATTATTCTTTGTTTGCTACTTGGAATGGGTCTTCCAACTACTGCAAACTATGTAGTTGTAGCATCTTTAATGGCTACAGTTTTGGTTGATGTTGGCAATGCTTCAGGATTTATTTTTCCACTAATCGCAGTTCATTTGTTTGTATTTTATTTTGGTTTAATGGCAGATGTAACACCTCCAGTCGGTTTGGCCTCTTATGCAGCAGCCGCAATTTCTGGCGGTGACCCTTTAAGAACAGGACTTCAAGCTATTTGGTACAGTTTGAGAACTGGAATTTTACCGATTGTCTTTTTGTTTAATCACGAGCTGTTATTGATTGGAGTAGATAGTATCTGGCAAGCTTTATTAGTAATAGCTACTTCATTAATCGGAATTTTAGTGTTTACTGCTGCTACTCAACAATGGTTTATAAATAGGTTAAGATGGTATGAGATCATAGCTTTTTTAATAATATCTTTATCTTTTCTAGCTCCAGATTATGTTTTAGGTAAATTCTATCCTAAATTTAATGAGCAAAAACTTTCGGCGGAAAGTATTCAAAATTTATCTTTTGACCCTTCAAAAGAGGTTCATATTAAAGTAACTCGAGTTACTGAATATGGAGAAAGGTATAAATTATTTGTTATCGATAAAGGTAAATTTGAAAACAATTATAACTTAGAAGAATATGGTGTGACTTTAACAGACCTGAATGATCAATTAACTGTAGATAAATTAAACTGGAAAGGGGAAGCAAAAAAATCTGGTATTCAAATGGGCGATATTATAAGTAATTTTAAAATTGAAAACCCAGACAGGCCAAACAAAGCAATAATTTATCCTTTTGCACTACTGTTTTTATTATTTTTTGGATATATAAATTTTAGATCTGGAAAACTATCTCCAAATTAAAATTTACTAATTTTCTTACCTTTAAAATAAGATTAATTAACTATTGCGTAAAGAACAGCTACAACTATTAAAATTTCCCAACCTGACATTTAATTACCCCCTGTTATAATGATTAATAATTTTTTTTGTTAGAATTATGATTAAGTGGTTGTATTTGTTGTTTTGTAAAGCTGGTATCCACAGATATGAAAAAATCGATATTAGTTATAGTTTTGGGGCAGGAGGCTCAACTGAGACGATAAAATGTAAGGATTGCGGAATTAAAAAAATTAGACGAAAAAATTGAAATCAGCTAAGTAAGAAAACCGCAGTGAAACTTACTTGAAAATAATTTAATTTAATCCATGAAATTTTTTCTAAAAGTATTATTTTTAATATTAATTAACTTCTCATCATTAACAGCAGAAGTAAATTTTCAACAAAAAAAATTTTATTATGAAAACCTTGTTAAAAACTGGTCTAAAATATTTCCAGACAGCAACAGGAATGCTGCAGGTCCAAGGTTTTTCAAATATTTAATAGATCAAGACTTAACTTATGAAGAGTTTAAAGAATATAATAAATTTTATTGTCCTGTTTCAGGTTCTTTAATCAATCCTGGAGAAAAACCTGACTATATTTATGTTAAGGAGTTAAGAACGCAAAAAAATATTTGTGGAGAGCTTTATAGATGTTGTTGGCCATGTTCTTGTGATCTAATGAATTATACAAAAGTTAAAAAAATTAAACACAAGTTTAAAGATGGTTCTAAAAAAATTGATGTTTTACTAATTAACAATCCTTGTTCAAAAAAAGATTTTCCTAAGGAAGTAAATAGAAACTATTTTTGTAAAAATCAAAGACTAAATGATGATGAAGTATTTATAGTCGACGGTAAACTTGCAATAGGTCTTTTCTATGAAGCCAAAAAATGCCAAAAAGCTGATATTAAAAAGATAGAAGCTAATGAAATTACAGGCAGATTTTGTGCTTTTAAAAACGATATTCCGTTAGAAGAAATGAATATTGGTATGGGTGATATTTTTATTAAGATGGCGAGATAGTCATATTGCTTTGTTTGAAAATATAAGTCTTCCCTGTTTCTTTTATTTTATAATTATTTGTTTTTCCGTTTGTCCATTTAATTTGTACTTCAAAGTCTTTTTCACCATTTCTAATTCCATAATGGGCAACAGGTTCCATTTGGCATAGATATCCTGAACCAGAGTCTATTGTTTTAGAATGTTTTCTTAAATTAGATGTTAGTGTCACTGTTGCTCCTCTAGCTGGAGCCCCATTTTTATTCAAAGCTTTTATTCTTAAATAATTCTTATCTTTTTTTACGTTTGCTTTGTAAAGTGTAAGTATTTGATTTCCTGTTTCTCCGTGGGCGATCAATAATTCTAAAATTCCGTCTTTATCAATGTCCGCTACAGCAGCACCAGTTCCAAGACCATTTGCTTCAGAGTTAGAAGTGATGTCTATTTCCTCTAATTTCCCATTTTCCTTAATTTTAAATAATTTATTTGCTTCGCCTATATTATTAAGAAATATTTCATCATATCCATCATTATCAAAATCAGCTGAGATAACCGTTCGAATTTTAGATGGCCTTTTAAAATTGCTATCGGCAATGTCTTTAAAAGAGTTTTCTTTCTTTATAAAAATACGGTGTTCTCCATCCCAATTTCCACTAACAATATCTAATTGACCTCTGTACAAAATATCACTTAACGCAGTTCCTCTTCCATTTTCATAAGGATCTAAAACATTGTACCCTGATGCCACATCATAAAAAGTACCATCAACGTTTTTGTACAAAAAGTTAACACCTCTTTCATTAGCTGCGAAAATATCAATATTGTTTGATAATATATGTCCAGCAACAACTGCTCTTCCCCCAGTAATTTTATCCAAGCCGAACTCTGCTGCCCTATCTTTTATTCTTCCCTTAAACTTTTCATAAAATCTTGTTGGGCCACCATAATTAGCAACATAAATACCATATTTTCCATTTCCGTTTCTATCAACACAAACAACGGAACGACCAGCTGTAAAGTTTAAATCTTTTTGATTCTTCCTTTGTTCAAAAATATCAAAAAATTTTGTATTTTTTAGATCTATTAATCGGTCGGAATATTTTTTTTCACCACTATAAGTATCAGTATTTAAAAAATAAATCTCTTCGTACCCATCAGAATCAATATCACAAGCAGCTACACCAATAGTAAAACTTCTTTTATCTGCAAATTTAGTATCATTTACAATATTAATTAGTTTATTATTTTTGTATGACAATCCTAAATTTTCACTTCCAAAGCCAGCTACTATAAATTCATAAGTGCCGTTGTTATCAACATCAGCTACAGAAATACCATATCTAAGACTTTCGTAGTTGTTATCTATTAAATCTGTAATATTTTTAAAAAAATTTGCGGATGCACTTTTAATTGAAATAAAAATAAATAAAATTGAAACGAGGACAGTTTTTGATTTCATTAAATACTATTGTAGTATTTTCCAAGTACCACTTGCAGAGGCAACTATGTCGCTTGAATTAAAAATTTCACAAGAAATAAAAACCAGTGTTTTAGTTTTTTTTAATATTTTCACTTTCCCAATAAGTTTATCACCAAGTTGGCCTACTGAGATAAATTTCATATCCAAATTTATTGTTACACATCGCTTGTCCCCAGCAACTCTGTGAGCAGCCGTTCCCATACCAGTATCTGCTATAGTGGAGAGAAAACCACCATGTGCAATTTTTCCAGTGTTTAAATGTATTTCTTTAACTTCTACTGTAAACTCATATTGAGTATCGCTAATTTTTTTTAGCTCTAACCCGCCAAGATGTTTCATAAACCCTTGATTAGACTCGTCCATACTTTTTTTTATCATATAACGGAGCTAATTGTGAAAAAATAACTGCAAATAAAATAAGAATTATTCCTATAATTTTTATTTCGTTAAGAAACTGGCTTAAAATTATCCATCCGAAAATTGAAGCGAATACACCTTCAAGAGAAAATATAATAGCTACAGGCGCTGGAGAAAGATTTTGTTGTCCGTAAATTTGAAGAAGAAAGGCTACTCCACTCGAGAGAATTCCAGCGTATAACATCTCTTTTCCATCTAAAACCATATTTGAAAATTTAACGCTTTCAAAAACAAAAGCTGGGATCAGTGCAAATATAGATGCAATTAAGCATTGAAGACATGCAATAGTAATTGGATAATTAAATATTCTCAAAAATTTTGAAATAAAAACTATATGGAACGCCCAAAATAATGCATTAAAAATTGCAATACTATCTCCTATTCTTACTTGAATATTATCGAACTCAGTTAAAAGTATACCTCCAAATAAACAAATAATAATAGACAGCCAAACAGATTTATGAATATTTTTTGAAAAAAAGTAGTAAGCAACAAATGGAACTAAAATTACATAAAAAATTGTAAACACTGCTGTATTAGCTACATCTGTATAAATTAGGGCATACTGCTGTAAAACATTACCCATTGAAAGAAGAAATCCAATGAGCAATAGATTTAAAATATTAATTTTTTTAAAAATTATTGAATTAACCTTTTTATATTCGAAAATAAATAAAAATGGGATTAGCGTAAGAAATCCAAGAAAGAGCCTGCCGAAAGTAAAAGTAAATGGTCCATTATAATCCATTCCCATATCTTGAGCGACGAAAGCTGAACCCCAAATTAAAGAACAACTGATAGCACAAATAAGAGAGAAAACTTTTTTATTCATGCCTTGTACTATTTTATAATTGATTAAACGGCAAGTTTAAAAGCGAAGTCCTTGCCAAGACATTTCCCTAGATAAACGCAGAACCTAGCACCCTCCGCGCCGTCAATTATTCTATGATCGTATGAGAGTGAAATAGGTAAAATTTTTCTTGAAACAAACTTGTCATTAACTTTTACTAACCTGTCGAAACTTTTTCCGACTCCAAGTATTGCGACTTCAGGAGGATTTATAATTGGGGTAAAGAAAGTTCCTCCAATGCCACCCAAGCTTGATATCGTCATCGACCCGCCAAAAAATTCCTTTTTATCAATTTTTAAATCTCTACATAGTCTACTTGTTTTCCTTAAAGCACTTCCGATTTCTTTTATGCTCATTTGATCAACATCTCTTATTTTAGGCACCATAAGACCGTGAGGAGTATCTACTGCAAAACCAACGTGAAAATATTTTTTATAAATGATTTTGTCGTTAACACTATCAATTGAAGCATTAAAATTTGGAAATTTCTTCAAAGCACTGACAAGTGCTTTTGCGATAAAAGCAAGAGGTGTCACTTTTATTTTCTCACCAGTATAGTAATCATATAATGATGATCTAAATTGCTCCATTTCTGTTATATCAATTTCATCATGCTGTGTTACATGGGGAATTTCAGTCCAAGATCTTACTAAGTGAGGACCAGATAATCTTTTAACTCTTGGTATATCTTTTAGTTCGATTTCACCAAACTCTTCGTGTGGGTACTCTTCTTTATGAACTTTCTTTTCTATTTTTCCACCGCTGACTGTAACCTGAGATCTTACAAAATTTTTTACATCTTCCTCGGAAACTCTACCACCTCTTTGAGAACCAGGTATTTCAACTACATTGGCACCTAACTCTCTAGCAAATTTTCTAACTTTTGGACTAGCTGACTTACTACCTAATTGTGATGTAGGCGCTATAGGAATAATTTCCTTTGGTTTCTGGGGTTTGATCTCTTTTATTTCTGTCTTTTCTTCTTTTTTTTGCTCACTTACTGCTTCTTTTTTTTCCTCAGTAGCACTCTCTACATTCAGATTAAGAATTAAGTCTCCTTTATTAACTTTATCGCCTACTTTAATATTTATTTTTTCAATAACTCCCTCGTGCGTTGATGGTACCTCAACACTCGATTTGTCACTTTCCAATGTAATAAGAGAATCATTTTTTTTTATTTGTTGACCCTCTTTGACTAGAACTTCAATAATCTCTACATCCTTGAAGTCACCCATATCTGGAACTAAAATTTTTGTACTAGCCATATTTATAAATTAGATGGAAAATCTCTATCTTTATCAATCTTAAATTTTTTAATCGCTTTCTCAGCTTTTTTAGTTTCAATTAATTGCTCTTTTGCTAGGGCACTTAAAGTATAAGCAACTATGTGTTCTTTATCGACTTCAAAAAATTTTCTTAGATTTTTTCTTGTATCACTTCTTCCATAACCATCTGTGCCTAAAGAGTAAAACGGTTTTTCAACATATGGTCTTATTTGATCAGAAAATGATCTTGTATAATCGGATGCAGCAACAATTGGCCCATCTCTTTTTGATAAACATTTTTGTACATAAGATTTTTTTCTTTTTTCATCTGGATTAAGAAGATTCCATCTTTCTGTCTCCATTCCATCTCTTCTTAGTTCGTTAAAACTTGTAACGCTCCAAACATCAGAGTCTATACCGAAATCTTTGGATAGAATTTCTGCTGCAGCAATTATTTCTCTTAAAATTGTTCCTGATCCTAAAAGCTGCACTTTAGTTTTATTCTTATTATTATTTTCTTTAAATAAATACATTCCCTTTAAAATTCCTTCATCGGAGTCTTTTGGTTTTTCTGGGTGAGAATAATTTTCATTCATTGCTGTAATGTAATAGAAAATGTTTTCTTTTTTCTCATGCATTCTTTTTAGTCCATCTCTCAATATTACAGCCATTTCATAAGCAAACGTAGGATCATAACTTATACAATTTGGAATATTTGATGCTAATAAATGACTATGACCATCTTGGTGTTGAAGGCCTTCACCTGCTAAAGTCGTTCTGCCAGCAGTAGCTCCGATTAAAAAACCTCTTGCTTGTGAGTCTCCTGCAGCCCAGGCTAAGTCACCAACTCTCTGAAAACCAAACATAGAGTAAAAGATATATATTGGTATCATTTCTAAATCATGATTTGTGTAAGATGTACCAGCTGCAATCCAAGATGACATTGCTCCTGACTCATTTATTCCCTCTTCTAATACTTGGCCACTTTTATCTTCCCTATAAGAACTTAACTGCTCTGAGTCTACCGGCTCATATTTTTGACCTTCATGCGCATATATTCCTATCTTTTGGAAAAATCCCTCCATACCAAATGTCCTTGCTTCGTCTGGAATAATAGGAACTAATCTTGGTGATATATTTTTATCTCTAAGTAAAGCTGTGAGCATTCTAACCAATGCCATAGTAGTTGACATTTCTTTATCTCCTGTAGATTTCATAAAATTATCGAAAATTTCTTTAGGTGGAGCTTTAATTTGTTTTGCAAATGATGATCTTTCTGGAATAAAACCACCAAGCTTTAACCTTTGATCTTTTAGATATTTCATTTCTTCAGAGTTCTCATCTGGTTTGTAATATTCGATATTTTTTACCTGCTTATCAGTAAGAGGAACACCAAATCTATCTCTATAATAAAGTAAATCCTCCTCATCTAATTTTTTTTGTTGGTGGGTTGTATTTATACTTTCACCAGATTTTCCCATACCATAACCTTTAATTGTTTTTGCAAGAATAACAGTTGGAGAACCAGTGTGCTGCATTGCTGAATGGTATGCAGCGTAAACCTTATGAGGATCGTGGCCTCCTCTATTTAATCTCCAAATGTCTTTATCCGTCATAGTAGATACCATTTCTTTTAATTCAGGATACTTACCAAAGAATTTTTCCCGAACATATAAACCATCCTTTGCTTTAAAGGCTTGGTACTCTCCATCAACACATTCATTCATTCTTTTCACAAGAAGGCCAGACTTATCTTTCATCAAAAGTTTATCCCAATAAGATCCCCAAATAACTTTGATCACATTCCAGCCCGTTCCTCTAAAACTTCCTTCGAGCTCTTGAATAATTTTTCCATTACCTCTAACAGGCCCATCGAGTCTTTGAAGGTTACAATTAATTACAAATATTAAATTATCTAATTTTTCTCTTGCAGCTAAACCGATTGCTCCCATAGACTCCGGCTCATCCATTTCTCCATCTCCTAAGAATACCCAAATTTTTCTACCCTCATCTTTGACTAAACCTCTATTGATTAGATATTTTAAGAACCGAGCTTGATAAATTGCCATGATAGGACCAAGACCCATCGACACTGTTGGAAACTGCCAAAAGTCGGGCATTAACCAAGGGTGAGGATAAGATGATAGACCATCTTTACCAACCTCTTGTCTAAATCCATCTAATTGTTTTGCAGAGAGTCGTCCTTCCAAAAAAGCTCTTGCGTACATACCTGGTGCAGAGTGACCTTGAAAATATACTAAGTCTCCACCAAATTTATTATTTTTTGCTCTCCAAAAATGATTCATACCAACATCATACAATGTTGCTGCTGACGCAAAAGTTCCAATGTGTCCGCCTAGTTCAGAACTTTTTTTATTAGCTTTTACAACCATGGCAGCGGCATTCCATCTAATAATTGCTCTTAATTTTTTTTCAATATTTTGATCACCCGGGGATTTAGCTTCTGCCTCGGGTGGAATAGTATTTATATATGGCGTTGTTCTTGTATCAGGTAAAACTAATCCAGATTTATAAGCTTGATCAATTACTTTATTTAACAGATAGCTTGCTCTTGGTGCTCCATCAGACTCAATTACAGAGTTTAATGACTCTATCCATTCATTCGTTTCAACTGGATCAATGTCATCCTTTGAAGCCGGTTCTGCAAAAACTTTTTTAACTTGTTTTACAGGATTTAAGTTACCATTAGATTTTGGTTGCTCTTTAGCTACCTCCTCTTTCACAGCTTCTTTTCTTATTTTTTGTTTTGGTGAAGAAGGTGCTTGACCATTTTCAATAGTTGCTAATAAGCTTCCCTCAGATACTTTATCTCCTATTTTTACTTTTAAATCTTTGATTAGGCCAGCTGAAGGAGATGGAATTTCTACACTAGATTTATCACTTTCAATGGTAACTATAGGATCATTTTTATTTATTTGATCGCCAGGTTTGACTAAAATTTCTATTACTTCAACGTCTTTAAAATCACCTATATCTGGAACTGAAATATTCTGAGCCATAACTCTATTATAAACTGGTTGGAACATATAAAAAAGTTATTGAATAATAAACTAGAAAGAATAGCGCTCATAAGTTGAATAGTTCAATTTTTGACACATTTTTTGCCACTTTTTGTCATGTCTGAATGCTTCTATTAAGTATGAAATGGTTAATTAATTTTTTGTTCAAAAAGAAGGAAATTAGAGGCAATCAAGGTCATATTGTTCAGAAATTTCTTCTAAAAAAATATATATTAAAATAATTTCATAAAAGCTAAGTTAGTTCTTATGAATAAACCTCTCTGGCAACCTTCTAAGAAGTTAAAAGAGGACTCTATCTTACAAGATTTTTGTCATTATATAAATTTCAAATCCTCAAGCAATTTTAAAGAATTGTGGCAATGGTCAGTAAAAAATCCAGAAGAGTTCTGGTCAAAGTTTTGGGATTACTCAAAAATTATAGGAGACAAAGGATCAGTAATAATTCAAAAAGATAAAGTTTTTAACAAATCAAAATTTTTTCCAGACTCAAAACTAAATTATGCAGAAAATATTCTTAAGAAAAAATCAAATGATATCGCTATAAACTTTTTGTCTGAAAAAGGTTTTGAAGAATATATAACTTGGAATAATTTATATGAAAAGGTTTGTAAACTTTCTAATTATCTTAAAAAGCTGAGTTTAAAAAAAGGTGATAGAGTTGCTGCGTATGTACCGAACAAAATAGAAACCATAATCAGTTTTTTAGCCTGTGCTAAAAATGGGATTATATGGTCATCGTGTTCCCCAGATTTTGGAGTTCAAGGTGTGGTTGATAGATTTAAACAAATTGAGCCAAAAGTTTTAATTACAAGTGATTATTATTTTTATAATGGAAAAAAAATTAATATTTTAGATAAAGTTGATGAAGTGATTAAACAAATCCCATCGATTGAAAAAGTAATAGTTTATAGTTATTACAAAAATGAAAAAGAAAACTTAAAAAATTTTATCGATTTTGAAGATGCTTTAAATATTGAGTCAGATGAAACTTTTGAAAGGTTTGAATTTAATCATCCTATTTATATTCTTTTCTCTAGTGGAACCACCGGAAAACCAAAATGTATTACACACGGATCAGGAAATGTATTAATTGAACATAACAAAGAGTTTATGCTTCATTGCGATATTAGAGAAAATGAGAAACTATTTTATTACACAACAACAGGCTGGATGATGTGGAATTGGCTAGTTGGAGGATTAGCAATAGGATCATCAATTTTTCTTTATGATGGAGCTCCTATTTATCCTAAGATAGACGTACTTCTTGAATACTGTCAAAATAAAAAAATTAATCTATTTGGTGTAAGCGCGAAATATATAGATCATCTAAAGAATGAAAAGTATAATAGTAAAAATTTAGATTTAAAATCTATTAAAATTATAACCTCAACTGGTTCTCCTTTAGCAGAAGAGAGTTTTAAATATGTATACGATAATATTAAGAAAGATGTCCACCTCGCTTCAATTGCTGGAGGAACAGATTTAGTTGGATGTTTAGTGCTTGGAAATCTTTTTTCAAATGTTCATAAAGGGGAAATTCAAGGACAAAGTTTGGGGATCGATATAGATGTTTTCACCGATGATGGGAAAAGTACCGAGGATGGAGAAAAAGGAGAACTAGTTGTTAAAAAACCTTTTCCTTCTATGCCAATTAAGTTTTGGGGAGATAACGATGGTCAAAAATATCACAAAGCTTACTTCACAAGATTTGAAAACATTTGGCACCACGGAGACTTTATTGAGAGAACTGATAAAAATGGATTTATTATGCGTGGTAGATCTGATGCTACATTAAACCCTGGAGGAGTAAGAATTGGAACTTCTGAAATCTACCAACAAGTTGAGGATATAGATTTTATCACTGAAGGACTAGTTGTTGGTCAAGACTTTAATGATGATGTAAGGATTATTTTGTTCATTACAACTAAAAATGATCAGGAAATAGATGATGAAAAAATAAAATTTATAAAATCTAAGATAAGAAAAAACTGTTCTCCCAAGCACGTTCCTGCAATAATCATTAAAGTTCCAGAAATTCCAAGGACAAAAAGTGGAAAGATTGTAGAGTTAGCAGTAAGACAAATAATAAATGGTGAAAAAATCAATAATAAAGAGGCGATTGCTAACCCTGAGTCTCTTCAATTTTTTGAGAAACTGCCGCAGTTAAAATTGTAGCGCGTCAGTTTTAATTATTATCTTAAAGCTTAAAAACAATTAATTTTAGTTCAAGTCTTGACTTTAGTCCCTAAGTTTAGTCCATCTAAAGTCAAGACCATCAAAAATATTCTGCACAATTTTTGTGTAGCATTGAGTGAAGCTCTATAAGTTTTTCAAAGCTTTTATTATAACCACCACCAAGCACACCACATAATGGAATATTTTTTGAATAAAAGTTTTCAATAACTATTTGATCTCTTTTATTAATACCTTCATCAGTTATTTTTAGTTTACCAAGTCTATCCTCATGATGAATGTCAACTCCTGCTACATAGAAAACAAAATCATAAGTGTTATTGTTCAGCTCTTTAAGATTTTTGTTTAAAATGTTAATGTATTCATTATCCTCCATATTATCGTAAAGCTCGATATCTATATCGCTTTTAGATTTTTTTGCGGGATAATTTGAAGCACAATGCATACTAAAAGTTAAAACATCTTTATCGTTTTGAAATATTTCTGAATTCCCATTACCTTGATGCACATCTAGATCTAATATTAAGATTTTTTTTGAGTATCCTTTGTTTTTCAAATAATTTGCTGCAACAGCAGTGTCATTAAAAACACAATATCCTGCCCCGAAATCAAAAGTGGCATGATGACTGCCGCCGGCAGTGTTGCAAGCAAGTCTTGACTCTAACGCAAGTTTGCTCGCCAGAACTGTTCCTCCTGTAGCAACAAAAGATCTTCTCACTACACTATCGTTAATTGGAAAACCAATCTTTTTCTGCGCTTTAATATCAAGGGTTTTATTTTTAATATCATTAATATACTTTAAAGAATGAGAGGTTTTCATTGTTTCTACAGAACATTCTTTTGGAATATGAAATTTATTTACAACTTTTTTTTCTAATAAATGATTTGCCAATGCACCAAATTTTTTTATAGGAAATTTGTTATCATCATTTATTTTTGCGACATAATCAGGATGATTTACTATAGGTAATTCCATTAAAAGATAATATTTTATCTTTCAATACACATTGCAATACCCATTCCACCACCGATACAAAGAGTCGCTAAACCTTTATTTACGTCTCTTTTAATCATTTCATGAATGAGAGTAACAAGAATCCTGGTTCCAGAAGCTCCAATTGGGTGGCCTAAAGCTATTGCACCTCCATTAACATTTACTTTTTCTTCTGGTATAGAGAGCGTTTTTAAAACAGCTAAACTTTGAGCGGCAAATGCCTCATTAATTTCAAAAAGATCAACATCTTTTACAGACCAACCTGCTAAGTCTAATGCTTTTTTTGATGAAGGGATAGGTCCTGTTCCCATTAAAGCTGGATCAACACCACAGCTAGCCCAAGATTTTATAGAAACAAGTTTTTTAACATCATGTTTCTTTGCTTCTTCACCGATCATAAGAGTTACAGCAGCAGCACCATCATTAATTCCAGATGAATTACCAGCTGTCACTGTACCATCATTTTTAAAAACAGGCTTTAATCTTGATAACACCTCCAAACTAACCGCCTCTCGTGGATGCTCATCTTTGTTAAAGTCAATCTCCGAATTTTTTGATTTAATCTTAAAATTAATAATTTCGTCTTTGAATTTATTCTGCTTTTGAGCATTAATAGCTTTCTCTTGAGAATTTAAAGCAAATTTATCTTGTTCTTCTCTAGTAACTTGAAATTTTTCAGCGACATTTTCTGCTGTATTACCCATATGATAACCATGAAAAGCATCCCAAAGCCCGTCCTTAATCATAGTATCAATTAACTCAGCATCTCCTAATTTTTTTCCACTTCTAATATTTATTGCGTGAGGAGCTAAAGACATGTTTTCTTGGCCTCCCGCAATAATTATTTTTGAGTCTCCGGCTTGCAAACTTTGAAATCCTGAAACTACAGATCTTATCCCTGATCCACAAACTTGATTAACTACATAAGCCGGTTTCTCTTTTGGTATGCCGGCTTTTATGGATGCTTGACGTGCAGGATTTTGACCTGCGCCACCGGTCAAAACTTGTCCCATAATCACTTCATCAATTTCGTCTACTTTTAGTTTTGAGTCTTTATAGGCATTTAGAATTACATGTGAGCCTAATTCATCAGCAGATATATCTTTTAATGATTTCCCTAATGAACCAACAGCTGTTCTTAAAGCAGACGTGATGATTATTTCATTTGATTTCATTTTAATAATTTATATTTGTAAATCATGTTATTCAACGAATTTTTTTTTGAGATAATGATACTAAAATTGATAAAATTAAGAAAATATAAGTAGCGTTGGAAGTAGTAAAAAAACTTCCAGTGCTCTTCAGTGGAAATATTTCTGCAAAAAATAAAAATATAAAAGGGGTAATTAGACTATAATCGTTTAAATAAGAATTAAAAAAATATTTTTTTAAAAAAGTTTTATAGAAAAGCAGACTAAATAAAATAAATATTAAAGTAAAACCCAATAATCCTAAAACTGCTAAAATTTCCAAATAGTAATTATGTGGGTGACTACTGCAATTTAAAAACTTATTCTTAATACATGTTATACCTAAAGATTTCATACCCCCACCAAAATATTTATTTTTCTGCCATGAGATAACTCCAAAATTAAATTCTTTAAGATGTGTATTACCAAGTTTATATTTCTTTCCATTAAATTCAAATGTGTAAAACATATCTTCAGGAGTATAAATTTCTTTAGCCTCCTTTTCAGTTAAGATGTTATCCGGTGATAAAATAGAAAAAATTTGTAAAGTTTTTGTTTTAAAATTAGATAGATGAAAAAAAACTGAATCTTTTTCAGATGAAATTAAATATATAATTGCTGGACCAATAATTAAAAAAGGAAGAAAAAATTTTCTTAAATTTTTTTCAAAAATAGAGATTAAAAATATCAAAGTCACAAAAAGTAAAAGCGGTATTCTATTACCTGCAAGAACCAAAGAAATTAGAAGTATAGAAATTAAGAGCGCTATTAAAAAATACTGGATGTACTTCTTTCTAAGATTAAAAAAAATTGGCAAGATAAATAATGCAAACAGAGAAAATCTTTGAATATAAGATCCAGCAATAATTTCATCTCCAAAAGGACCAGATAATCTTCTTTCAATACCTTCAAATCCAAAGATATCTTGGCCAAAAATAAATTGATAAATTATATCAAGGGCAACAAATAAAACAGCAAATGATGATGAAATAAAAAATATCTTTAAACTTAATAAATCATTTTTTATTAAAAACTTTATTATAAAATAAAATATTAAAAATCTTATAAATAAAATAGACTTTAAAAAAATTTCAAAGTCATCAGTAAAATTGTTGAGTTTATAATCAATATTTTTAATTAAAGTTAAAGATAAAGTATAAAAGAAAAATAAAATTATCATTTTATCGATTAAATCTAATTTATGTGTAAAGATTTTTTTCCCGAAGAAGAAAAAAGATACTAGAATAATCAATGCTAAATTTAAATTTACAACTAAATTTCCAGCTATAAAACTAAATATCAGAGTAGAAAAAAGTAAATTTATAATAGTAGATTTATCTGTAATTTTTGTGAGATAAGAGTACATTATTATTTATATTAAATATTATTTGTTTATCTTCAACGATAATTTGTTTATATAACAAACTATGCGCCTGTAGCTCAACTGGATAGAGCGCTTGGCTACGGACCAGGAGGTTCTGGGTTCAAATCCTAGCAGGCGCACCATTATTTTCTTGAAATTTATTTAAAAAATTATAAAACTTCATTATGAAACTTTTAAGCAATGTTTCTTTGCAAAAATCTGTAATTATCTTTTTTATTATAGTTTTCATTATTTTGATATTTCTTACTTTAGTATTGTGAGTAAGCTAAAGTTAAAAGAATAATTCCTAAAATAACCCTATAAATAACAAATAAGCTTAAGCTAAAACTTTTAATATAATTTAAAAAATATTTAATTGTAATTAATGAAAAAATAAATGAAAAAGTTATAGAAAATAAATTAAGAGTAGAAAAGTTTAAATCTCCACTAAAAATAATATTTTTTACACCAAATACTGAAACAGCTCCTAAGGTTGGAATAGAGAGCAAAAAAGAAATCTTAGCTGCATCGAATCTTTTAAAATTAAGTAATCTAGCTGCTGTTATAGTTATACCTGATCTACTGACTCCGGGTATTAATGATAATATCTGACATAATCCAATTATTATTGCAGTCTTGAATGTAAAATCATTATTTATATTTTTATTAAGTTTGAACTTATCACTTATAAAAAGTAAAATTCCAAAAATTAAGGTCATCATTCCAATTATTTTTATATTTCTAAGAGCATCAATTAAGTTAGTTTCTATTAAAATTATTCCAAAAATTATCACTGGTAACGATGAAACTAATATTTTAAAAAAAAGCTCCTTGTTATATATAAAGTTAATAATATCTTTGTAAAAATAAGTAATTACAGCAATAAACGAACCAATATGTACACTTACATCTATAGAAAGATTTTGCTCATTAAATTTTAAATATTCTGAAATTATAATTAGGTGGGAAGATGAACTTATTGGCAAGAATTCAGTAACACCTTGAATTATAGAAAGAATCAGGATTTCAAGCATTTTTAAGAATTAAAGGTGAAGGATGTTTTTTTAATGACATTCTGAAATGCATAACAGGTATGCAAAAAATATCATTAAAAATAAAGGAATTATAAATTTTAGGTAATTACTATTGACCTTTTATTTCTATTAATTATAAGAATACTTAACTATTTTGACTTGCTTATGAAAAAAAAAATGCTCCAGTTCGTTGATGTAAAACAGGAAACACCGGTTAAAAGAAGTACATCCAATAGAAAGGGTGACTTTAATGAGATATACAATGAATTTATTACTGATAAAGCAAAAGAGCAATCTAGCAGATGTTCACAATGCGGAGTTCCCTTTTGTCAAATTCACTGTCCATTAAGTAATAATATTCCAGATTGGCTTAAACTTACAGCTGAGGGAAGATTAAAAGAAGCATATGAAATATCTCAAAGCACTAATAACATGCCAGAAGTTTGTGGAAGAATTTGTCCTCAAGACAGACTTTGCGAAGGGAATTGTGTAATAGAACAATCTGGTCATGGAACTGTCACTATAGGATCAGTAGAAAAATATATAAATGATACTGCTTGGGAGAAAGGTTGGGTAAAACCAATCAAAGTAAAAAAAGAACTTAAACAATCAATAGGTATTATCGGAGCAGGTCCTGCAGGAATGGCTTGTGCTGAAGAACTTAGGAAATCAGGTTATCAGGTAACAATTTATGATAGATACGATAGGCCAGGTGGGCTTTTAATTTACGGAATACCAAACTTTAAACTTGAAAAATTTGTCGTAGAGAGAAGAACAAAACTTTTAAAAGATAGTGGTATAAAATTTATTCAAAACTTCGAAGTTGGTAAAGATAAAACACTTTACGATTTAAAAAATAAACACGATGCAATTTTAATAGCTACAGGAGTTTACAAAGCAAGAGAAATCGATATTCCAGGAAAAAATCTTAAAAATATTTTTCCTGCAATGGAATTTTTGACTGCCTCAAATAGAAAAGGATTAGGTGATAAAGTAGAGTTATTTGATGATGGAACTTTAAACGCTGAGGGAAAAGATGTGATAGTAATCGGTGGTGGAGACACAGCTATGGATTGCGTGAGAACATCTGTAAGACAAAAAGCGAAGTCAGTAAAATGTTTGTATCGAAGAGATAGAGAAAATATGCCAGGCTCAGCTAGGGAAGTTGGAAACGCCATTGAAGAAGGAGTAGAATTTGTTTGGCTAACAAGTCCAAAAAAGTTTTTAGGTAACATGAAAGTTGAAGCTGTAGAAGTCGTTAAAATGAAACTCGGAGAACCAGACTCATCAGGCAGAAGACGACCTGAAATAGATATTGGTTCGGATTACAAAATAAAAGCAGATTTAGTAATTAAATCTTTAGGATTTGATCCAGAAAATTTACCTAAATTATTTAATGCCGACGAATTAGTAGTTTCTCAATGGGGAACGATCAAAATTGACTTAAAATCTATGCAAACAAATTTAGATGGAGTGTTTGCTGCAGGAGATATTGTCAGAGGAGCATCTTTAGTGGTCTGGGCTATTAGAGATGGTAGAGATGCAGCAGCACAAATAGAAAAATACTTAAAGTTAAAAATTAGTAAGGTCAAATCTGAAGAGGCAGCTTAAGTGAGTAACTATAAAAAAAATAAATTACTTTTACAAAAAACATTTAACTATAATCCTGATATGGAGCACGACGCTTGCGGTGTAGGATTAATTGCTTCTACAAATGGAAAAAAATCTAGAAAAGTTGTTGAGTATGGTATAGAAGCGCTCAAAGCCATTTGGCATAGAGGTGCCGTAGACGCAGATGGAAAATCAGGTGATGGAGCTGGAATACAAATTGAAATTGCTCCAGATTTTTTTAAAGAAAAAATTTTAGCTACTGGCCATACACTGGATGATCAAAAAAGAATTTGTGTAGGTATGGTTTTCTTACCAAGAACTGATTATTCAGAGCAAGAGAAATGTAGAGAGATAATCGAGTCAGTATTACTTGAAGGAAACTACTATATATATGGATGGAGACAAGTTCCAATTAATTCTAGTGTTCTTGGTAAAACTGCAGACCAGAGTCGACCTGAAATTGCTCAGGTAATGTTTAAAAAAAATGATAATTTAGAAACAAATGATCTTGAAAGAGATCTTTTTGAAACAAGAAAAAAAATTGAGAAAATAGCAAGAGATAGTCAATTAAAAGAATTTTATATTTGTTCATTCAGCTCTAGATCGATTGTGTACAAAGGCATGTTCTTAGCTGAAATGTTGTCCGAGTTTTATCCAGATCTTAATGATAAAAAACTTACTTCAAGATTTGCGGTATTTCACCAAAGATATTCTACAAATACTTTTCCAAGTTGGGATCTAGCTCAGCCATTTAGAACTTTGGCTCATAACGGTGAAATTAATACTCTTAAAGGAAATATTAATTGGATGAAAATTCACGAACAAGACATGTCTAGCTCTTTGTTCAAAAATGTTAAGGATCTCAAACCAGTTATACGAAGTTCCTCTGACTCTGGAGCTCTTGATAATGTTTTTGAACTTTTGGTGCATTCTGGAAAACTTGCACCTTTAATTAAATTAATGATGATCCCAGATGCCTGGTCTAAGAGAAGCAAAACTGTTCCAAAGAATCATCAAGACCTTTTTAATTTCTTAAATAGTACTATCGAGCCTTGGGATGGACCGGCTGCTATTTGTGCGACAGATGCAAAATGGGTTTTAGCTTCATCAGATCGAAATGGACTTAGACCCCTAAGATATACTATTACCTCTGATGATTTATTTTTTGCAGGTTCAGAAACCGGAATGATAAAAATTTCTGAAGAAAAGATTATTGAAAAAGGAAAACTAGGACCGGGTCAAATTATTGCGATAGATCTCAAAAAAGGAAAATTATATAAAGATAAAGCTATTAAAGATTTATTAGCCAAAGATTATAAAAAATATAGCAAACAAATTATTGATCTAGAGAAGAAAATTTCTAGTGAAAATGAAAAACCAAGTTTTATAAATGAAGAATTAAGAAAAAGACAATATTTGTCGGGGATGAGTATTGAAGATCTTGAATTAATTCTTCATCCAATGGCAGAAGAAGGAAAAGAGGCTTCCGGTTCAATGGGAGATGATACACCTGTTGCTGTATTATCAAGTCATTTTAGACCTGTATCACATTATTTTAGACAAAATTTTAGTCAAGTTACAAACCCTCCTATCGACTCCTTAAGAGAAAATAAAGTAATGAGTTTGAAAACGAGATTCGGTAATTTAGGTAATATTTTGGATTTTGATAACTTAACTGAGGAAAACATTTATGTTTTAGATAGTCCAGTGCTAACTAATTCTCAATTTAAGAAATTTAAAAAATTTTTTTCTAAGAAAACAAAAGTTATTGACTGCACATTTGATATAAATTCATCTTTAAAAGACAGAATAGAAAAAATAAGAGAAGAGGCAGAAACATCTGTAAGAGAAGGTAGTACTTGTTTAATATTATCTGATAAAAATATTACTAATCAAAAAGCTAGTATTCCAAGTATATTAATTGTTGGAGCGGTCCATTCTCACCTAGTAAAACTTGGTCTAAGAGGATACTGTTCTCTGAACGTTGAATGTTCAGATGCTATGGACACCCATTCTTTTGCAGTCTTAATAGGTGTTGGTGCAACTACAATTAATCCTTATCTCGCTATAGATAGTATTTATCAAAGATTTGAGAAAAAATTGTTCGGCAAATCAGATTTTGAAAGTTGTGTAGTAAAATTTAAAAAATCAATCGATGCAGGTCTATTAAAAATTATGTCTAAGATGGGAATTTCAGTAATTAGTTCATATAGAGGTGGATGCAACTTTGAAGCTGTTGGTTTAAGTAGAGGCATCGTTTCAGACTATTTTCCTGGTATGTCATCAAGAATTTCCGGTATCGGTGTAATCGGTATCGAGAAAAAAATTAAAGAATTACATTCAAAGTTTAATTCTAAAAATGTATTCACACTGCCAATCGGTGGACTTTATAGGTATAGAAAAAGCGGGGAAGATCACCAGTATCAAGGGAAATTAATTCATCTTTTACAAAGTGCCGTAGGAAGTGGATCTTACGAACAATACAAAAAATACTCTGCTGGCATAAATAATTTACCGCCAATTAATATTAGAGATCTTTTAGAATTTAAAAAACCAAAAAAAGCTATAAATGTTAATGAAGTTGAGCCGATTGAAAATATTTTAAAAAGATTTGGAAGTGGGAGCATGTCACATGGCGCCCTTTCCGCTGAAGCACATGAAACTCTTGCAACTGGTATGAATAGAATCAAAGGCGCATCGTGCAGTGGTGAAGGAGGTGAAGATGCTAAAAGATTTAAAGTTCTTCCAAACGGCGATAGCGCAAATTCAAGGGTAAAGCAGATTGCTTCTGCAAGATTTGGTGTTACTGTAGATTATCTTAATAATGCAAATGAAATTGAAATAAAGATTGCTCAAGGTGCAAAACCAGGTGAGGGTGGTCAGCTTCCAGGATTTAAAGTTACTAAAGAAATAGCTAGATTAAGACATTCTACGCCCGGTGTTACATTAATTTCACCACCTCCTCATCACGATATTTATTCGATAGAAGATTTAGCCCAGTTAATTTATGATCTTAAACAAGTAAATCCTAAAGCAAGGGTTGGTGTTAAACTTGTTGCTTCTACTGGGATCGGAACAATTGCAGCCGGAGTTGCAAAGGCAAAAGCTGATATTATTTTAATTTCTGGACACTCAGGAGGAACAGGAGCTAGTCCTCAAACAAGTATTAAATATGCTGGTATACCATGGGAAATGGGATTAACAGAAGCAAACCAAATCCTGACTTTAAATAATTTAAGACATAATGTTACACTTAGAACTGACGGAGGATTAAAAACTGGAAGAGATGTAGTGATTGCAGCAATGATGGGTGCAGAAGAGTATGGTATGGGAACATCATCTTTAGTTGCTATGGGATGTATAATGGTTAGACAGTGTCACTCTAATACTTGCCCAGTAGGTGTGTGTAGTCAAGATCCAACCCTAAGAGAAAAATTTACCGGCACCCCAGAAAAAGTTGAAAACTTATTTAAATTTGTAGCAACTGAAGTAAGAGAAATTTTGGCTTCACTAGGTTTTAAAAGTATAAACGAAATTATTGGTCGTTCTGACTTATTATCTCAAGTAAATAAAGGTGCTTCAAATTTAGATGATTTAGATTTAAATCCTTTATTAGTTCAGGCAGATCCAGGTGAAAACTTAAGATATTGTAAAAATAATCATATTAATAAAGTTCCCGAAACCCTGGATGAAAAAATATGGTCTGATATTAAAGATGAGATTAATATCTCAGGTAAAAATAATTTTGAGTATGAAATTGAAAATACATTTAGATCAGTTGGCACTAGGCTTTCTCATCATATTTATAAAAAGTATGGAAATGAAAAACTTAATGATGAAACTATTAATATAAAATTATCAGGCTCAGCCGGTCAATCTCTTGGAGCATTTTTGACAAAAGGAATATGTCTTACAGTCGAAGGTGATTGTAACGATTATGTCGGAAAAGGTCTATCAGGAGGAAAAATAATTGTAAGGATTTCAGATAAAAGCAATTTAACTGCTGATCAAAATATAATCATAGGCAATACCGTTTTATATGGGGCAACATCTGGAAGACTGTACGCCTCTGGTCAAGCAGGGGAAAGGTTCGCAGTAAGAAATTCAGGTAGCTTTGCAATTATAGAAGGCTGCGGTGCACACGGGTGCGAATACATGACAGGAGGGACTGCGATTATATTAGGACCTGTAGGAGATAACTTTGGAGCTGGAATGACTGGAGGCATGGCTTTTATTTATGATGAAAAAAATGACTTTGAAAAATTTGCTAATCCTACATCAATTATTTGGCAGGAAGTTGAGACTGACTATTGGAAAAAATTTTTAAAAGATAGCATTAAAGAATTTGAGACTAAGACTTTTTCTGAAAAAGCAAAAAGAATATTAAAAAATTTCGATTCTGAAATAAAAAATTTCAAACAAGTTTGTCCAATAGAAATGCTCGATAAATTAGAAAATCCAATAAGTTTAAATCCTAGTGTTAAGAGAGCAAGTTAATGAGCAAACTTAAAGTCTTTTGTTTTGGCTTTGGCCAAGTTGCAGAAAGTTTTGTTAAAAAATTAATTCTTGAAAAAAAGGATTTAGATATAAGTATAACTTCTAGACAAGAAACTCATCAGATTGAATTATACGATTTGAAAATAAAATCATATTTATTCAATAATGATAAATTTGATCGTTCTATAAAAGAAAAAATAAAAGATGCACATTTAATTTTAGTTTCTATCCCTCCAATAAACGGCAAAGATATAGTCGCGAGTTATCTGGATGTACATTTCGAAAATATGAAAAATTGTAGATGGATTACTTATCTTTCAGCAACCAGCGTATATGGAGACCATCATGGAGATTGGGTAAATGAGGAGAGTATTACTAAACCAACATCACAAAATGGTATCAACAGATTAAAAGCGGAAAACACATGGAAAAGTTTATCTAATAAAATAAATTTTCCTCTGCAAATATTTAGATTAGCCGGGATATATTCTAATGAGTTCAATATTTTAAAAAGATTGAAACTTGGTAAAGTACAATTAATAAATAAAAAGAATCACTTTTTTTCAAGAATTCATGTTGAGGATATAGGTAACATTTTATTCAAGTCAATTAGTCTTTTCAAAAACAAAGAAGTTTATAATATTTGTGATGATAAGCCAGCATCTCAAAATGACGTAGTTGATTATGGCGTAAAATTATTAAAAATAGAAAAACCGAGTCCTATCAAACTGGAGGAAGTTGAAAGCGAGATGTTAAAAAATTTTTACCAAGACTCGAAAAAAGTTGATAATAAAAAAATGAAATTTTCTTTCAAATATAATTTAAAATATCCGTCTTACAAAGAAGGTTTAAGCTATATTTTTGATAATAACATTTAATTCCTTAATTATCTTTTTTAACTGGCCGCGATTTGAAAGACTGTGGTCACCATTTTTAATAATTAGCATTTTCTTTTCAGCCTTAGTAAATAATTTAAGTATATATCTTGAAAAAATAACAGGCACCACGTTATCTTTTTGACCATGTATCATTGTGACATTAATTTTGGAATTTATCTTTTTATTCAAAACTTTATTTTTTTGCCCATCTCGAATTAGTTGTAAAGTTATAGGATATTCGTAATTTCCATTATTAATTAAAATTTTACCTTTTTTTAGTAAATCTTTTTTTGTTTTTTTAGGAAATTTATCCCACATCAGTCTTGTTAGAAATTCTGGAGCAGATCCTATTCCAATAAACCCTCTGATTTTTGATTTGAAATATCTAAATTGATTTAGAGCAATCCAGGCCCCCATACTAGAACCTATTAAAATAAAGTTATTTTTCTTTACAATCTTGTTTATTACTTTTTTTGTATCGTTCGACCAAATACTAATGTTTCCCTTTGTGAAAACCCCTGAGGATTTTCCATGTCCAGAATATTCTAAACTTAAAAAACCTAATTTGTTCTTTTTTGCAAATCTAAAAAGAGCTTGAGGTTTTTTTCCCTCTATATCAGACATAAAACCTGGAAGAAAAATTATATATAGTTTTTCTTTAAAATAATTGTTTAAATATCTAAGTTTTTTAGTATTTGAAATTTTGAGGTACTTAAATTTTTTCATATAACGATAAGTTAATTGTTATTATATATAAAGATGATGACAACTAAAATAAATGTTTTACAGGTAATTCCTAAACTTGGTTATGGAGGTGCAGAAACTGGTTGTTATGATATAGCGCATTATCTTGCAGAGAAAGAATGCGGCTCTTATATTGTTACTTCAGGAGGTGAGCTACTAAAATTTGTAAAAAAGAAAAAAGTCGGAATAATTAAATTACCTGTTCATTCAAAAAATCCAATTATAATTCTTTTTAATGTAATTTTATTATCAATTTATATACTCCTAAAAAAAATTAATATTGTTCACGCAAGAAGTAGAGCTCCAGCGTGGTCTTGTTATATAGCTTGTTTATTGACTAACACAAAACTTGTTACAACATTTCATGGTACTTACAATTACAAAAATAGATTTAAAAAATTTTACAACAGCATTATGCTTAGATCGAAGTTAACAATCGCAGGATCTAATTTTATATTTAATCATATAAACGAAAATTATAATGAATATTTGAATAAAAAAAAAAAATTAAGAGTAATATTTCGAGGAATAAATGTTGATTACTTCAGTCAAAAAAATATATCAATTTTAAAACAAGAAAAATTGAAACGAGAATGGAATTTAGAAGCTAATAAAATAATTATTTTAATGCCAGGGAGATTAACATATTGGAAAGGCCAAGAAAAATTAATAGAAGCATTAAATATTTTATCAGAAGACTATAATTTTACTAATTTTCAAGCAATCTTACTTGGTTCTGACCAAGGTAGAAAAGTTTATACAAAAAAATTATTTAGCTTAGTTGAAAGATATAGTTTAACTAAAAAGATTAAATTTATAAGTCACTGTAATGAGATGCCATTAGCTTACTCTTTAGCTGATGTAGTCGTTTCTGCTTCAATTGAACCAGAAGCTTTTGGTCGCGTAGCCGTAGAAGCTCAATCCATGGGTAAACCAATTATAGCAAGTAACATTGGAGGATCAAAAGAAACAATTTTGAATAAAAAGTCAGGTTTTTTATACAAACACGATGATCCAAGAGAACTTGCTAAATATTTAAATATTGTTATTCAATTGAGTCAAGAAGAGTTGAAATTAATTGGAAACGAGGGTAGAAAAAACATTACAAAAAAATTTGATGTTGAAGTAATGTGTGATTCTAATTTAAGAGAATATAAAAAGTTATTAAAAAATTAATGCCCCAAATACAACTTTTAGATGGTAAAAAAATTTCATTTACAAACTCAATAAGTGGATTTGAGTTAACAAAAAAAATTAGTAAGTCCCTTGAAAAATCTGCTTTAATAATGGAGGTCAATGGAGAGCTCAAGGATTTGAGCCATGAAATTAACAAAGACTCAAAAGTAAAAATCATCACATCAAAAGACAAAGAGGGTTTAGATGTAATCAGACATGATGCAGCTCACATAATGGCAATGGCGGTACAAGAATTATATCCAGGAACACAAGTAACAATTGGACCAGTAATTGAAAACGGATTTTATTATGATTTTGCCAGGAAGGAACCATTCACAAGCGATGATTTAAAAAAAATTGAAAAAAAAATGTCTGAAATCATTGATAGAGATGTGAAAACAAAAAGAGAAGTATGGAAAAGAGAGAAAGCAATATCCCATTTTAAAAAAATTGGAGAAAAGTATAAAGCTGAAATTATTGAAAGCATACCTGTAAAAGAGGAACTTTCTATTTACCATCATGGGGATACTTGGCACGATTTATGCAGGGGGCCACATTTATCTTCTTCAGGTAAAATAGGTAAAGCCTTTAAACTGACAAAAGTATCTGGAGCTTATTGGAGGGGGGATTCAAATAATGAGATGTTACAAAGGATTTATGGTACTTGTTGGGGTTCAAAGAAAGAACTTGATGAATATCTTCATAGGCTTGAAGAGGCTGAAAAAAGAGATCATAGAAAACTAGGAAAAGAAATGAATTTGTTCCATTTCAGAGAGGAAAGTCCCGGATCAGTATTTTGGCATGAAAAAGGGTGGTTATTATTTCAAAGATTAGTTGAATACATGAGAACCAAGCAAAGATTAGCAGGTTACAAAGAGATAAATACCCCAGAACTTTTAGATAAAACATTATGGGAAAAATCAGGTCACTGGGAAAAGTTTGGGGAGCATATGTTTACTTCTGAAACACCGGATGAAAAAACATTTGCTGTTAAACCTATGAATTGCCCTGGTTGTGTTCAAGTTTTTAATCAGGGGCTTAAAAGTTATAGAGATTTACCTTTGAAACTTTCAGAGTTTGGAAAAGTCCATAGATACGAGCCATCAGGTGCATTACATGGATTATTAAGAGTTAGAGCTTTTACACAAGACGATGCTCATATTTTTTGTACTGAGGACCAAATCACTCAGGAGTCTTTAACAGTTACAAATTTAATTTTGGAAATTTATAGAGACCTAGGGTTCAAAGATGTAATATTAAAATATTCTGATAGACCAGAAAAGAGAGTCGGAGACGATAGCATTTGGGATAAATCTGAGGAAGCACTTTTAACTGCTATTAAAAGATCTGAACTAAAATATACAATTAATAAAGGCGAAGGAGCATTTTATGGTCCAAAAATTGAATTTGTTTTAAGAGATGCAATTGGCCGAGATTGGCAGTGTGGTACTCTACAAGTAGATTTGAATTTACCAAGTAGGTTAGGTGCATCATACATAGCAAAAGATGGTAATAAAAAAGTTCCTGTAATGTTACATAGGGCTTTATTCGGATCACTTGAAAGATTTATAGGAATTTTAATTGAAAATTATGCTGGCAAATTACCTTTTTGGTTATCTCCAGCACAAGTAGTAGTATGTGCTATAGCTGAAGAAAACAATAATTACGTAAAAAAGTTATTTGAAGATTTGTTTAAAGAAGGTATAAAATGCGAAATGGACTTAAGGAACGAAAAAATAAATTATAAAATAAGGGAGCATTCACTTGCTAAAATTCCATACATAGCTGTTTGCGGTAAGAAAGAAGTCGCTAATGATACAGTTACAATTAGAAAATTAGGTTCCGATAAGCAAGAAACTATTAAAAGAGTAGATTTAATTAAAAATATGTTAGATTTAAATAAGTTGCCTTTAAATTAAGTGTCAAATTCAAAACCAAATTATTTTCAAAGAAGAACAAAACCTCAAGGGCCAAGAGCTAATGAGCGAATTAAAGCGTTAGACGTTCAAGTCATTGGAAGTGAAGGGAATAATCTTGGTACTATGCCACTTAATAAAGCGATAGAGCTAGCTAAGCAAGAAGATCTAGATTTAATTGAAATATCACCAAATACAAATCCCCCCGTTTGTAAAATTATGGATATGGGTAAATATAAGTATGATTTACAAAAAAAAGCCAATCAAGCTAAGAAGAAACAAAAAACTGTGTCATTAAAAGAAATAAAATTAAGACCAGGCACTGAAACGCATGACTACAATTTTAAAATTAAAAATGCAAAAAAATTTATTACAAAAGGAGATAAAGTAAAATTTACCGTCAAATTTAAAGGAAGAGAAATGCAACATACAGAACTAGGTAAAGAATTAATGAATAAAATTATTGAGGAAACAAAAGATATAGCAAAAGTTGAAAGCCAGCCTAAATTTGAAGGCAAACAAATGGTGATGATTATTCAGCCCATTTAAATCAATCATATTAGTGACTTGCTAAGATTAGATATTGCCTATATAAAACCGAGATATTTATGCCAAAATTAAAAACCAAAAGCTCAGCAAAAAAAAGATTCAGATTTACTGCTTCAGGTAAAATCAAGATGCCTCAAGCTGGAAAACGTCATGGCATGATTAAAAGAACAAATTCACAAATTAGAAAACAAAGGGGCACTACGATAATGACAAAGCAAGACTCAAAAATTGTAAGATCGTATATGCCATATAACTTAAGGGGATAATATGGCTAGAACAAAACGTGGTGTTGTAAGCAGAGCAAAACATAAAAAAGTTTTAAAATCTGTCAAAGGTCAGTATGGGAGAAGAAAAAATACAATTCGTATTGCACGTCAAGCTATGGAAAAAGCAATGCAATACGCTTATCGAGACAGGAAAACAAAGAAGAGGGAATTTCGATCATTGTGGATCCAAAGGATAAATGCAGGAGTGAGAGCAGAAGGTTTAACTTATTCAAAATTTATTAATGGCTTAGCTAAATCAAAAATTAAATTAGACAGAAAAGTTTTAGCAGAATTGGCTTATAACAATCCAGAAGCCTTTAAATCTGTGGTAAAAAAGGTTCAATCCTCCCTTGGGTAAAAGGGTCTTTGATTTAAAGCAAACTTTAATATAAAAAATCAATTACCTAATGAGTGATTTGGATAAAATAAATTCTATTTTTAATGCTAAAATTGACTCTGTTAAATCTAAAGAAGATTTACAAAATATTAAAACAGAGTTTTTTGGAAAAAATGGTCAAATTACTCAACAATTCAAAACTCTTGGCTCATTGGAACAAGACAAGAGAAAGGATTTTGCTTCAAGATTAAATAAAATTAAAGATGATTTATCGAATCAGATTGAACAAAAAAGTTTTGAAATAAAAAATACAGAAATAAATGATAAATTAAAAAATGAAAAAGTTGATGTAACTTTACCGATTAGACCTTACAGACAGGGAAAAATACATCCAGTTTCACAAGTCATAGATGAGATTTCTTCTATCTTTTCTGAAATAGGTTTTTCAGTTGCAGAGGGACCAGATGTTGAGACTGAGTATAACAATTTTACAGCTCTTAATACTCCTGAAGACCATCCAGCAAGAGATATGCATGATACATTTTATTTGGAAAAAAATAAAAAACTGCTATTACGGACACATACTTCCCCAGTGCAAATTAGAGCAATGCTTAATGGAAAACCACCATTCAAAATTATTGTTCCTGGAAGAACCTACAGATGTGACAGTGACCAAACTCATGCCCCAATGTTTCATCAGTTGGAAGGTCTCCACATTGACAAAAACATATCTATGGGACACTTAAAGGGGTGTTTAGACTATTTTATTAAAGAATTCTTTGAAGTCAAAAATGTAAAAATGAGATTCAGACCAAGCCATTTCCCCTTTACCGAACCATCAGCTGAAGTAGATATCGGTTATAAAATTGAAAATGAAAAAATTGTTATTGGAGAAGGAAATAAATGGTTAGAAATTTTAGGTTGTGGGATGGTCCATCCTAATGTTTTAAAAAATGCCAAAGTCGATACAAAAAAGTATCAGGGATTTGCTTTTGGGATGGGTATAGATCGATTGGCAATGTTAAAATATGGAATTAATGATTTAAGAGCTTTTTTTGATACAGACTATCGTTGGCTTAGTCATTTCGGTTTTGACCCTCTAGATGTACCTACAAATTATAGAGGTCTTAGCAAATGATTATTACTTTCCCTTGGTTAAAGGAACATTTAAAAACCAAAGCTAATGAAAATGAAATTATAGAAAAACTTACAAGCATTGGTTTAGAAGTTGAAAATATTAAAGTAAATTCAGGAGAACTAGGAGCATTTAAGATCGCGAAAATTATTAAAACAGAAAAACATCCTAATGCAGATAAATTAAAAATCTGTGATGTAAGTATTGGTGGAAGAGAAATTTTAAAGGTTGTCTGCGGAGCACCTAATGCAAGAGATGGATTAATAACAATTTATGCACCACCAGGTTCTGTTATACCAAAGACAAATTTTCAATTAAAAATTGCTAAAATTAGAGGTGTTGAGTCCAAGGGAATGTTATGCTCCGAGAGCGAATTAAACTTATCGAATGAAAGTCAGGGAATTATAGAATTAAATGTAAGTGAACAAGAAATTGGCAAAAGTTATTTTAAAAATAAATCAGAAAAAACTATTGATATTGCAATTACACCAAATAGACCTGACTGCTTAGGTGTAAGAGGAATCGCAAGAGATTTATCTTCTACTGGTATAGGAAAATTAATATCTTTAAAAAAAAAAAAATTAAAACAAACCTCTAAACATCTCATTAAGACCTCAGTAACTAAAGACAAACATCAAGGATGTCTAGCCTTTGGAAGCTGTTATATAACAAATATAGTTAATAAAGAAAGCCCAGAGTGGTTAAAGAAAAAACTTCATGCATTAGGTTTAAAACCAATATCAGCCGTTGTTGATATTACTAATTATATTATGTTCGATTTGAACCGTCCTTTACACGCATACGATGCTGATAAAATCGATAAAGAAATTATTATTAGAGATGCAAAAGATGGTGAAGAATTTGAGGCTTTGGATAATAAAAAATATAAACTAAAAAAAGGAATGTGCGTTATTGCTGATAAGTCCAGTATTTTAGGTCTAGGAGGAATTATTGGGGGAACAAAAACTTCAACTGAATTGGATACCAAAAATATTTTAATTGAATCTGCTTATTTTTTACCTTCCTCTATTAGGAAAACATCTCGTGAATTAGCCATTAATACTGACGCTAAATATAGATTTGAAAGGGGTATCGATCCAAATTCTATCTTTGAAGGTCTACAAGTTGCTACTGAATTGATATTAGAAATATGCGGCGGACAAGCTAGCAAATTTTTGATTGCAGGAAAAAATTCTCAAAAAAATAAAGTTATAAAATTTGAGATCGATAATTTTGAAAATTTGATCGGCATACCAATATCAATCAACGAGGCTCAAAAAATTCTCTCTTCCCTAGGTTTCATTTGTAAAAAAAGAAAAAAAGATATCACAGTAGAAATTCCTTCATGGAGACCTGATATTAAACAAGATGTTGATTTAATTGAAGAACTTATAAGGATCAAAGGGTTCGAAAATATAAAATTAGTTACTCCAGAAAGAAAAAGAGAAAATGAAACTTTGAATTTTAAGCAAAAATTATTTCACTTATCTCAAAGATCTCTTGCTTCAAAAGGATTTCTCGAAGCAGTCACATGGTCGTTCACTGACTCAAAAATTGATAATCAATTTTCTAAAGGAGAAAAGGAAATTTCAATTTTAAATCCGATTTCTTCTGACCTTAATGTTTTGAGAAGATCGATTTTTTCAAATCTATCGATACATCTTAAAAAAAATCAAGATAGAGGTTACGAAGATGTTTCTTTATTTGAAATTGGTCCAGTATTTTTTGGAAAAAATCCTGGCGAACAACAAATTGTAGTTGGTGCTTTAAAATCTGGAAAAGTTGGTAGAAAAAGTTGGATTGAAAAAGAGAGAAATATAGATGTTTTTGATATTAAAGGTGACGTAATTAAAACTTTAATCGAACTCGGAATTTCTGAACAAGATCTTTTTATAAGTGATAACACAAAACAGAGTTATCACCCAGGTAGATCAGGCTCTATTACTTTAAAATCAGAGAAGGGCCCACATTTAGCTTATTTTGGAGAAATACACCCAGCAATAATTAATAAAATAGATTTTAAAGAATCAAATATATATGGTTTTGAAATATTCTTAAAAAACATACCTGAACCAAATAAAAAAATCAGACAAACAAAGAAAAGCTTTCAACCATCGGACTTTCAAAAATCTCAAAGAGATTTTGCTTTTGTAATAGATAAAATTTTTAAAATAGGATTATTAGAAAAAATTATAAAAGAAATAGATAGTTCTATTATTCAAGACGTAACTACTTTTGATATTTATGAAGGTGAAAATATTCCGAAAGATAAAAAATCAGTCGCAATTAATGTCACTTTACAGTCAACAAATAAAACCTTGAGCGAAAAAGATTTAGATCAGATAAGTAAAAAAATCATTGATATCGTTAAAGAAAAAACCGGCGCTATAATTAGGTCCTAAATGTCAGATATAAAAAGAATACGTAATTTTTCTATAATTGCGCATATTGATCACGGAAAATCAACTATTGCAGACAGAATTATACACAAGTGTGGAGGATTAACTGAACGTGAAATGAAACAACAAGTTTTGGACTCAATGGATATTGAAAGAGAACGAGGTATAACAATTAAAGCTCAAACGGTTAAACTTAATTACAAAGCAAATGATGGTCACAATTATACACTAAATATTATTGATACACCTGGTCATGTAGATTTTGGTTACGAAGTGAGCCGATCATTATCCGCGTGTGAGGGCTCTCTATTAATTGTTGATAGTACTCAAGGTGTAGAGGCTCAGACGTTAGCTAATGTTTACCAAGCATTAGAAATTAATCACGAAGTCATTCCTATTTTAAACAAAATTGATTTGCCAGCTTCAGACATCGATAAGACAAAAAAAGAAATCGAGGATGTGGTCGGAATTGAAACCACAGATGCAATACCCTGTTCAGGAAAAACTGGTGAGGGTATAGACAATATTTTAGAAGCAATTATAAATAAATTACCTGCACCAAAAGGAATTTCTAATGAAAAATTAAAATGTTTATTGGTAGATAGCTGGTATGACAGTTATTTAGGCGTGGTTATACTTGTACGTATTATCAATGGAAAATTAAAAAAAGGGATGAAAATTAAATTAATGTCTAATAATCAAGAACATGTAATCGAAAAAGTTGGAGTTTTTACACCCAAACCTAATGACATAGATGAGCTTAATTCAGGTGAGATAGGATTTATTATAACAGGTATAAAATCTTTGTCTGAAACAAAAGTAGGTGATACGATATGTGATGCTTCCAACCCTATTCAAGAGCCTCTTGCAGGTTTTAAACCAAGCAAGCCAGTAGTATTTTGCGGTTTATTTCCAGTAGATAGTTCAGAGTATCAAAAATTAAAAGATGGCTTGGCTAAATTAAAATTAAATGATGCGAGTTTTTCCTATGAACCTGAGAGTTCTAGTGCTTTAGGATTAGGTTTTAGATGTGGATTTTTGGGATTATTACATCTTGAAATAATTACTGAAAGACTAGAGAGAGAATTTGACGTAAATCTAATCACCACAACTCCTGGTGTTATATATAAAGTGCATACAACAAAAAATGAAACACTCGATTTGCAAAATCCATCAAATATGCCTGATCCATCTCAAATAGAAAAAATCGAGGAACCCTGGATTAAATCTACCGTAATAACGCCAGATGAATATTTAGGTTCAATAATAAAGATTTGCCAAGATAAAAGAGGAATACAAACTAATCTTTCTTATTCAGGAAATAGAGCAGTTCTTTCATACGACTTACCTCTTAATGAGGTTGTGTTTGATTTTAATGACAGATTAAAATCTGTTTCTAGTGGTTACGCGAGTTTCGATTATGAAATTTCTGGTTATAGAGAGGGAAATCTAGTGAAGTTGGGTATCCTAGTTAATTCTGAACCAGTAGATGCTTTAGCAATGATTATTCATAAAGATTTCGCTCAAAAAACTGGAAGGCAGGTCTGTGAAAAATTAAAAGATTTAATTCCTAGGCATAATTTTATGATACCAGTACAAGCTGCCATTGGCGGTAAAATTGTTGCAAGAGAGTCCATAAAAGGATTTAAAAAAGATGTATTGACTAAAATTCATGGTGGAGGGGCAACAGATAGGAAAAGAAAGCTTTTGGAAAAGCAAAAAAAAGGAAAAGCAAGGTCTAAACAATTTGGAAAAGTTGAAATACCCCAAGAAGCTTTTATAGGTGTCTTAAAAATAAATAAAGAATCATAATGAAAAAAAAATTATTTATTTTTTCTAATGAAAGTGTTCATTGTCAGGATGGAAAATTTTATTGCGACAATATTGATTTAAAATCAACTCCGGAGGGTCTCAATAAAAAATTTGAAATTTATTTATTTGGTAGAAAATCTTCAAAAAAAAGAACCCATGAAATAAAAATAAAAAAAATAAGAATATTTTCAAATATATTTTCTTTTATTTTAGAAGCAATTCGATCTACAAAAATTGAAGATGCAAAATTTTTAATAATTTCTATTTCTCCTTACACTTTTATAATTTCCTTATTTCTTAAGATTTTTGGCAGAACACCGATAATTTATCTAAGAAGTGATGGCTATGGAGAATACAAAGCTATTTTAGGTAGATTTGGAGTATTGATTTACCATTTAATGTTTAATATTTCTTCGTTGTTTTCAAACTTTATCAGCTGTAGAAAATATATATTAAGGGAAAAGAAGGGAAAATTAGTCCACCCGTCTCAATTAGACTCAGTATGGCTGAGAAAACCAAAAAAATTAGAAATTAAAAGTTTTAAATTATTGTACGTGGGTAGAATTAGAGTTGAAAAAGGAATTTTTTCTCTAGCCAGTTTAATTAAAAATAAACGTAATATATCTCTGACTATAGTCGGTGCAGAAAAACAAACTTCTTATAGAATAAACCAAAGCAATATTAAAATACAACTTACTCAAAGTAACAAAGTTAGACTTATAAAATATTACGATGATCATAATATATTTGTATTGCCCTCGTTTACAGAAGGTCACCCCATGGTACTTCTAGAGGCGCTTTCAAGGAGAAGGCCTGTTATAGTCTTTGATGAAATAGAACATGTAATTGGTGATAAAAAAGGTATTTTTGTTGCTAAAAGAAACTTCTTAAACTTTTTTGGAATATTAAATCATATCAAAAAAAATTATAAGAAAATTCAAAAAGATATGATGAAAAACAAATTACCTACCAACAAAGAATTCATTGAAGAATTTGTTAAATCAATTGATGATTTTAAGTAGGAGAGGTGGCCGAGTGGTTGAAGGCGCACGCTTGGAAAGCGTGTAAACGGGAAACCGTTTCGAGGGTTCGAATCCCTCTCTCTCCGCCATTTTTAACAGTCTTGCACAACTAGGGATTTATATTAAAATGAAACGGTCGTCGTATGGTCGTCGGTAAATTAAATCACGCTAATAAAAGCTGATATAAATTTATTAACCCAAATGGGACATTAAAAGTTTTCATTGAAATTTTTTAAATTTATAACTGATGAATAATTAATGAAATTTTTAAAAAAACTTACAATCCTGATTTATCTAATATCTTTAAAGCATGTATATGCCGCCGATGTTGAAATTTCTGGAACGCAAGCAACTAGGGAAGATCTTCAAGCAAGCTCAACACTAACTATAAGTGGTACGCTCGATGGTGATCTAAATAATATTGTAAGAGGTTACATTGCTGCAGGCAATGAAATTGATAGTGCAACCGTTGTAGTAGAGTCCGGCGGAACCATACAAGGTAAAAGTAATGCTATAATGGGTAGGGAGACAGATAGTTTAACAGTCATCAATTCCGGAACTATTGAAGCAACTTCATCTAAAGCTATTCAATTACTTGATGCACAGAATGCTACAATTACAAATAAATCTGGCGGAACTATATTTGCTAATACAAATGCTATCGTGCAACAATCTGCTGGCACAGAGGATGCAGAAAACACTACAATCACTAATGCAGGAACAATTTATAGTGTAAACGATAGAGCGATTTATTTTTATGACGGAGCAACAAACGCAACTCTTACAAATGAGTCAGGTGGAATTATTTATAACACAGCCTCAGATGCTACGGTGCAAATAGATACTAGCTCTACTTTAGTTAATAGCGGAACTATTGATAATAGAAACAGTCCCTCAAATATAGGTATAGCTATAGTTGGTAACGACAACACTATTACACTTAAAGGTAAAAGTATTTTAGTTGGTAAAATTGACGGGGGAACAACAACTGGAAACACATTAAAGTTTCAACATGGTGTTGGTCAAGGTTACTTTTATGAAACTACAGGAAGCTTTACTTTACAAGATTTAGATGGGAACCAAGTAGTAAAAGGATCAGCAGGATCAGTAGGTCAAGGTGGAAGTGAAACGTTAGATGAACTTTTAAGTTATAAATCACTAAACATAAGACAATTTATAAACAGATACAAAGACTCAGAAAATTTTTATGATGGTAATGGCTGGGGAGAAACTTATACCTCTCTTTTAAATCGAAAAGAACATGCCACAAATTTGGCTTTAGAGTACGATTTACTTAATGTGGGAGCTAATTTAATTTCACCTTTAGAAAATTCAGATTTCATTCTTGCTTTTGAAGCTGGAGTTCAAGATTTTGAAAAAGATCATAAAATAACATATCAAAATGTTTCTGCTGGATTGTATCTTCCAAGCAATAAATATCTTTTAAACTTAGATTCTTTTATTTTAGGTGGAATTACTTTAAAAGAGGGTGAGAGAACAATTTTAACAAACACAACATCATCAGGTAAATTAGATATAAACAGTAATTACCAAACTTTCGAAGTACATACTGGTGTAACAAAAACTAACTCCAAGCTTATTCCAAATGTTGGATTAACTGGAAGTTTTTCAATCACACCAAGTTATGACGAGAGCAAATATTATTCATGGAGAAATAGAAAAGTGGGAAACGTGTCTGTATTTTTTTCTGATAAATACAATCTTATAAATAATGATAATAATAATTTTAATCTAGGTTGGTTATTAGATTTTAGAAATTTGGTAGGAGACAAATCTCAAGTTTATTCAATTAATGGCACAAGCGCCACGTACAAACAAGATAATGCTCTTACAAGAGAGATTTCATTAGTTGCTAATTTAGGTTACGAAAAAAAGATTACAGATAATGGAAAATTTACTGCTGGTATTTCTGCAAAAAATACTAATCAGGATGTTAAAAGCTTAAGTGGAAATTTAGGATTTAAACTAAATTTTTAATTAAGATTGGTCGCCATATGGTCGTCGCTAGACCAATTTTTTTAAAGTCTTAAAAATAAATTGAAAGTTAATCAACGATTCTAAGCCGCTAGGTTGAAGGCGCACGCTTGGAAAGCGTGTAAACGGGAAACCGTTTCGAGGGTTCGAATCCCTCTCTCTCCGCCATTTATATCCACATTCAACTAAAAAGAGTCTTAAGTTAATTACACGAATCAATTAAATTGCATCTAAGGGCAGTGGAGGGAGACTGAAGCTGCCTTTACTTTTTACAGTCTTTTAATTCCGATCACTTTTAATTTAGCTGTCTGTTCAATTCTTTTAATTGTTTGATTAACTCCCATAATAACAGTTTTTTTCATAGGCCCGTAGGCATGAATAAGTTTTTTACTTGAAAGAGCTAAAGCCACGTGACCTTTCCAATAAATAATGTCATTTTTCTTTATATTCTTAAATTTTGTATTTTTTTTAAAAAATTTAAACTGATCCTTAGCGTCTCTTGGACAAAACTTATTATTAAAGTTAAGAAAGACCTGTATTAAAGCTGAACAGTCAATGCCTTTAAAAGATTTTCCACCCCATTTATATTTAATGTTTTTAAAAATGTTAATTTTTTTAAAAGGATTTTTTTCTTTAAATGATATTGGTTTTACATTACTTTTATGTATCCATCCTTTTGAAAATTTATAGAATTGACCTTTTGTGCCTTCAACTTTAATTTTTGAACCAAATGATAACTGATTAAATTTACCTCCTTTATTTGGTTTTTTATAAATTTTTGATTTTAAAATACTTATTTTATGAGTCGGATCTAAATAATTAGGAAAATTTTTATTTTGTATATAACCTTTATAACCATCTTCTTTAATTTTAATCTTAAGCCATTTTTTACTTTTTCTAGAAATCAAGAAACTTTCTCCATAAATCATTTGTGTGACTACTTCTGACCTTGTAGATGGCTTTTTGTGAAGATTAATAATAGGAAAATTATTTGTAAGGAGTCTAGTCATTAAGCTTAAGTTTATCTTTGATAAGGTAGAGAAAAATGAGAGATGGAATTACCATCAGTGCAGTTAGTATAAAAAATATACCCCAGTCCCCATTTAACCAATCAACTAAAGCTCCCGAAGAAGCTGCTAAAGTGGTCCTGCCTGCAGTTCCTATTGAAGACAAAAGGGCATATTGCGTTGCTGTATAAGTCCTATCGACCAGCATTGAGATGAAAGCCACGAAAGCTACAGTTGCAAAAGCTGCTGCTATGTCATCAAATATTACAGCTATTGCAAATAACAATTCTGATTTTCCGTACCAAGCTAGTAAAGAAAAAAGTAAATTTGTAGAGGCCATTAAGATACCCGAAAGAAACATTGCTTTAATTACTCCTGAACGTATTGCAAACAATCCACCTAATAAAGTAAATATTACAGTTGTTACCCAACCTAAGCCTTTTGAATAAAGTGCAATATCAGACTTTGTGAAACCTATCTCTTTATAAAATATAACTGACATTCTTCCTAAAAATGCCTCTCCAATTTTAAAAAGAAAAACAAAACCTAAGATTGCCAAGGCTATATTAAAACCATTTTTCTTAAAAAAACTGATTACTGGACCAACAATAGTTCCCGTTAACCACGCAATGATTTTGGTCATTATATTTGAAGAACCTAACTTATCTTCTATCATTTTGTCTGTTTGATTTTGATTTTCTTTTCTATCTATCGTTTGGGGTTCATTTACAAACATTAAGCCAATATTACATCCGATAATAACCATACCTAAAACCAAAAAAGTTATTTGCCAGTAGTTGTTAAATCCTATTTGTTGAAAAAACTCAGCTGTATTTAAAGCTATGACGCCACCTAATTTATATCCTGTCCACCAACCAACCACTGCCATAGCTGCGCCAGCTTGCATCGATTTACCCTCATTCTCACCAATTTGTTCTATTCTTAACGCATCAACAGTTATATCTTGAGTGGCAGATGCAATTGCAATTATTAAACCAACACTAATTACAAGTGCAAGATTAGTAGTCGGATTGATTAAACTCCAGCAAAATAAACTAATCAAAATTATAGTTTGCATAGATATAATCCAACCACGTCTATGACCAACTTTCTGTGTGAGCCATGGAATTCTTATTCTATCGATAATTGGTGCCCACAAATAATTAAATGCATACACAGCGAAAATTAAACCTGCCCAACCAATTGTACTTCTGCTTAGTCCGTCTTCCTTTAACCAAAGGCTCAAACTACTACCTATGATAACCCAGGGAAAACCACTTATTGCTCCAAGCAAAAGAATTTTTATCATTCTTCCATCGAAGTAAACTTTGAAAGTGTCAGATAAAGATTGTCTTTTATAAATTTCCATAGCTAATTTCTCCAAAAAGAGGGAAAGAATAAAACTAAAACTGCAAAAAGCTCTAACCTTCCAAGAAGCATACCAAAAGAAAGGATCCATTTTGAAAGATTTGGTATTTCTTTGTAATTTCCGTTTGGACCTATTATGTCCCCCAAGCCTGGACCAACGTTTGAAATTGAACTGGCAGCACCTGAAATAGAAGTTATAAAATCTAACCCACTAATTGATAATAACATTGCTATTATTAAAAAAATGAACAAAAAAGTAAAAATAAATATTATCACTGAATTAATAAAATTATCGGAAATTTTTTGATTATTGTATTTTGTAATTATAACACTATTTGGTGAAATAAGTTTTTTAATTTGATTTTTTAAAAACAATAATAGCATTTGAAGTCTAAATATTTTTATTCCACAAGCTGTTGATCCAGCGCAACCCCCTATAAACATTAATAAGAGAAAAAAAACTAAAGAGAACTTACCCCAAAGTCCAAAATCATCAGTCACGTATCCGGTACCAGATAAAATTGAAATTACATTAAAAGAGGAAATTCTTATCTTGTCGAATAAACTACTTTCGTAATTAATAAATAGTAAATAAAAGAACATTATAGTTATTGAAATCACCAATAAATATATCAGACCCTTGATTTGAACATCTTGAAAAAAAATTTTTTTATTTCCCTGAGCAAATTTTAAATAAGAAATAAAGGGAATGCTTCCTAGTATTATGAAAATACTAGCAACAATTTCTATATTATGATTTTTAAAGAAACCAATAGAATCGTTATGAGTTGAAAAACCACCAGTAGCAATAGTTGTCATAGCATGACTGACACTATCAAATACTGTCATTCCAAATATCCAATAAAAAAAACCACAAAGAAAAGTAAGAACAACATAGGTAGAAATTATTATAGCAGCTACCTCAATAGTTCTCGGTAAGATTTTTTCAGTGCTGTCAGGTCCCTCCATTTTAAATAACTGCATACCACCTACTTTTAGAAGAGGTAAAATAGTAATAGCCATAACCACTATTCCTATCCCACCGAGCCATTGCATGATTGCTCTCCACAATAAAATACTTTTTGGACTGTTGTCTAAATCGGATATAATTGTTGCACCAGTCGTTGTTATACCTGACATACTCTCAAAAAATGCTTCACTAAAAGTAAAGTCTTGAGTTGAAAATAAAAATGGCAAACTACCGAAAGTAGCAACCATCGTCCAAGCTAAAGATGAAAATAGAAAAGTTTGTCTCAAATTTAATTTAAATTCTTTTTCAAGATTAGCTAATATAAATAATACTCCTATAAAAATAGTAACAAATGATGCTGAAATAAAGCTGTGACTATCCTCGTTAAAAATTATTTGAAGCACATACGGCCCCAACATCGCCGCACCTAAAACGATTAGTAATATACCAATTAAAAAAAATACTGTTTTATTTGTAGCCATAAAAATTGAGATTATTTAAATAGTTCTAAAATTCAACTTAATATCGTGTAATTATATCTGTATTTTGCGTATAAAATTTAATAAACCATACTTATGCTTGATAACAACTTAATTCAATCTACTTCATCCTGGCCATTTGTTGAAGTAAGAAAACTTCTAAAGGATAGAAAAAGCATAATTGATAAAAAGAACAAAATTACTTTTCAAACTGGATATGGTCCTAGCGGATTACCTCATATAGGAACATTTGGAGAGGTTGCTAGAACAACGATGATGATTAATGCTTTAAATCACATACAAAAAGTTGATCACGAATTAATTACTTTTTCTGACGATATGGATGGATTAAGAAAAGTGCCAGAAAATATTCCTAATAATGAAGTACTAAAAAACAATTTGGGAAAACCTTTAACATCAATCCCAGATCCTTTTAATAAATACAATAGTTTCGGAGAACACAATAATGAGATGCTTAAAGAATTTTTGAATAAGTTTGATTTTAAATTTCATTTTAAAAGTTCTACTGAAAATTATAAAAAAGGTGTTTTCAACAATTCTCTTATGAGAGTCATAGAAAAATACGATGATATAATGAATTTAATTCTTCCTACTTTGAGGGAAGAAAGGCGAAAAACTTATTGTCCGTTTTTACCTTTGTGCCCAAAATCCGGTAAAGTGCTGGAAATACCACTATTAAGTAAAGAAAAAAAAACAGGAAAAGTTATTTTTGATAACAAAGGTGAAAAAATAGAAACAAACATTTTAGACGGAAATTGTAAATTACAGTGGAAAGTTGATTGGGCAATGCGATGGTTTACCTTTGATGTTGATTTTGAAATGTATGGTAAAGATCTTACTGAGAGTGCAATACTATCTAATAAGATTTGTAAAATTCTCGGAAAAAATCCTCCCAACGGATTTGCTTATGAACTTTTTTTAGACGAGAAAGGAGAAAAGATTTCGAAGTCAAAAGGTAATGGAATTTCGATTGAGCAGTGGTTAAGATATGCTTCTCCGGAAAGTCTTGCCTTATACATGTACCCTAACCCAAAAAGAGCAAAAAAACTTTATTCTGAAGTAGTTCCTAAAACTGTTGACGATTATCTTTCTAATCTAGAAAAATATCATAAACAAGAAATTAAAGATCAAATTTTAAATCCCGTATGGCATGTTCATAATGGCAAACCACCAAAAGAAAATATAGTAATGCCTTTTTCAATGTTATTAAATTTAGTTGGATCTAGTAATGCTGACAACAAAGAAATTCTATGGAAGTTTATAAATAGATTTCATAAAGAAATTAAACCAAAGGATTATAAAATTCTTGATAGTTTGACAGAATATGCTTTAAATTATTTTAAAGATAAAGTGGAACCATATAAAAAATTTAAAAAACCTAATTCAGTGGAGAAAAAGGCCTTGGAGAATTTAGTTGCAAAATTAAAAAAAATTGATCATTCCTTAAAACCTGAAGAAATACAAACTCATATTTACACAGTAGGTAAAGAAAGCGGATACGAAAAAAATTTAAGAGATTGGTTCAAACTTATTTATGAAGTAGTTTTTGGTGATGAGAATGGACCAAGGATGGGATTTTTTATAAGTTTTTTTGGACTAAATGAAACAATTGAATTAATAAATAGTAAAATAAAATGATTTATTCAATTTTTAAACCTTATATATTTTCTTTAGACCCAGAAGTTGCTCATGACTTAGCAATTAAATCTCTTAAATTAAATGTGCTTCCAAAAAGTATTTTTAATGTGGAAGAAGAAGAGTTATTAGAAACTAATTTGTTTAATGAAAAATTACCTAATCCCATTGGCCTAGCTGCGGGCTTTGATAAAAGTGCTGAAGTATACAATTCTTTATTTAAACTAGGATATGGTTTTGTAGAAGTTGGGACAGTGACACCTAAAAGACAACTTGGGAATCCAAAACCTAGAATATTTAGATTAGAAAAAGATCAAGCATTGATAAACAGACTTGGATTTAATAATCATGGCTCAGAAATAGTCTCTAAGAGAATAGCAGAAAACTTACCTATTGGATTTTTAGGAATAAATGTTGGTCCTAATAAGGATACAAAAAATAAAGAACAAGATTACTATCTTTGTTTATCTAAACTTTCATCTCAAGCAAATTATATTACTATAAATATATCCTCACCAAACACTGAGGGACTTAGAGATTTTCATGAACAAGCTGAATTAGAAAAACTTCTCACTGGATTAAATAAAATTAAAAAAGAAAAAAATATATCGAAACCTTTAGCTTTAAAACTTTCTCCAGATTTAAACAGTGATGAAATAAGTAACACGATTGAATTATTAAATAAATATAAAATTGCTGGAATTATTATCTCTAATACGACTGATAGTAATCGTGAAAAATTATTTGACACTAAAAAAGATGAAATAGGCGGGCTATCAGGAAAACCGCTAAAAAATTTATCGACAAAATTAATTAAAAAATTTTATCGAGAAACCAAGGGTAAAGTGCAAATAATCGGTGTTGGAGGCGTAGACTCTGGCCGCTCTGCTTTTGAAAAAATTTGCTCTGGAGCTGACGCTATTCAATTATATACTGGAATGGTCTATAAAGGACCAGGTGTTGTCAAAGAGATTAAAAAAGAGTTAATTTCAATTTTAAAAAAGGAAAATATAAAAAATATAAGCGAGGCGGTTGGAATTAATGCTTGACCACTCTTATTAGTGGACTTATATAGCTGTAGGAAAAATTATGTCTAAAAGATGCGAATTAACTGGAATATCACCTTTAAAAGGTCATAACGTCAGTCATGCAAAAAACAAAACCAAAAGAAGATTTCTTCCTAACTTAAAAAAAGTTTCTTTTAGAAGCGATATTTTAAAGAAAAATATAAAGTTAAATGTTGCAAACGCTGCTTTACGAACTGTTGATTTTAAGGGTGGGCTAGATAAATTCCTTCTGTCAGCTAAAAATAAAAAATTATCAAAAAAAGTAAAAAAATTAAAAGCATCAATCTCATCTAAATCCTAAAAATGAATTTATATTACAAACTATCAATTCTGATGGGTGTCGTGGTAGTTATTTCAAACTACTTAGTACAATTTCCAGTTAATCATTTTGGTTTAAATGAAATTTTGACTTATGGCGCATTTAGTTATCCCGTCACTTTTCTCATAACCGATATAGCTAACAGAGCCTATGGAAAAGTTGTGGCTAGAAAAGTTGTTTATGTTGGTTTTTTTATTGGAGTCTTGCTTACTTTATTTGTATCAACTAATTTTTCAGATATTATTTCAATAAGAATAGCAATCGGCTCAGGACTAGCTTTTTTTGTAGCACAAAATTTAGATATTAAGATATTTGATAATTTAAGAAAAAAAAGTTGGTATATTGCACCTTTAGCCTCATCTACTTTGGGTTCAATTATGGATACTTTTTTATTTTTTTCAGTAGCATTTTATTCAACAGGTGTTCCATGGATAACTTTAGCTTTAGGAGATTTAACAATAAAACTAATAATAACATTATTAATGTTAATACCTTTTAGACTTTTGTTGAATAATATTAAGGATTACGCAGATAATCCGATTTCAAAGATGAACTAATGCAAAGTCTTTTTATTTTTTTCAACAAATAAATCAGTTAATTGATTTATCATAACATCGCCTAAATCCTGAACATCAGTAATTTTTACTGCTCTAGTATAGTATCTTGTAACATCGTGACCTATACCTATAGCTAGAAGTTCTATTCCTGATTTATTTTCGATCCATTTTACTGTTTTTTTCAAATTAGTTTCTAAATAATCACTTGTATTTGTAGAAAGTGTTGAGTCATCGACTGGAGCTCCATCTGAAATCACCATTAAGATTTTTCTTTCTTCTTTTCTTTTATTCATTTTATTAAAAGCCCATTTTAAAGCTTCACCATCGATATTTTCTTTCAGCAACCCCTCTTTAAGCATTAATCCCATGTTATTTTTTGTTTGCCGCCATGGTGTATCGGCAGATTTATAAACTATATGCCTTAAATCATTTAATCTACCAGGTAAATTAGGCTTATTATTTTTCATCCATTTTTCTCTAGAGGAACCACCTTTCCAATGTTTTGTTGTAAACCCTAATATTTCCACTTTCACCATACATCTCTCTAGAGTCCTAGAGAGGATATCTGCACAAATAGCAGCTACTGAAATTGGTTTACCACGCATAGATCCAGAATTATCTATAAGTATTGTTACTAGAGTATCTTTAAACTCAATATCCTTTTCTTTCTTAAAAGACAAAGAATTAAACGGATCCATAATTATTCTTGGTAGTTTTGAAGTATCTAATAAACCTTCCTCTAAATCAAAATTCCATGATCTATTCTGCTTAGCTAAGAGTTTTCTTTGTAATTTATTAGCCAATTTAGAAATAAAATTTTTTAGCTGTAATAATTGTTGATCTAGATTCTTTCTAAGTCTTGCAAGTTCTTCAATATTTTCAAGATCTTCAGCTTTTATGACTTCATCGAATTCTTCAGTATAAGTTTTATATTTTAAATCTCCAAAGTTTTTTGTGCCTCTTTTTTTCAAGTCAGGCCTTGAGTTATTTTCTACTTCTATTTCCTCTTCTGCACTGTCTGACTCCTTAGTTTGATTTTCTAAGTCAGGCATTCCGGTATCTATAGACATTTCCTCATGTTTTTCATCTTTTTCTCTAGTTTTTTGATCCTGGTTCTCAGGATTTGGCTGACTGTCATTTTTTTCATTTTCATCGTCTCTTTTTTGTTCCTCATCAAAATTTTCATCTAAGCTCAATTCAGATATTAATTGAGAAATAAGAGAGTTATATTTTTCTTGATCTAAAGTAAGATCTTTTAACTTTGAAATTTTATTTTTAAATTTTTCGTTTAAATCTTTTTTATAGTTTTTTAACTTCTTATCAATATGACTTTCATTCTTAAAATCTAAAAACTTTACTCTTAAAAAATTTTCAAAAGACTCAATTATTTTATCCTCGCTACTTTTAAAATCTAATCCTGAAATTCTTTTCTGATAAAATTTTTCAATATTACTTTTGACACCTTTGAAATAACTTGTTCCAATTTTTTCACATCTTATTTTTTCTGAAATATTGTAGAGTTTTTTTGAAATAGCACCATCTGGCTCATTTTTTTTCAATAATTTTTTGTTAGAAAATCTGAAGTTTAAAGACTTTGAATCTGCTTGTGCTCTTATTTCATCATAATTAATATTATTGTTTATTCCATTTATCTCCGGTAATTTTATTGAATTTTTATCTGATTTTAGTGATTGATTTCCAAAAGAAACTTCAATTTTATTCGAGTTAGAAATAGATCTAACTGTTGAACTTATAGCAACTTTAAAATTCTCTAATTTTTCTTTTTTATTTTCCACTTCGACTTACAAGATTACATTAATAGAGGACTCGGGTAAATCTTCACCAAAACATCTTTGGTAGTATTCGGATATTATTTTTTTTTCTAATTCATCACATTTATTTAAAAATGTAATTCTAAATGAATAACCTTTATCTTTAAAGATTTCTGTATTTTCTGCCCAATGTAAAACTGTTCTTGGACTCATCACAGTTGAGATATCACCATTAACAAAACCTTTTCTTGTTAAATCTGCAACTTTGATCATATTTGATAATAATTCTTTACCTTCTTTGTTATTTAAACTTTTATTTTTGGCAAGTGTGATTTCTAATTCTTTTTCAAAAGGAAGATAGTTTAATGTAGAAACAATATTCCATCTATCCATTTGACCTTGATTAATTTGTTGTGTGCCGTGATAAAGTCCTGTTGTATCTCCTAAACCAACAGTATTAGTTGTGGCAAAAATCCTAAAAAAATCATGTTGATCTAAAACTTTATTTTTATCTAGTAAAGTAAAATTTCCGCTGCTCTCAAGAACTCTTTGTATAACAAACATTACATCAGGTCTTCCAGCATCATATTCATCAAATACTAGAGCAACTGGATTTTGAATTGACCATGGAAGAATTCCTTCTTTAAATTCTGTAATTTGTTTTCCTTCTTTTAAAACAATTGCATCTTTTCCAATCAAATCTATTCTACTTATGTGACTGTCTAAATTTACTCTTACACATGGCCAATTTAATCTCGCAGCTACTTGTTCGATGTGAGTAGATTTTCCAGTTCCGTGATAGCCTTGGATTAAAACTCGTTTGTTAAAAGAGAAACCCGCTAAAATTGCTAACGTAGTATCTTTGTCAAACTTATAATCAGGATCAATTTTAGGAACATATTCATTTTTTTTGGAAAAAGCTCCAACCTTCATATCGCTGTCAAAACCAAATGTTTGCTTTACTGACAATTTAATATCCGTTTTTTGCAAAAGTTGTTCAGTGCTCATTTTTTACCCAAGGTTTTTTTTAGTTGACTATAAGCTAAAGTAATTTTTTTCAATTTTTCTTCAAATTTTTTATCTCCTTGATTTTTATCAGGATGGTATTTTTTTACAAGTTCTTTAAATTTTGATTGTATTTGTTCCCATTTTACATCATCATTTAAATCCATAACTTGAAGCGCATCTTTATCAGTCTGTGAAACTTTTGTTTTTTTAAAATCTTTGAAATTTGAGCTGTTAAAAATATTTAATTTATCTTCGAGTGCATTATTCCACAAAATATTGAAAAAATTATCACTAGAACCAAATTTCTTAGTCGACTTATGCCATGTCAAATCTGATTTTATAAAATATTCTATCTCTTGATCATTCATATTTTCAAAATAATTCCAAGCTTTATTAAAAATTTTAATATGTTTAAGGCAAAGTAATCTATATTTCTTGCTATTATCTTTTTCTACAGGTGCTTTGTAAGAACCTAATTCTTTACAATTTTCCCAGTCACATATAATTTTCATAATATAGTTCTATATATTAAAAATTAAGTTATGAAAAATTATTTTGAAGAAATCAAAAAAAAATTAAAAAATAACATTCAAATAGATAATATTGAAATTATTGATAACTCTCATAAGCATATAAAACATAAATTTTTTACCCCAGGAAAATTTCACTTACATATTATCATAAAATCAAAACACTTAAGTTCTTTGTCTAAAGTAAATGCACAAAGATTAATAATGAATATCCTTAAAGAAGATCTTAAAACAAAAATCCATGCTCTTGAAATATCTATCGAGTAATGTATTTACTAAGTTTCTTAAGTTCTGTAATAGAAATCTTATTTTTATCTGGAAGGGCAGTTTTTCCAATTCTTTTTATTAATATAAAATTAATTTTTTCATCATTATTTTTTTTATCATTCTTTAAATAAGGTATTAGTTTTTTCAAATCGTTTTGATTTGAAAATTTTTTGTATGTGTATGATAGTTTATTTTCGTTAAAAATATTCTCAATTTCAATTAAAGTTTTCTTACTACAAACTTTCTTTACTTGTGACAATTTAGTTTCTAGCATCATTCCAGCTAATACTGCCTCACCATGTGAGATAAGTTTTGAGTATTTACTTTTAACTTCCATTGCATGAGCAAATGTATGCCCAAAGTTTAAAATCATTCTTAGATTTTTTTCGTTTACATCTTTTTTTATGAAATATAATTTTATTAAACAACTTTTTTTAATTGCATAACTCAATTCTTTATCTTTTTTCAATAAAATATTTTTTGAATTTTTCTTAAGCCAATTAAAAAAAATTTTATCTTTTATCAAAGAATGTTTTAAAATTTCAGCGTAACCACAAACCATTTCTTTTTTTGGCAAAGAGTTTAAAAAATTAGTATCACTTATAACTAATTTTGGTTGGTAAAAAGAACCGATTAAATTTTTACCAAATAATGAATTAACTCCAGTTTTTCCTCCTATTGCCGAGTCAACTTGAGCAAGTAAAGTGCTTGGAATATTTATGAAATTAATTCCTCTTTTAAAAATACTTGCAATAAAACCAGAGAAGTCACCTGTAATACCACCACCTATACTTATTATTAAGTCAGATCTATTAAAATTATTTAATAATAGTTTATTTAAATAATAATTCACAAAATTAAATGATTTTGTTTTTTCATTTGCATTAAAGTAAAAAATAAAAACTTTATACTTACTTAATTTTTTTTTAATTAATTCCTTAAATTTTTTTGGAACTTTTTTATCAATTATTAGTCCAATTTTTTTAGTTTTTGGACATACATAATTAATCTCTTTTGACAAAAAACGTAGTGCGTTTTTTCCAATTATTATAGAGTAACTATTATTTGATGATTTAACCTTTAATTTTTGAACTCTCATATAGTTTGAAAATTTTTTCTATTATATTTTCTTTAGTTTCAAAATTACATTTAATTCTAAAGTCAGCTTCACTATAGTTTTTCTTACGTTCTAAGTAAATTTTATTGACTGTCTCATTTAAATTACCTTTAAACAAAAGTGGTCTTTTATCTGTTTTTTCTAATCTTTTAATTAAAATATCAGTTTTCACATCTATCCAAAAACTTATTGAGGATTGTTTTATCAATCTTCTAATCGATTTATTTAAAAATGCACCTCCACCTAAAGCAATAACTAAACCCTTTTTTTTTAACATTTCTAAAGTTATATCCTGTTCAATCTTTCTAAAATAAGACTCTCCCTTATTTTTGAAAATTGTTTTTATTGAACTACCTTCTTTTGTCTCAATGAGATGATCTATATCAACAAACGAATATGACAGCTTTTCGGCCAAATTTTTTCCGATAGTAGATTTGCCTACTCCCATCATTCCAGTCAATATAAGGTTTTTATTCAATATTATATCCGATTTAGAATTTGATTTTTCATAAATATGTCTTATTTATTGAGTTTAAATTAATTCGTGAAGTATGCAACTTAAATACAATAGAAAGCCGAGCTTAGGAAGTTCAATATTTAAAATTTTAATTAAACTTTTATTTGCAATAATTGTTTTTATTATTATTATTTTTTTACTTGAGAAAGTAAAATTTCCATTTCCAGAAAAAAAATTCGAAATTGATATAACTAATGAAATTAAAAAGCTTTAATTTTTTACTAGGCTTATTAACATTATTTTTATTTTTTACTCCTTTAAAAACCGAAGAAAAAATAGATATATGGAAAAATAAAGAAAAAAAAGAAACAACAGAAAAAGAGCAGTTGTCTTCTGAAAAAAAAAATGAACAACTCAATTTAAAGTCTATTAAGACAATCGAAAATAATCAAAATATAAAAATCGAAGACAATATAAATAACAAAAAAGAAGAAAGTAAAGTTTTTGGTATTTACGACCCTGCCGAAAATGATTTCAACTTAAATATGTGGTCCTCAACTAAAGCTGAAGATATTTATTCAAGCTTAAAAAGATTAAAAAAAATTAAACTTTCTAGAACTGCTAATCAAATTTTAGAGACAATTCTACTTTCTTTTTCTTACGCTCCAGAGGGAATGAAAGACGAAGAGTTTGCAGACATTAAAATAAATTGGTTGATTGAAAACGAAAAAACATCACTTGTAGAGAATTTCTTGAAACAAAATAATGAATTTAAGAGCAAAAGTAAAGCGGTCCAATATTTAGTTGATAAGAATATTTCTAAAGCAAATATAGAGGAAGGGTGTAAAAAAATTGAATTTATAGATACTAAAATAAAAGATTCTTATTTAGAAAAATTTAAAATTTATTGTTTAGTGTTTAATAATAAAAAATCTGAGGCGCGATTATTATTAGATCTTCTCAGAGAACAAAAACAGTCAGATAAATTTTACGATGATAAAATTAATTTTCTCCTAGGGATGTCTGATAAAACTACAAATAAAATTAACGAGGATAATTTATTGAACTTTTACCTTTCTAGTATAACAGCCAAAGATTTTAGTTACAAACCAACAAAAAGTACAAAAGAGGAGATCTGGAAATATTTAAATGCATCGAATCTAATAAGACTTGATGACTTTTCAGATAAAATTAGGTTAAAAGAACTTGAGCAAGCCGCCAATACGGGCCAAGTAGATAGTGAAACAATTTTTAACATATATTCGCAAATTCCATTCAGTCTCAATGAACTAGTAAATGCAAAGAACAATTATAGAAAATTAGATTTTAATGAAGCAAGACCGCTTATTTATCAAAAATATTTACTATCTGAAGATAACGATACTAAAATAGAATATTTATTATTATTAGAAGAACTTTTTAAAAAAGATAAATTATTAAATATATACTCTAAATTTTTAAGTGACAAAATTCTTGAAATAGGAATAGAAAATCTTTCAAAAAAATATCAAGAAGTTGCAAAAAGTAGAGTAATTTCAGAAGAGGAATTCTTGCTAGGTAAAATTAAATATAATGACAAAATTTTACACCAATCTAAAGTTTTGAAATATTTTCTAGATCAAGAAAATAAAAAGAAAACACAAAAGGATTTTGACAAAATTTTTAAAAAAATTAGAAAAAATAAAAAATACTTTTATTCTGCAAAAGACTTAGCACTTATTGAGTCTCTTGAAAAAGATGGCTTTCAGCTACCTGCAAATTTTAATTATAAAGAGTTGTCAAAAAAATACGATGTACCAAAAAACTTATTACAACTGATTGATAAAGATCAAAACGCTTTTCTGGCTTTAAAAATTGTTGAAATTATAGGTGAAGATGAACCATATAACCTAGATCCAGAAACAATATTTTTTATAACCAATCTGTTGAATGAGATGAATTTAATTAAAATAAGAAATAAAGTGTTGATTTCGGCTCTACCCCAGAGAATTTAATTCGAATATAATCAACTAATGTCAAAAAAAAAAATTGTTATCGAACCAGATCCAATTTTAAGGAAAAAAAGCCTGCCTTTTGAAAAAGTAGACTCAGAAGTCAAAACTCTTTTAAACGATATGTTAGAAACTATGTATGAAGCACCAGGTATTGGTTTAGCTGCTGTTCAAATTGGCATATTAAAGCGTGCAATAGTAATAGATATTTCCAAAGAAGATGAAAAAAAAAATCCAATATTTTTAATAAATCCAACAATAAGATTTAAATCTGATAAGCGATCAATATATGAAGAAGGCTGTTTATCATTACCCGGACACTTTGCGAAAATAGAAAGACCAGCTGAATGTGATTTAGATTATATTGATTATGATGGAAAAAAAAGAAATTTAAAAGCAAAAGGGTTAATGGCGACTTGCATACAACATGAAGTCGATCATCTTAATGGAGTTTTATTTATCGATTATTTATCTAAATTAAAAAAAGATATGATAATAAAAAAACTGGTAAAACAAAAAAAAGAAATAAATAAAATCGTATTGTAAGATTGATGCCATTAAAAATTATTTTCATGGGAACACCTGAGTTTGCAGTTCCAATATTAAAGACAATTCACGATTCTAAACATGAGATTTTAGCTGTTTACACCCAGTCTCCAAAAAAAAAAAATAGAGGGTTAAAAAAATTTTTTTCTCCGGTACAGAGTTTTGCAGAAAAAAATGAACTTAATGTAAGGAGTCCGGAAAAGATAAATAGCGAGAAGGAATTAGATTATTTAAAAAAAAGCAATCCAGACGTAATTATTGTTGTAGCATATGGTAAAATTTTACCAAAAAAAATGTTATCAATTCCAAATATTCATTTTATAAATATTCATGCGTCCTTGTTGCCAAAATGGAGAGGAGCCGCTCCTATTCAAAGATCTTTAATGAATTCAGAAAAAGAAACTGGGATAAGTATAATGAAAATAATTGAAGAATTAGACGCTGGCCCCATCATATTGCAGGAGAAATTAAAAGTTGAAAAAGAAGATAATTTTTTATCATTAAGTAAAAAACTTTCACTTTTGGGTTCCAAATTGATTATAGATACTTTGAATATTCTTGAGTCAGGTAAATATAAGTTTATCAACCAGGATAGTAAAAAGGCCACTTATGCGAAAAAAATTTTAAAGTCCGAGTCACAAATTGATTGGAGCAATTCTTCTAATATCATTATTTCTAAAATAAAAGGCTTAAACCCTTTTCCAGGGACCTGGTTTAAACACAAAAATAACAGAATAAAAATTATTGATGCAAGCGAAATAAACAAAAATGGAAAAAAAGGTGAAGTTATAGATGATAATTTAACCATAGCTTGTGGAAATGGAGCATTGAAGGTTGAAAAAATTCAAAAGGAGGGAAAAAAAATTTTAGATACCAAAAGCTTCTTAGCAGGTTATCAAATAAAAAAAGGGGAAACTCTAATTTGATAAATAATTATAAAATTACTATTGAATATCTGGGGAAAGGATTTGTTGGCTGGCAAATTCAAAAAAAAGGAAGATCAATTCAAGCAATTATTGAATCAGCGCTTACAAGAGTTCTTAAAAGTAAAATTAAAATTAATGGGTCTGGCAGAACTGATACTGGTGTGAATGCTGAAGCTCAATGTGCAAATTTTTTATATAAAAAAAAAATTCAAAATAAATTTAAGTTTTTGTCTTCCGTAAATCACTTTCTTAATAAATTTCCAATATCAATTACAAACTTAGAAGCTAAAAAATCGAATTTTCATGCGAGACATAGCGCAAAAAAACGCTTATACGAATATGTGATATCTAATAGAGCGTCTAAACTAGCTATAGATAAAGACAGAGCTTGGTTAGTGAAAAAAAAGTTAGAATTTAAAAGAATAAAAAAAGCTATTAAATACTTTAAAGGTACTCATGATTTTTCAGCTTTTAGATCTTCATCATGTTCAGCCAAAAGCCCAATAAGAAAAATATCTATGATTAGTGTCAAAAAAAAAAAGGACAAAATCATTTTTTTAATTGAGTCAAAATCATTTCTACAAAAACAGGTAAGATCAATGGTAGGATGTTTAAAATATGTAGGTGAAAATAAGTGGAGTCCTGAGAAAGTAAAAGAAGTTATCAATTCCAAAAAAAGGGAAAATTGTGCTCCACCAGCACCACCAGAGGGCCTTTATCTAAAAAAAATATTCTATTAAGCATCAACTATTTTAAAATATTTCTTGCTTATATTCTTCCATTTAAATTTTTTTACATAAAAGTAAGATTTCTTAGAAAAAGAGTTCCAGAAATTTTTTTTATTTTTTAATTTAATAATTTTATCGATAAGATCAGAATTTGATTTGTAAGTTAAAACATTCTTATCAAAATTTTTAGCAACCTGATCGCTACATATTACTGGTAGGCCATAAGTCATATATGTTAAAACCTTTACTTGGACCCCTGTAGCAATACTCAAATTTGCAATACCACAAATAGAATTTTTGGCATATTTTGAAATGTCCTTTTTCATTCCTAAAATTTCGACGTTATTATATTTAGATAAGTGACTTCTATCATTATCTTTTATATCTCCAATTATACAAAATTTTATATTAGGAATTTTGATCCTAATTTTCGGTAAAATATCTTTGATAAAATTTTTACAAGCAAGAATATTTGGAAGATAATTTAAATTGCCTACAAATAAAATTTTTAATTTTTTAGAGGAAAATGATAATTTTTTGTGTAATTTTTCTACTGACTCATCTATTTGAATAATTTTTTTAACTGAGTCATATGATTTATTTGCTTTATCTACTTCCTTCTTTGAAAAAAGTAGCACCTCATCAAAAATAGAGAAAATTTTTGCCTCTACGCTTTTAATTATTAAACTTTCTAAGTAATAAATATATTTTAACGGATTTAAAAAACTCAAATATTTTGATGTTTGGGAATAATTATCAGAGTATAAATCTCCCATGTCGAGAATAGTTTTACCATAATAATCTCTTGGCAGAAACTGACTTGACCTTATGTGATGAAAAAATATTACATCATAATTATTTGAATTTTCTTGAATATAATTTTTCATACTTTCTGAATAAAATAGACCAAATTGAATTGGTTCTAATTTCAATAAAGAGATTATGCAATATAAAATCTTTTTTAAATAATTTGGTTGTTCGAACGAGATTATATTTAAATCTTTTATTCTTAAATTATCTTTTCTTCCAAGAAAAACTAAATCAATTTTGTATCGTCTTTTTAACAAGTTTATAATTTTGAATGATCTTATTACGTCACCTGAGTATCTTCCTGAATATGGATTTCTTGTAGTTATAAATAAAATTCTTTTCATTTTAAAATTTTTTTCTCTTCAATCTTTTAATTCTCCACCGAGATCCTTCGCGCACAATATACCCAACACAGTTTTTTGATTTACAATTGCAAGGAAACTGTCTAAAATTTTCGTCAAAACTAAAACCGTAATCATAAGATAACTCTTCACCTTTTTTAATATTTTTCATTGCATAAACCCAAACTTTTAATCCCTTGCCAAATACCTCACAATTGGGATTACAAGAATGATTTATTAATCTCGCAATATTAAAATTATAATTACCGTCAAGGTCAAAGCGCTTATTTAAATTAAAAAGATAAATAGCTTTATTATTATCGAATTTAGGATCTGTTTCACTCTGTTTTACTGAAATTATTTTTCCTTTATATTCAATTATTTTTGTACCACTTTTTATGTCACGATTAGCATAAAGGCCATTTTTATCTATTTTCGATTTTTTTATTTTATATAATTTCACTTAAAATACTCTACTAAAAAATAATTATATATTTTTGTTAGTTTTTTTAAGTCGGAAATAGAGACGCATTCATCTACTCTATGCATTGTTTTGTTTACTAAACCAAACTCAACACAAGGAGCAATTTTCCTAATAAATCTTGCATCTGAAGTTCCACCAGTGGTGGAAAATTTTGGATTAATTTTTGTTATTTTCTTAATTATTTTTTTGACCATTAAAATATTTTTTTCAGGTTTTGTTAAAAAAGATTCTCCATTTGCCATATAATCAATTTTATAGTTACATTTATTTTTTTTACTTATACTTTTTACTAAAGAGTTAATTTTTTTTTTTAAAGAATTAGCATTATGAAAATTGTTGTACCGTATATTAAATTGCGCCCTTGCTCTCGCTGGTATCACGTTATGAGCTTTATTATCTACATTAATTGATGTAAATTCTAAGTTTGATGGCTGGAAATTTTTATTTCCTCTATCTAATTTTTTTTCTTTAAGTTTTTTACAAATAGAAACTAATGTGTTTATCGGATTATTTGAAAGATGAGGATAAGCTATGTGACCTTGTGTTCCTGAAATTACAATTTTCCCAGATAAACTTCCTCTTCTTCCAATTTTAATCATTTCGCCTAGTTTTTTTGGGTTTGTTGGTTCACCCACTATACAAAAATCAATTTTTTCTTTTTTCTTTTTAAGATACTCAACTACCTTTTTTGTACCATTAATTGCATAACCTTCTTCGTCTCCAGTAATTAAAAAACTTATTGAGCCATTAAATTTTGAATTACTCTGTAAAAATTTGCTAACAGCAGATACAAAACATGCAATTGAACTTTTCATATCATTTGCACCTCTGCCAATCAGATGATTTTTAATAACTTTAGGTTTAAAAGGATTTATAGACCAATCAGCTGTATTTCCTGGAGGCACAACATCTGTATGTCCCGCGTAACATAAATTAGGTCCTTTTCTTCCTAGTCTAGCATAAAGATTTTTAATCGGTTTACTCTTTCTATCTTTAAATTCTAAAATTTTACAATTAAAACCTAATTTTTTTAATTTTTTACTTAAAAAATTTATTGCACCCGCATCTTTTGGAGTAACACTTGGAAATCTTATCAAGTCTTTTGATAACTGTAATTCGTTTATTATAGTCATCAGTCTCTTAATAAATCGTTAATAGAAGTTTTACTTCTAGTTTTTTCGTCAACTTTTTTAACTATAACCGCGCAATATAATGAAGGCCCATTAGGATTAGATTTACCAGGTAAACTTCCAGGAACTACAACTGAATAAGCAGGAACTTTACCAAAAAATATTTCTCCAGAAGTTCTGTCTATAATTTTTGTAGAAGCCCCGATGTAAACTCCCATTGATAATACTGCTCCTTCCTCAACTAAAACTCCTTCAGCAATTTCTGAACGAGCACCGATAAAACAATTATCCTCAATTATCACAGGACCAGCTTGAAGTGGTTCTAATACTCCACCTATACCTGCGCCTCCGGAGATATGACAATTTTTTCCAATTTGAGCACATGAGCCAACTGATGCCCATGTATCAATCATTGTTCCTTCATCAACATAAGCTCCGAGGTTTACAAAGCTTGGCATCAAAACTACGTTTTTAGCAATGTAAGCTCCTTTTCTAACAACTCCATTTGGAACATGACGATATCCTGCTTTTTTCCAATCTTTTTCTTTCCACGTCACGGATTTTCCGGGTACTTTATCATACCAAGTAGTGTATGGACCTTTCATCATCTTCATTTTATTTATTCTAAAGCTTAATAAAATAGCTTTTTTAATCCATTGATTTACAACCCAATTACCATTTTGTTTATTCGCCACTCTAATTTTTCCACTATCAACTAAATCAATGGTTTCGTTAATAGCTTTAATTAATTTTCTGTCCGATTTCGGACCCACTTTTTCTTTTCTTTCAAAACTTTCGTTTATTATCTTTGCTAAATTATCGTAAACCATTTACCTCCTTTAAAAATTTTGCCAAGTTATCAGTCTTATAATTGATGAAATCCGCATCCGAATATTTTGCCGCCCAAGGTTCATCATTTTTAATCCAAACAGTTTTCATTCCTAATTCGTATGCTGGTTTTAAATTTCTTGCAATATCTTCAAAGAATATACAATATTGTGGCTCAATTTTGTAATTTTCAACTAATTTTTTATAAGGTTCTTTCGAAGGCTTTGGAATAAATTCACAATCTCGAATATCAAAAACTCCATCAAAAAGCTTATCTATTCCAATTCTTTTTGTCACATTAATAGCATGTGCTCTAGAGCCATTAGTAAAAATAATTTTTTTTCCATCTAATTTTTTAATTTCATCCTGTAAATCGTTATCTTTTTTTAAAAAACTAAGATCTACATCATGAACAAACTCTAGAAATTCATCTGCATCAATTTTATGATTTTTTATCATACCGTTCAAAGTTGTATTATATTCTTGAAAATAATTTTTTTGAATTTTCCTTGCTTCTTCAATACTTACGTTTAACTTTTCAGATATAAATTTTGACATTTTTTTATCTACCTGATCGAAAACTTTCGTTGCTCCGTCATATAACGTATTGTCTAAGTCAAATAACCAAAATTTTATATTAGTTAAGTCTTTCATTCTCTAATTAAAGTTCCAGATCCCTTATCTGAAAAAATCTCATGCAATATTGAATGAGGCTTTCTTCCATCCAGAATAACTACACCTCTCACACCATTTTGGACTGCATCAACACAATTTTCTATTTTAGGAATCATTCCACCTTGAACAACTTTCCATTTTATAAGATTTTCAAGATCGAAAGGTTTTATCTCTGAAATTAATTTTTTCTGATTATCATACACACCCTCAACATTCGTCATTAATATTAGTCTTCTAGATTTCAGTTTTTTTGCAATGGCGCTTGCCGCTGTATCACCATTAATATTATATGTTTGATTATGCTTGCCTAAACCTAAAGGAGCTATAATTGGAATTATATTTTTATTTAAAGCGCTTTGAATAAAATTATCATTTATCTTACTAGGTATTCCTACAAATCCAAGTTCTTTTCTTTCAGGCTCAACTTCTATTACGTTGTCTGTTTTGGTATGAAATGAAGCTGCTTCGGAACCCAGTTTCTTAAGAGAACTTACTATATCTTTATTAAAATCAATTAATACTTCTTCCACGGTATTAATAATATTTTGATCGGTAACTCTCAAACCATTAATAAATTTCGATACAATTTTTTTCTTATCCAATTCTCTTTTTATTCTTGGGCCACCACCATGAACTACTATTATAGATAGACCCAATTTATTAAGCACATTTATATCAGATATAAAGTTGTTAAAGACATTTCTATCAATAAGAACATTTCCTCCATATTTAATTACAATTTTTTCTTTTTCATATTTTTTTACATATTTTTCAACAATATTAATATCTGGAGCTTTTTCAGGCCAAAATTCTTTTATCTCATCTAGAGAAATATTTTTTGACATTTAGTTTGTTTTCACTGTAGTTTTTTTAACTATTACATACTGCTGTGCAATTGTAAGAATATTGTTTATTGTCCAATAAACAACTAATCCAGACGGGAAAGATGCAAGTATTATTGTTAAAAATAATGGAAAGAAAGCAAATATTTTTGCCTGAATAGGATCAGCGGGAGCAGGGTTTAATTTTTGTTGAACCCACATAGAAGCCCCCATTAATATTGGCCAGATGCCTATAATCATAAACCCTGGCGGATCCCATGGAATTAGACCAAATAAATTAAACAAAGAAGTTGGGTCTTGTGCTGACAAGTCTTTAATCCAACCAAAAAATGGTTGATGCCTCATTTCTAAAGAAATAAAAAGCATCTTATAAATTGCAAAAAAGAACGGTATTTGAATTAAAACTGGCAAGCAACCTGATGCAGGATTTATTTTTTCTTTTCTATATAAAGCCATCATCTCTTGCTGTAATTTAACTTTATCGTCTTTATGCAGTTCTTTGAGTCTCATCATCTCCGGTTGAACTGCTTTCATTTTTGCCATTGACCTGAACGAGAAATTAGCTAGTGGGAAGAAAATAAGTCTTATAGCAATGGTTAATAGCACTATCGCTGTTCCAAAATTTCCTGAAATTTTAAATAAATAATCTATAACAAAAAACAAAGGTTTTGTGAAAAAGTAGAACCATCCCCAGTCTATAACTAAATCAAATTTATTTATATTTTGATCTGCAGCGTATCCATCAATTGTCTCAACTTCTTTAGCGGCAATAAATAATCTGAGTTCATTTGCTCCAGTTGATGATTTACCAATATTTACCGGCTCATTAATAATATAATTTGCTTTAAATCCATTTTCGTAAAGGAATGTAGATTTAAAATTTTTACCTGACTCAGGGACAAATGCAGTCATCCAATATTTATCTGTTATTCCAAGCCAGCCTTCACTTGACTCTCTTACTATTTTTTTTTCTTCTACATCATCATAGTCGTCTTCTTTTAATTCATCATCAAATACGCCGATAAACCCTTCATGCTGAATATAAAAATTTTGAATATCGTCGGGGATTTTATTCCTTGTCATCTGTGCATACGGATATAGATCAATAGGTGAATTCGAATTATTTTTTACTTGCTGTGATATTTTAAATAAATACTTGTCATCTAATTCAATTCTTTTTTCAAAAGTAACACCCTCATTATTGTTCCATTGCAAAATAACTGGAGATTTATTGCTTAATATATTATTACCTTTTACTTTCCACTCAGTGTCCTTTGTTGGAACTTTAATTTTATTTCCAATACTTGTCCAACCAGTCTCTATGTAAAAACCGTTTTCAGTATCAGATGGGTTTAAAAAAATTATATTTTTTCCATCCTCAACTTTTTGTTTATGTTTTTTAAAAGATATATCGTCAATTAAAGCACCATTTAAATTAATAGAACCCACTATACTGTCATTTTCAATTTTAATTCTTTTACTAGAATTAATAGACTCTTCTCTGGTAATTTTTTTTATTATCTGTGGCTGATTAATCGTTGGTGCAATAGAGCCTTGTTCACTCTTTTGCTCTACTTTTTGATTTGCTTGTTGTTCAGAAGTTTTTTTTGGAGTTTCGAAAAAAGCACCCCAGAAAAGCAAAACAGACATTGAAAGAGCAATTGCAACAAAAACATTTCTATCCATTATTGCTCTCCTTTTTATCTTTCGGAATTGGAACAAAATCTAAACCGTGACTGCCGCCAAGTTTCTTAAATGGATGACATTTAAAAATTCTTGTTACACCTAATTTAATTCCCATTGTTAAACCTTGAGTTTTAAGTGCTCCAATAAAATACTCGGAACAAGTAGGTAAAAATCTACATCTACTACCCAGCAGTGGAGAAATTAAATATTGATAAATTTTAATTATGAAAATAAGAATTTTTGTCATTTTACTTTTTTAATTTACTAAAACTTTTCTCCATTAATGGCAAAAGCACATCTTGTTTTTGAGCATAAGCATTAGACTTACCGAAAACTATATAAGTGTAATCCTTATTAATTGCACCCTTTTTTTTTAATAATTTTTGTACAATTGCTTTTAATTTTCTTCTTATTTTGTTTCTTTTAACAGCATTACCAATTTTTTTTTTCATCACAAAACTAATAAGTAAATTAGCTTTGTGTTTAGCTTTGAAAAAGTTTTTGGCAGCAAATACGGAATAATAATCTGTATGAATTTTTTTTTCCTTAAGAGCTTTTCTGAATTGGTTGCTTTTTTTTAAACTTTCAAGCTTAACCATTTAATTTTAAGTTGATAGAGTTTTTCTACCTTTAGCTCGTCTACGAGCTATAAGCTGTCTTCCAGTTTTAGTTGCCATTCTTGCTCTAAAACCATGTCTTCTTTTTCTTACTAAATTGCTAGGCTGATAAGTTCTTTTCATAAATATTTTAAGGTATATATTTTAATTGCTGTCTATTGTACAGGTAAATAATGAGTAAAAATTTGAAAATATTTTTAGGTATTTCCTATTTACTTATATTGTTTGCTTTCCTTTATTTTATTTTTATAGGAATAGAAATAAACAGATTAGACGATTTTTCTTACTACAAAGAACTTCAATCAGATTTAGATAATTATATAAGCAAAAATATAGTTATAAATTTAATTTATTTTTTCATTTTCGCTATTATCTGGATTGCGCTTCTTGGTTTTGGGTCACCAATATTAATAATCTCAGGAATATTATTTGGTCAATGGCTTGGAACTTTAGTATCTGTTATTTCGATTTCAATCGGAGCTTTAATTTTATATTCAATAGGTATTTTCTTTTTTAGAGATATAGTAAAGGCAATTTTGGAAAAAAAATTTCAAAAATACATTCAATTATTTAAAAAAAATGAATTTTTTTATTTTTTTGTTTATAGATTTGTTGGAGGTTTAGGAGTTCCTTTTGGGTTACAAAATTTAATTCCAGTTTTATTTGATATGAAAAAAATAAATTATTTTTTAGCAAGTTTTTTTGGGTTAATCCCAAGCATGTTTATTATGAATACGATAGGGGCTGGATTAAATTCTTATGTTGAGCAAGCAGAAAATTTTAACATGATTGATTTTATACTTACGCCAGAAATATATTTACCAATCTGTATGTTTGCTATTTTAATGATTTTATCATTTATTATTAAAAAGAAATTTTTTGATGGTACAAATAAATAAAAATATTTTATCGAACGATTTAAGCCCATATCTCAAACAACATAAAGATAATCCTGTTAATTGGCAAATATGGACAAAAGAGACTCTAGAATTTGCAAAACAAAATAAAAAACCAATTTTACTTAGTATTGGATACGCTAGTTGTCACTGGTGTCATGTTATGGCTCATGAAAGTTTCGAGGATAATGAAACAGCAAAAATAATGAATAAATTTTTTGTTAATATTAAAGTTGATAGAGAAGAGAGACCGGATTTAGATTTTATCTTTCAAAGTTCGTTTCAATTATTTAATCAAACTGGTGGAGGTTGGCCTTTGACAATGTTCTTAGATGAAAATGGAGTGCCATTTATGGGCGGCACATACTTTCCTAAAAACTCCCAACAGGGATTACCATCATTTAAAGAAATTCTTCAGAAAGTATCTGAGGCTTATAAAACCCAGAGAGAAAAAATTATTAAACAAAAAGATTTGATTATCAAAAATTTAGATTTAAAAAAAAACTCTGTTTTAAGTCAAGATCTTGAACCTATTTTAGAAACATCACTTAGTCATTTGGATTCTTTAAAAGGAGGATATAAAGGTGCACCTAAATTCCCTATATTTTATCTTTATGAAACATTGCTTTATTTTTTTAACAAAACAAAAGAAAAAAAGTATTTAGAACCAGTTGATTTAATAATAAAGCAACTTTGTTCTAAAGGCATATATGACCATGTAGAAGGTGGAATTTCTCGTTACGCTGTCGATGATAACTGGATTATTCCACATTTCGAAAAGATGCTTTATGACAATACTCAATTTGTTTTACTATTGTCAAAATTTTGTAAAATAAAAAATGAAACCTATTACAAAAATAAGTTAGAGCAAACTATTGAGTTTTTAAAAAAAGATTTTTTAAACAAAGACGGTTTTTTAGGATCAGCTTATGATGCTGATAGTGACGGTGAAGAAGGAAAATATTATGTTTATACTTATGAGGAATTAAAAGAGTTGAAAAATATTCAAAAATATTTTGAAATTAAACCTGAGGGAAATTGGGAAAATAAAATCATATTAGTTGAAAAGGAAAAACCTGATAATGAAACTATTAAAAAACTTTTAGAAATAAGATCTAAAAGAAATAAACCATTTTTTGACGATAAAACGCAACTAGATTTGAATAGTTTATGGATTAGTTCACTTGTAGCTGCTAACGAGATTTTACCAGATAAGGGATACTTAAAATTAGCTGAAGAGTTTTTTTTAAAAATTGAAAAAAAATATATAAATAAAAATATGTATCACAGTTATTCTAAAAATATTGTTTTTATAGAAGATTATGCCTTTTTAATTAATGCACTTAATGACCTTTGGGATAAAACGATGAAATTTACTTATAAGGATAAAGCAATAAAACTGACTCAAGAAGCAATAAATAAATTTTATTTAAATGATAAAAATATTTTTCAAAAAAACCCAATAAGTAACAATGATGTTTTTTTTTCACCGATTGACATAGGCGATAATACAATTCCCAATGGTAATGCTATAATGCTTATTAACCTAATTAGATTAGGAATTACCGATAAAGCGAAAGAGTTATCTGTTAGTTTAAACGGTTATTTAAATGTTTATAAGAACCATATGATGACTTCATTAAGAGCTATTGATTTTTACAACAGTATTAAACAAGGAAAAAATTGTAATGAACACGGTTGTAAAATAGATGCTTAAAAAAATTAATTGGATAATCTGGTTATCATTAGTAATTTTGTGGAATTATGGATTTCCACAAGCTTCTCCTTTTGAAGATGTTATGGTTGCCGTATTTTTGTCGATTTTGTTTATAATTATTCAGTTGCTTCAATCAAGATACTTGAAAAAAAGTAGTTCAGGAAGTAAATTTAAAAAACGATGAAGGAGCGCTTGTTATGGGAATTCACTATGATTACAAATCAACTCGAGGCGATAAAGCTATGAAAAAAGAAGCAAAAAGAAAAGCTCGAATTGAACAAAGAAGAGCAAGAAGATCAAGCGCGAGTCCAAAAGAGTCAGAGCAAGAGACAATGCATGATATAAATAAACCTATCACTCTTGAGGATTTAACTAATCCAGACAAAAATTAGTAAAATAATGAAATCTTTTGTTAAGAAAGATTTTTTACTAAAAAAACGTGAGGCCGCACTTAAAAAAAACTTAGAAAAAAGAAAGAATAAAAAATCAATAATTAAAAAAAAGAATGTCAGTACTTTCAGATAAATGGATTAAAAAAAATGCACAAACTAGGGGAATGATAAAACCTTTTGTAGGCAAACAAGTAAGAAAGGGAAAAATTTCTTTTGGACTCTCTTCTTATGGTTATGACGCGAGAGTTTCTAATGAATTTAAAATATTTACAAATGTTAACTCAGGCGTTGTAGATCCTAAAGTTTTTAAAAAAGAAAGTTTTGTTACTAAAAAAGGCAAAGAATGCATTATTCCCCCCAATTCTTTTGCACTGGCAAGAACAGTTGAATATTTTAAAATTCCAGAAAATGTTTTAGTAATTTGTTTAGGAAAATCAACATACGCAAGATGTGGAATAATTGTTAATGTTACGCCATTAGAGCCTGGCTGGGAGGGACATGTTACTTTAGAATTCTCCAATACTACTCCTCTCCCAGCTAAGATATATGCTAATGAAGGAGTTGCACAATTTGTATTTATAAAAGGAAATGAAAAACCAAAAGTTTCTTATGCAAAAAGAAAAGGTAAATATATGAAACAAAAAGGTGTTACTCTTCCAAAGGTATAAAATTTCTTTAATGCAAAAACTTTTAATTAAAGGAAAAAAAGAATTATCAGGAAGTATTTCTATTTCTGGCTCAAAGAATGCTACTCTTCCAATTTTAGCCGCTGCAATTTTAGCCAATGATGTAAAACTTTTAAACGTTCCGTTAGTAAAAGATATTTTTACTATGTTAGATTTACTTAAATTTATCGGAATAAAAGTAAAAGTAGAAAATAATAAAAGAATTATTCATTTACAAAAAGAAAAACAAATCAATACCTTAGCACCATACAAATTAGTTAAAACTATGCGTGCGGGAGTTTTAGTTTTAGGTCCTTTATTAACAAAATATAAAAAAGCAAAAGTTTCTTTACCAGGTGGCTGCTCAATAGGAACAAGACCTGTGGACCTTCATTTATTTGCACTAAAAAAACTTGGTGCAAAGATTAAGATAAAAGATGGGTATATTATTGCTGAGGCTAAAAAAGGATTGATAGGTACAAAAATAAAATTTCCAACAATTTCTGTTGGAGCAACTGAAAATGCTTTGCTTGCTGCCTTCGGTGCTAAAGGAAAAACAACATTGAATAATTGCGCTATTGAACCTGAAATTTTAGATTTGATAATATTTTTAAAAAAACTAGGTTGTAAAATTGAAATTACTGGCAGAAAGATTACGTTAATTAGAAATAACAATAAAAATAAGAAAAAAATTAATCATAAAGTTATTTTTGATAGAATAGAAGCGGGCACTTATTTAGTTGCAGGTGCATTGATAGGTAAAAAAATTGTGATTAAACAAATAAATCCAAAAATTCTTAAATGTGAAATAGATATTTTAAAAAAAATGGGAGCTAAAATATTTAAAACCAAAAATTCAATTTCCATTCTTAAAACATCTAGATTAAAAACTATAAAAGTTTCTACCAAAGCTTATCCAGGTTTCCCAACTGACTTACAAGCTCAATTGATGGTTTTAATGACTCAGGCGGAAGGTATTTCGAAAATAAAAGAAAATATTTTTGAAAATAGATTTATGCATGTCCCTGAATTAAAAAGAATGGGAGCCAAAATAGAAATAAGGAAACAAACAGCATTTATCTCTGGTCCCTCGAAACTAACAGGCGCTGAAGTGATGGCAACTGATTTGAGAGCATCAGTTAGTTTAGTATTAGCAGGATTAATTGCAGATAATAGAACTGTAATAAATAGAATTTATCACCTTGATAGAGGTTATGAGCAGCTTGAAAATAAACTTAAAAATTGTAAAGCACAGATCAAAAGGGTTTAATATGGAGGTAAAAAATTTAAAACTTATCGCTAGAACAGAAGAAGACCTTAGAGTAGTTTCTGCTCATCTTCAAGACTCAATAGCTAATGTATCTGACATTGCAAATTTAGAAAAAAATAAAATTTTTCTTATGCAATTAAATAGGTTTATGTGGGAGGACGTTGAGAAAGGTGTTTTTAGAAAAAACAAGAGAATTAGAACCATACTTAAATTTGAAAATGTAATTAAAGTCATATCTAAAAATATCAATCAATTAAAACAAGATAAATTTCTTGATTTTCTTACTATTGAAACTAATAGAATGCCTGATAATAACTATGAAATGAAAATAGTTTTTGCTGGAGATTCAATAATTAAAGTCGTATCCGAAGTAATTGAAGTAACTCTTGATGATCAAGGAGATGCTTGGGATACAAAAAATATGCCAAAACATAAGGTAATATAATGTTGAAATTTTTTAATGCAAATCAAAAAAGTTCTTTAAAAAAACTTGAATTGATTTTAAATAAAAGAAAATTAAAGCAACAAACTAAGTCTGCAATAGTAAAGAAAATTTTATTTGATGTGAAAAAATATGGCGATAAAGCTGTGATAAAATACGAAAAAAAATTTTCAAAAATTAAGTCAAGTTCAAATAAAATCAAATTTTCTAAAAATGAAATAAATCAATTTTCAAAAAAAATTGACATAGACTTAAAAAAAGCAATTGATCTTGCTTATACAAGAATTAAAAAATTTCATTTAAAACAAACTTTTTCAGCGTTTAAATATAAAGATAGATATAATAATATATTATCCTACAAATATTCGCCCATTGAACGAGTGGGAGTATATGTTCCTGGAGGAACGGCTAGTTATCCCAGTACAGTTTTAATGAATTGTATTCCTGCAATAGTTGCAGGCGTAAAGAATATTTATCTAACGACTCCAGCTTTAGGATCTTTGGTAAATCCTGCGATAATATATGCTGCAAAAAAATGTGGAGTTAAAGAAATTTACAAAACTGGAGGAGCTCATTCAATTGCAGCTTTGACCTACGGAACGAGAACTTTTAAAAAAGTTGACAAAATAGTTGGTCCTGGAAATGCATTTGTTGCCTCAGCCAAAAAAGAAGTTTTTGGAGATGTTGGTATTGATATGGTTGCAGGTCCATCAGAAGTAAGTATTGTTGCAGACAATTATGCAAATCCCAATTGGATTGCATCCGATTTAATTGCTCAAGCTGAACACGACATTTTTTCTCAATCAATCTTAATTACCAACAGTAGAAATTTGATTAAATCAGTTAATTTAAGTTTAAGATCACAATTAATTAAATTACCAAAAAAAAATATAGCTTCAAAAAGTTTAAAAAACTATGGGTTAGCAATATATGTTAAAACTAAAGATAGAATTTCTGAAATTATTAATACTATTGCACCGGAACACTTAGAAATAAATTTTCAAAGAGGAGAAAATATTATAAAAAAAATTACAAATGCAGGTTCAATCTTTATTGGTAAATTTTCACCCGAAGCTATGGGCGATTATTTAGCTGGACCCAATCATGTTCTGCCTACCTCGGGTTCAGCCAAATTTTCCTCAGGTTTGTCAGTGAATGATTTTTTAAAGAGACATTCTTTAATAAAAATATCAAAATCAGGTATTGAAAGATTAGGGCCATCAGTTATAAATTTAGCAAAGCATGAAAATTTAGATGGTCATGCTAATTCGATAAAATTAAGATTAAAAAAGGATAAATAATTGGCAAAACAAGAAACTTTAGAATTTAAAGGAAAAGTGACGGAATTGCTTCCCAACGCAATGTTTAGAGTAAAATTAGAAAATAATCACGAAATTTTAGCACACACTGCTGGAAAACTTAGAAAGAATAGAATAAGAGTTCTGGCAGGCGATAATGTAATGGTTGAAATGACACCATATGATTTAACTAAAGGTAGAATAACTTTTAGATTTTAGGCCTTGTAGCTCAGTAGTAGAGCAGTACCCTGAAAAGGTATGTGTCGTAAGTGCGATTCTTACCAAGGCCACCACCAATTAACAATTATTTTACGTTAAGAAAAATACAACTCACTTTTGCTCCACGTATGACTCAGTAAAATATTTGTTATAAATAGATCTAGATAAACTCATTAAATCTGAATTTATTTTGTCTAATTTTTCCCTCATTAAAAAAAATTTTTTCCTTAATTTTTCTACCTTTTGCACTATTAACATCTGTTCCTCCATTGATGTAATTGGAATTTTAAAAGATCTAATTCTACCTAAATTGAAATTTCCCGCCGCGGATCCTTTACTTGAGGTATTTTTATGAGCATATCTAATTCCATAAGGAGAATTAAATACTATTGCTAAAAATTCAGAAAGAATAAAATTTTTAAATAATTTAATTAACCCTAAACTAACATAGTAACTAAATTCTATTTTTTTATCTATTACAGCAGCTTGACCAACATTCCCAACCCTCCCAACCAAAAGATCGCCTACTTCTGGTTTTTTATTTTTAATATTTTCTTGATAAGCTTTTTCGGTAATAAATTTATGATTTTCAGGCATAAATTTGAAAGGTTTTACATTTTGTGCAGATAAAAAAGGTCTACCTTCCTCAACATATTGTGGAGTTTGATGTGTTCCATCAGTTATCAGCTTTGAAACGTCATATAACTCAATAATTCTCCAATTAGCTGGAACCGACAATTTATAATCATCCTGAATTGAATTTTGTTTTTTAGCTAATTTATTTTTTACGTTTTTGTGAAAATTATCCTTTTCCTCTTGAAGCTTCTTTAAAATCTCATCAGGGTCAAAATTTTTTTCAAATTTAACTAACTTTCCCTCTATAGCTTCTTGTAAGACTGATGAACTAAGAGTTTCGATTTCATTATAGTTTAAATAAATTTTCTTGTACAAACTTTCAAATTTTAATTCAAATTCATTAATGCTATTAGCTATTTTAGATTGTGTGTTGAGGTCAGGAAGATTTATCTGTAATGGCAAAATATGCTTTGCTTTTAGCTCTTTTTTAATACCACCTGATGTTTGTTCGTTAAGAAGCTTTTTAAATTGATCACTCTTTAGAAAAAATTTTAAGTAATCAATATTTATTTCATTTTCATTAAAACTGTACGAAGAATAGTGTATAGATGCTAAAATATCCTCATCACCTTTATAAACAGAAATTGCTCCTTTGTCAGCGTTGATACCCGAAATTACAAGATCATTTTTTTTTATTCTAATCATATTAGTGTTAGTAGTAGTCTCTTGATCTAGAAAAATATTTCCCTTAAAGTCTATTTTTTTAACTCTTCCTAAGTTAGAATTGTTTGCTTCAATTGGCTTAAGAACTTCTTTTCTATGAGATAAAATATCTTTAAATCTAATATTTTTAATTTTCATCTTTTAGATCCTCTTTAATTTTTTTAAATTCAGATATCATTTGACTCAAAGAATTTTCCGTATTTTCTAATGCTTCATCAATACTCAAAATCTTTTTATTTTCTACTATATTTGGGTTTTTAATATCCAAATTAAAATTTTCTAAATCATTAATATTTACTTTCCAAGAAACCTCACTTTCCTCTCTATTTTTCCACCATTTAAAAACTTTATCGAATTCATTAAATTGAATCTCTTTGGTTTTTGAATAACTTAATTGTCCTTCAGGTAATTTATGCTGATAGAACCAAATATCTTCTGTGGGCTTACCCTTATCAAAAAAGACTAAATTAGTAGGAACAGATGCAGGGAAGAAAGTTGTAGTAGGCATTCTTATAATAGTATGTACATTACAATCTTTTAAAAGTTTCTCTCTAATCCTAACTCTGTAGCCCTCTCCTGTAATAGAGCCGTCAGGCAAAACTATAGCTGCCCGTCCATTCTTTTTTAAAAGTTTAATCATTAAAACAATAAATAGATCAGCAGACTCTCTACATCTATAAGCAGAAGGGAAATTTGTTTCGACACCGTCAGCAATACTGGCACCAAATGGAGGATTTGCTAAAATTACATCGACCTGATCTTTATTGGAAATTTTGTTATATTCTATTTTTAAGCTATCTATATACTTGAGTCTTGGTTTATTTAAATCATGTAAAATAAGGTTCGTTAAACCAAGAACATAAGATACAGGTTTTAATTCCCATCCTTCAATTGAATTTTCTAAAACTGTTTCATCTTTAATTTTTTTAATATAATTTTTTCTTACAAAGTCTATTGCATTAGTTAAAAAACCACCAGTCCCACACGAAGGATCTAAAATCTTTTCTCCTAGCTTAGGTTTAATTATTTGTGTCATAAATTTAGTAATAGCTCTTGGAGTGTAAAACTCTCCTTTGTTTCCAGCATCTCGAAGTTCACGTAAAATTGATTCGTAAACATTTCCAAATAATTGTTTATCCTCTGAATTTTTAAAATCAAATCCATTTAGGTGATTAATTACTTTTCTAAGTTCATAACCTGATTTCATATAATTATTTGACCCATTAAAAACACTAGTAACAATTTCTGATAATTCTTTATTTTCCCTCACGTTAAGTTTTTTTAAATTAGCAAATAATCCTTTTTTTTCGTTGTCAATAAAACTTATTAATTCATCTCCGGTAATTCCCTCAGAATTTGAAGCCCAATTTCTCCATTGAAACTTCTTTGGGATAATTGAGTGATAATTTTTATTAACCAATTCTAGTTCCTGATCTTTTTCATCTAAAATTTTAAGAAATAATAACCATCCTAATTGTTCCAATCTTTGCGCATCACCAGATACACCTCGATCTTGTCTCATTGTATTTCTAACGTTCTTTATTAAAGCAGAAATATTACTCATTATATTTGTTTATAAAGATTTTTTTTTAGATCGTTCAGAGCCAAATTGAATTTTTCTTTACCCCCGAAATACATCATTATCTCATGTGGAGTTCCTAATTTATTAATAGGCGCAATAGTGATAACTCTAGCATCTTCGATTTCAATTATTCCTAAATCAGAATATTTTTCCATTAAACAATCTAAAACTTTTTTTGCTTTATCTCCAAATTTTGTAAAATAATCTGTTTTTTTTACATTGGTTATACGTTCTTGCCTAGTTAGAGGTTTTTTCTCGTAAGCTACGTGACAAATTAAATCAAATGGATCATAGTTTTTACCGATCATTTCCTGTAGAGGCTTAAACATAACTCCGTTATTTTCTAATTCATTAATAATAGTTTTCTTTTGATCTGACTTATTCCAATGATTTAAAAAATTATCTAATGACTTAAATTTTTCCGTTATACAACTTTTTGTATAATCTTTTAAACTTTTAGTAATTAATTTACCATTAATGTCTAAATACTGAACACGCTCATTAATTAAAACAACCTCAACACCAGAAACAGTAATTTTTTTCCTTTTTTCTTTAATATCGTCATCTATCATATTATCAGAAACGATTTCCCTACTATTAAAATCATTTTCATAATCTCCTATTAATTGATCTTCTGAATATTCAATTTGTTTTATGGGTTCTCCATCAAATTCTTTATCAGCAAATAATGAGGTTACATTTCTAAAGTCTAATATTGTAAAATAATATTTTTCAAAATCTTCATTAATTCTAGTGCCTCTTCCGATAATTTGTTTGAACTCAGTCATTGAACCAATGTTGCTGTCTAAAACTATCAATTTACATGTTTGAGCATCTACTCCTGTAGTTAACAGTTTTGATGTGGTAGCAATAACAGGATATTTTTCTGATGGATCAATAAAATCATCTAATTTTTTTTTACCTTCATCGTTATCACCTGTAATTTGCATAACGTAGTTACTATTTTTTTTAATCTCTTCCACATTGGCATTTACCAGTTTTTCCCTCATGCCTGCAGCATGTTCAATATCAGTACAAAATAGAATTGTTTTAGAGAATTGCCCTATACTTTTTAAATATTCAGTTATTTTTTTTGCAACTAACTCTCTTCTTTCTTCAATCACGATATTTTTATCAAAATCCAAAACATTATAAATTCTATCTTCTACTAAATTTCCACTTTTGTCTTTAAAACCTTTAGGAGGTCTCCAACCTTCTGCATCAACATCCAAAGTAACTTTAACAACTTTATAAGGAGCTAAAAATCCATCATCTATTCCTTGTTTGAGTGAATAAGTGTAAAGTGGTTCTCCAAAATACTCTATATTAGATACGCTTCGTGTTTCTTTAGGAGTAGCTGTCATTCCTAAATGGTCAGCATCCTTAAAATATTCTAAAATTTCCCTCCATTTACTATCATCTCTCGCGCTACCTCTATGACATTCGTCAACTACAACTAAATCAAAAAAGTTTGGAGAAAATTGTTTAAAGGCATCATTATTTTGATTATCTGAAAGTCCTTGGTAAAGTGCTAAATAAACATTATAAGCTTTATCAATTTTTTTATTTTTAATAGTCGTCATAGCCTCTTTAAAATGCCTAAAATCTCCACGAACTGTTTGATCTATTAAAGCATTTCTATCCGCTAAAAATAAAATTCTTTTTTTTTTACCACTTTTCCATAAACGATAGATTATTTGAAATGCTGTATAAGTTTTACCTGTCCCAGTAGCCATCACCAACAAATGTCTTTTATTGTCAGTTTTTTTAGCTATAGACTCCACTGTTTTGTTTATTGCAATTTGTTGATAATATCGAGGTTCTGGAGATTGAGAGTCCGAATAATAATCCTGTTCAACAATTTTATTTTCATCGTATGTAATATTTTTAAATTTTCTATATTTTTCCCATAAATCTTTAGGAGATGGGAAATTTTTTAAATTTAACGTATGTTCAATTTTATCTTTTGAGGTTTTGTCGTGAAAATAAAATTCCTCTCCATTAGAACTAAATACAAAAGGTATATCTAAAATTTCAGAGTAATTTAAAGCTTGTTGAATTCCATCTTTAGATGAAAACTCTTTCCTTTTAACCTCAATAATTGCTATTGGAATACCAGGTTTATAATAAAGAATATAATCTGCTCTTTTTTTTTCACCTCTTCTGTGACTTTTACCGTCTACAATAACTTTGCCATTTGTAAATGTCACCTCTTCTCTAATTTGATCATGTAAATCCCAACCAGCTGAAATTAAATTAGGTGTTATATATTTAGTGCAAATATCTCGTTCGCTCAATTTTTCCATATCAGTTGCATTAACCTACATTATTCTTGACTCTCTGTGGACTCAGTTGAAGGTCTATTTTGGAGATTTTTTCAAAATAAAATATATAATTTAAGCGGTTTTTACTGTAGCGTAGTACCCTGAAAAGGTATGTGTCGTAAGTGCGATTCTTACCAAGGCCACCACCTGCAAACAATGCACATCGATATTTGAAAATAAATTTGTTAAAATTTAATATGATAAATAATATTGGGCTTTTTTGGGTAAAAGATGATTTCAGGCTTAAAAACAACTTAGCTTTAATCAAGGCTTCAAATAAACATGATCAAGTAGTTGCCTTTTACTTGTACAAGAAAAAAAAGTTTGAAAATCAGGAGGCTCAGAAATGGTGGGTTTCTAAATCACTACAAAATTTTAAGAGTTCTTTGAATAATTATAATATTGACCTTGAAATCATTAAAACTGAAACATACAGTTCTTTCTTTGAAAAACTCTTCACTAAAAAAAATTTTTCAATTTATTGGAATAAGACATATGAACCAAGTTACCTTAAATTCGATAAATATCTCTCAAAAAATTTTAAATTACATAACATTGAGTATAAAATACTTAAAGGTAATATTTTAAATGAAATAGAAGATATTAAAAAGGGAGATGGATATCCCTTCAAGGTTTTTACACCTTATTGGAGAAATGCTGAAAAGTTTTACTTGGAAAAAATTCCAGCTAAAGAAAAAAAAGTAAAAAAAAGCAAAAAAAAAATTTCTTATTTTAAAGATACTATAAATGAAAACGAAATTTATCCTAAAAAAAAGTGGTTCAAAAAATTTGAAGAATATTGGAAACCATCTGAGGAAAATGCACTGAAAGAGCTTAAAAGTTTTATAAAAAATAAAATTGAAAATTATTCAGATGCAAGAAATTTTCCTAATGTGATTGGTACTTCAAAATTATCTCCTTATATTAAACATGGCCAGATACACGTAGAGACCATATGGCAAGAGTGCATGAAAGTTAAAAAAAAAGGAGTTAATAAATTTTTAACAGAAATAGGCTGGAGAGAATTTAATCATACATTAATAAATAATTTTCCCCACATGTTAAAGGGGAACTATTCAAAAAAATTCGATCGATTTCCTTGGGAAAAAAACACAAAATATTTATCTGCATGGAAGAAAGGTTTAACGGGTTATCCAATTGTTGATGCGGGCATGAGAGAACTGTACTCAACTGGATGGATGCACAATAGGGTAAGAATGATAGTTGGGTCTTTTCTTGTAAAACATCTTCTTATCAACTGGACTGAAGGCGAAAAGCATTTTAAAAACTGTTTGCTTGACTACAACGAAGCAAATAATGTTTCTGGCTGGCAGTGGGTAGCAGGATGTGGTGCAGATGCGGCTCCTTACTTCAGAATTTTTAATCCAATTTTACAGGGAGAAAAATTTGATAAAGAAGGCAATTATGTAAAAAAATGGGTACCAGAATTAAAAAATATTCCAAAAAAGTTTTTACACAAACCATGGGAACTCAAAAATGATAAAGTTTTAAAATTGGGATCAGACTACCCAGAACCTATTGTTGTTCATGAAAAAGCAAGATTAAAGGCTTTAAATGCATTTAAAAAAATTTAAAGTTAAATGTTACCGTGACAATACTTAAACTTTTTTCCTGAGCCACACGGGCACTTTTCATTTCTACCCACTTTCTGAAATTCATTTTTTTCATTACTTTCAATTTTATTTTTCTTATTTTCTTCAGGAGCAGATATTACAATATTTAAATTTAGCAGAAGTTTAATAATATCATTCTTAATTTTTATCAATAAACCTTCAAAAAGAACAAATGCCTCTTTCTTAAATTCTGAAAGTGGATCTTTTTGCCCATATTGTCTTAAACCAATAACTTGCCTTAATTGCTCCAAATACTGAAGATGAGACCGCCATGAAAAATCAATAATTTGTAGAAAAATTTTTTTTTCAAGTATTTTATTTTGATCCTCACCTAAAATGCTAATTCTGGATTTTTGTTTTTCACTAAATAAATGATTCATTTCTTTAATAAAATCATTTTTTTCTTTTAATGCTAGCTTAGACAATCTTTCATCATTTAAAGAATTTCCTGTTATGTTTTTAATTTCAGTCAAATATTTTTCATCATTCGATTTTTTGTAATTATCTATGGACGCTTCTAAATCTTTTAATACTTCCTCAAAAAAATCACTTAATATCGTACTTATATTATCCTGCTTTAAAATTTTTAATCTTTGCGAAAAAACAACTTGTCTTTGATCGTTCATAACATCATCAAATTTTATTAAAGTTTTTCTAATATCAAAGTTCCTGCTCTCAACTTTTTTTTGAGCTCTTTCCATCGCTTTATTTATCCACGGATGGTCGATTGATTCATTTTCTTTTAATCCAAGCTTTTTCAACATTCCATCTATTGAGTCTCCACCAAAAATTCTCATTAATTCATCTTGTAAGCTTATAAAAAAAATTGATGCGCCTGGATCGCCCTGCCTTCCAGATCTCCCTCTTAATTGATTATCAATTCTTCTGCTTTCATGTCTTTCAGTTCCAATAATATAAAGCCCTCCTGAGTCTTTAACTTTTGATTCATTTCTTTGATAATCTTCTGTATTATTATTTATTGCCTTTTCAATGAAATTTTTATTTCCACCTAATTTAATATCTGTTCCTCTCCCTGCCATATTTGTAGCAATAGTAACTGCTCCAATTTTTCCAGCTTCAGCAATTATTTTTGCTTCTTTTTCATGTTGTTTAGCATTAAGAACATTATGTTTAATTTTTTTTTCATTTAGAAATTTAGAAATTTTTTCTGACTTTTCTATACTTGTAGTCCCAACTAAAACCGGCTGGCCATTTTCATTACATTCGATAATTTTTTTTGTGATTGCATTATATTTTTCTTTTTCGGTTCTAAAAATTTGATCGTTATGATCTTTTCTCGCCATTTTTTTATTTGTAGGTATTGATACAACATTAAGTTTATAAATATCAAAAAACTCCTCTGACTCAGTCATCGCCGTTCCAGTCATTCCAGCCAATTTTTTGTAAAGTCTAAAGTAATTTTGATATGTAATTGATGCGAGCGTTTGATTTTCCTCTTGAATATCTACATTTTCTTTTGCTTCTATTGCTTGATGCAAACCATCTGAAAATCGTCTTCCACCTAAAACTCTTCCTGTAAATTCATCAATAATTTGGATTTTTCTGTCTTTTACAATATAGTCAATATCATTCTTGAAAATTAAATTTGCCTTCAGAGCTTGATTTGTATGATGCACCAAATCTAAATTAGCTGGATCATAAAAATTATTATTTTTTAAGATATTTTTTTTTGTTGCCAATTTCTCTATTTTATCAACACCACTATCAGTAAGAATTACATTTTTATTTTTTTCATCAAGCTCATAGTCATTTTTATTTAAATTTTTTATAAATTCATTTGAGGTTGTATAGAGTGTCGTTTTATCTTCTAGCTTTCCTGAAATGACTAATGGAGTTCGAGACTCGTCAATAAGTATACTATCTACTTCATCTACGATACAATAATTATGGTTTCTCTGTACCATTTCATTAAGATCGTATTTCATATTGTCTCTTAAATAATCAAAACCAAGTTCATTATTTGTTGCGTATGTGATGTCGCAAGCATAATTTTTCTTTCTTTCATTGTCTTCAAGGTTATTAGTAATACATCCAGTAGTTACACCTAAATATTTAAAAACTTTTCCCATCCAAACCGAATCTCTTTGAGCCAAGTAGTCATTAACCGTAACAATATGAACTCCTTTACCCATCAAAGAATTTAAATACGCTGGCAGAGTCGAAACTAATGTTTTCCCCTCTCCAGTTTTCATTTCCGCAATATTACCCTTATGCAGTATTAATCCCCCAGCCAACTGAACATCATAATGTCTTTCACCTAAAGTTCTTTTTGCTGCCTCCCTCACCATTGCAAAACTTTCAGGTATAATATCATCCAATCTTAATAAGCCATTTTGAGCTTTTTTTTTAAAGTTTGCTGTTTTTTCTTTGAAATCACTTTCTGAAAGAGACTTAATTTCTGCCTCTTTATTATTTATTGCTGATATTAGATTTTGGACTTTATCTAATTCTTGTTGATTAGAGCTTTTAAATATTTTACTAAAAGTCCTTGTAAATAAATTCATTATATCTCTATATATGTATTTATAATTTAAATTAAACACTAATAATGACAATAAATATTAAAAATTTCCTAAATGATAAATCGAAACTATCTAAAATGGGGGAGTTTCAAAACTTAAAACAAATTGAGGGCTTGGAAATGGCATCAATATCAGCTGACTTATACGGAGATGGTAGAGATGATATGGCACTATTTTATTTTAGTAAAGGAGCAAATTACGCAACTCTAACAACATCAAATAGTATTACATCTGAATTTATACCTTGGAATAATAATTCCCATAAAAAAATTATAAAAGGTCTACTAGTTAATACAAAAAATGCTAATACATTTACTGGCAAGCAAGGAAAAGAAAGTATCGATACTTTAGCTAAAAATTTATCTAGAATTCTTACAATTAAAGAATCTAAATCACATAAAGGAACTAATGAGACTGTAAAAATTAAAGACTTAATATTTGCTTCTACAGGAGTAATAGGAGAAGAGTTTCCAGTTGACAAAATAAAAGATCGACTTCCAGACCTTGTGGACAGACTTAGAACAGAACATAATAAAATGTACTGGATAAAAATTGCATCGGCTATAATGACAACTGACACAAAACCTAAGGTTGCTTACGAGGAAATTATTATTGGAGATGAATTAATAAAAATTTGTGGAATTGCTAAAGGCTCAGGAATGATAGCCCCAAATCTTGCAACAATGTTATCTTTCATTTTTACTAATGCAGATATTAATTCTAATTTATTAAAAACAATTTTGAAAAGGTCTGTAGCAAATTCATTTAATGCTATAACTGTTGATAGTGATCAATCAACAAATGATATGGTTTCGATTTTTTCAACTAGATCTGTTAAACTTGGTCAAAATCTTTCATTAAATGATAAAAATGTTCAAAAGTTTGAGGTTGCCTTAAAAAAACTATGTCTAAACTTAGCTAAACAAATTGTTGTAGATGGAGAAGGTGCGAAAAAATTTTTAACAATTAACGTTATAAATGCAAAATCCCTAGGTAGTGCAAAGAATATTGCTTTTTCCATAGCTAATTCTCCATTATTAAAAACTGCTGTAGCAGGAGAAGATCCTAACTGGGGAAGAATCGTAATGGGAATTGGAAAGTCAGGAGAAATTGTTGACGCAAAAAAATTGAAAATAAAAATTGGAGGTTTTGTTGTTGCTGAAAATGGCAAAGTGTCTGAAAGTTATGACGAAAAAAAATTAAAAGAATATATGTTATGGGATTCAATCGAGATTGAAGTAAATTTAAAATTGGGGAATGATGCGTTTAAATGTTATACATGCGATTTCACCCATGATTATATCGATATAAATGCAGACTACAGAAATTAAAAATGATAAAATATAATCTTAAATGCCATAATGGTCACGAATTTGAAAGTTGGTTTTCTAACTCAAATGAGTTTGATAAACTAAATCAAAAAAAAATGCTTGAATGTATCTATTGCTCATCAAAAAAGATAAATAAATCTATAATGGCTCCAATGATATCTGGTGTTAAAGAAAAAGATTTAAGCTTTCAAAAATCAAAATCTTCATTAAAAGATAAAAAAGATCAATTATTACAAATTAGAAAATTTGTTGAAAATAACTTCGAGTATGTTGGTGATAATTTTAGCAGAAAAATAAGAGAAATATATTACGATAAAAACAGTAACAAAAAAATTTACGGTACAACAACCCCTAAAGAAAAAAAGGAACTAGAGGACGAAGGTATTGATTTAATTTCTATCCCTTGGGTAAATAAAGATAATTAATTTTTAGTACTACAAATGATATAATTTACAGAAAGATTATCTGATTTTTTCCACTTACTTGTTAATGGATTAAACTCTAAACCTTTAATATCAATTGTGGAAAATTTCTCATTTGCTAAAATTTTTTCTAACTCTTCAGGTTTAATAAATTTATTCCAGTCATGTGTGCCTATAGGAAGCCAGCGTAAAATATATTCTGCTCCTATTATAGCCTTTATATATGATATAAAAGATCGATTCAGTGTAGCAGTAAACATTAATCCGTTATTTTTAAGTAAACCGTGACACGATTTTATATATAAGTTTACGTCCTCAACATGTTCAACAATTTCAAGATTTAAAATTACATCAAATTTTTTGGTATTATTTAACTGCTCGGGAGATTTATTTAAATATTCTATTTCGAGTTTAGATTCATTTGAGTGTATTTTTGCTACTTTGATGTTTTTTTCGGATGCATCTATTCCAGTTATTTTTCCCCCAAGCCGAGCTAGAGGTTCACTTATCAAACCACCTCCACACCCGATATCTAGTATCTCAATACCATCTAAAAAATTTGTTTTACTATCAATATTAAAGTGATGTTTAATCTTTTCGGTAATATACTCTATCCTTATCGGATTAAACAAATGTAAAGGTTTAAACTTACCATTAACATCCCACCATTCATCAGCCAGTTTTGAAAACTTTTGAATTTCTTCTTTATTTATAGTACTACTCATTTAAAATTTATTTTAATTTAAACACTGAAAAAGTCTAACTTATTATAACATATTCTTTAAATGGTTAAAAAGGTACTAAAGTTTGGAGGCACATCCGTTGGAACAATTGAACGAATCCAACATGTAGCAAAAATTATCCAAAAAGAGCACTCATCAGGTAATCAAGTAATTGCTGTGGTCTCTGCTATGGCAGGAAAAACTAATGAACTTATAAATTTATCTAAAAATATTTCAGATAATTTTAACAAGAGAGAACTAGATGTACTTATGTCAACAGGAGAGCAAGTAACTAGTGCTTTACTAGCAGGGGCTTTATCAGAACTAGAAATTAAAGCTAAGTCATGGCTTAATTGGCAGATACCAATATTAACAGAGGGTGAACACACAAACGCTAGAATTGTAAATATGAATATAAAAAAAATTGATACTTATTTAACAGAAAAAGGTGTCGTAATAATTCCAGGGTTTCAAGGCATTTCAAAAAATGCAGATATTACTACAATCGGAAGAGGAGGTTCAGATGCAACAGCTGTAGCAGTGGCAAAAATACTTAAAGCTGACTCTTGCGAAATTTATACTGATGTAGACGGTGTTTTTTCTACTGATCCAAACAAAATTCCAGTAGCGAAAAAAATTGATCAAATTTCCTATGATGAGATGCTAGAATTATCTTCAGTCGGCGCAAAAGTAATGCAGTCTTCTGCGGTTCAAACTGCGATGTTGTATAATATTCCTTTAGAAGTCAAATCAACTTTCACTAACAGAAATGGTACAAGAATCTTTGATGAAGATAATATAGATTATAGCAAAAGTGTTACTGGTGTGGCGTACTCTAAAGATGACGCTAAAGTTACAATTACAGGTGTAGAAGACAAACCAGGTGTTGCAGCGAATATTTTTGAACCTTTAAATAAATCTCAAATAAATGTTGATATGGTTATACAAAATATCTCCTCTGATCAAAAAAAAACAGATATTTCATTTACGATTAAAAGAGAAGATTTACTAAAAACTTTGGATATTTTAAAAAAGAATAAAAATATAAAATATGAAAATATAATTCATAATGAAAAAGTAGCAAAAGTTTCAATAGTTGGTGCAGGTATGGTTTCCACTCCTGGAATTACTTACAGAATGTTTAGAGCTTTATCTGAAGAAAAAATAAACATTTTAGCCATTTCAACTTCTGAGATTAAACTATCCGTAATAATTGATGAAGATAACACTTTAAATGCAGTAAAAAAACTACATACAATCTTTGAGTTAGACTAAAATGGAAATTAGACCCCACAGAATTATAAAAAGACGAAAAACAAAAAAAATAAGTGTTGGAAAGATTGCTGTTGGTGGAGACTCCCCAATAACTGTTCAATCTATGACGAATACCCTGACTTCAGATATTAAAGGGACAATTTCTCAGATTAAATCATTAGAAGAGGCCGGTGCAGATATTGTCAGAGTTTCGTGTCCAGATGAAGGGTCGACTAAATCACTTAAAGAAATTGTAAAAAATGTTAATGTTCCAATAGTTGCAGATATTCATTTTCATTATAAGAGAGCAATAGAAGCCGCAAAAATGGGAGCTAGCTGTTTAAGAATAAATCCAGGTAATATAGGTTCAAATGAAAGAGTATCTGAAATTATAAAAGCTGCAAAAGATAATAATTGTTCATTACGAATAGGAGTGAATGCCGGATCACTCGAAAAAAATCTATTAGAAAAATACAAAGAACCTTGTCCAGAGGCACTAGTAGAAAGTGCTCAAAATAGTATTAAACTGTTAGAAGATAATGATTTTTTTAATTTTAAAATAAGCGTTAAATCTTCAGATATTTTTTTAACTGTAAAAGCTTACAAGAGTCTGTCGGAAATTTGTGATTATCCGTTGCATTTAGGTGTAACTGAAGCAGGCAGTCTATTTACAGGAAGTATAAAATCTTCAATAGGAATTGGGCAACTTTTAATGGAGGGTATTGGAGATACTATAAGGGTTTCACTTTCCTCAGATCCAATCGATGAGATAAAAGCTGGTTACGAGATACTAAAATCTTTGGGTATACGATCAAGAGGAGTTAATATTATCTCATGCCCTTCTTGCGCAAGGCAAGCTTTCCCAGTGATTGAAACCGTTAAAAAACTTGAGGAAAAATTATCACACATTAAAGAACCAATCAGTCTCTCTATTATTGGATGTGTTGTAAATGGCCCGGGAGAGGCAGCACAAACCGAGATTGGTCTAACTGGCGGAGGGCAAGACAGTAACCTTTTATATCTATCTGGAATTCCGCATAATAAAGTTCCTAGTTCAGAGATAATTGAAAAAGTTGTTCAGCTTGTCGAGGAAAAAGTCAAAAAAAAAAAATAAAAAAAGTCTATGGTGCCTTTAGAAAAAGTAAAAGATATTATTTTAAAACATGATTCTCTCGAAAAAGAGTTATCCTCAGGAAAAATTGAAGCAAAATTAATTGCAAAAACTTCTAAGGAATATTCAAATCTTAGAAATATTATTTCTATTGCTAGAGAATATGTGAATTTTGAAAAAGAAAAAAAAGATTTAATTAATATAATTGAAGATAAAAAAAATGGCTACT
>CACNEM010000003.1 GCA_902619495.1 uncultured Pelagibacteraceae bacterium
TTTGACGAAAACTTCAAAATATTAATCCCTTTTAGTATAATTTTAATTCCTCTATTTTTAAGTTTATTCTTTTCACTTACAACATTGATTTTAGGACCTTTACTTAATTTAAACTTAGGTTCAATTTTTATTCTTTCTGGCGCATTGTCGTTTTCAGATTTTATACGTGCAAAAATATTAAGCGGTTTCCCTTGGAATTTATGGGTCTACAGCTTTTCTTGGTCAACAGAAATAATACAGATTTTAAATAAAATTGGTCTTTTTGCATTTAACTTAATTTCAATTACAGTTTTTATGTTACCAGCAACAATCTTTTTAAATTTAAATTTAAGTAAAAAACTATTAATAATTGCATGTATTCCTTTATTCTTTCTTTCCCTTTTTATTTATGGGAATTATACGATCAACCAAAACAAAATTTTTATAAAGCCTTTTGAAGAAAAATTTAATATTAAAGTGGTAGCTCCAAATTTTGAACTTAAATATGGCTTAACAATCAAAAATATACAAAGTAGATTAAATAAATTAATAAGATACAGTGAGCCAAATAAAGATATTAAAACTCTTTTTGTATGGCCCGAGGGTGTTTTCAGTGGTTATAGTTACAAAGAACTATTATTCTTGAAAGAAAAATTCTCACAAAACTTTGGTAAAAATCACTTTATTCTCTTTGGCATTAACAGACAAAGTAAGGATGAAAACGGACTATATAATAGTTTAATTGTCGTGAACAAAAATTTTGAAATAGTTCAGGAATATAATAAACAAAAACTAGTACCTTTCGGTGAGTTTTTGCCTTTTGAAAAAATATTCAATAAATTTGGTCTTAAAAAAATTACTGAGGGCTACGGTTCTTTTTTAAAAGGGGAGAAACAAAACAATTTAATTTTAGAAAATTTAAATATTTTACCTTTAATTTGCTATGAAGTAATTTTTACTCGTTTGATTCAGCAGTCAAGTGATGATACTAACTTAATTGTAAATATTTCAGAAGATGGTTGGTTTGGTAACTCAATTGGGCCACACCAACATTTTGTGAAAGGAGTATTTAGAGCAATTGAGCACAATTCTTATTTAATTAGGTCAGCTAATAAAGGTATAACTGCAATTGTTAACAACAAAGGTGAAATTGTAAAAGAACTAAACTCCCGAGAAACTGGAAATATTGAGCTCGAAATACCCTTAATAAAAAATGAAAATAAAAATAAAAATGATTTGATATTTTTTGTACTTTTAATTACATATATTTTTATCTTTTATTTTTACGAAAAAAATAATGACACAAAATAACTACTTATTTACAAGTGAGTCCGTCTCAGAAGGTCATCCAGATAAAGTTTGTGATAGAATTTCAGATATGGTGGTAGATTCTTATCTCTCGAAAGATCCTGTCGCAAGAGTAGCGTGCGAAACCTTAACAACTACAAATAAAGTTGTTTTAGCTGGTGAAATTCGAGGACCTAAGATTGAAAAGGATGACTTAATTACCAAGGTAAGAAATTGCATTAAAGACATTGGCTATGATCAAGAAGGTTTTAGTTGGAAAACTGCGAATATAGAAACATTTTTACATGAACAATCAGCCGATATTGCCATGGGCGTAGACTCAAAAGATAATAAAGATGAAGGTGCGGGTGATCAAGGTATTATGTTTGGCTTTGCTTGCAAAGAAACCGAGGACTTAATGCCAGCTCCAATTCATTACTCTCATAAAATTTTAAGATTAATGGCACAAGATAGAAAAAAAGGGACTTTAATTGGCATTGAACCTGACTCTAAAAGCCAGGTCACAATGTTATATGAAAATGATAGACCGGTAAAAGTAACCTCCGTTGTTATTTCTACTCAACATTCAAAAGATTTAAATCAAGAAAAAGTAAGAGAACTTATAATTCCTTACATTAAAAAATCGATACCTGAAAACTATTTAGAAGAGCTTGATAAGAAAGAAATTTATATTAATCCAACAGGTCAATTCATTATTGGTGGTCCTGACGGAGATACAGGATTAACTGGTAGAAAAATTATTGTTGATACATATGGTGGAGCTGCACCACATGGTGGAGGGGCTTTTTCAGGAAAAGATCCAACAAAGGTTGACAGATCTGCTGCATATGCATCTAGATATTTAGCAAAAAATATTGTTGCATCAGGCGCTTCTAGTAAATGCTTAATTCAATTAGCATATGCTATTGGTGTATCAAAACCGTTATCAATTTTTATAAAACTATCCGACGGCGATGAGTCGAAAGTTGAAAAAATAAAGAAAATTATAAATGAAAATTTTGACTTGTCACCTAGAGGAATAAGAGAAATGTTAAAACTAAATAATCCTATTTATGAAGTGACATCTGCTTATGGTCACTTTGGCAGAAAACCAACAAATAAGGGTGAATTTACTTGGGAAAAAACAGATAAAATAGATTTATTTAAACTGTAATCTTGAAAAAACCATAATTTTCTTTTAAATAATAATAAAATATTTGAATAATTCAAAATGGGCAGTAGCCCATTTTTTTTTATGGGAGATAAAAATGTTAAACAGAGGATTAGATAAACTCGAACTTTTAAGAATAGTTGATGCTGTCGCTAATGAAAAATCAATAGATAAAGAACTAGTAATCGGATCTATGGAAAGCGCGATACAGAAGGCAGCGTTAACAAAATTTGGAAACGATAATGATATAGAAGTCACTATTGATAGAGAGAGCGGCGAGATTAAAATTCAAAAAGTTCTGAAGATCGTAGAAAAAATTGAGGACGCTGCTAGGGAAATCACTTTAGATCAAGCTGTAAAGATTGAAACAAAAAACAAAGACTTGCAATTAGGTGATAAAATTTTTGAGGAATTGCCTCAGATTGATTTTGGGAGAATTGCTGCACAAAGTGCGAAACAAGTAATAAGTTCAAAAGTTAGAGAGGCTGAAAAAAATAGGCAATATGAAGATTTTATAGATAAACAAGGTCAGATTTTAAGTGGAATTATAAAAAGACTTGAATACGGTAATGTTATTGTAGACTTAGGAAAAGCAGAGGGAGTAATTAAGAAGGATGAACTTATACCTAGGGAAATTTTAAAAACTGGAGATAGAGTTAAAGCCTACTGTTATGAGGTTAAAAAAGAATTAAAAGGTCATCAAATATTCCTATCAAGGGCTCACCCACAGTTTTTGGCCAGATTATTTTTTCAGGAGGTACCTGAAATTTACGAGGGGACAATAGAAATAAAATCGGTTGCAAGAGATCCTGGTAGTAGAGCAAAAATTTGTGTTCATTCACAAGACTCTTCTATTGATCCAGTTGGAGCATGTGTAGGTATGCGGGGAAGCAGAGTTCAAACCATAGTAAACGAACTACATGGTGAAAAAATTGACATAATAAAGTGGACAGAAGATCTTCCTTCTTTAATTTCAGAATCTTTATCACCTGCAGAAATACAAAAAGTTTTAATAGACCAAGATAATAAAAGAATAGATGTTATTCTTTCAGAAGAGAACTTAAGTAAGGCTATCGGTAGAAGAGGACAAAATGTGAGATTAGCATCAAAGCTAACAAATTTTGAAATTGATATTCTTACAGATAAAGAAGACTCTGAAAGAAGACAAGCAGAATTCAAAGATAGAACTGAAACTTTAATTAAGAATCTTGAAGTTGATGAAACTTTAGGCCAGCTGTTAGTTTCGGAGGGATTTACTTCAATTGATGAAATTGCTCAGTCTAAATCTGAGGATATCTCAAAAATTGATGCAATTGATGAGGAGACAGCGAATGAATTAATTAATAGGTCGAAAGAAACAATTATCAAGGAGAAAGAGGCTGTCGCATTAAAGCTCAAAGAACTTGGAGTAGAGGATAAACTAATAAACCTTAAAGGGATGACTCAAGGAATGCTAGTTATCTTAGGGCAAAAAAATATTAAAAAAATTAATGACTTTGCGGATTTATCATCAGATGAATTGATCGGGGGTTTTGATGAAATTAAAGGAAAAAAAATAAGAATCGATGGATACCTTGAAGAATTTTCTTTATCAAGAAAAGAAGCTGACGACTTAATTATGGCGGCTAGAGAGATTGCGTATAAGTAATGTTATGGAAAAAGATAAAAAAAAGACACTTACAATTTCATCAAATTTAAAAAAAAAAATTGATACATCTTCTTTTTCGGCAGCAGGGAAAAAATCTTTTTCAATAGATAAAAAAAAACCTTATAGATTTAATAAACCAGCAAATAAAGCAAATATAAGCTCAAATCATAAATCGACTAAAGAAGTTAAGGCAAAAAATTTTGCAAGGAAATTTATTGAACAACAAGCAACAAAAGATTTTATTGAAAAAGAAAATAAGCCAACAGGTAAGAGTAAATTAAGGCTTAAAGCTCCAATAGACAAAAGAGATTTCAAATTAACTGTTTCAAGAGCTTTAAATGTTGAAGAAATTGAAATCAAACAACGAAGTTTAGCTTCTGTAAAAAGGGCAAGACTCAAAGAAAAGAAAAACAAACCAGATGGAGAAGAGAAAAAAGAGTTTAAAAAAGTTATCAGAGAAGTAAAGATTCCAGAACAAATTACAATACAAGAGCTTTCTAACAGAATGGCCGAAAAGTCTAATGAGATTATTAAATTTTTGTTCAATATGAAAGTCGTAGCAACAATCAATCATAGCATCGATAAAGATACTGCCGAATATATAGTCAAGGAATTTGGTCATAAACCAATTATTGAAGAAAAGCCAACAATAGAAACAATAAAAGTTAAAGAAAAATTTGAGGGTGAAGTAAAGACAAGACCACCAGTTGTTACCATTATGGGGCATGTAGATCATGGTAAAACTTCTTTGCTTGATGCTCTCAGAGATACTAATGTAGTTTCTGGAGAATACGGAGGAATTACCCAACATATTGGAGCTTATCAAGTCAAAGCAAATAATGATAAAATTATAACTTTTATAGATACTCCGGGACACGCTGCATTCACAGAAATGCGTGCAAGAGGTTCAAAAATTACAGATATTGTAGTTTTGGTTGTTGCTGCAGATGATGGTATTAAACCACAAACTATTGAAGCAATAAAACATGCTAAGGCAGCAAAGGTGCCAATAATTGTTGCAATTAACAAATGTGACTTACCAGAAAAAAATATTAGCAAAATTAAAAATGAAATGATGCAGTACGAACTAATCGCAGAAGATTTAAGCGGAGATACTTTATTTGTTGAAGTCTCAGCGCTAAAAAAAATAAATTTAGATAAACTTAAAGAGAGTATATTGTTACAATCTGAAATTCTTGACTTAAAAGCGTCATATACAGAAAAAGCGACGGGTGTTGTTATAGAGTCAAAAATTGACAAAGGTAAAGGACCTGTATCCACAATATTAATAAGTAATGGAAAATTAAATAGAGGGGATTTCTTTGTTTGCGGGAATACTTGGGGAAAAATAAGGGCAATGATAAGCTATGAAGGCAAAACCTTGGATGATGCATTTCCATCAACACCTGTTGAAATACTAGGAATGAACAATTCTGCTTACGCTGGGGCTGAGTTTATTGTAACAAAAAATGAAGAAGAAGCCAAAAGACTGTCAGAATATAAAAAAAATAATACTAATCAAAATAAAGTTTTAGCTAAAGATAAAACTACTCTATTTGATAATAGCAGCGATAAAGAAGAGCTGAACATAATAATAAAATCTGATGTGCAAGGATCAAGTGAGGCGTTGAAAACTGCGATTAGTAAAATCGTTCATAAAGAAGTTGAGGCGAAAATTATTTTATCAGATATAGGAATGATAAATGAAACAGACGTATCTCTTGCTAAAGCTTCTAATGCTGTATTAATTGGTTTTAATGTAAAACCTAACAGAGAAGCAAAAAAACTAGCTGAAGAGCAAAAAATAGAAATAAAATTTTTTAATATAATCTATGAGGCATTAGATTTTATTGAAAAATCTTTATCAGGACTTCTAGAACCAGATATAAAAGAAACCGTCCTAGGAAGTGCAGAGATTAAAAAAATTTTTAATGTTTCAAATGCTGGAAAAGTAGCCGGTTCAAAAGTTATAAGTGGTGAAATTAAGAGCAAATCTAAGGCTAGAATTATCAGAGATGGTGTTGTTGTATTTAATGGAGAAATTTTAACAATCTTTAGAGAAAAGAATCAGGTCAAAGAAGTTGGAACAGGTTTAGAATGTGGTATTAGTATTAAAGATTTTATAGATTTTAAAGAAAAAGATGTGATCGAGTCATATCTCTCTGAGAAGGTAAGCAGGTCGATATAATTATGAATAATCAAATTTCCCAAAAAGCTTTTAGTCAAAGACAATTAAGAGTTGGTGAGCTGGTAAAGCAAAATCTTGGAGAATTATTTATAAGAAATGAGGCAAAAATACCGAGTATTAACTCTAAATTCATCACAGTTACTGAGGTAAGAATGACACCTGACTTAAAAACGGCTAGAGTTTACGTTATTCCTTTAGGCGGAATAGAAGCTAAAGAAACAGTAAAAATCTTGACGGAATACTCTCATCTTGTTAGAAAAGCTCTGTCTAAGAGGCTAGATATAAAGTTTCTTCCTAAACTCACATTTGTTGAAGATAACTCATTTGAATATGCTGAAAAGATTGAAAGAATAATAAAAAAAAATAAAGATAATGATAAAGAAAAAAAAAGATACAATTAAAGCGTTAGCAATCCACGCAAAAGACGTCGGTTCAACTGAGATACAGATAGGCTTACTTACGGATAAAATTACAAAGTTGTCTGAGCATTTTAAAAAATTTAAAAAAGATAAACATTCAACTTTAGGTTTGGCTAAATCAGTTAACAAAAGAAAAAAACTTCTTGTTTACCTTAAAAAGAAAAATACCGAGTCTTACCAAAAGGTTATTAAACAACTTAACTTAAGGAAATAATGTTTAAAATAAATAAGGAAGAATTAGAAGTTAATGGTAAAAAATTAACTTTAGAGACCGGTAAAGTTGCTCGTCAAGCCGATGGCGCTATAATTGCTTCACTTGGTGAAACTGTAGTAATAGCCACAGCAGTTGGAGCAAAAAAAGTTGCTGAAGGACAGGATTACTTTCCGTTGTCAGTGAATTATCAAGAAAAATATTACGCAGCTGGTAAAATACCAGGAGGATATTTTAAAAGAGAAGCTAGACCAACTGAAGCTGAAACATTAATTTCAAGACTGATTGATAGACCGATAAGACCTTTATTTCCCTCAGGATTCATGAACGAAGTACAAGTGCTCCCAACAGTCTTGTCTTATGATAGTGAAAATCAAGCAGATATTTTGTCAATTATAGCTTCCTCTGCAGCTTTAGCTATTTCAGGTCTGCCATTCCTAGGACCAATAGCTGCAAGTAGAGTTGGTTACAGAGACGGAAAGTATTTATTAAATCCTTCGGTAGAGGAACTAAAAGACTCAGAGTTAGATTTAGTAGTTGCAGGAACTAAGGATGCAGTTCTAATGGTAGAGTCAGAAACATCTGGCTTGTCTGAAAAAGTAATGCTAGATGCAGTAAAATTTGGCCATGAAAAATTTGTGCCAATAATCGAGGCAATTGAAAAGTTGGTAAAAAAAGCCGGAAAGCCTAAATGGGAAGTTGAGGAAGTAGACCATTCTGAAATCAAAAAAAAAATTGCTGGAAAATTTGAGAGTAGTTTAAGAAGCGCTTTTAAGGAAATAGATAAGAAAAAAAGATCTACAGCCATTTCTGAAATAGAGACTCAGTGTAAAGAAATGTTTGCTGAAGATGAAACTGTTACAGAAAACCAAGTAATGTCTCAGCTAAAATCTTTAGAAAAAGATATTGTAAGAACTGCAATATTAAAAGAAAAAAAGAGAATTGATGGAAGAGGTTTAGCAGATGTAAGACAAATTAAATGTGAAGTTGGTGTTTTACCTAGAACTCACGGTTCAGCCCTTTTTACAAGAGGAGAAACTCAAGCTCTAGTGGTTACTACTCTAGGGATGACTGATGACGAACAAAGATTAGAAAGCTTGGAAGGAATGCAAAGATCAAATTTTATGTTGCACTACAATTTTCCACCATTTTCAGTTGGAGAATGTGGAAGGATAGGAACTGGTAGAAGAGAAATAGGACATGGAAAACTTGCGTGGAGAGCAATAAATTCTTCCTTACCGCTAAAAGAAAATTTTCCATACACGTTAAGGGTAGTTTCAGAAATAACTGAGTCTAATGGATCTTCATCCATGGCAACAGTTTGTGGAACTTCTCTTTCATTAATGGATGCAGGGGTTCCAATTAAAGAACCAGTTGCAGGGATAGCGATGGGATTAATAAAAGAAGGTGATGATTTTTCTGTACTGTCGGATATTTTAGGAGACGAAGACCATTTAGGTGATATGGATTTTAAAGTAGCAGGTACTAAAGATGGCATAACATCACTTCAAATGGATATCAAAATTACAGGTATCACATTCGAAATAATGGAAAAAGCCTTAAATCAAGCCAAAGGGGGAAGAGAGCATATTTTAGGTGAAATGAATAAAGCTATTAAAACTTCGAGAAAAGAATTTTCTAAACATACGCCAAAAATGGAAACAATTAAAGTTGATAAAAAAGATATAGCAACAGTAATTGGTAAAGGTGGAGCAACAATCAGAGAGATTGTCGAGACTTGAGGAGCAAAAGTTGACGTTAAAGATACCGGTGAAGTAACTGTTGCTGCACCAGATGAAGCTTCAAGAAATAAAGCTATTGAATTCATTAAAGATTTAATTGCTAAACCAGAGATGGGTAAAATTTACAAAGGCAAAGTAGTAAAAATTATGGAATTTGGGGCTTTTGTAAACTTTTTAGGTAAGCAAGATGGTCTTGTACATATTTCTGAATTAGCTAATAAGCGAGTAGCTAAAGTTGGAGACGTTGTAAAAGAGGGCGATGAAGTATCTGTAAAAGTTGTTGGATTTGATAGGGGAAAAGTAAAACTTTCAATGAAGCAAGCTTCTGTCTAGACTATGTTCTTCGGATCGGGCATTCCCATTTTATTATAACCAGCATCTACATAGTGTATTTCACCTGTCACACCTGCAGCTAAATTACTTAATAAGTATAAGGCTGAATTCCCAACATCGTGGATATCTACATTTCTTTTTAAAAATGAATGATCCTCATTCCATTTGTATAAAAATTTTGCATCTCCAATAGCAGATGCTGCCAGAGTTTTTATAGGACCTGCACTAATAGCGTTTACTCTTATTTTTTTTGAGCCTAGATCTCTTGCCAGATATTTTACACTTGCCTCCAAGGCAGATTTACAAACTCCCATAACATTATAATTGGGAATAGCCTTAGTAGATTCGTATGTAAGGGTCAGCAAACTCCCTCCATTTCTCATTATCTTTGAGGCCTCTTTCGATACTTCAGTAAATGAAAAACATGAAATTAGCATGCTTCTGAGAAAATTATCTCTGGTTGTGTTTAAATATTCTCCAGATAATTCTGATTTATCCGAAAAAGCAACAGCATGAACGACAAAGTCTATTTCACCCCACTTTGACTTTATATCTTCAAAAAGTTTTATAACTTCCTCCTTTTTTTCTACATCACAACTAAAAGTGATATTTGAATTCAATTTTTCTGCTAATGGGATTACTCTTTTTTTCAATGCATCACCTAAGTAGGTAAAAGCTAATTTTGCTCCTGCCTCTGATAGTTTTTGAGATATACCCCATGCAATTGATCGTTCGTTTGCTACTCCCATTATCAAACCTTTTTTGCCTTTCATTAAGCTCATTATTTTACCTTTTCAAATACTAAAGTTGCATTAGTTCCACCGAAACCAAAACTATTTGACATTATTGAATTCAAATTAACATTCTTTTCAACTTTTGTGACTATAGGATAATTTTTTGCTTCTTCATCTATATCATTAATATTGGCTGATGCTGCTATAAAATTATTTTTCATCATAATTAAACTATAAACGGCCTCATGTACCGACGTAGCTCCAAGAGAATGCCCTGCAAGAGATTTTGTTGAACTAATTTTTGGTTTATAGTCATTAAACACTTCACCTACTGCTTTCAATTCGGTTATATCTCCAACAGGTGTTGATGTACCATGTGTGTTAATATAATCAATTTTATTTTTTGCTGTACTCAATGCCATCTTCATACATCTCACTGCTCCCTCCCCTGAAGGAGCGACCATATCATGTCCATCAGAGGTGGCACCATAACCTGTTAGTTCAGCGTAAACTTTTGCGCCTCTCGATTTTGCATGCTCATACTCTTCTAAAACTAAAACTCCTCCACCACCTGAAATAACAAACCCATCTCTAGTTTTATCGTATGGTCTCGACGCTTTTTCGGGAGTATCATTATATTTTGACGATAAAGCTGTCATTGCATCAAACATTGCTGTCATTGCAAAATGAACTTCATCGCTTCCCCCTGCAAAAATAATTTTTTGTTTTCCTAGTTGAATTAATTCCATAGCATTTCCAATACAATGTCCACTAGTTGCACATGCAGAGCTAATTGTATAATTAACACCTTTAATTTTGAAAGGCACAGCAAGAGTTGCTGAAGCTGTACTAGACATTGTTCGAGGAACTACAAAAGGTCCCATTCTTTTTGGACTTTTTTCTCTAGTTTTATCCGCAGCTAATATAACATTTTCTATAGATGGACCACCCGAACCCATTATCATTCCAGTTGTAATATTGCTTACATCTTTTTCTTCTAATCCTGAGTCTTTTACAGCCTCGTTCATTGAAATATAATTATAAGCTGACCCTGGCCCCATAAACCTGATAAACTTCCGATCGACATGATCCTCTAATTTGATATTTGGCTTTCCATGAACATGACTTTTTAAATTGTACTCTTTGTACTCTTCAGAAAATGTAATTCCTGATTTCGCGTTAAGGAGTGACTTATAAACTTCATCTTGATTATTACCTAAACAAGAAACCACCCCTATTCCAGTGACTACAACTCTTTTCATGATTTAAACAATCCCACTTTTAAATTTTCTGCCGTATAAATTATTTTACCATCGGCACTTAAAATACCATTTGCTAGTCCTACAGCAGTTCCTTCCTTTTTTAAAATTCTTTTCATATTGATTTCATAGGTTGCCATTTTAATATTTTTTAAAACTTCTCCAGTAAATTTTACAGAATTTACACCTAAAGCTCTACCTTTTCCTGGCTCTCCTATCCAACCTAAATAAAATCCAACTAATTGCCACATAGCATCCAATCCCAGACAACCTGGCATAACTGGGTCTTTTTTGAAATGACAGTCGAAAAACCATAAATTATCTTTAATATCTAATTCAGCTTTAATAAATCCTTTTTTAAACTCTCCTGTATCTTTTCTAATTTCTGTAATTCTATCAAACATTAACATTGGAGGTAATGGTAGTTTTGCGTTCCCTTCACCAAATAATTTTCCCTCTCCACACGAAATCAGTTCATCGTAATTGTAACAATTTTTTTGCATGATTTAGAAACTGTTTTACTTGATTTAGTTAAAGTTTCATATATATTTGTGTTTTAGAATGATTTTAAAGTAGATAAAAAACTTGATAAAACGTGAAAAAAATAGACATTTTAAAAAAATTAAGATCATCAAAGTTAAGGCCAACTAAACAAAGAGTTGAAATTGCTAAATTTTTATTCGAAAGGGAAAAAACTTTTCATTTTACAGTCGAAAGTTTAAACAAACTTTTATTAAAAAAATCAATTTCCAAAATTGCACTAGCTACAATTTACAATACGGTTCACGCTTTTAAAGCGGCTGGACATTTAAGTGAGGTTGAAGTGAGAGGAAACAAAACATATTTTGATACAAATGTTTCAAACCATCATCACTTTTATGATAGTGAAAATTCAGAATTAATTGACATTGATGCGAATGAAATAGTTATCCAAAAAATTCCTAAAGCACCTAATGGTAAAAAAATTAAGAATGTTGAGGTATTTATAAATTTGAAAAATTGACAGTTTGTCGCTTGTTTTCACTTTAGAATAATTATAAACTAGATTTATGAGTGTAGATTATAAAAAGAGTAATAACGGTAAATGTCCGGTAATGCATGGTGGCGTCACTAAAGCAGGAGAGTCAAATACTGCTAGGCTCTGGCCCAACAGTATAAATTTGGATATTTTACATCAACACGATACAAAAACAAATCCGCTCCCAGGATACGATTATAAAAAAGAAGTTAAAAAATTAAATTTTAAAGCTTTAAGAAAAGATTTATTAAAGTTGATGACAGACAGTCAAGAGTGGTGGCCAGCAGATCTTGGAACTTACAGTGGATTAATGGTGAGACTAACTTGGCACCAGGTTGGTACATATAGAGAGTTCGACGGAAGGCCTAATGTTGGATCACATAGATTCTCACCCCAAGACTCTTGGCCTGACAACACAAACCTAGATAAAGCTAGGCGCCTTTTATGGCCAATTAAAAAAAAATATGGAAACAGATTAAGTTGGTCAGACTTAATGGTGCTAGCTGGTACTATGGCTTATGAGCATGCTGGATTTAAAACTTTCGGTTTTTCATTTGGTAGAGAAGATATTTGGGAGCCTGAAAAAGATGTTTACTGGGGGAAAGAAACAGTTCCATTAGCAGTTAATAGATACGGAGATCCACAAGATAGATCTTCATTAGAAGCACCTCTTGCAGCTTCTCATTTCCAATTAGTTTATGTGAATCCCCAAGGTGTTGAGGGTAAACCTGATCCGGTAAGAACTGCGATGGATGTTAGGGAAACATTCGGAAGAATGGGGATGAATGATGTCGAAACTGCAGCACTTACAGTTGGTGGTCACTCTATTGGAAGAGCGCACGGTAATGGTAATCCTGAAAATTTAGGGCCAGAACCTGCTGGAGCTGATATTCATGAACAAGGTTTTGGCTGGAATCAGGAAAATGGTACTGGAGCTAATCAAATTACATCAGGTCTCGAGGGTGCTTGGACGACAAATCCTGATAAGTGGGATCATCAATATTTAGACCTTTTACTTAATTATGAGTGGGAAAGTAAAAAAAGTCCTGCAGGTGCTTGGCAGTGGGAACCAATTAATCTTGAAGAAGAAAAAAAACCAAGAGATTTAGGAGATCCTAGTAAAAAAGCTAGATTAATGTTTACTGATGCCGACATGGCAATGGCGATGGATCCAGAGTACAGAAAAATTTCAGAAAGATTTTATAAAGATCCAAAATTCTTTGAGGACTCTTTTGCACGAGCATGGTTTAAGCTAACTCATAGAACAATGGGCAATAAAGAAAACTATATTGGACCTTGGGCTCCTAAAGAGGATTTATATTGGCAAGGTAATGTTCCAAAACCTAAAAAGAAATATAACGTGGAAAAAGTAAAGAAAATGATTTCTTCTTCAAAATTAAATTCTAGTGATTTAATTACCACTGCTTGGGATAGTGCAAGAACATATAGAAGAACTGACAAAAGAGGCGGAGCTAATGGAGCAAGAATTCGCTTAGAACCAATGAACCAATGGGAGGCAAATGAGCCAAAAAAACTCTCTAAAGTTTTAAAAGTGCTTGAAGGAATTGCTAAAAAAACCGGTGCGACAATTGCCGATACAATAGTATTAGCAGGAAATGTAGGCCTTGAAAAAGCTATTAAAAAAGCCGGTTCTAAAGCAAAAGTGCCATTTAATCCTGGAAGGGGTGATGCTTCACAAGATCAAACTGAAATTAAAAGCTTCAAATGGTTAGAACCTCATCATGATGGTTTTAGAAACTATTTTAAAAACGATTATTCAGTAATGCCTGAGGAACTGCTATTAGAGAGAGCTTCTCTTATGGGTTTAACTGCACAAGAGATGACATGTTTAGTTGGAGGAATGAGAGTGCTAGGAACAAATCATTCAACTGCAAAAGCAAAAGGTGTTATGACTGATAAAGTTGGAGTTCTAACAAACGATTTTTTTGTAAATTTAGTTGACATGAAATATACTTGGAAACCAACTGGAAAAAATTCATACGATGTTATTGACCGCAAAACTAACAAAATTAAATATACAGCCTCTAGAGCTGATTTAGTCCTAGGATCCAATTCTATTCTTAGATCATATTCAGAAGTTTATGCACAAGACGACAATAAAGAAAAATTTATTAAAGATTTTATCAATGTTTGGACAAAAATTATGAATGCAGATAGAATTAATCTTAAAAAGTTAAATTAATATGGAAATTGTAAAAACACAAAACTTAGAGAAATTGAATCAAAATATAAAAGATGATTTTTTCAAAGTTCCAAATTTAAAATTCGATATTGATAAATTAAAAGCTGATTTAAATATTGTATTAAAAAAAAAGAAATTCAACACTCTTGGTATTAAAAATTTTGGAGCAATTTCAATAAATCAAATTCCAGGTGATAAAAATTCTACAGAGGGTCACAATGTAAGAGGTACGTACTGGACTATACCTGATGAAAAAGGCAAGGAAGTCGAAAGAGACAAAGCTATTGATGAGTCAAAATATACAGAAATAGTCCCTGAGTTTAAAAACACATATTTTGAGGAAGTTTATAATACTTTGAAAAAACATTTTAAGCTCGGAAGAGTGAGAATATTGTTAAAGGAACCTAGATCTACTCTAAGTTGGCACAGAGATCCAGAGCCAAGACTTCATATTCCAATCATAACCAACAAAGGTTGTAGGATGGTAATAGAGGATGTTTGTAAGCATATGCCAGCTGACGGATCAGCAACTATTACAAACAACACAAAATATCATAATTTCTTTAATGGCGGTGAACAAGATAGGATACATCTTGTAGCGTGTGTTTTAGAAAATCCGTTTAAAAATGGCAGAGTTCAATAAAGGAATCTATCTTACTGTAAAAGACATTTATCAAAGCAACAAAGGATCTCTTTTACGAACCTTAATCTACACCATTGGACATTTTTTAATTGCTATAACAGTTTTAATGCTAATATCCAATGTTTCATTCATGATTGCTTTAACTGATGCAATAGTTGAACCGATTGCCAACGCTGTTTGGTACTTCGTGTTGGACAAAGTCTGGACAGCTAAGTATAAGAAATAGTTTATAATAGACCCCACAAAATAACTTTTTTAACCCAACCTTTATATTTCTGCACACTTATCTTACACCAATCATCTTTGCATTTATGAATCTTGCATAATCTACCTTTTTTAAGAATAGCAAAAGGCTTGGAATAAATAGAAGGTTTATTAAAAATTAATTGATCGTCTTCAATTGTGATTGCCGCTTTTTTTTTTGATAATTGTGAAATATGAATCCAACCAGTATTATTTTCATGATCTCTTATTTTTCTAAAATTTTCAAATTTATCTTGAATTAAAACAGGTAAAAATTTTTTCTTGTAAAATAATTTGATTGGATATTCAAAAGAAGGACCTTGTCTCAAATTTACTTTATCATTTCGTAAAGTTAAAAAATATTCATCCGCATAGAGATTTTTAAAAACTAAAAAAAACAACAATATCAAAACTATTTTGTACATTTATTTTTACAATTTGGATTATATAGTATTTTTACACTTCTAAAATTTGTGTTAATGGAATCAAATATAATCATTTGATTGCTTAAATCATTTTTAAAACCTAAAATTGTCTTCAGAACTTCATTTGCTTGCAAGCTACCTAATACTCCTGCCACAGGAGAAAAAATTCCCTCTGTTTCACAATTATTTTCTATTATGGGTTTTTCAGGCATAAAACAACGATAACAGGATCCTTTTTTATTGAAATTAAATTTATACAAATGGCCAGCAAATTTGCTTATTGCAGCAGATATAAGAATTTTTTTACTTAGTTTACAATAATCATTTATTAGATACCGAGTTTCATAATTGTCTGTTCCATCACAAATTATATCAAAATCTTTGATTATAGATTTTATGTTATAAAAACTTATTTTTTTTTTAAAAGTTTTAATTTTGATTTTCTTATTAATTTTATTGATATATTTTTTCGCCTGATCTACTTTAAATTTACCAACATCTTTAGTAGCAAATATAGTTTGCCTATTTAAATTACTTAATTCTATTTTATCTTGATCTACTATCCCTAGAGTGCCTACTCCAGAAGCTGCTAGATATGTAATTAATGGACAACCTAGTCCCCCAATCCCAATTATTAATACTTTAGATTTAAAAATTTTCTTTTGTCCTGAAATCCCTATTTTTTTTAAGATTATTTGTTTCTCGAATCTTTCAAAATATTTAGAGTCTAAATTCATTTATTATTTTGTTCCTGTAGACCCAAAACCACCAGATCCGCGATCGGTTTTTTCTAAGTCTTCAACTTCTTTAATTTTAGCCTTTTCTATAGGGCATAACACCATTTGAGCAATTCTTAATCCTTTCTCAACTTTAAATGTTTTATTACCTAAATTAATTAATATAACTTTAATTTCTCCTCTATAGTCTGCATCAATTGTTCCAGGAGTATTGAGAACTGAAATTTGATTTTTTGCTGCTAATCCCGATCTCGGCCTAATTTGTATTTCATAATTGACAGGTATCGAAACTGATATTCCTGTTGGAATAATTGAAGACTCTCCAGGTTTAATATTGATTGTGGAGGTTATATCAGCTGCTAAGTCCATCCCTGAAGAACCTTCAGTTTCATATTTTGGTAAATTTATATTTTTTGATAGTCTTTTAATTAAAATTTCTATCATCAATTAATAGTTTATCCATAATGACTTCAGCAATTTTATTTGCTATGAAACTTTTTTTATTTTTTTTTATTATTTTAGTATTTCCATCACTATCGATAATTGAAACTTCATTATAGTCTGAATTAAATCCTTTGCCTTTTTTTGAGACATCATTCGCGATAATTAAATCACAATTTTTCTTTCTCATCTTCAATATTGAATTTTTATTAAGATTTTCTGTTTCAGCTGAGAAACCAACAACTATTCTTGGTCTGTGTCTATTATTTTTACTTAAAAATTCTAGGATATCTTTATTTTTCTTAAATTGAATAGATGTTAGATAACTTTGATCTTTTTTAAATTTATTTTTGTTTTTTTTAATTGGCTTAAAATCAGAAACAGCAGCTGAACAAACAGCAATGTCTACGGGCAGAGATTTTTTAACTTCTGTAAACATTTCATCTGCAGTAACAATTTTTTTTGTTTTGATACTTTTTTGAGATATTAGTGAAGATGGCCCAATAATTAAAGTTGTCTCAATACCTAATTTATTAAGAGCTAAAGCTATTTCATAACCTTGTTTTCCGCTAGATTCATTAGAAATATATCTTACTGGATCGATATATTCTCGGGTTGGGCCAGCAGTTACGAGAGCTTTAAAGTTCTTATTTTTTACTAAATCCTTTTTATAAAAATAGTTTTCAATATAAGAATAGATTTGTCTTGGACTTGACATTTTACCTTCACCATACTCACCACACGCCATTTCTCCTTTTTCAGGGCCAATAAATAAATATCCATAATCTTTTAAAATTTTAACATTTTTTTGTGTAGCTTTATGTATCCACATCCTCACATTCATTGCTGGAACTAGTAAAATCTCTTTGTTAGAAGCTAAAATTACAGTTGTCGCCAAATCTTCAGCTTTTCCTAAGCTTAATTTTGTCATAAAATTAGCAGTGGTAGGCAAAACAACGATTAAGTCAGCCCATCTAGATAAGGATATATGATCAATTTCAGCCTCTGATTTTTTATCAAAAATATCTTCAAAAGTTTTGTTTTTGGTCAGAGTAGTTATAGATAATGGTGTTACAAATTCTTTGCCACTTTTTGTTAAGATTGTTTTAATTTCATTGTTATTTTTTTTTAATAACCTAATTAAATCTAAACACTTATAGGCAGCAATACCTCCCCCGATAATTATAAGTATTCTTTTATTTTTTACAGACATAATTAATTAAAATACTAATAAAAAGACAATTACAATACCAAAAAAACTAATAACTATATTATTTTTAAAGTTCTTAATTTTAATTCTTTCAACTTCCAAATTTTTATTACTTCCAATAGCTAAATTTAATTTACCTTCGGCCATCAATTTTAAAGCGTAATCAGCCCTATCCATTAATTCAGGTAAATCTGGTATCCTTTTTAAAATTTCAGAAGATGTATTAAGAGCTTTATTGATAGTTGATTTGGGACCTTTTATATTTTGCAACCAATTTTCTAACACTGGTCTTGAGACTTCCCAAATATTAGTTTCTGGATAAAGTTTTCTTGCAACACCCTCAACAACAACCATTGTTTTCTGTAATAATAATAATGGTGGTTGAGTGGCCATGTTAAATTTTTCAGTTATTTCGAATAACTGCGCAAGCAAATTTCCTCCAGATATATCTTTTATAGATTGACCAAAAATTGGTTCCCCTACTGATCTCAACGCTTGAGCAAACTCCTCTTTAGAAGCATCTTGTGGTACAAGTCCAGCTTGAAAATGAACTTCAGCCACTTTGACATAATCTCTTTGTATAAATCCGTACAAAATTTCTGCTAAAAATTTACGATTACTTTTATCTAAACGACCCATTATTCCAAAGTCGACTGGTATTATATTTCCTTTTTTATCGACAAATAAATTACCCTGGTGCATATCCCCGTGAAAAAAACCATCTCTTACAGCCTGTTTTAAAAAAAATTGTATTAGATTTTCTGCTAATTTTTTTAAATCGACACCAAGTTCTTTTAGTTTTTGATGTTCTCTTATTGAAACACCTTCAACTTTGTCTAATGTTAAAATTTTTTTTGTAGTATAATTCCAATAAATTTGGGGTACATTAAATCCTAGATCGTCTTTTGTATTCTCGTAAAGCTCATTAGCTGCTGCTGCTTCAAATCTTAAATCCATTTCTATATTTGTTATTTCTCTTAGGAGGTGAACTACTTCAATTAATTTAAGTCGTTTAGCTTTAGAAAAAGTATTTTCTACAATATAAGCAAAAAGCATTAAAGCATCTAGCTCTTCATTAAATAATCTTTCTATATCTGGTCTTAATATCTTAATAGCAACTTGTTTTTCTTGACCAGAATATTTTATTTTTGCAAAGTGTACTTGAGCGATTGAGGCCGCTGCAATAGGTTCTGAAATTTCTGTGATTTCTTTGAAAAAATTTTCTCCTATCTCATTTTTTATTATTTTTTTCGCATCATATAAATCAAACGCAGGAACTTTATCCTGAAGTTTTTCTAAACTTTTAGCTAATTCTTCTCCAATTATATCAGGTCTTGTAGCAAGAAATTGACCTAGTTTTATGAAAGTTGTACCCATACCTTGCAAGGCTACGCAAAGTTTTTCGCCTGGCTGAAGTTGTCGATTAATTAAACTAGTATTAGACCCTAATGAAATTAAATCAAAAAACAATTTAAGACTAGTTGGTAAAACATGAATTTCATTTATTGTATCAATCGCACCTGAAGTTGAAAGTTTTCTAGCAATTTGAAATAATTTGAAAACTCTTTTAAACATTAAATTTTCCAACCTGAGTGTATTGCAGATATACCATTTGATAAGGTTCTATATTCTACATTAGAAAAACCACTTTTTTTTAAAAATTCAGACAATTCCTTGGCATTGTAAAACCTTTCTATACTATCAATTAAGTATTTATATGGTTTGTTGTCACCAACTATTATCTTTCCAATATAGGGAATTGTTTTTGAGTACTGTTTATAAAAAAAATTTAAAATTTCGTTATCAATCTTGGAAAATTCTAAACACATAAATCGTCCACCTGGTTTTAAAACTCTAAAAGCTTCTTTTAAAGCAAAATTTATATTAGAAACATTTCGGATCCCATAACTAATAGAATAATAATCAAAAGTATCGTCATGAACTGGAATTTTTTCTGCATGAGAATTTATCCATCTTACATTTCTATATTTACTTAATTTATTTTGTCCTTGTTTTAACATCTTAGTATTGGGTTCAACACAAACTATTTTAGAAGTATTTTTTGATTTCTTAATAAATAATTTAGCAATATCTCCTGTTCCGGATGCAACATCAATAAGAGTTGTATTCGGTTGAGGATTCATCCAATCTATGAACTTATTTTTCCAAATACGATGTACACCTAATGACATAATATCATTCATAAGGTCGTATTTACTATGTACCTCTGAAAATACAGAATTGACTAATTTGCCTTTATCTTGAATATTTGTTTTCATACAATAATTATATGCCAGAATTACCAGAAGTTGAAGTTGTTAAAAGGACTTTAGAGAGGAAAGTCCTGAATTTAATAATTAAAAAAGTAAAGATCAATGATGGCAATTTACGTTATAGGGTAAATAAATCAGATTTTTTAAAATTATCTGGAAAAAGAATAAAAAAAATTGAAAGAAAATCAAAATTTTTGATTTTTAAAATTGGAAAAAATATCATGATGCTTGTTCATCTAGGTATGACTGGTAAATTTTTTTTTTCAAATACAAGAAATAAAAAATTTAAAACAAGTTTTTACTATAAACTCGATAACAGTAAAGATCAAAAGCATGATAGAATAATATTTTACTTAGAAAAAAAACAAAAACTAATCTATAATGATATTAGAAAATTTGGATTTATCAAAGTTATTGATTTCGATAAATATAAAAACAACTCTCATTTAAAACACCTAGGCCCAGAACCACTGGAGGAAGATTTTAATTTTAAATATTTTAAAAATTATATTTCTGGTAAGAACAGGAATGTAAAAAATGTTTTGATGGATCAAAAATGTATTTCAGGTTTAGGCAATATATATGTGAATGAAATTCTTTTTTGTTGTAGCATTAGACCAAGTAAAAAAGTAGTCAAGCTTACAAATAAGGAAATAGAAAAAATTATTTTTAATACTAAAAAAATCATTAAAAAATCAATAAAATTAGGGGGTTCTTCAATAAAAAATTTTTCTAGCAGCGATGGAAAAAAAGGTGCATTTCAACAAACTTTCAAAGTTTATGGTAGAAATGGAGAAAATTGTTCTAATGCAGATTGTAACACTATAATAACTAAATTAACTATTTCAAATCGTTCTTCATTTTATTGCCCTAGATGTCAAAAATAATAAAGTTGACCACAATTATATCGCGATATATACAATCTTAAAAAATGCCAAACACTAAATCAGCTGTTAGAAGAGTAAGAAGGGTAAAAAAACAAGCCCAAGTTAATAGAATAAGAAGAAGTAAGTATAAAAGTGCGATTAAAAAGATGGAATTAATAATTAAATCCAAAGATAAAGCCAAAGCAAAGAAATATTTTTCTGAATTCCAATCAATTCTAATGCAGGTTGCTAAATCTGGCGTGGTTAACAAAAAAACTGCCGCAAGAAAAATTTCTCGAATTTCAAAAAAAATTTAATTGAATAAGACAATTAAAAGTTGATTAAATTTTCACAAGACTACATTTAGTAATTTAAAACAAAATATAGTTTCTTTTTAAAGTTGTATATAAGATTCTATTTTAACGTTAATGATGCAACTAATTTTTTTTTTTTTTTTAATTACAACCTGTACATAGTTGCAAACAATTAACAAAAAGAGTTTAAAGGAATCTCTTTTTGAATAATTACATGGATAAAATAATTAAAAAACAAAACGTTTATATTTCCGAAGAAGAAAAAACGTTGGAATGGCATGAAGTCCAAAATTCATTTAAAAAGAATTTTGGTAATGAAATTTATAATAGTTGGTTGCAAAAAATTTCTTTAGTAAAAGAATATAATGATTATTTAATTTTAGGCGTACCAACACGTTTTTTTAGAGACTGGATTGTTTCAAGATATCTAGATAAAATTTTAGAATTAGTTAAAGGCTTCAAGTTAAGTTTAAATCGTATAGAATTTAAAATAATAGAGGAAAATAAGCAAAATCAGGAATTTATCAAAATTAATGAAATAAACAAAGTATCAGAAATAAAGGACTCAATTTTAAATTATAACAGATTAAATCCAAATCTTAATTTTAGTAGTTTTATACAAGGAAAAAGTAATGAAATAGCTTTATCTTATTCTAAAAAAATTTGCGACAATACATCAAGATATAACCCCCTATATATTTGCGGGGGAGTAGGTTTAGGCAAAACTCACTTATTAAACGCAATTGGATTAGAAATTCAAAATGAAAATAACGTAATGTTTATTTCTGCTGAAAGATTTATGTATCATTTTATAAAATCAGTAAAAAAAAATGATATGGTCAATTTTAAGGATTTCTTCAGAAAATCCTCAGTATTCATTATAGATGATATACAATTTATTAGTGGTAAGGAAAGCCTACAAGAAGAGTTTTTTCACACATTTAACAGCCTTATGGATAAAGGATCACAAATAATCATTTCATCTGATAGAGCTCCTATGAAGCTTGATAGAGTGCAAGAAAGAATAAAATCAAGACTTGCTGGCGGTTTAGTAGTTGATATTGAAACACCTGATTTGGAACTAAAAATAAAAATTATAAAGAAAAAAATTGAAGAAATTCAAAATCAATTTAAAGAGAATATTAATTTAAGTGATGAGGTGATTAACTATATCGCAAATGAAAGTAAAACCAACATTAGAGAGTTAATAGGAGTTTTGAATAGAGTAATTGCTTTCGGCAGAGTTCATAACAAAAATCTTACGATCCAAGATTGTAAAAATATTTTGAAGGATGTTTTCAACCAAATTAAAGTGATCACAGTTGATAAAATACAAAATGTAGTTTCAAATTATTTTAATATCGCTCTTAGCGAGATGTTGTCACAAAGAAGATCAAGACCATTAGCAAGACCAAGACAAATAGCAATGTTTCTGGCAAAAAAATTAACTACTAGATCATTACCAGAAATTGGCAGAAGATTTGCTAATCGTGATCACACTACGGTAATTCACGCTGTGAAAACTATAACTAGGCTGTCTGAGCAAGACGATGAAATGAAAAAAAATATTAATCAGATCAAAAGTCTATTATTAGAACAGTAAACAAATGCAATTTGTTGTTAAAAGAGATATCTTATTAAAATCATTAAACTTTGTACAAGGCGTTGTTGAAAAGAAAAATACTCTTCCAATTTTGTCAAACGTATTAATTCAACTTAAAAATAAGAAGCTATCAATAATTGCCACAGATTTGGACTTAATATTCTACGATGAGATAGATGATGTAAAGATAATTAATGAAGGAAGTACAACTACATCTGCAGCAATTCTTTATGATATTTTAAGAAAAATTTCTGCAAATTCAGAATTAAATTTTGATTTAAAATCAGAAAATAAATTAAGTTTAAAAAGTGAGAATTCTGATTTTAATTTGTTATGTTTGCCAACAGATAATTTTCCTACTTTTAGCGATGAATTTGAAGGAAACGAAGTAGCTTTAAATAACTCTAGATTTTTAAAGTTATTAAATAAAACTAAAATATCAATTTCTAATGATGATACTAGACATTATTTAAATGGTGTTTTCCTTCATTTAACAGAAGCAAACGGAAGGAACTTTTTAACTGGTGTGGCTACAGACAGTCACCGATTATCTTCAAGTAGCCTAGAAATAGAAAACATAAATGATTTTTCGCCATTAATTTTACCAAAAAAGACGGTATTTCAATTGTGTTCATTGCTGACTGACAATAGCGACCAGCTAACTATTCAAACTAGTGAAAATAAGATTAAATTTAAGATAGGGAAAATTAAACTTGTTTCAAAAGTAATTGATGGAAAATTCCCTGATTATAAAAAAGTTGTACCTATAGATAATAAAAAAAAACTAGTAGTAGCTTCAGTTGATTTTATAAAATCGATAGAAAGAGTAGCAAGTGTTTCTATTGACGGCAAAGAAGGAGTAAAGCTGGCTATTAATAAGGATAATATTCAGCTTTCGGTCAATAGCGCTAACTCCGGAGAAGGAAATGAAAAAATTAAGGCAGAATTCAATTCAGAAAATTTAAAAATAAGTTTTAATGCAAAATACTTAATTGATATAGCTTCTGAAATTGAAGATAAATATTTGAGCATGAATTTAAAAGACTCTGTATCTCCTGTTTTAATACAGGACCTTTCAGATAAAAATAGTTATTATGTAATAATGCCAATGAAAATTTGAATTTTTCTAATTTTAGAAAAATTTTTAATTTTTGCGTTAAAACCGTTGATACACAATACTTTTAGGTCAGGCACCCCTACGTTGGTTTTATATTAATTGAAAAAAATGATATGTTTTAAGTTCTAATTAAATGTAAATGTCAAAAAATTCTGATCTAAATAAAAACCGATCTTATGGTGCAGACTCAATTAAGGTCCTTAAAGGATTAGATGCAGTAAGAAAAAGACCCGGCATGTATATTGGAGATACGGACGATGGGTCAGGGTTGCATCATATGGTTTTTGAGGTAATTGATAACTCTATTGACGAGGCTTTAGCTGGCTATTGCAAAAACATAATTGTGACAATTAATCAAGACAACACAGTTTCCATTGAGGACGATGGCAGAGGAATTCCAGTAGATATTCACAAGGGTGAGAAAATTTCAGCTGCAGAGGTAATAATGACCCAGCTACATGCTGGAGGAAAATTTGATCATGACTCTTATAAAGTCTCAGGGGGACTACATGGAGTAGGAGTCTCAGTTGTCAACGCTTTATCTGAAGAACTTGAACTTAATATTTTTAGAGATGGCAAAGAATATCTAATAAAATTTAAGGATGGAAGCTCCCTCAAACCACTAAAACAGGTGGGAAAAACAAAAAAAAAGGGAACAAAAATTACCTTTTTACCCTCAAAAGAAATATTTTCTTCGATTAAATTTAGTGCGTCAATTCTTGAAAAAAGAATAAGAGAGTTAGCTTTTTTAAATAAAGGTATTTCAATATCTTTAATAGATAGCTCATCTAAAAAAAAAAAAGAGTTTGTTCATAAATATGACGGGGGTATAGTTGAATTTGTAAAATATATTAATAGTAAAAAACCAATACTAACAAATAAAAATGAAAAAGTAGCTTTTAAAAAGCCAGTTTATGTCACAGCCACAAAAAACAACGTAATTGTTGAATGTTCATTCGAATGGAATGCTGGTTATTCCGAAGAAGTATTGCCTTTTACAAATAATATACCACAAAAAGATGGCGGAACACATTTATTAGGTTTCAGAAGTGCTTTAACTAGGGTTATAAATAAATATTCTAACGATAGAAGTAGCAAAAAAAATAAAATTAACTTATCAGGAGAGGATATAAAAGAGGGTCTAACATCAGTGCTTTCTATTAAAATGCCAGATCCAAAGTTTTCTTCTCAAACTAAAGATAAGCTAGTTTCATCAGAAATAAGAAATATCGTAGAACAAATTATCAGTGAAAAAGTATCAACTTGGTTTGATCAGAATCCTTCTATAGCTAAAACGGTTTTAGAAAAAATAATTCAAGCTGCTATGGCAAGGGATGTTGCAAGAAAAGCAAGAGATAGTGTAAGACGTAAAGGAACATTTGAATTATCAGGTTTGCCTGGAAAACTTGCAGATTGCCAAATACAGAAAAGAGAAGGCACAGAATTATTTATAGTAGAAGGAGATTCAGCAGGGGGTTCAGCTAAACAAGGAAGAGTGAGAGAGTATCAAGCTGTTTTGCCTTTAAGAGGAAAAATTTTAAACACTTTTGTAAATGGGAAAAAAAATGGAGAGGATCAATCTACGAAAGCTTTATCCAAAATGATGTCATCCAGTGAAATAGTTACATTAATTAATGCCTTAGGAACTGGCTCTAAAGATTTTAATATAGAGAACTTGAGATACGATAAGATAATTATCATGACAGATGCTGATGTCGACGGATCGCATATAAGAACTCTTCTTTTGACATTTTTCAATAATTATCCTTTCAATCAACTAATTGAAAATGGTCATATCTATCTTGCACAACCCCCATTATTTAAAATTACAAAATCTAATAAAAGTGTTTATATAAAAAATGAAAATGCTTTAGAAGATTATATTTTACAAACAGCTAAAAAAGATAAAAGCCTCAAAAAAGGCACCGCTGAATATAAAAAATTTATTCAAAGTCAAAAAGAAAGCTTATCTATCCAAAGATTTAAAGGTTTAGGGGAAATGAATCCTGAAGAATTGTGGGACACAACATTAAATCCTGATAATAGAACTATGTTAAGAGTACAATATACAAAAGGCACAAAGGATAAATCAAAAGAAGATCAAAAAATGATACAAGTTTTAATGGGTGACGAAGTTGCACCAAGAAAAGATTTCATTACAAACAACGCTTTAGAAGTAACTAATCTAGACATTTAAAAAGAATGAATTTTTCTACTCTTTTCAGAACAAAAGAGAACTTAAGCCTAGATAAAAATACCCTAACAATTTTGAGGTATATAGCCATTATTGGCCAAATTTTAGCAATTAGTATAGTTTTTTATTATTTAAATTTACCGTTCCCAATTATAGAAAGCTATTTGATCATTTCACTGGGTTTAATCACAAATTTATATCTTCAATTTTTTATTAAAATCAATCAGTTAAAAGATTTTTATGCAGCTCCTTTCCTCCTCATCGATTTGATGCAATTAAGTGCTCTTCTGTATTTGACAGGTGGAATATTTAATCCTTTTTCTTTTTTATTAGTTATCCCAGCTATCGTTTCCTCAACATTTCTAAGTATGGGTACAACAATAATTTTAGGTTTTATAACATCAATACTTTTATTAACTATATCATTTTTTCATTTACCTCTGCCAGGTGAAGATATGAATTTGTTACATTTTCCAAATTTTTATAAGATAGGAATTATAATCTCTATATTAATTGGTTTAATATTTTTAAGTTATTTCGGTATTCGTTTCTCAGGTGAGAAAAAGAAAACAGAGGAAGCTTTTAAAAAACTTCAAGAGGTTATTTATAAAGAATATGAATTAGAATCTTTAGGAGGTCAAGCAGCAGCAGCTGCACACTCACTTGGAACACCTTTAGCTACAATAAGTGTAGTTGCTAAAGAATTGAAAAAAGAAATTGGAGATAACAATGAACTTTCTAAAGATATTGATTTATTAATTAGTCAATCCAAAAGATGTAGTGAAATTTTAAAAAGAATTTCAAAAAAACAAATTGAAGAGGATAAATTTTTCAGTTCAACTAAATTGGAGGACTTACTTGAAGAAATTATTAACTCTTTCAGAGAAACTTCTTCTAAAGAAATTACTTTAGTATCTGAAAAAGATAAGAATAAAATCGATGTTCAAAGATCAGCAGAAATGATCTACGGTTTGAGAAATTTTATAGGAAATGCAATTAAATTTTCAAAAAGTAAAGTTAATATTTTTCTAACAAGTGATGATAAAGAAATAAAAATAATCGTAAATGATGACGGACCAGGATTTCCAAAAGATATTATTGCTAAATTGGGAGAACCATATATTAAATCAAGGTCATTAGAATTAAATTCAAACTCAGGTTTAGGTCTTGGAACTTTCTTGGGTAAAACTTTATTAGAAAGACAAAATGCTAAACTATTATTTAAAGATGATAAAAATTTAGGTGGCGCTTCAGTAGTTATTAGCTGGTCTCCAAAAAATATTTTACTATAAGTGCAAAATTATTTTGGTTCTTGTTGTGTCAAACAATGAATTGCACCAAAACCCCAAATTAATTCAGAGCAGTCTATTGGAATAATTTTTCTATTATTAAATTCTTTTTTAAAAATTTTGATTACTATTTTATCTTTAGGATCATTGAAAATTGGCAACAAAACAAATTTATTAAAGATATAAAAGTTAAGATATGATGCCGGAACTCTTACTTTATTTATAAAAATAGGTTTAGGCATAGGAATTTTAATAATTTTTATTTGAGAGGAACCAATTTTGATTTTCTTTAAAATATTATAGTTTTCATCGAGATTTTTGAAATTTATATCTTTTTTATTATTTTCGTAAGCAAGAAAGACTTTATTAGATTTTACAAATCTAGCAATATCATCAATGTGACCATGAGTATCGTCTCCCGCAATTCCTTTATTTAGCCAAATAACCTTTTTTGCTCCCAAATATTTTTTGAAGATGAAATTATAATCTTTTGCTTTCAAGAAAGAATTTCTTTGTTGAATTTTACTTAATAAACATTCTTTTGTTGTGAGTAGTAAACCTTTTCCATTTACATCGATCGCTCCACCCTCAAGAACTATAGATTTTTTATTAAATTTAGGATTGACTACACTTCCTTTGTAATGAACTTTTATTCTCAAATTTACTTTGTTATCTGCTCTGTAATTTTTATATTTAGCCCAACCATTAAACTTCCAATTCAATAAAATATTTTGATTTTTTTTATCTTTTATGAATATTGGTCCTGTATCTCGCATCCATACTCTATCCGTTTCACAAATTATAAATTTTACATTTCGTATTCTTGCATTATTTTTCCTAAGTAATCTTTTAATTATATTTTTAGATTTGTTGTTATTAATTAAAAGATTTACCTCTTGGGATTTTGTAATGTTTGAAATTATTTTAGCAAATATCTTAGGAATGTTGTTAAACTTGCCTGGCCAGTCATTTTTATTATTAGGCCATCCCATTAATGTAGATTGTTGTCTTTCCCATTCAGCTGGCATCCTGAAAAGAGATTTTGTTTTTCTAGGCATCTCTTGGATTTTTAAGTAGTCCTTTATAATAGTCGATTCTTCTATCTCTAAAAAAAGGCCAATGTTGTCTAGAGGTTTCTACTTTTTTGAAATCAATTTCACAAATTAAAATGTTTTCTTTTAAACTGGCCTTTTTTACAACTTTACCACTTGGATCAAATATTACACTATTCCCCCAGAACTCGATCTTTTTATTACCTTGTTTTTCAATTCCAACTCTATTTATTGCTGCAACATAAATACCATTAGCTATTGCGTGAGACCTCTGGATTGAAAGCCAAGATTCGAGTTGTGACTTGCCAAATTTTTTTTTTTCTTTTGGATGCCATCCAATAGCAGTTGGATAAAAAATAATCTCTGCTCCTTTAAGAGCTGTTAATCTTGCTGCCTCAGGAAACCATTGATCCCAGCAAATTAAAGTTCCTAAATTACCTTTTGAAGTCTTAAAAGATTTAAAACCTAAATCTCCTGGTGTGAAATAAAACTTCTCATAAAATTGTGGATCATCAGGGATGTGCATTTTTCTATATTTTCCTAAAAGTTTACCTTTTTCGTTAATTACGATGCTACTATTGTGATAAAGCCCAGAGGTTTTCTTCTCAAATAATGAAATTATTAAAATAATTTTCAGTTCTTTAGCAATTTTAGAAAATAAGTTACTACTAGGCCCCGGTATTTTCTCAGCGAAACTAAAGTTCTTATGACTTTCAACTTGGCAGAAATATTTTGTTAAGAATAACTCTGGTAAGCAAATTACTTTTGCACCTTTTTTTGCTGCAGTATTAATTTTTCCGATAGCATTTTTAATATTTTTTTTTGGGTCAGACGACATTTTCATCTGCACTAATGCTATCTTTGTTTTACTCATTATCTTTTAATTGAATAAATTCTGAAAATTTCTTTTTTGTCTTATTTGCCAATGTTTACGATGAAAAGCATCGCTTGCTATAAGTGGCAATACACTCGTAGCTTCAGCAAATACCATCTGCTCCTTCGTCACATCCACTTTACCCCATGAACTTGCTTCCTTTAAAGTAGAACTACTACAAGCTCCATCTCTCGTATCTGCCACAGTTATTTGAATAGCATATTTATGCATATCTACTTTTTTTCCTAATAATTCTGCGCAAACCACTGTATCCTGAATAAAATTTTTGGGTACCCCGCCCCCAACCATTAATAATCCTGATTGTTTTGATTTGAGTTTAATCTCAGTTATTTCTCTGAATTCTCTTATAGAGTCTATAGTGATGTGACTTTTAGGATTTTGTTCCTGATGCATTACAAGTCCAAATCCAGCTGAACTATCAGTGAAAGCGGGACAAAATATAGGAACATTATTATCATAAGCACTTTCTATTAATGAGTTTTTCTTCTTAGAATTTGTTTTTAAATATTTTCCGAGTTCTTTAATAAATTCCCTTGAGGTATATGACTTAGGTTTTAGAGCATTAGCAATATCACATATAGTTTTGTCACATGCTTGAAGCTCTTCCTCATCTATATAGGTATCATAGATTCTATCTATATAGTTGTTTCTTAGCTCAGTATCATCTTGAAATTGAGATCCTTGATAATGTTTGAATCCTAAAGCTTCAAAAAAATCCATATCTATAATTGAGGCTCCAGTAGCAACAATTGCATCGACCATATTATGTTTAACTAAATCAGTGTACAGATCCATGCATCCACCTGCTGAAGTTGATCCTGCTAAAGTTAAAAAAATTGAACAATCTTTATCTGCAAGCATTTCATTATAAATTTTCGCTGCTCTAGCTGTATCACGAGAGGTAAAAGACATTTTACCCATTCCTTCAATTATCTTTCGAGCATCAAAAGATTTTATGTCGATATGTTCAACTGGAGAATTAAGTAGAGATTTTTTGTTATGCCCGATATTTGGACTATTTTTTTTATTCATTAAGCTACTAAAGAACCAACTTTATCAATTGTATTATCGTACATAGATATGATTGGTTTGTCACTTAATTCGTGAATTTCATTTGAGTAAAAGCCATTGAAGTTTGTTCTGAAAGTAAGACTGTAAGCACCCAGTTGGCCTAATTCTATATAGTCACCCTCTTTAATATTGTTTGGTAACAAAAAAGGACCTTTCATATAATCTAATCCATCACAAGTAGGCCCAAAAAAACTAAAAGCAGTAAATTTTTTAGACTGAACTCTACCATTCGTGATCATTTTTGATGGTAAAACAAAATTTGGCGCGCCAGCATCAAACAATGATCCGTAAGTTCCATCATTGATGTAAAGATTATTTTTTTTTCTCAAAATAACTTTAACAATAGTAGAACCGCTCTCAGCTACAAGAGCTCTACCTGGCTCACATATGATTTCGGGTAACTTACTGAGTTTTAAATTATTAAGTTCTTTTTTTATCTCTTTCATGTAATTAATTAAAGGTTCTGGATTTAGATCAGGATAAATTGATGGGAAACCCCCACCAACATTAATTGTATTTGGTATAATTTTTGTTTTTTTTATTATACTTCCAATTTCACGAATTCCTTTCGAGTAAGAAATCTTATGCATGCATTGAGAGCCGACGTGAAAACTTATTCCAAGTTTCTTAGAATTATCTTTACATAGTCTTACCAAACCTAAAGCTTCAGAAGGAAGAGCGCCAAACTTTCTAGATAAATCTATTTCTGCGTGTTCATTTGAAATTGCAATTCTTACAAATAATTCTAAATCTTTTGCTTGTTTGGTTGCATCCAAAATTTTTCTTAACTCATCTTTACTATCTAATGAAAAGCTTCTAACTCCATAATCAAAATAAGCTGAGGAAATACTTTCTTTGCTTTTAATTGTATGCATAAAATGAAGTTTAGCCTCTGAATTGATTCTTTTAATTAATTTTATTTCATTTAGTGATGCAACATCGAACTCGTTTATTCCGTTATTAATTATCTGTTTAATTATTTTTTCGTTAGGATTTGTTTTTACTGCATAAAGAATTTTACCTGGAAAATTTTCTTTAAAAAACTTTACGGATTTTTTAATCTCGTTCATCCGTATACAATATACGGGATAATCTGGTTTTAAGTAGTTAACTAATTCGTTAACTGTTTTAAATTTTCCCATTTCATGTGTCCCTCTTTAGTTTACACAAAGGTTTTTTAAAAAAATTTAGTAAAAAAAACCTTAATTATTTTGCATTAAGGATTTTTTAACACTATGTAAAGCAAAAAAAGGACATTTTTGACGTGTTGTAATTTAATTAACAGTTACTATATAAGAGCAATGAGACCACAAAAAAACATACCAGAACAGTTAAAATTGACAGACTTTGCTGATAAATCACTACTTATACTTGATGATGATGACCCTCTGAGAGGCAGGTTAGCTAGGGCTATGGAAAAGAAGGGATTTCAGGTAAAAGAGGCAAAATCAGTAGCCGAGGGCCTTAATATTGCTAAAACTGCTCCGACAGCCTTCGCTTTAGTAGATTTAAGATTAGAGGATGGAAATGGTTTAGATGTAGTAAAAGAACTCAAAAAAAATAAAAAAGACAGTAGAATAGTGATGTTAACGGGTTACGGGAATCTACCCACAGCTGTAGCAGCTGTTAAAGTTGGTGCAATTGATTACATAGCCAAGCCAGTTGATGCTGATGATGTTGAAGCAGCTCTCTTAGCTGCTCCAGAGTCTAAGGCTAAACCCCCAGAAAACCCTATGTCTGCCGATAGAGTAAAATGGGAGCATATTCATCGCGTTTTTGAACTGTGTAATAGAAATGTTTCAGAGACGGCAAGAAGGCTAAAAATGCACAGAAGAACTCTGCAAAGAATTCTTTCAAAAAGATCTCCAAAATAATTTTAAAAAAAGCTTCTAAATTTTTTAATTTGGTTAACAGCAAATGTAGCAATAAGAATTTTGAATAATTCGGCTAACAAGAAAGGTTGTGCGCCTAACTCAAATATTGGTTTATCCCAACCAATCAAACTACCTAACCAAAGCATCCCAAAGATATAAATGAAACTTGTCGCAAAAAATAATTTTAAAAAATTTTTTATTAGATTATTGTCATAAACAAATTTTCCAGCTAAATATCCAGCCACAATAAAACCTAATAGATAACCCATAGTAGGTCCCATAAAGTAAACTAAACCAACCCCTTTTTCTGGAGTACCAGAAAAAACAGGTAAACCAATTATACCCTCAAACAAATACAAGGAAATAGTTGCTAATGCCATTTTCCATCCAAAAGCAATTCCGATCATCAAAACTATTAATGTTTGCATTGTCATAGGAACTGGATAAAAAGGAATTTTTATCTTGGATGATATAGCTAAAACAATTGATCCAAGTAAAGCAAAAAATAAATATTTAAGTATTTTAGTTTCTCTTAAACTTTTTACAAAATCCATAAAGTCAATTTAACTTTTTTTTTATTAAAATCTAGTGTTTTGTTAATTGCACAAAAACGTCCTCTAAATCGCCATCTTCTGTAGAAATATCTTCGATTTTAATACCATTTTTGTTCAGAAAATTAATTATTTCTCCAAAGTCTAATGAGTTTTTTTCATAAGTAACCAATATTGAATTTTTAGAGATTATTTGAAAATTAATATTATCCATTAATAGATCTTTATTTAAATCAATATTTTTAACTTTGAAGTTAATTTTTTTAGTTTTAATACGTTCTAATAATTTTTCTGTTGTATCTAAAGCTACTAAATTTCCCTTGTTTATTATTGCTATTCGATCACACATTTCTTGTGCCTCGATAAGGTAATGAGTGGTTAATATTATTGTGACTCCCTCTTTATTGAGTGCCTTAACATTTTCCCAAAGATTATTTCTTAATTCAACATCAACACCGGCGGTTGGTTCGTCTAAAATTAGAATTGGAGGTTGATGAACCATCGCTTTTGCAATTAGTAATCTTCTTTTCATTCCACCTGATAAACTTCTTGAATAGGCATTAGCTTTATCCTCTAAAGCTACCATTTTAAGTATTAAGTCAGTAATTCTGTCTTTTTTTGAAACTCCATAAAGACCAGCTTGAAGTTCTAGAAGATTTTTTGGACTAAAGAATGCATCTAAATTCACTTCTTGAGGAACTATACCTACTGAGGCTTTTACTTGACGAGGATTTTGATCTAAATCAAATCCCCACACATTCACTTTTCCACTAGTTTTGACTACTGTCCCTCCTAGTATACTTAAAAAAGTTGTTTTACCCGCTCCATTCGGTCCAAGAAGACCAAATACTTCGCCTTGTCTTACTTCAAAATTTAATTGATTTAATGCTTTATTGGGTTTTTTTGTTTTAGAGTTTGAATATATCTTGGTTAGATTTTCAACAGTTAGGGCAAATTTATTCATACTTTTTTTTAAATCGAATAGAATTCATTGTAATATGTATATATGAGTTCAATAAAAAAAACAGACCATTTTTATTTAGTTGATGGCTCAGGATATATTTTTAGAGCTTATTATGCGTTACCTCCTCTTTCAAGGAAAAGTGATGGACTACCTACTGGTGCAGTAAGTGGTTTTTGCTCTATGCTTTTTAAGCTTTTGGAAGATGTAAGATCAGATGACTCTAAAAATAAACCAACACATTTTGCGGTTATTTTCGACTCCGCTAGAAAAAATTTCAGAAATGATATTTACAGTGAATATAAAGCAAATCGTGCGGAAGCCCCTGATGATTTAGCTCCGCAGTTTGAATACATAAGAAAATCAGTTGAAGCATTTAATCTGCCGTCAATTGAACTTCTAAATTATGAGGCAGACGATTTAATTGCAACATATTCAAAAAAAATTACTGACGTTGGAGCAAAAGTCACAGTCATATCTTCAGACAAGGATTTGATGCAATTAGTTTCAAATAAAATCAGATTATTTGATCCAATGAAGAGCAAAGTAATTGGTGAAAAAGAGGTTTTAGAAAAATTTGGCGTGAAACCCAAGCAAGTAATAGATGTTCAATCTCTCGCAGGTGACTCCTCTGATAATATACCTGGTGTGCCCGGTATAGGAATAAAAACAGCTGCAGAATTGATTAACAAATACAAAAATTTAGATAATTTACTCAACAAAGCATCTGAAATTACTCAAAACAAAAGGAGAGAAACTTTAATAGCTAATAAAGACAAAGCTTTATTGAGTAAAAAATTAGTCACTCTGAAAAATGACGTTCCACTCAAAAATAATCCTAATGAGTTTTTAATAAAAGAAATCAATAAAGATAAACTTTATAATTTTCTAAGAGAAATGGAATTTAATAGATTGCTCAGTCAAGTGATAAGTTTTTATGGTGAACCAAAAAATAAAAACTTTAAAGAAAAAGAAATAATAAAAAAAAATAATATAGTTAATAGAAAATCTTACAAAACTATTTTAGAGGAAAGTCAACTAGATGAATTAATAAAAAAATTAAATGAAAAAGCAGTTATTGCAGTTGATACTGAAACCTCATCATTAAACCCACAAGAAGCTGATTTGATTGGAATATCGTTATGTTATGACACTAACAAAGCATATTATATTCCAATAGGTCATAAAGAAATAACAGAATTAAAGAAAGAAATAGTCTTAAAAAAACTTAAATTGATTTTGGAAGATCCAAGCATAAAAAAAGTTGGTCAAAATATTAAATATGATTTTATCATTTTTAAAAAATGCGGTATTGAACTGAATCCTATAGATGACACTATGCTTCTCTCTTACACGTTAGATGCTGGAAATAATAGACATAATATGGATACTTTATCTGAATTACATCTAAGCCATAAAACTATCTCTTACAAAGATTTAGTTGGAACTGGAAAAAAACAACTTAATTTCTCCGAAGTAGATATAAAATCTGCAACCGAGTATGCAGCTGAAGATGCAGACATAACTTTAAGATTGTATGAGATTTTATACAAAAGAGTTTTAGATGAAAAGTTAGAAAAAATTTATGAGCTATTTGAGAAACCTATGATAAAAATTCTCTCAAAACTTGAAACCAGTGGAATAAAGGTGGATGAAACATATCTTAAAAATCTTTCTAAAAAATTTGAGGAAAGATTAATAAGGATTGAAAAAGAAATTTATAAATTATCAGGCAAAAAATTTAATATTGGGTCAACAAAACAATTAGGAGAAATAATTTATAATGATCTAAAAATTGCAAAATTAAAAAAAACAAAAAAAGGCAGTTTAGCAACTAGTGCCAAAATCTTAGAAGATTTAGCATTAACAGGTCATAAATTTCCAAACTTAGTTTTGGAATGGCGACAAGTTTCAAAATTGAAAAGCACGTACACAGACGCTTTACAAGACCATATAAGTAAAAAAACAAAAAGAGTTCACACCTCATTTTTATTAGCAGCAACAAATACAGGAAGGCTAGCCTCCAGTGACCCAAATTTACAAAATATACCTATAAAATCTGTAGATGGAAAAGAAATAAGAAAAGTTTTTGTTGCGGATAAAAACAATATTTTAGTTTCAGCAGACTACAATCAAATAGAAATGAGAATTCTTGCTGATATGGCAGACGTTAAAGAATTAAAGAAAGCTTTTAAAAATAATCAAGATATTCACGCATTAACTGCAAGCCAGGTATTTGATGTTCCTGTTAACAAAGTTACAGACGATAATAGGAGAAAAGCAAAAGCAATAAATTTTGGAATTATTTACGGAATCACACAATATGGACTGGCAAAACAAATTTCAGTATCAAATGAAGAGGCTCTAAATTTTATTAATTCTTATTTTAAAAAATTTCCTGAGATTAAAGATTATATGAATACAACAATTAAAACATGTAGAAAACAAGGTTTTGTTACCAATATTTTTGGTAGAAGAATACATCTTAGAGGAATTAATGATAAAAATTTTAGTGTGCGCGCATTCCAAGAAAGAGCAGCTATTAATGCTCCAATACAAGGATCGGCTGCAGATATCATAAGATTAGCTATGATTAAAATTGATAAAATTCTTGAAGAAAAAAAGAAAGCAAAAATGCTTTTACAAATTCATGATGAACTTATTTTTGAGTGTTTAACGAAAGATGAAAATGAGGTTAAAAAAATTATAAAAGAAGCTATGATTTCAGTTTCAAGTTCAGAACATCATATATTTTCGATACCTTTAGAAGTCAGTATCAACTCAGGATATAATTGGGGAGAGGCACATTAAACGCCTAAATTTTGACAATAAAATTGAGAAAATGAAAATATGACACAGACAATAGCTTTAGTTGACGATGACCGAAACATACTAACAAGCATAAGCATGGCCTTAGAAAGAGAAGGATTCAAAGTTCACACATATATAGATGGAGAGTCAGCTTTAATTGGATTAACCAGAAATCCTCCTGATCTTGCAATTTTAGATATAAAAATGCCCAGGATGGATGGAGAAGAGTTACTTAAAAAACTTAAAAAAAAAATGTCAATTCCAATTATTTTTTTAACTTCAAAAGATGACGAAGTTGATGAACTTCTAGGTTTAAAATTAGGAGCTGATGATTTTGTTAAAAAATCTGGAGGTTTTTCCACTAAAGTTTTAATTGAAAGAATAAGAGTCCAGCTTAGGAAAAAAACTAATACAGTCGAAGAAACAAAAAATATAATTAGTCATGGTAAATTAAAACTAGATCCTGCTCAATTAGAGTGTGAATGGAATGGCAAAGCTTTGCCAGATAAGTTAACAACTACGGAATTTTTAATAGTTAAAGAATTAGCTAAAAGACCAGGGGTTATAAAAGAAAGAGCGCATCTAATGGATATAGCTTACAAAGAAAATACAGAAATTGAAGATAGAACTATAGATAGTCACGTAAAAAGAATAAGAAAAAAGTTTAAAAAGGTTGATGAAAAATTTTCTGCAATTGAAACTAGATATGGAAGCGGGTATAGATGGAATGTTAGATAATGAAACAAAAAAAATCAGCTTCTATTTTAAAGAAGTTTTTAATATTTAACCTTACAGTTTTTTCTGTTTTAGGACTTTTTACAATCATATACCTTGAAGCTATTCAACCAACCCTAGTTAAAGAAAGATCAGATAATCACAAAGTAGTTATCAATAATACCAAGGACAATCTTGAAAGACTAAATATAGAATATACCAAAGAGGGAATTAGAAATTTTTTACTTTCGACAAGATTTTTATTTCAAAGTTTAGACCGTGTACAGTTTTATGATTTATCGGGCAATCTTGTAGGTGATACAAATATTTTAGATTTAGATCAGAGCGTTTTTACTGGATCGGATATAATATTTGAGGAAACCTTGGGTAGCGAAACAATTACACCAGAGATCGAAGAAAGACTCGAAGAAGAACAAAAAGATGAAATTGGAGATATAATAAGAAATAAATATAATGATGAAATAATGACTTTAGTTAATGATGAAAAAAATATTTTTTTTGTTAGCACACTAAGTAAAATTAAATTTCAAAATAAAGAAATTGGATACATCGTAGTTTCAGAACAAGCAAATGATATTGCTAATGCTGTAAAAGAAAGAAAAGCATTTATAATTAGAACAATGATAGCTGTAGTAATCGTGATTTTGATTTTTTCATTATTTTTAAACAAATATATTTTAAAGCCAATTGGACTCTTAGTTAAATACAGCGATGGAATTAAAAAAAAATCCAATCAAACAATCGATATAAATAAAGTTTTTGTGAGAGATGATGAAATTGGAAAACTAACACAGTCAATTGATGAAATGACTAAAGAATTACAACAACGAACAAATAGAGCAGAAACATTTTCAAATGACTTAGCTCATGAGATAAGAAATCCTCTTGCATCTTTAAAAAGTGCTTCAGAACTTTTAGACAAAACTACTGAAAAAAGCGAAGGGGAAAAACTTCTTAAAATAATAAATCACGATGTCGAACGAATTGAAAGGTTAATGACTGATTATACCCAAATGTTAAAAGATGAAGCATCTTTATCTCGCGAAAAAATGAATAAAATTAATTTAGTCGAAATTATTAATAGTGTTGTTGAAGATTTCAACCAAGACTTAATTAACCAAAATAAAAAAATTCAGATAATTGTAAAAAATAAAATTAAAAGTAAAAATAGTTATTTCATATTCGGCATCAGCAATAGACTAGAACAAGTAATTGCAAACTTGCTAGACAATTCTATTTCTTTTAGTCAAAACAATCAAAAGATTGAAATTTGTGTTGAAGAAACTTCAAGAAACTTATTACTATCAGTAAAGGATGAGGGACCTGGATTTGCTGAAACATCTCCTCAGAAAATCTTTAAACGCTTTTATAGTAACAGGCCAAAAAATTTTGGTAAACATTCGGGTTTAGGGTTAAATATTGTAAAAAATATTGTTCAATTACATCAAGGTACAATCGCAGCTTCGAATAGGCTCAATACAAAGGGAGCTCAAGTCGAGGTTTTACTTCCTAAATTGTCCTAACATTATTTCTTGCTATGATTTATTTATGTTGATAATAACAATCGAAAATGAGTAAAGATTATAAAGTAAAAGATATTTCGCAAGCAGATTTTGGTAGAAAAGAAATTTCTCTCGCTGAGACCGAAATGCCTGGTCTTATTGCTCTTCGTAAGGAATACAAAGGTAAGAAACCTTTAAAGGGAGCAAAAATTTTAGGTTGTCTTCATATGACAATTCAAACAGCTGTTTTGATTGAAACTTTAGTAGAACTAGGAGCAGAGGTAAGATGGTCTTCATGTAATATTTTTTCGACACAAGATCATGCAGCCGCAGCTATTGCGAAAGCAGGAATTCCAGTTTTTGCATGGAAAGGTGAAACCGAGGAAGAGTATTGGTGGTGTGTTAAACAAACTATTGAAGGAAAGAAAGATTGGAAACCAAATATGATTTTAGATGATGGTGGTGATCTTACTGCCTTAATGCATAAAGAATATAAAAATTTATTAAAAGATGTAAAGGGAGTTTCAGAAGAAACTACAACAGGAGTTTTAGCGCTTAAAAAAATGGAAGCTAATAAAGAACTACTAATACCTGCAATAAATGTAAACGACTCAGTAACCAAATCTAAATTCGATAACCTTTATGGTTGTAGAGAAAGTTTAGTAGACGGAATTAAAAGAGCAACCGATGTAATGATGTCAGGTAAAGTAGCTATTGTCGCTGGATTTGGCGATGTTGGTAAAGGAAGTGCTGCTTCTTTACGTCAAGCAGGTGCAAGAGTTATGGTAACCGAGACAGACCCGATATGCGCGTTACAAGCTGCTATGGAAGGTTACGAAGTTGTTGTTATGGATGAAGCTATCAAGGATGCTGATATTGTCGTAACTGCTACAGGAAATAAAGACATAGTTACAGCTGATCATATGAGAGACATGAAAGATAGAGCAATACTTTGTAACATAGGTCATTTTGATAATGAAATTCAAGTTGAGGCATTAAAAAATTACAAATGGGATGAAATAAAACCGCAAGTGCACGAAATAGAATTACCTAGTAAAAAAAGGATCATTCTTTTAGCTGAAGGAAGACTGGTTAACTTGGGATGTGCTACAGGGCACCCAAGTTTTGTTATGAGTGCTTCATTTACAAATCAAGTAATTGCTCAAATTGAATTATGGAATAACTCAGATAAGTATGAGAAGAAAGTTTATGTACTTCCAAAACATCTTGACGAAAAAGTCGCTCTGCTTCATTTAGAAAAAGTAGGTGCAAAATTAACTAAAATGTCAAAAGAGCAAGCAGATTATATTAGCGTTAAACCATCAGGACCATTTAAACCAGATACTTACCGCTACTAAACAGTAGCTAATGATTGTAAAATCTTTAGAACATCTCAATTCCTTGTCTCAAAAAGTTGCAGAAAAGTTATCTAAGAATGATTGTATTTTTCTAATAGGTGAAATCGGGGTAGGAAAAACTACCTTTGCAAGATATTTGATAAATTATTTACAAGAAAAAAATGGAGAAAAGATTACAGAAGTACTTAGCCCTACTTTTAACCTTCTTTATGAATATGACTTAAAGGGAATTAAGATTATGCATTATGATCTCTACAGAATAAGAGATGAAAAAGAATTAAAGCAACTAGGTATTTTTTTAGATAATCAAGACACTATTAAGATTATCGAATGGCCTCAACTCATAAATATTCCACTATCTGATAAGTTAGAAATACATTTAGATTATGTTAAAAATGAAAAAGAGAGAGAGATAAAATTTATAGGCTCAGGTAAATGGAAAACTTTAAATGAATTATAAAATTAAAAAAATTTCAGGAGACGCATCATTTAGAGAATTTTACAGATTGCAAAAAGGAAAGAATACATCAATTATAATTCAAGCTAAAAAAGAAAAATTTAAAAATTTGATAACCTATATTGCCGTCAACAAAATTTTAGAAAAATATAAAATATATGCTCCAAAGTTGATAACTAATCATTATGAGTACAATATTATTGAGATTACTGATTTGGGACAAAAGTCTTTTTACGACTCAATTATAAAAAAAAAAAATAAATTTACCGATTACAAAAATCTCATTAAGATTATTATAAAACTACAAAATATAAAGTTACAACGAAAATATCATTTAGGGAAATTCAAAATTAATTTTCAAAATTATTCAATTAAAAATCTTCATAAAGAATCCGATCTTTTTTTTGATTGGTATTTAAAGTATTGCTTCAAAAGCCCAAATCTGAAAAAGATTAAAAATATTCTTAAAAAAGAATTGACAAAAATATATAAAAAACTTTATTTCCAAAATAATACTTTTGTACATAGAGATTTTCATGCATCAAATATAATGGTCAATAAAAATAAACTTGGTTTGATCGATAGTCAGGATGCGATAATTGGAAATCCATTATATGATGTTGCTTCATTAATTGATGATGTAAGAATAAAACTACCTTCAAATTTACAAGAAAGATTATTAAATTTTTATTATTACAAATCAAAATTAAAAAAAGAGGAATATAAAAATATAAAAAATGATTTTGAAATATTATCAGTTCAAAGAAATTTAAAAATTCTTGGAATATTTGTAAGGCTTTTTAAAAGAGATGGTAAATCTAATTATCTAAAATATTTACCCTATACTTGGAGTTTAATTGAGAGACGTCTCAAAAATCCTGTTTTCAAGAACCTGAACTTCTTATTTAAAAAACATCTAAAAATAAAAAAATTGAAAAAAATAAATAATTTATGAAAATAAAACACGGGATGATATTAACTGCTGGCTTAGGAAAAAGAATGCAACCTCTTACTAATAAAAAGCCAAAACCATTATTAGAGATAGGAGGCAGCACTCTCCTTGAGAGAGCAATTAATCTATTAATTAATCATGGTGTAGAAGAGATTACTGTTAACGTCCATCATCTTGCCAATCAAATTGAAAAATTTATCTCAGATTTTACATCAGAGGTTAAATTTAAAATATCAAATGAAAAAGATTTATTATTAGATACTGGTGGTGGAGTGAAAAAGGGAACAAAAGAATTTAGAGATAATCCCTTTTTTGTAATCAATCCAGATACCCTTTGGAGTAATAAATATTCTAAAGAAGTACAATCTTTAGAAAAAGAGTATTTTACAAATAAAAGACCTTGTTTATTACTCGTTAGAAAAGAATTATCTTTGGATAATTCTTTCAAGGGTGACTTTAATTTAAACAATAATTTAATTTCTAAAGATGATCAGAACCAATATATTTTCACTGGTCTTCAAATAATGAAAAATGATCATTTAGCATTTTTTAATAAAAATATTTTTTCTATGAATGAAGTTTGGACAAAATTAATAAATGAAAACAATCTTGGTGGATTGGAAAGTAATCAAAAATTTTACCATCTAAACACTATAGAAATGTTTGAAAAAATATCTTCATTAAGTTCTATTGATTAAAAATAATATTTTTTGCCCTAGAATCATCTAGATAATAATATTTTTGAATTTTTAATTGATTATCAAATTCTATTATTAGTGGATTTCCTGTTGGAATTTCTAGTTCGTTAATCTTCGTATCTGAAATCTTAAAAAGATATTTACACAATGCTCTTAATGAATTCCCATGAGCCGATATCAAAATATTTTTTCCATTTTTCAAATTCTTATTTATTTCAATATCATAATAAGGGATTACTCTTTCGTAAGTACTCTTTAAAGATTCAGTGAAAGGAATTTTATTTTGAGGAATTCCACCGTTTAAAGGACTAAAATTTTCAAGGTAATTACTATCTTCAGCCATGAGAGGTGGTGAAACGTCCCAAGATCTTCTATATTTTTTAAATTGTTCTTCACCTATTTTTTTCTTTGTTTCCTCTTTGTTTAAACCAGTTAATGACCCATAATGTCTCTCATTTAATTCCCAGGCAGTATTAAACTTCATAGGTAAATTTAGAATTTTTAAGATAATCGTGAGTGTTTCAATTGCTCTTTTAAGATAAGAGGTATAACTAATATCAATTTTAATATTCAATTTTCTAATTAACTCACCTGACTTTTTAGCTTCCTCTTTACCTTTCTCTGAAAGATCAACATCTACCCAGCCCGTAAATCTATTTTCGGCATTCCAGGTACTCTGGCCATGTCTTGTTAAGATTAGTTTACTCATATAAGTTAATTAAGTTATTATGTACTATATAAAAATCTAAATGAAAAATATTTTCTTCTCTACTACAAAATATTTATTCTTTTTTTCATTTATAATTCTATTAATTCTTTATTTGTTCCCAGGAAGTCTAATTGGTTATTTTTTATACGGTAATTTGGGAAAACAACCTGATTTTATTTCAAATCCAATAGGTACCTCTATTAATCATTTAGTATTCTTTTTTTATTTAAGTATTCTAGGTTTTATATTTCGAAGCAATCAAAGAAAATTTATTAATAGCTTTTCTTTTTTATTTTTAATTTCAATAATTTTAGAATTATTGCATTATTTCATTCCTAATAGAGCATTTGAACTCAATGATTTATACGCAAATAGCTCGGGAGTATTATTGGCTTATTTAATATTTAAACTTTTTAGTAAAACTAGGAACTAAATGCCTTTGTATATTTTAATTTTATTTTTGACTTTTTTCTCTAATACGGTAGCAGAAGAAATATCTGGTGTTCCAAAAATCGTAGATGGAGATACTGTTCATATAAATGATAAAAAATTTAGACTAGAAGGTATAGATGCCCCAGAAATGAGACAACAATGTAAAAAAGAGTCTTTAAAAATTTCATCTATAATTGGTTTCACATTTTACAAAGATTATAGCTGTGGAAAAGTTTCCAAAGAAAAATTAATAAACAAAATTCATGGATCAAAAATAAAATGTATATTTACAACTAAAGACAAGTACAAAAGATATATTGCTACATGTTACAAGGAAAAAATAAACCTTAATCAGTGGATGGTAAGAAATGGATACGCAATAGCATATAGAAGATACTCAAAAAAATATGTTCCAGATGAGGATTTTGCTAAAGAAAACAAATTAGGATTATGGCAAGGGAAGTTTATGAGTCCAGAAAAATGGAGAAAGCTTAACTAATTTTTAGTATAAATCACTAAGTGATTCTTTTTAAAAAAATAATATTTGTTTTAATTTTTTTTATTTTAGGTGCATGTTCGTCAATTCCGAAAAATACTCAAAATAGTTGTGCTATCTTTGAAGAGAGATATTTGTGGTACAAACATTCTAAGGCTTCCTATGAAAAATGGGGAGCACCTATTCATTTACAATTAGCTTTCGTAAAAAAAGAAAGTGATTTTAATTGGCTCGCAAAACCCCCAAGGAAGAAATTATTTAAAGTAATACCATTTAAAAGACCTTCATCTTCATTTGGATACTCTCAAGCCGTGAAGGGAACCTGGGAACAATACAAGAGGGAAACAAATAATCCTCTTGCAACAAGAGCAAGATTTAAAGACTCAGTAGATTTTATAGGGTGGTATATTCATAAAACAAATAAAATATTGAAAATTTCAAAAAAAGATCCTTATCGGCAGTATTTAGCCTATTATAAGGGTTGGGGAGATTATAAAAATTATTCAAAAGATAAAAAAGCTATAATATATGCAAAGTCTGTGAAGGATATGGCAAGCAAATATAGAAAACAATTAACGCTTTGCAAAAAAAATCTAGATAAAAACAAATATATTATTTTTTAAGCTGTTTCTGTAACTCAATTTCAACAGCATCAATCCTCTTGGTTCCTCTTCCAACAATTGTATAAACAGTAGGAATTACGTAGAGAGTAAAAAAAGTTGAGAATAACATTCCACCAAATATTGTTATACCAACAGTTAATCGACTTGCAGCACCAGGTCCAGTTCCAAGAATAAGCGGTAAAACTCCAATAATTGTTGAGATACTTGTCATTAGAATAGGTCTAAGCCTTATAGCGGCAGCTTCAAATACAGCAACTTCTAAATTTTTTCCTTCCTTCCTTAATTGATTTGCAAATTCTACAATTAGGATACCGTTTTTAGCTGAGAGACCGATCAAAATGATTAACGCTATCTGACTATAAACATTCAATGAAGAACCAACTACTAGTAAACCAATTAATCCGCCAAGAATAGCCATAGGTACAGTTAACATAATAGTCAGTGGATGCCTCCAGCTTTCAAATTGGGCACTCATGGCAAGGTATGCAGTAATTAATGCTAAAGCAAATATTACATAAAGTTCAGTGTTAGTTTTTTTATACTCTTCACTTTCGCCTTTATAAGCAATTTTTGCTTGAGGTGTATTTTGTTCTACAACACCTACCAAAAACTTTAGAGCCTCATCAAGCGAATAGTCTCCAACAAGTCTTGCCGAGATAGTAACTGCTTTTTGTCTATTGTATCTTGCTAAGAATGGTGACTGTCCCTCTTCATCGTATGCAACTAAGTTTGACACAGATACAAGCTTTCCATTGTTTTTAGATCTCACAAAAACTTTACTTATACTATCTGGTTCTTGTCTATCTTTGATATCACCTTGCAAAATTATAGAATATTCTTTTCCATCTCTTGTAAAGTTTGTAACTCTTTTTGAACCAAAAATTGTTTCTATAGTTTTTCCAATATCTTCTGTAGAAACTCCTAGATCAGCAGCTTTTTTTTGATCTATCTTTACGTTTAATTGAGGTTTGTTCAGATCAAAGTCATCTTGAATAGAAGTAAGACCAGGATTTTTTCTTGCTTCTTTTTTAATTATCTCTTTCCACTCAATCAATTGTTCATATGTATTACCCAAAACAACAAATTGAACTGGACTTTCTATTCCGCCAGTCCTTATTCCTTGAGGCATTATTGGAAAAGCTAAAACACCCGGCACTCTCGCAATTTTTCCAAAAGACTCCCTCATTATCTCTACTCCATGACGATCTCTTTTAGCCCAAGGTTCTAAAAGAACAATTATAAAACCACTATTTACTTGTTTAGCTGACTTCCCAAAACCTGGAACTCGCATGATTAATTTTCTATATTCACCTTTACCTACGCTTGGAAGTAACAATTCCTCAATTTCTTCTGCTCTATCTTTGGTAAAATTAAAACCAGATCCTTGTGGAGCTTTTACAATTACAAAAAATGCTCCCCTATCTTCAGGAGCAATTAATTCTTTCTTGGCGAAATTAAAAAAAAATATTGTTAATACGAGAGTACCTAATAAAAAAATAGTTATTGTTTTTCTTTTCTTTATCCAATTCAATAGTGAAACTTTATAAAGATAAGTGAGATCTTTTAAAAATTTCTCAAATTTTAAAACAATCTTTGATTTTTGCATGTCTTTTTGCAAAAATTTACTAGCCAACATTGGACTTAATGATAATGCAACAAAGCTAGAAATAATCACAGCCGATGCAAGAGTAATTGCTGTTTGAGTAAAAAGTACTCCTGTAATTCCTTTAATAAAAATTAGAGGCACAAATACTGCTACTAACACAACAGTTGTAGCTATTATTGCAAACGATACCTGCTTAGCACCTTTGTAAGCTGCAACTAAAGGTGTATCTCCTAACTCTATTCTTCTCACTATATTTTCAAGCATCACGATGGCATCATCAACAACAATACCAATAGCTAGTACTAAGGCCATCAAAGTAAAAAGATTAATTGAAAAATCAAAAATATAAATTGATAAAAAAGTAGAGATTAATGAAACAGGCAAAGCTATTAAAGGGACAACTAAAGCTCTTAGGTTGCCGAGAAATAAATATATTATAATAGTCACTAATATTAATGCAATAATAAGCGTTTTATAAACTTCTTTAATAGCAGATTTTATATAATTACTTCTATCAAATGAAACTTCTAAGGTAGTTCCTGGTGGCAAGCTTGGTTTAAGTTCTTTTATTTTTTTTTTTATCCCATTTGCTACCGCAATGGTGTTTGCATCAGATTGTTGATATATCCCTATACCAACAACTTGTTTTCCGTTTCCTTTAAAAAGAGTTCTTGTTGACTCAGCTCCTAATTCGATTCTTGAAACATCTGACAAGGTTATGATCGAACCGTCCTTAGCTCTTTTTAGAGGTAGATTTTTATAATTTTCAACTTCTTTATAAGCTTTATCCAGTTTTATAGTTAGATCGATATCTCTTGATTCAATTCGTCCAGCTGGGAACTCGGTATTTTCTTGTCTGAGAATTGTCTCAACTTCTTGAGTAGTAAGATCTCTTGCAGCTAAAGCTATTGGATCTAACCAAACTCTTAGTGAGAGCTCTCTTTGACCACCAAGGCGAACTCTGCCTACGCCATCAACAGTAGAGAAAGTATCAGTTAAATATCTATCGGCGTAATCAGTTAATTCTAAATCAGTCATCGTTTCAGAGTTGAATGATAACCACATAGTAGTTCTCATACCTGCACTTTGTTTAAAAATTTCAGGCTGTTCCGCGCCCTCTGGTAAATTATCAAGTACTCTAGAAACAGAGCTTCTTACATCGTTAGCAACATCATCTAAGTCTAAACTTGTCTCAAATGTAAGTGTAATTCTTGAACTTTCATCCTCACTAAACGAGTCTATCGTTTCTAGTCCGGGTGTGCCCCCAACAAAGTCCTCAATTTTTTGAGTTATTTGAGTATCAACAATTTCTGCCGATGCACCTCTATACTCGGTTTGAATAGTTACCACAGGAGGCTGCACATCAGGTAGTTCATCAGTTGGAATTTCTTGAAAAGTTACAAGACCAAATATCACTAATACCAAGCTCATTACTGAAGCTACAACAGGTCTTTTGATAGATAGGTCTGTTAAAAACATTTAATTTCTTGGATTTATAATTTTGATTTTAGCATTATTTCTTACTTTTGAGACACCTTCTGTAATAACAAGATCGCCTTCATTTATTCCTGATACAACAGAAACTTTTCCAAAATTTCTTTTACCAATTTCAATGTTTTTTTTTTCAGCAGTTTCGTCTTTTACTGTGTAAACAAAAGCTGTACTACCTTGAATCGTGACAGCACTTTCAGGAACACCAATTTGGTTAATTTCATCATATATAACTTTTACTGTCATTAATTGCCCTGGAATAATATCAAAATTAGAATTATCGACTATAACTCTTGATAAAATCGATCTAGTAGAAGGATCTATTCTTGAGCTAATTGTTTGAATTTTCCCCTTAAAAGCTTTCTCAAATGCTGAACTTGTTATTACTGTTTTTAATCCTGGTTTTAGTATACTTACATAATTCTCTGGAACTTTTATATCTATAACTATTTTTTTTAAATCATCTAAAGTTACTATTAAGCTCTCTGAACCCAAAACTCCCTGAGCTATTTCTCTTTTCCCCAATTTACCCGCAAAATCTGCAATAACCTCTTCTCCACTTTTAAGCCTAAGGATTATTTCACCTTTTTTTACAAATCTATTATCAACATTTAATTTTCCTGCAACTTCATCAGTTTTTATTCTATAAGTTTTTGAATTTTGCGCAATCGCTGTCCCAAAAGTTTCTATACTTTTGTAAAATAATGATTTTTCAACTTGCTCTACGATTACACCTGGCGCAGGCCTCACACTGAATTTTTTTTTAAAGTGCAAACCAATAAAATGCCTTGCAGCAATAATTGCAAAAATAGCAATAAAGAAAATAATTAAAAAAACTTTTAATTTTGACGGTGTTTTCATTTTTTATTCTAATCCGTACTCTGACCAAGAGCCGTCATAGATAGTTGGTTTTTTACCACTTATAATAGAATTAGCTAGTCCTAAAATACATGCAGTAACTCCAGATCCGCATGTAAAAGCAATATCTTTATCTTTATCTATTTCTTTTTGATCAAAAATCTTTATTAACTCCTCTTTTTTTTTGAAGGTTCGATCATCATTTAAAAGTAATTGAAAAGGTATGTTTTTAGATCCTTTAATGTGACCACTTTTTAATCCTTTTCGGGGCTCAGGCACTAAACCCGAAAATCTTTCTTTACTTCTAGCATCTATTAACTGAAATTTTTTATCTATTATGTTTTTTTTAACTTGAGTCTTATTTATTAGCATAGATAAATTTTCTTTGGCTTCGTAATCGGTTTTCGAGATTTTTATTACTTCTTTTGAAATAGCTCTATTTTCCTTTAACCATTTCGTAAAATTTCCGTCTAAAACAGAAACTAGATCAGCGTTATGTCCAAAGTAAATAAAAGTATACCAAACTCTACATGAACTGAAGACATCTGAGTTATCATAAATAATTATATGGTCAGAATTATTTATTCCTAAATTTGAAACAATTTTTTCCCACTCTTTATTTGAAGGGAGCATATGGGGTAACGAAGAATTTTGCTCTGAATTTTTATCAATATCAAAGAATATTGAGTTCTTTATATGATTTTCTTTAAACTCCTCTTCAGCATTTCTACCTGAGTTAGGCAAACACCAGGTAGCATCTAATATTTTCACTTTATTGATATTTTTTTCTAGCCATTCTGTAGTAACGAGCTGTTTCATTATCTATTTTTTTCCAAGTATTTTTGATGATATTCTTCTGCCTTACAATAATTTTTGAGCCGAGAAATATTAGTTTGAATTTTTCCATTAAGTTCCTTATTAAAAATTTTTAAAATTTCTTTAGCCTCAGCTTTTTGAATGTCGTCCTCATAAAATATTTCACTTCTATATTGAGTTCCAACATCAGGATATTGCATATCTTTTTGCGTAGGATCGTGCATTTTAAAAAATAAATCTAAAATTTTTTTAAAGGAAATTAATTTTTCATCAAAGGTAAGTCTTACAACTTCTGCATGACCAGTATCACCTTTACATACCTCTTCATATGTAACTTTATCGGATAATCCACCGGCATAACCGACTTCTGTTTCAATTATACCCGGCTTATTTTTGAAGTTTTCCTCAGGTTTCCAAAAACAGCCAAGAGCAAGTGTACATTTCTTCATAAAGTAATTATATAGAGTTGTGAGGATATTAAATTGTTAGCACGAAATCAATTAGGCGTATTGTACGGGGTCGCATCTGTGGCATGTTTTGCCATGATGGATGCTTGTGTAAAGTGGTTAGACCAGTTTCCTGTTGGCGAAGTATTATTTGCAAGATTTTTTTTCGGTTTGATACCAATTTTAATGCTTGTACCTAAGAGTGAATTTAAAACTTTTTATAAAACTACAAGACCTAAATTACATGCTTTCAGAGCTGTAACAGGGACCTTAGCAATTATTGCACTTTTTATTGCTCTCAGAGAAATACCTTTGGCAGATGTTGTAAGTTTGACTTTTGGAGGCCCAATTTTCGTTACTTTAGGTTCAATATTTTTTTTATCTGAAAAAGTGGGTGTTAGAAGATGGTCTGCAGTTTTAATTGGGTTTATCGGGATGTTAATGATTGTCAAACCCGCTTATGATGAATTAAATATTTATTACTTATTTCCAATAATTTTTTGTATTTTTTTCGCTTGTGTAGCTTTAAGTATAAGAAGTTTATCATCTACCGAACCTAATTATAGAATTGCCTTATACTTTTCTTTATTAAGCATGATAGTTGGTCTAGCAACACTTCCTTTTGGCTGGATCATGCCATCAAAATTTGAACTCTTTCTTTTAATTTTTACAGGTATAATTGGTTCAGTAGCTAATATTTTACTTACAGTATCACTAAGAATAGCTGAGGCATCACTAGTTACACCAACAAAATATTTAAATTTAGTATTTGCAATATTGTTAGGATATTTCATTTGGGGCGAAATACCAAAAGCACTGACTCTTTTGGGTGCTGGTTTAATCATTGTAAGTTCTACAATTATTTTCATGAGAGAGTCCCAACTTAAAAAACAAGTTGTTAGTCCTAGGCCGTGAGCAAATATCCAAGTTACTGGTCAAAAGCAATAAAAACTTTATCTAAAAGAGATAAAGTTTTAAAAAGACTAATCCTTAAATACAATGATAAATTTTTGACTACTAGAAAAGATATTTTTTACTCTTTATGTAAAAGTATAGTCGGTCAGCAGATAAGTGTATCAGCTGCTAACTCAGTATTTAAAAAATTTGAAAAGAAAACTAAAAGAATTAATCCCTTTAAAGTATCAAAATTATCAATATCACAACTTAAATCCTGTGGCCTAAGTAGACAAAAAGCTTTGGGAATAAAAGAATTGTCAATTAAATTGGTAAAGAAAGAATTTGATCCAAAATTAATCAAAAGCATGAATGACGAGGAAGCCATTCAATACTTATCATCTTTAAGACAAATAGGCAGATGGAGTGCAGAAATGATTTTACTATTCACTTACAATCGATCTAATATTTGGCCTTTGCAAGATATTGGCTTATTAAGAGCAATATCAAATAATTATAATAAAAAATATTTTCCTCCAAAAAGTTTTTTAAACAAACTCTATAAAAAATTTACACCTTATTGTTCAGTTGCTACGTGGTATCTATGGCGCAGTATTGACGATGAACCAATCCAATATTAAGCGCCTTCAATCGTTTGATGTTGACGTTCAGCGTAGCCTTCAAGAACAGAGTGTGCATCTTGATACTCTTTCGAATTATAAAAGTTATTAGCTTCATCGTAGGATGGAAACTCAATTACGACTGTTCTTGGAGATTTATCTCCCTCATTAGATGTAGATCTTCCGCCTCTAATCAAAAATTTTCCCTTATATTTTTCAACTGCTGCTTTAGCTTTGACAGCGTATTCTTTTAACTTTTCCTCATTATTTATGCTTTTATAAACACAAACTACGTATCCTTTCATTTACAACTCCTTTAAAATAAATTAGCTTTCTTCATGGCAGATAAACTTATTATTGATTGGAAAGAGTATAATCTAATCGTTGAAAAATTAGCAATACAAATTTATGATAGTGGCTTTAAACCTAACTTGCTTATTGGTATCGCGAGAGGCGGCCTTCCAATTACTGATGTCTTAAGCCGAGTTTTTAAGTTAAAGTGTGCTTACCTTGCTGTAGAGTCATATTCTGGAGAAGGCATAGAAGATCAGCAAGGAGATTTGGTTTTTTCAAGAGAAATGAGCTCTACAGTTCAAGACATGAAAGGCAACATTCTTTTATGTGATGATTTATCTGATACAGGAGTTACGCTAAACAAAAGTATTGATTGGTTAAAAAGATATCCACCTCTTAAAGGAAATATAAAAGAAATTAAAACCGCTGTGCTTTGGAAAAAAAAAGACTCAACTTTTGAACCTGATTTTTGCGCCCAAAGATTAGATAGTAATCCATGGATTGTTCAACCTTTTGAGCATTATGAAGAGATAAAAGTTGAAGATTTAATAAAGAAACATCAAAAGAATTAAGGGCCAGAATTAACTGGCCCTAGAACTTTTAACCTACGTAAAAACTTAACACGCTTAAAACTGCAATTACCCAGATTGCAGAAGAAGTTTTACCAAATTTACCAGTAAAAATTCTGATTAATGCGTAGGCGATGAAAGCTAACGCAATCCCATTTGAAATAGAATATGTTAATGGCATGACCAGCATAGCTAACACTGCTGGGCCAGACTCTGCTATATCATTCCATTCAATATCTGTGATGTTTCTAACAAATAATATTGAAACGTAAAGTAAGGCTGCTCCATCTATTTCCTTAGGTAGACTTGTAGCTAAAGGTGCAAAAAATAAGCAAGCTAGGAATAATACACCAATGACTAAAGAGGTCATTCCTGTTCTTCCACCAGCTTTTACTCCAGAACCTGACTCAACATAACTTGTAACAGTTGTTGTACCCATCATAGCTCCTGCAACTGTACCTACACTATCTGATAACATTGCTTTATCAATATCTTGTACTCTCCCTTTTTTATCAACTTTTCCTGCAACATTAGCTACAGAAGTTAGCGTTCCTGCTGTATCAAAAAAGTCAATGAACAATAAAGTAAAGACTATAGAAGCCATACCAGCGCTTAGCGCCGCTTTGAGATCAAACTCAAACAAATAAGTCATTGGAGGAATTGATCCTACAACACCATTAAATTTAGCTAAACCAGATACCCATGCAATGATACTAAAGAGTAAAATACCAATTATAATATTTCCTCTTACTTTCATTTTCTCTAAAACAATCATGAATACAAAAGTTGCACATGCTAAAAGTACTAAAGGATTTTTAATATCACCTAATGTAACCAGCGTTACTGGATGATCTGCAGTTATTCCCATTATTTCTAATCCAATAATAGCTAAGAACAATCCAATTCCTGCACCAATTCCAAGTTTCAAACTTTTTGGAATCGAATTTATTAACCAAGCTCTCAATGGCGTTAATGAGATTGCCAAGAAGATTACTCCTGCCACGAGAACAGCTCCTAAAGCTGCTTGAGGTGTGTAACCCATTCCTGCAACCACTCCGTAAGCAACAAATGCATTGATTCCCATTCCAGGCGCTAATCCCACAGGCCAGGTCTTGCCTCTCAGGGCCATTACAAAGCAGGCTAAAGCACTTGCTAAAATTGTTGCAGTAAATACTGCCCCAAAATCAAAAAAACCTTTTTCTGTCCCAGCGAATTCACCAGAGAGGATAAAAGGATTTAAGAACATGATGTATGCCATTGTTAGGAAAGTTGTTACACCGGCGATTACTTCAGTTCTAAAATTTGTTTTGTTTTTTCTATACTCAAAATATTTGTCCATCATAAAATTAAACCTCCGTTATGAGTTTATTACTCTATATACTTAACAAAATCTTAACTAAATCAAACATAGCTGATCAGATTCAACCCACAGTAAATATATCTGTTTATAACTTTTCGTTATAAAATAAGGGTAAAAATGAAAAAATTATTTTTTGTAATTTTATACACATTATTATTAATTTCGATAAGTGGTTGTCAAACTGTATCTAAAAAAATAGAGGATACGACTGATAAAGAGAAACAGGAATTAAGTAAATGGTTAAATAAACCTGAGGAAGATCTTAAAAGTTTTTATGGTCAACCAGATAAAGTTGAGTTTTTAAAAACAAGAAATAGAAATTACGTTTATATTACTGAGAAATATAAGATAAAGTGCGAGCGTAAGTTTGAGGTAAATCCAAGAAATATTGTAGTTGGTTTTAGTAGTAAAAACTGTTTTTAATTACCTGCGGAGCTTAACTCCGCAAGTAAGGTAAACTTATTTAATTTCAATAAGTCTTTTTTTCTTCATTTCAGGGATGATTTTTTCACAAGAAATAGTTAGCAAACCATCTTTTAATTCAGCACCATTTACCTTTACATCATCTGCAATTGTAAATGATCTAGCAAAAGATCTTTGAGATATTCCTCGATGAATAACTTCATTACCTTCTTTTTCTTCAGTTCTTTTAACGTCTTTTGTTTTTACAGTTAAAAGATTATCTTCATATTCAACTTCAACATCATCTTTGTTAAAGCCAGCAACTGCTACTTCAATAGCATACTTATCTTTGCCTGCTTTTCGGATGTTATATGGCGGGTAATTGCTTTGCACAGCAAGACTGCCATTACCTAGCATCGACTCGAATTGATCAAACATGTCATCGAATCCAATGCTAAAAGGTTTAAGTGAATTAAAGATCGATAGATCCTTACTTGTCATATATCCTCCTTTGTTAGCAAGGTTAATGTCAGTCCCATTTGGCAACCGACAATATAAATATGGGAATTATTTTTATTTTTTCAAGATTGTTATTTTAAAATTTTTGCAGATTTTAAAATAAAAGAATATTCTTCAGCTAACTCTTTGATCGCATTGTCGCGGCCTGACATTCCGCCATGACCCGCTGCTTTCATTTTACATTTTAATAATTGATAATTATTATCAGTTTTTAAATCTCTTAACTTAGCAATATATTTAACTGGTTCAGAATAAAGGACTCGATTATCAAACAAAGATGTAGTTATAAGCATCGGCGGATAATCTTTTTTCTCAAGATTATTATAAGGAGAGTAAGACAAAATATATTCAAAGTACTCTTTACTTTTAATTGGATTTCCCCACATCTCCCATTCCCCTGGAGTTAAAGGTAATTTTTCATTTAGCATCGTAGTCATTACATCTACAAAGGGTACTAAAAGTAACATAGAAAAAAATAATTCTGGAGCAATGTTAGCTACACCTGAGCCCGTGAGTCCTCCAGCTGAACCTCCGTAAAAACAAATGCCACCTTTATAGGTATATCTTTGTTCAATTAAATGATTTGCACATGCTACATAGTCTAAAAAGGTATTTTTTTTAGACTTTTTTTTACCTTCTTGATGCCAAATGTCCCCCATGTCGCCACCACCTCTTATATGGGCTATTGCAAAAGTTATACCTCTGTCAATCAAACAAAATCTGGAAGCACTAAAAGACGGAGAGATACTATGTTTATAAGCACCATAAGCATAGAGTAAGACTTTTGATTTTCCATCTTGTTTTGAGTTTTTTAATCTAACTAAACTAATTGGAACCATACGACCATCATGTGATCGAGCTTTAATTCTTTCTACCACGTATTTATTAGGATCATGGCCAGATGGAATTTCTGTTTCTTTAACTAATTTTTTTTCTTTAGTGACGATATCATACTCATAAATTCTTCCTGGAGTTGCCATACTCTCCCAACCAACTCTAATCATTGAAGTATTTGTATCTCTTTGCATTAAAGAAACACTAGGAACGCCTATTGGTTCATCTGAAATTTTAATTTCCTCTTCTTTGTTAGTTTTAATATTTCTTATAAAAAGTTTTGGTATAGCATCAGACTTTTCTGATCTAAGAATATAATCATCTAAAAATTCAAACCCACTAATAACAGTTTCTTTTTTAGCGGGGATAAAGACTTCTAATTTTTCTATTTGATCAGTCTTACATCTGAGTACCTTATAATCCTTAGCCTCTTCATTAGTGTGAACATAAAAATAACCTTGCCAAGAGTCTATTGAGTAACGGACATCATTTTTTCTTTTTTGAAAAAGTGTGGGTTTAATTTCTTTAGAATCTGTGGGAAAAAAATATTCTTCAGTTGTGATGTGATCGGAAGTCCCAATAATGAAATATTTTTCATCAGAAGTAATACCAATACCCACAGTAAAAGTTTCATCTTTTTCCTCAAATATCAGCTGATCTTGATCGGTTGATGTTCCAAGGATATGTTTGAAAATTTGTCTTGGCCTATGATATTGATCCAATTTCGAATAAAAGAAGCTTTTACTATCCAAGGCCCAAGTAACACTACCACTAGTATTTTCAATTATATCTTTCTCATTTTTTCCAGTTCTAAGATCTCTTAAATAAATTGTGTAATATTCTGATCCTTTTAAATCGAGAGAATAAGCAATATAATTATCACAAAAAGAAGTGCTTACAGTTCCAACCCCAAAGTATTCTGAACCAGTTTTCTTTTTTTCCAAGTCACCATCAAAAAAAATTTCCTCAGGTTTAGATCCATCAATGAGTTGCCTCATCTTTTTTCCGTAATTACCCTTGGCTTCTGTTTTAGCCCAATAATAATATCTTTTATCTTTATATTTTAATCCAGTATCGTCTAATTTAATTTTTCCTTTGATTTCTTTAAATAAATTTTCCTGTAATCCTTTAACGTCAGCAAAGTAGTCTTCAGTTATTTTGTTATTAGCTTCTATATAATCTTTGACTTCAGTATTCAATTTTTCGGGGTCTTTTAAAACTTCAAGGATATTTGGCTGATCAACCCACGAATAATCATCTTCTAGTGGAATCCCGTGATAATTTTTCGTAGTCTTTATTTTTTTAAGTTTTGGTATATTCATACTAGAAAATTATATGAATTTGTTTTTATTAGGAATTATCATATTTGTCATCGTTTATTTATTTTTAAATTGGTTTGCCAGAACTAGTTCGAAGAAAATAGCTACTACCATAAAAAAGATTGCAATTTATATATCTTTAATACTAGCTGTGTTATTTACAATAGGTGGTAAATTCATTTTTAGTCTACCAATGTGGTTGATCTTGCTCTCTGGTCTTAAGATAAAATCATTTTCATTGCTACAATTTTACCAACTCTATCAATTAATCAGGTTTATGAAAAAGAATGCAGGTAGATTTTCACAAGGACAATTTGGACAATCGTCAGGCTCATCAAGTCTTACATCAGAAGAGGCTTATAAATTATTGGGTCTCAAAAAAGGAGTCAGCAAAGAAGAAGTTTTAAAAGCAGCTAATCAATTACAAAAAAAAATTCACCCAGATATGAACCGTAGTGTAGACAGTTCTAGATTGAGTCAGTTAGTAAATGAAGCTAAAGAGAAAATAATTAAAACTGATTTTAGTTAGACAAAAGTTCAATACATTTATTATAAACTTTATCAAAAGAAATTTTATCTTTACCTAGAGTATCATGAGTTGTTGACTCCTCAGTTTCACCTTCTGGAACAATTACTTCAATATTTTTTGAATATTTCCCATAAGCTTGAACTGGGCTATCCATAAATAGGGCTAAACATTTTACACCTAAAGCTGATGATATATGCAACCAACCAGTATCATTACCAATATAAAGTTTGCAGTTTTTAATAATGGGCAATGTTTCACTTATTTTTAAGTCTTTAAATGAAATACAGTTATTTGATAGTTCTGAGACAAGGAATTGATCAATTAATTCCTTATCATTATTGCCTGCTGCTAAATAAAATTTTGAAGGTGTTCTTTTATTAATTTGAACACATAAATTTATAAAATTTTTGATGTCCCATCTTTTACTAGGGCCACTAGCTGATATACCTAGAACGACATGAGAAAACTCACTAGAAAATTTTTGTTTAGTTTGATTTATTTGATTTTCATTTATAAAGAGTTCTGGTTGAGTAGATACGATTTCACCCAATTCATTTTCTGTAAAAATTTTAGCAGAAGTTACAATATTATCTTTTTTTCTAAATAATGGATACTGAGAAATATGTTTTATTCTAGCCATTTTTGTAATTAATAAATATCTTAAAGAACTATTAAAAATAAAAACTTTATCGTATTTTTTTAATTTAAGATCTTTACTTAATTTAAAGAACCCTAAAAGACCGTCGTGAGATCCAGAATTATTTTTTGTTCGATCCAATATTAAAATTTCTTTAATGTGTTTATCTTCAGCCAAAAGTTGATTGGCACGTGAATTTTCTTTCACTAAAATAGACACAGGCGTTTGATATTTTTTTGAAATAGCATGAATATATGGCAAATAAATTACCATATCTCCCATACCAATTTTTGGTTGAATTACTAAAACTTTCATTTTTAAATTTAATAATATAACTTAGATAGAATAATTTGGGTAAGATTATGATTAAAAAAGGAGTATACGCAGCAGGATTAAGCGTTCTGAATGTCGACAGAACATTGAATATTGATGCAACAATTAATCATGCAAGCCAAGCTATTCAAAATGGTTTACATGGAGTTTTCTTTTTTGGGTCAACAGGACAAAGCCAATTAATTTCCTCAAATGAAAAGAGAGAACTTATAGCTAAAACTGCAAGCCATAAATTAAGAAAACAATTTTTTTTAGGGACGGGAAATAATTCTCTAAATGAAAACATTGATCTAATTAGGTATGCGATGGAATATGACTTTAGAGAATTTTTAATTATGCCTCCAGCATATTATAAAGGTAATACTGATGAGGGGGTTTTTGAATTCTATTCAAGATTAATTAACGCTCTCCCCAAGGTCAAAATTATTCTCTATAATTTTGAAAAATTAAGCGGATACAAGTTCTCAGTGGAAATGATAACTAAACTTGTTGAAACATTCCCAGAAAATATAATTGGATGTAAAGACTCTAGTTATAATTTATTTGAAAAATTAAAATTACCAAAGTTTTTAATGTTTCCTGGATCAGAGGCAAAACTTTTAAAAGGATTAGAGCTTGGTTGTTCAGGCTGTATATCAGCAGTAACTAATGTTACTCATACTTTAGCTAGAAAAGTGTTTGATGATTTTGAAAAAAAAATTTCACAAAGTAAAAATGAGCAATTAGTTAATGTTAGAGAAACATTTGATCAATATAATTTGATATCAGCTTTGCATAGTTTTCTTTCGATAAAAGATGAGAATTATAAGAATATATTACCTCCACTAACTTTGTTAAGTAAGGAAAAACAAAAAGAGCTTATTGAAAAATTAAATAAACTTAAATTTATTACTGAAAAAAACTTAGCAGCTTAACATGATATTAGCTAGAATATTTACAAAAATATTTAAAGAAGGTGGAATAATTTTAATAGATGCAAAAGGTCAAAAGTACATTTGCGGAAAACCTACAACTGAAAAACCAATTACAGTAAAATTACTTAAAGATGACTTAAATTGGAAATTATTGTTAGATCCAGAACTTGAATTTCCAGAAGCATACATGAGAAATGAAATTAAAATAGAAAATGCATCGATGAAAGACTTTTTAATGGAACTTATTAAAAATTTAGGTCGCGGTGAAATTTCAACAACAAGTCTAATTACAAAAAAAATATACCAAACATGGAGAACTATAACTAATTTTAATTTACCAGGTAAATCAAGAAAAAATGTTGAACATCATTATGATATTGGTGGAGCAAGAGGCGAAAAACTCTACGATATTTTTTTAGACAAAAAACATAGACTATATTCCTGCGCGTATTGGAAAAATGACACTAAAACTTTAGAGGAAGCCCAACAAAACAAAATAGATCATATTGTAAAAAAATTAGACATAAAAGAAGGACAAAAAATTTTAGAAGTTGGCTGTGGTTGGGGCGGCATGGCTTTTGAAATAGCTAAACAAAAGGGATGTGAAGTAACTGGAATTTCTTTAAGTAAAAATCAAATAGAATATTGTAAACGAAAAGCAAAAGAACTTAATTTAGATAATCAAGTAAAATTTGAACTTAAAGATTATAGGGAGGAAAAGGGGAGGTATGATCGAATTTTTTCTGTAGGAATGTTCGAGCATGTTGGTAGAAAATTTTATAATACCTTTTTTAAATCAATGAACAAACTTCTGAAAGATGATGGGATTTTCTTATTACACACTATAGGAGTAGTAGATAAACCCACACCATCGAATAAATTTATCCAAAAGTATATATTTCCAGGAGGTATTTGCCCTTCTTTCAGTCAAATAATAAATCCGATTGAAAAAACTGGTTTAATTGTTGCAGACTCAGAAACGTTAATTAGACACTACGATAAAACATTAGAAAGTTGGTTAGAGCGATTTTTAGAAAGAAAAAAAGAGGTGAAAGATTTATTTGATGAAAAATTTGTGAAAATGTGGGAATTTTATATGGCAAGTTGTGCAGCAGCGTTTAGATATAGAGATCTAGTTGTTTTTCAATTACAAATTGTTAAGAACTTTCAATCAGCCCACCGTACAAGAGACTATATATATTCATAAAAAGTGCTATTTAATAAATAGTCATTATGAAAAAGAGTAAAAAAAAACCTTCAAAGTATAAGAAAAAAAACAATAAAAAACTCTTAATTCGGAGATCTAAAAATAAAAGAAAAAAAATAAAAAATAAGAAAATTCGAAAAGGTAAAAAATCAACAAGATTAGTAAAGAAAAAAAAAAGAAGCATTGCAAAAGTAAAATTAAAAAAAAAATTTAAATTAAAGACTCAAATTAAAAACCCACAAAAAACAAGAGCTATAGTTTCAGGCTTATTAAGACTAAATGATAAAGTAAAATCTATATTTAGATTTAATATAAATTTAGATCAAACATTACAGACATTTTTCATAGGTATTTCCAATAAAATTTCGGGAATTAAAAAAATTATTTTGGAGGAGCGTGAAAAACAAAAGAAATTAAAACTGAAGCTTATGGAACAAGAAAAAAAAGATGCTCAAAAAAGATTACTAGAGCAAGAAAAATTAGCTTTAGAGGCAAAAAAAAATGAACTCAAAGAAGAACAAAAGCTTGAAAAAGAAAGAAAACAAGATTTACAAAGATTTATAAAATTAGAACAGGCTGAGCTTAGAAAAGAAAGAGCTGAAAAACAAAGGAAATTTTTAGAACAAATCAAATTAGAGAAAAAAATTGATCTGTTTAGAAAAAGAGAGGAATTAGAAATCAAAAACCTTGAAAAATATGTTTTAAGTCAACAAAGAGAATCTTACGAAGAAGTTCAAAAACGTATTGACAAAATAAAACAAAAATACAAGTTAATTAGAGATCAAAAAATAAATGAAACAATAAGAGAAAGAGTTGCAAGTTTAGGTATTAAAGTAGAAGAGACTGATGATAAAGCAACATTACTAGAAAAAGAGAGAGTTTATAATGAAGAAAGAGAAAAGATTGAATACGCTCTTGAAAGTTTTTATCGATCAGCTCACAGTTTGTGTTTCCAATTAAATAAAAAATATATTCCAAAATATTTAAGTATCATCAGATGCATTGATAAAAGATTTGAAACAGGAGAAATTTTTATCAAATGGGATGAAACGATTGAAGCTGATTGGTTAATTTTGATTTATATAAAAAATAATTCACCAGACGAAGGAATAATAATTGAAGATAAAACAAATCCTGAAAATCACACAACACATGAATTTCAACCAAATGAAATATTTAAAGCTTCTGATATAATGGTTGATGCATTGACAAAATTATTGGATAACGAGAGAAATAAAAGAAAAGTTAGTTAATGAGATCTTCCAATTTTTTAATCTCACCAATTTTAAATATAATTGCTTCGTCTTTTTTGTAGCCAAACTTTTCAGCATTTTCCTTAAACCTTACTGGAGGTTCCCAGATCGGCTCCAAACTTAATATTGCTGTTCCCCAATGCATTCCTATAACTTTTTTTACTTCTAAGTCTTTCATTAAAGATAAAAGTTCTTCAGGATTTGCGTGAGCTGTAGATTTATCCTTGACTGGAACCAGTGGATAGAAATTATAAGCGCCTAAATTTCCAAAACCCAAATCGATAGGACCAAATTTTTTTCCTAATTCCTTATAAAATGGTGCTGGTCCAGTATCACAAGCAAAAAAGATTTTTTTATCATTGTATTCAATTAAAAAGCTCCCCCAAAGTGATCTATTTGTATTTCCATCTCCCCAGATCCAACGTTTAGACCAATGTTGACTTGGAAGCATTCTTACTGTGATCTCATCATTAATTTTAATTTTATCAAACCAATCCATTTCTTTAACAGTATCTTTTTTATATCCATTTTTTGTGAAATATTTCCCAAGCTTAAGAGGTACAAGAACTTTAGTATTCTTGTAAGGAAAGTTTTTTATCGTACGAATACTCATGTGATCATAATGATTGTGTGTTAGTAAAAATAAATCTATTTTAGGAAGTTCTTTAAGAGTTAAAGGGGACTCTATGTATTTCTTGGGACCAAATATCATAGGTCCATAATTTTTTTCAAAAACTGGATCAGTAATAATTGTAGTGTCTCCAAGTTTAATTATAAAGCTAGCGTGATCAAGCCACATCACATATGAGTCGGACTTATATTTTTCAAGATTCTTTAAAACTATTTTTTTATCAATTACATGTTCAGGTGGATAATCAATCTTAAGTTTCTTTTTCTCCTCCCTAAAAACTTTCCAATCCCATTTAAAATTAGGATCTCTTTTTGGGCCTCCCTCAAGGTTTCTAAAAGCATATAATTTTCCGTCTTTATAAATATGATGATAAGGTTTTTTTTCCATAGCATTCAAACTAATACTTAATGAAAATAATATACACAGAATAAGGGGTATTCGCATACCCCTTATTAGCACAGACAATAAAATTTTAAAGGAAATTAAATATCTGAACAATTAGATTTATTTATTCTCTTATCAAATGATTTAAGTGCTTCTTTTGAAATGACCCAAACATACGAGCTCTCTTTTAAACCATTCTCATCAGCAGCTGTACATCTTTTGCCAAATTTTACTTTGGCCATGTTGCTTCCAGCACAATTAGTCAACATAAGCAACAATATAAAAGTAGATAATATTTTCATGATTAAAATTTAAAGTTAAAGTCTGTGCTTTGCTTGGCATAATTAAGACCAAAAAAAGAAATTTAAACTTTATTGAATAAGATAAACTTTAGCTTTATGATTGAAATTATGTCCAAAAGCCACATTTATAAATTGAAAGTTTTTGTTGAAGACGTTGACTTTGGTCGAGTATTTTATTCAAGATATCTTCAGTATATCGAGAGAGCTAGAACGGAGCTAATACACGAAAAATTTGGCCTTACTTTAACTCAACTTATGAACGGGCACGATATAATGTTTGTCGTTAGGAAATGCAACATAAAATATCTAAAATCAGCAGTTTTTGAAGATAATCTAAGTGTTGAAACAGCTGTTTTAAAAAAAACCAACGTTAGACTAAACTTGCTTCAAGAGGTTAAAAGAGGTGGGGAAGTTCTTGTTAGTGCAGAAGTGGAACTAGCAGTGGTAGATCGAAGTGGGTCAATAAAAAAACTTTCTAAAGATTTTTTTGCAAAAATTTAAATTTGGCTAAGAAGCGCCTAATATCTGCCTAAATTTACGTTATAAACTATATTCAACTCAAGTTTGCAAATTCAGCAATACTCATAGAGTTAAAAATAAATTAAAAGGTATTATGAGAATTAAACAAGTAAAAAAAAACAAGCTAAAAACTAACGTTGATAAGAAATTCAAAAAAATCTCTCTATTCGAACTTCAAAATAGTCCAAAATTTCTAAATTTTAGAGTTCGAGCATAATCTTTCCTCCTAAATAAATCAGTGGCTTAATCTAATTAGGCCATTGTTTTTATACCAATAATTGTTAAATTAATCTGTGAAGCGTAATAAACTGAATAATAAAGTTGCAATTATTATGGGATCTCAATCCGATCATTCCATAATGAAAGAATGCGCGAAAATTTTAAAGACTCTCAAAATTAAATATCAAATTTCAATAGTAAGTGCGCACAGAACACCAAAAAGAATGTTTGAATTTGCAGAGTCAGCATCAAAAAACGGTTTTGGTGTTATTGTGGCTGGAGCAGGAGGTTCAGCACATTTGCCTGGCATGGTAGCATCTTTATCTTCCTTGCCAGTTATTGGAGTTCCGATAGAAACAAAAAAACTTAAGGGTTTAGATAGTTTATTATCAATAGTGCAAATGCCGCGAGGTTGTCCCGTAGCCACAATGGCAATTAATGGATCTATGAATGCAGGGTTACTTGCTGCCTCGATTATTGGAAATTTTGATGAAAAAATTAAATCAAATTTAGAAAAGTGGAAACGTTTACAAACCAAATCCGTTAAAAAAAAACCATAATTTAATGACAATAAGCACCTTAGGGATCATTGGTTCAGGTCAACTTGGATTATTACTTTGCCAGGCTGCAAAAAAACTTAATATTAAAACTGTAGTAATATCAGATGATGAAAATGGACCTGCCCAAAATTATTCGGATGAATTTATCTGCTCAAAATACGATAACAAAGAAAAGATAAAAGGGTTTGTTAGCAAAGTCGATATTATTACTTATGAGTTTGAAAATATTCCAATAAATATTTTAAATGAGATCGATAAAGAAAAAAAAGTCTTACCTAAACCTGAAATAAATAGAATAATTCAAAACAGAAAATTAGAAAAAACTTTCGTCAATGACTTAGGTATTAAAACTACAGACTGGGCCTTTATCAAACAGGCTGGAGATGTCGAAAAGAATAAAAACTTATTACCCGGAATTTTAAAATCAAATACACTTGGTTATGATGGACATGGACAATATGTTTTAAATTCTCTTGATGATGTAAAAAAAAATTGGTGTTTTACAGCTGATTATATTTTAGAAAAAAAGGTAAATTTAAAAAAAGAGATATCAGTAGTAATAACAAGATATTTAAATGGTGAAACTTATATTTATGAGCCTATAGAAAATATTCATAAAGACCAAATCTTAAATCATTCAAAAATCCCTGCAGATATAAATAAAGAAATTTTTATTAAAGCACAGAGTAATGCAAAACTTATTTCAGAAAAATTAGATTATGTTGGCACGATGTGTGTTGAATATTTCATCGATCAAGATGATAATTTGTTAGTTAATGAAATTGCTCCAAGAGTCCATAATTCAGGTCACCTGACAATAAATGCGTTTTCCATAAGCCAATTTTCTGGACATGTTGCAGCTGTGTGTAATCTCGGTGTAAAAAAAGTTGAAAAAATTTCTAACGCTGAAATGTTTAATGTCTTGGGAAAAGATATCGAGACTTATAGGTCCAAAACATTTAGTAAAAACGAATTTTTTTATGATTACGGGAAAAAATCAATTAAAGATAAAAGAAAAATGGGACACCTTACGGTTTTAAAAAAATAATTATTTTATTGTTATTCTATGCATAACCCTTCTGCAGTTCTTAATTTCACTAGCCATATGCAGAATACTTAAATTATCCCAAAGACAGATATCACCTTTTGTCCATTCATATGAAAATATAAAATCTTCTTTATTGACGTGATCTACTAAATAATTTTTTAAATATTCAGCTTCGTCTTCCTTTACATTTTTAATCTTCATTAAATGTCCTGGAGATACATAAAGAGTTTTCTTTCCATCTACAGTAATAACTATTGGATGTTCGGCTTCCATACTTTCTGAAGATTTTATTCCCATTTCTTTTTCTCGTTCGAGTCTGGTTATTGCTATCGGACCTGCCGATGAAAAAACTCCAGTAGCGTCTTTAATTTTTTCTTTAATGTCGTCTGGTAATTTATCGTAAGCATTAAAGCCAGATGAGAATATAGTATTACCTTGGCCAACTGGTATTTCTATACCCATTAACATTGTATATCTAGGTCTATCATTAGCTAAATAACTTGTATCCTGATGAAGCCAGCTAGAGCCGAAACTTAAATTTTTATCATCAGGCTTTCTCTCGATTACATTTATAAATGGAAATTTTTCATCTAAACCTTTAAGTCTTGGATACACTACTGGTTGACCTATATTCTTTGCGAAATTTTGATAGGTTTCAGGGTCAAGATTTTGTTCTTTAATAAATATAACTCCGTACTTGTTTAAAATTTTTTTTATTTCTATTGCCTGATCTTGATCTAGGGATTTTAAATTAACGTCGTTGATGTAAGCTCCAACATTATTTTTTCCTGGTGAGACAGATAAATTCATTTAGTTCAAAGGTTTAATTAAAGCAGGGTCATTATTTACTGGATTATTAACATCTTTTGATATCTCATGAAACTTTAAATTGGGTGGTTTAATAGAGTTTAATATTTCCATAGCATCTTTTTTAATGTTTAAATAATTATTAATCTGGCTTTGATTAATAATCATTGGTTCTCTGTGATGGATTGTACTAATTTTTTCAGTTGCTTCTCTTGTAATTATACAAAATTTGTCATTCTGATATATCCCGGCAAAATACATCAATTCATCATCCTCTTTTGAAAAGTAATAGGGAGTTTTTGTTTTATCTTCTCTTTTCCATTCATAATACCCATCAGCTGGAATAATACATCTTGAAGTCTGGATAAGATTCTTAAAAGTAACTTTTTCCATAAGGGTTTCTCTTCTTGCATTGATAAGAGGAGAAAATTTGTCTAATTTTTTAGACCAACTCGGTACTAATCCCCACTCATAAAGCTCAAGAGCCTTACCATTTGAATAGGATTTTATTACAGGTAACTTTTGAGTTGGGTGTGCATTATAATTATCTGTGTCTTCAACCTTTATGTTTGTTTTTACCAAATCAACGGTTTTAGTTACTGGTTTTCGAATATTATATCTTCCACACATTATTTATTCTTTCTATCTCTTTTAAGCTTTCTCTTTTCTTTTAAAGATAACTTTGCTTTTTTCATAAAGCTTCTATCTTTTTGACTTTTACCCGAATATCTTTTTGACATACTTATTCCTCTATTATTTCATGAAATTGTTCACCTAGTCCATCTACTTTTAGGTGAAGTTTGTCACCTGCCTTTAGAAATTCAGGTTTTTTCATTTCCATTGCCGTACCCGCAGGTGTCCCGGTAGTGATAATTGTTCCAGGATACAAAGTCATAAATTGACTTAAATGAGAAATTAAAAAATTGAAATTGAAAATCATTCTTTCTGTATTTCCAGTTTGTCTTCTGTTGCCATTTACATCTAAAGCTAAATTAATATTGTTTAAATTTTTAATTTCATCTTTGGTTACAAGATAAGGCCCTGTTGGTCCTGCTATAGATTTACCTTTTATCCATTGACCTCCTCTTTCTTTTTGCCAAGATCTTTCAGATATGTCATTAACAATACAGTAGCCAAATACATAATCTTGAGCATTTTCCTCTTTAATATATTTGCCTTCTCGACCAATAATCATGCCAACTTCAACCTCGTAATCCATTTTACTAGCAGACTTAGGTTTTATTATTTTATCATTAGGACCCTGAATACATCCTGAGCTTTTATTAAAAACAATTGGTTCAGTTGGTAACTTTGATTTGGTGCCTTCTGCATGTGCTTTATAGTTCAAACCTATTGCTAAAAAATCTACGGGATTTGAGATGCAAGAGCCAATTCTAATGTTTGAGTTAATTTCCTTTAGTTCAGATAATTTTATTCTTTTTAATTTATTTAATGTTTCTTCACTAATCGTCTGTGGATTTAAATCTTTAATATGATCTGATAAATCCCTAATGACATTATTACTATCTAAGGCAGCAACAATTTCACTTCCTAATTCACCAACTCTTAATAATTTCATTGATTAATTTTATTCTTGGAATTGCTATTTTACAAATCTTTTGATTCTTTCTTCAGTAGTCGTTTCAGGACCAGAGTAAGGTGTTTCGTAACTATTAGTCCTTGTTAGAACATCAATACCCTTAGTAAAAATAAAAATAAAAAAAACAATAAAAAAGACTGCAAATATTTTTGCAGGATTATAATTCCCAGATTGAAAAACACTGACTGGTTGTTCTTGTTTTTTGTGAAAAAATTTAAAAGTTAAGTAAACTGCTATGATTAATCCAATATGCGCCATAACTACCCCAGCCCAACCGAAAATAAAAGAGGTTACGCTAAATACATAGAGGCTAAATACAGTGGACCAAACAAAAGACAAAACAATTAAAATTTGAAGCCTTACAGACTTTGGTAAGCTTCTTAAGTCGTTTTTACTATCATCAAACATGATGTTTGCCGCTTCAGTCATCCAATTTTTAAAACTTTCCATAACTGCCTTATATACTTTTTAAATTGAAATTTAAATTATTATAAATTTCGCACTAGTTTTCTTACTTTTTCCATATGTGAATTAAATTTTTCTTGTGTCATACCTGGTAAAACCTCATAAAATCTTATGTAGGTTGTTTCCATTCCACCAAGCTTTAAAACTCCTGCTTTAATTCTCCTAAATGGAATATTTTGAAACCAGGTTTGAATTGAAAACCAATTTCCACCGTAAGACATCGACATTATAGCCTTTCTACCTTTCATCGCACCTGCAACAGGGTAACCCCAATTGCCAACAAGTTTTTTAAAAGAGAAAAACCATTTAGGAGCTAAAGTTAAATCAATCCAATTTTCTAAAATTGCAGTTGCTCTCAGATTATAACAAGGTGAAATCATAAATAATACATCACTAGCTTCTAGTCTTTTTCTATAATCTAAAATTTGATCATTAGGGCCAGAACCATCAAAAAAAGGGATCGGTTTTTCCTCATGTAAATTAATTAAATCAATTTGATAACCTAATTTTTTTGCTTCTTCGATAAAAGTATCTCTTACGGAAGCATTAAATGATTTTTTAATGTCGTGATGGCCGTAAACAATAAAAATTTTTTTAGACATCTTTATTTGTCTATATCATTTTTTTCATTTTTTCGTATTAGAAATCCCGAACCTATCCCCACTGCAATGGCTGATATTACCCAAGAGTATTCTTGTTCGCTGAAAAGCACTAATAGACCAAAACCTATTATGATTACTCCTAAAAGCTTATTATCCATTGACAAATATAAACCTTATATTAAAGTTTACTTACCCATCTGTCATGGGAAAAAAGACTCGGCATTCGACATGCCGGACCTATAAAGGGTTGCAAAGTCGGTGGAAATGAAAGGAGTTGCTATGAATAGATTTAGCAAACTGTATGGAAATTCTGCCGTTAAAAAAGCTGAGCAGAAACTCTCAATGCAGTTAAGTAAAAACCAAAAAGCCCCCGAGGCTAACGCCAATGGAACGGCCGGTTATTTGGTTAAAAACGGAAAAAATTCCGGAAAAATTTTAAAGCATTTGAAAACTGATAAAAACCAGCTTTAAAACTTTTATAGGGTGGGGACTTTAAAATCCCCACTCAAGTCTTTAATATCCTCTTAATGAAAAAACAAAATTTTTATGATCTTAATTTTGATCAACTAAAATCTTTTTTAATTGAAAAAGGAGAAGTTGAGCCAAAAAAAGCAAAGATGAGATCTCAACAACTTTTTAATGCAGTTTATAAAAAAAATATTAAAAGTTTTGATGAGCTTACAACATTTGGAGCTGAACTAAGAGGCAAGATCAAAGATTTGATTAGTTTAGAAAAACCAAAAATTATAGATGTTCAAAAATCTAAAGACGGGACTATAAAATTTCTTTTAGAGCTTAAAGATAAACGTAATGTTGAAACAGTCCTTATTCCGGATAAATCTCAAAGTAGATATACAATTTGTTTGTCCGTATCAGTGGGTTGTTATCTCTCTTGCGAATTTTGTGCAACAGCTCAAATTTCAAAAAAATTAGTAAGGAATTTATCACCAGGAGAAATAATTTCGCAAATAATTTTGAGTAAAGACTATATTAATGATTGGTCAACACAGAAAAAAATAACAAATCAAGTATTGATGGGTGAAGGCTCACCTTTTTTGAATTTAGATAATGTTAAAGTTGCAATTGACAACTCAAAAAATAAAGATGGCTTAGAATACGGAAGAACCAGGATCACTGTCAGCACTGTGGGAGTTGGAATTAAAAAAGATAATTTAGATGCAATAGAGTGGGCTGCAAATGAGTTAGATGTTTATCTTGCATGGAGCCTACATAGTTCAATTCCAAAACACAGATCAGAATTAATGCCAATAAATGATAAATATTCAATTAATTCATTATTACCAAAATTGAAAAAATATTACGAAAAAACAAAATTACCTATTTTTATAGAGTGGATATGCTTAGATGAGAATTTGACAGATGCACACGCTAAAGAACTGATAAAGATTATGAAAAAAGTTCCTTCAAAATTAAATTTAATTGAATTTAATCCTCTTTCAAACAAAGATTTTAAACCAGCGACTCAAGAAAATATAGATAAGTTTTCTAAAAAAATTCAAGACGCAGGTTTTCTTTCTCTATTTAGAAGAAGTAGAGGTAGAGACATAAATGCATCTTGTGGATCGCTAGCGAATAGTAAAGTTATACTAAATGGATAATTTACATATTTTTTTAGGCGCTACAGTTGCAGATGCAGCGACTAGACCTCTACATTGGGTATACGATCCAAAAAAGTTAAAGAAATATATTAAAGGAAAAAAAGAAATAGTTTTTTTGAAAAAAAATAGAAGTCCTTTCTATAACATTAAAACTGGAAAGGTTTCAGGGTATAATGACATTGGACAAGTAATGTTTCAAACATTGATTTCCTCAAAAAAAAAAACAGAAATTTTTAGAAATTTCAAAAAAAATATCATAAAACACTTCGGACCAGGGTCAAATTATTGGAAAAATCTAAAATTAAGAAAAAAATATAAAAAAGTGAAATGGAAAAAGCCTATGAGTGGTCCGTGGATCCATCAAAATATCTTAGAGACTATACAAAATATCCAATCTAAGAAAATTATCACTGGTGGTACTAAAGTAAACGAGTCGGATGGTTATTGTGCTGCTTTACCTTATTTTCTTTTCAATGATAAAGAAAAAGAACTTAAAAAGGTTATTAAATCTGTAGCTAATTCAAGAATAAATGAAAAATATGCTTTATCTAAATTAAAGATTATAGAATTAGCTAATAAAAAAGATAGAAATCCTGTTCAATCTTTTGTTAAAAAATACAAAAAGAATAAATATTTTAAAGACGTAATTACCAATATTAAAAAAGTTTTAAGACTAAAAAACCAAAATCATATATTGACTGTAAGAAAATTTGGGAAAGCTTGTAGTTATCCCGGTACATTTATGGGATCAATTCACGCGATTATAACATCCAACAACTTTAAATCTGCTATTATAAAAACGATTAAAGCTGGTGGTTGCAATTGTTCAAGAGCAAATTTTGTTGGAGCATATTTCGCAGCATTAAAACCAGAAAGCATTCCAAGCCACTGGATTAGAAGAACTTTGCCAGCAAAAAATATTTTGAAATATATTAATTCTTAATGTGGTATACTAATTTATGGATTCGTTAATCATAATTTTAGTAATATTATTAGTCATTATTAATCTCGGAGTTATTTTCTTTTTAGTAAGAAATAAGCCTGAAAAACAAATAAATCCAGAACAGGCCTTTAAAGATGAGTTTAACTCATTTAAAGAAACCTTCGGCCAATCCTTTGGTTCTATGAGCAAAGAAATTGCTAAAGATATGACTGGTGCTTTAACTAAAGTTGATGAAAAAGTTTCAGTTTTTAACCGGCAAGTAAGTGAGCTTAATAAAAGCCAAGATAATTTTAGTAGAATTTTAAGCGGTGTTAAAACATATGGAACACTCGCAGAATTTGGATTAGGCGCCCTTCTTAAAGATTTATTACCTGCATCTCAATTTATTGCTAATGTAAAAATGAAAGATGATACATCCGAGACAGTTGAATTTGCTATTAAGCTTCAAGATGTTTTATTACCTATCGACAGTCACTGGCCTGTTGAGAAATATAAAGCAATTGACGATGCGTACAAGGCTAATAATAAAGAGGCACAAGCTGAAGCAAGAAAAGATTTAGCTGCAGCATTTAGATTAAAAGCTAAAACAATAAATTCAAAATATATAGCTCCACCTAAAAGCACAGATTTTGCAATAGTTTATGTTCCAACTGAAGGATTGTTCTCAGAACTTTCAAGTTATAGAGATCCAAAGACAAAAGAATTATTATTGCAAGAACTCAGAACAAAATATAAAGTTACAGTTTCAGGTCCTAATACTTTATCTGCTTTGTTACAATCCTATCATTTAGGATTTCAAACCCTAAAAGTTCAACAACATGCAACCCAAATCTACAGTGACTTAAGAAACATAAGCTCCAGGTTTGAAAAACATTTTGATGGCATTAAAGATCTAAGAAAGAAATTAGAACAAGCCATGACTGCAACCGATGGTTTTGGTAGAGATGCTAGATCTATAATGAATACACTTGGAAATATAAAAGATCCAGGGCAAGTAACAGACACCTTGAAAGAAAATCCAGAAAAGATAAAAGTTCTTAAGTAAACATAAATTATGTCTAACTTTGTCTTTTACGATTTTGAGACCAGTTCATCTAATAAATATTGGGGTCAAATAATTCAAATTGGTGCAGTATTAACTAATGACAATTTAGATGAACTAGATCGTTTTGATGCTAGGTGTAGATTAAGTCCTGGAATAATTCCAGAAGCCATGGCGCTGATCGTGAATAAGACCTCACCTTCAATGCTAAAAAAGTCTAACCTCTCTCATTATGAAATGATTAGGCAGTTTGTTGAGACACTCAAAAGATGGGGTAAGGCTACTTACATTGGGTTCAATAGCATTGAGTTTGATGAGGAATTTTTAAGGTGCACTTTGTTTCAAACATTAGAATATCCTTTCATTACAAGCACAAACGGAAACACTAGAGGAGATATCTTAAGTCTGGCAAGGGCCGCTAACCTTTATTACCCAAATACACTTAAAAATTCTGTAAACGAAAAAGGGAACGATGTTTACAAATTAGATCAAATGGCGCCATTAAACGGAATTGAACACGGAGATGCACATAGTGCGATTGGTGATGTAATAGCAACTATTGGAATAGCGAAATTAATTTCTAAAAAAGCTCCAAATGTTTGGAAAGCAAGCATGTTAACTATGGATAAAAACCAGTCTTTAGAGTTAATAAAAAAAGAATTACTTTTTTGCACAAATGAATACTTTTATGGAAGAAGTAGACCTTATGTTCAAACTTTTATTTGTCAGCATCCTCAATATCAATGGCCATTATGTTTTGATTTGAGACATGATCCTTCTCCATATTTGGAAATGCCAATTAAAGAATTAACTTTAGCAATGAAAAAACAACCAAAATTCATTAGAACTGTTAGACATAATAAACATCCAGTAATTATGAATCCATCTTACGGAAATCAATTTGATGAGTACAAACTTATTGGTATAAAAAAATTAGAAGAAAGAGCTAAAATGATAAAAAACAACGAAGCTTTTGCGGAAAAGGTTTCCTCAGTAAAACGATTTGAAATTGATGAAAAAGAACAAACAAAGTCACAAGAAGATTTATATAATGAAGAAAGTATTTATGCTAAATTTACCTCAACAGAAGATAATAAAATAATGCCAGAGTTTCATAGTGTTGATTGGAGTAAAAAACTTCAAGTAATCTCTAAATTCAAAGATGAGAGATTACAGTACTTTGGAAAAAAACTTCTTTACATGGAAAAACCTGAAATTTTAACAAAATCTGATTTTAATTTAATTCATAAAGATATTTCAAAAAAACTTTTAAGCACTAGTAATGAAAAATGGAATACAATTCCAAGAACTTATTCAGAAATAGATACTTTAAGAGCGAAATTCGAAAAAGAAAACCAACCAGAAAAACTAAAAATATTAGACGATATTAACGCGTACGTTGAAGATTTAGAAAAATATTATACATCTGCGTAGTTGACAAAAAACAAAAAATACTTATTTAAAGGCTATGGCATTTAAAAATTCTACAGACGAAAAATTTAGCGACCAAATAGGTGGAAGTAAACTTTCATTAATTCAATTTTCAGCGTCATGGTGTGGTCCATGTCAACAGCTTAAACCGATTGTAGAAAAAATTTCAAATGACATGTCAGATAAAATAGATTGCTATTATCATGACATTGAAAGTCAGCCTAATGAACCAACTAAGTATTCAGTGAGAGGCGTACCAACAATTCTTTTATTTAAAGAGGGAAGGCTTTTAGGAACAAAAGTTGGTGCTTCAAGCGAAAAAGATATGCTTGAATTTATTAAACCACACATTTAATTTTTATTTAAAATATTTCCACAATTATAAAGACTACCAAAACAAACAATTAATTTTTTCTCACTACTACTTATTTTCTTTAGTGCCTCTGTAAAATTATCACTTTTTTCTGCTTTAAATTTATTTTTAGTTGCTATTTTATAAAGTTTATTTGCTGAGACCGAATTAAATTCATTTTCAATTGGCATAGTAACAACTTTTTTGAATATTCCTTTAAGTTCTTTTATAAACAAATCTGGCTCTTTATTTTTTGTCATAGCCCAAATTCCATATTTAGGCATTTTTATATTTTTTAAATATCTCGCTAAGTTTCGTGCATCAGCAGTAGCATGTGCACCATCAATCATAATAACTTCATTTCTATTAAGCTTATTTTTAATTTTTCCCTTATTAATGTATTGAAATCGACCTTCAAAAGATAACAAGGGTAAAGTTTTTTGTATTGTTTTCTTATCAATATTAAGATCAAGAGCTACTTTTATAGCTAGGCAAACATTTTCGAACATTCCTTTAGAATAAACATTTTTCGTATTAAGTTTTATTTTAAGATTTTTATCTTGATAATAATAACAGCCTCCTTTTTTTGTAAGTTTCCACGTGTTTGGATATATAATTTTACTTGTATTATTCTTTAAATACATTTTAATTTTTTTTAAAACATTTGGCGACTGTTTACCGATATAAATATTTGTAAAATTACTTAAAAATCCGACATCTTCTTTTATAACTCCATCTAAAGTTTTTATTTTCAAAAAATTTAAATGTTGTTTATTAATGTTTGTACAAATTTGTAGCTTTGGAAAGTCATGGATATTATTTGAGTCTAGCCTCCAAAGAGCACCAGTTTCTTGAATATTATAATCAGTATTTCTTTTTGAAGCATTTATAATATAAACCAAAGTAAGACACTCATAAACTGTTAAAGGAATATTTAGCTTTTCTATCTGTTTTATAGTTTTTTTAATTTCTTTATGACTCAAGTATTTTTCTCCCATATAAAATCTTTCTCTTATGTCTCGTAAAGAAGGTGATATATGGGTTGTTACTTTTTGATTATTAGCTTCGATGAATGATTTTAAAGATGATAAAGTAGTAAATTTACCTGACTCACCAATTACTGATATTACATTCTTAAGTTTATTCTCTGGATGTCCTAACAAATTCAAGGCTAATTTGATCCTTTTTAGGCCAAAGTTAACAGATTTATTAAATAGTTTATGATTAGCTAGCTGTTTGTAAAGATTGATCGACTGAGACATTAGTCTCTTGTTTAGCTTGAGCTTCAGCTTTTTTCAATAGAACATTTAACAATGTTCCTATAGTTGAATTTAAATATTGCCTTTCAACTATAAGATCTATTCCTCCATGATCCTTTACATATTCTGCTGTTTGAAAATCATCAGGTAAAGTTTCTCTAACAGTATCTTGTATAACTCTACGTCCAGCGAAACCTATAACACTTTTAGGTTCACCTATTAATACATCTCCCAGCATAGCCCAAGAAGCGGTCACTCCACCAGTAGTAGGATTTGTCAAAACCACAATAAAGGGAATATTTTTTTTCTTTAGTTCATTAACAGCTAAAGCAGTTCTAGACATTTGCATTAATGCAATAGAACTTTCGTGCATACGTTGGCCTCCTGAACAACTAAAAAAAATATAAGGCATATTATTTTCTATAGCGCGCTGAGCTCCAGCAATAAAAGCTTCACCCGAAGCCGCACCAAAAGAGCCACCAATAAATCTAAAATCTTGAGCTCCAACAACAGCATCAATTCCTTTAACTTTTCCTCTAGCGATTAAAACCGCATCATCTTGACCGGTTAGTTTTCTTGCAGCTTTTAACCGATCTGTGTATTTTTTTTTATCTTCAAAGTTTAGAGGATCATCTTTTGGAATAGGTGTTTCAATAATTTCAAACTCTTTTTCATCAAAAAAAGTTTCAAATCTTTCTTTACATGTAAGTTTATGATGTTCACCACACTTAGGGCAAACTTTTAGATTAGATTTCATATCATCTGAATAGATTAAATTTTTGCAACTACATGTAGTCCAAAGATTTGACTCTACTTTAGAAGATTTTTTTTCAAATAGGGATTTAATTTTAGGTTTAATAAATTTTGTTATCCAATTCATAAAATTTTATTTTTAAGATTGTACACAACTTTATCTAAATTTGTGACAGGATTTTGTCTCATTTTGAGTGAATTTGCTATGATTTTACACAACATACTGCCCACAACCAGTCCATTTGCTGATTTTAGAGAAGAAATAGTTTTATCTGTTATACCAAAACCGATTACAAGGTTTTTTTTAGGGTTGATTCTTTTTATCTTATTATAATTCTCAAGTATTTTTTTTGGAGATACTTTTAATTTTCCTCCTGTAGTAGAAAGCATAGATATGTAATAAAGCATTTCATGAGAGTCCTTAATAATTTTTTTCATTCTTTCTTTTGATGTGGTAGGGGACAAAAGTTGAATAAAAGTAATACTTTTTTTCTTACACTTATTTGCAAAATCTTTATTTTCTGGATAAGGGAGATCTACAATTATAAGACCATCTACACCTGATTTTTTGCAATTTTTTAAGAAATTATTTTCCCCACATTGATATATAAGATTAAAATAACCCATAAGAACTAATGGTTTACTAGGATTTTTTTTTTTAAATTTTTTTACGATGTGAAAAACATCCTTAAGTTTTGTTCCATTTTTTAAAGCACGGTATGCGCTTCCTTGTATCTGACCTCCATCTGCTATTGGAGTGTTGTGCGGAAAGCCACACTCAAGAATATCTGCATGTTTTGAAATTTTATTTAGAATTTTCAGCGAATTATCCTTGGTATTATCACCTGCAACTGTGTAAGTAATTAATGCAGGTCTTTTTTCTTTTTTACAAATATCAAAAGCTGTAGAAATTTTTGACTTCATCTTGTATATGAACCTAATTTTTGTTTAATAATATCTTTATCTTTAAGACTATCGCCACAAGAATTAACAATAATAACATCAGACGATTTTAATTTAGGGGCTAATTTTATTGCTTCAGCAAAAGCATGTGATGGTTCAAGTGATGGAGAAATATTTTCAAATTTTGAAACTAGTTTATAAGCGTTAAGAGCTTCTTCATCACTTGCAGAAGTATATTTAGCTCTTTTCGAGTCTTTAAGAAAACAGTGTAGACTTGAAATCCCCGGGTAATCCAGTCCAGCTGAAATTGACTCTGTTCTTCCTATTTGTCCTTCATTATCTTGAATTACATACTGCGCTGATCCATGAAGGATGCCAATTTTTGAGCCATTAGTTAATGGGGCAGCATGTAACTTGCTATTTTTCGGGCCGCCAGCTTCAATTCCTATAAATTGTGCATCAGTATCCATAAATTCATTCCAAAATCCCATAGCGGAGCTTCCTCCACCAACGCAATTAAGGAGTTTCATTTTCTTTGGAACTTTTCCAAATTCCTCTTTCACTTGTATCATCAATTCTCGTGAAATTTGAGCTGTGCTCCAAGCACAGATTTTTACAAAAATATTAGGACCAACTGTTGATCCGACACACATATGTGTTGTATCGCAGTTAGCAACCCAGTAACGCATACACTCACTCACGGCATCAACGAGTGTCTGACTTCCAGTTGTAACAGGAACTATTTCTGCTCCATTTTTTTTCATAGCTTCAACATTAGGCCTTTGTCGTTTAATATCCTTTGATCCCATAAAAATTTTACACTTAAGACCAAATTTTTTAGCAGCCATTGAAAGCATCTTCCCTGCATAACCAGCTCCTGTATCACCAACAATAAATTTTTTACCTGCTTTTTTTGCAATCAAACAATGTACAGTAGCATTATAAATCTTGTGAGCTCCTCCATTAGCCTCAGAGACTACTTTTGCATAAATTTGAGCTCCTCCAAGATGATCTGTTAAATTTTCTAGCTTTATAAATGGTGTAGGAGCCCCAATATAATTTTTAAAATGATAATCCCGTTCTTTTAAAAACTTCTTATCTTTTCTTAGTTTTGAAAAAAGTTTTGTTAAATCATCGATGGGTTTTTTCAAAGTTTCTGGTATGAAATTACCTCCAAATTTTCCTCCATACATGAAGTTTTTATCATGCTGATCAATTAGGGGTACACCTTTTTTAATTTTTAGTTTCATTAACTTTGTTTATAAATTTTTTTATTTTTTGGTGATCTTTGTATCCTATTTCAGCATCTGTTTCCAAGTTACTCGATAGATCACAAAAGGTAACTCCTAATTTCTTTATATTTTCAATATTATTTTGAGAAATTGATCCTGCTAGAGCAAACCGCTCTCCTTTAGGCAGTTTCGAGATCAACTCTTTAGGGAATTCAATAGATTTTTCCATACCAGGGGTGTCAAATAAAATGATATCAGCATTTTCATATTTTTTATATTCCTCAATATCGGTTTCGTCTTTTATTTTTATAGCTTTAATAATTTTTAGCCCCATTGATTTTATTTCTTTAATCCTCTCATTAGTTTCCGATCCATGAAGTTGTAAAAAGTCAAAATTATCTAGTACAACGTTTTTTATAAATTCATCGTTAGGATTAACTGTTACAGCTACAAATTTTGAATTTACTTTATTATAGCTTTTTAATTTTTCAATTTCCTTTATATTCACGTTTCTTGGAGACTTTGAATAAAAAACGAAACCTAAAAAATTTACCCCTAAGTCAATACAAAGCTGTACATCTCTGGCTGGGTGTAAGCCGCAAATTTTAACTTTCATTTTACTTTAATTCATCAATAATTTTCTTAATATTTTTTTTTATTTTTCCACTAGTAATACTTCTACCTATTACCAAAGATGTTGCTCCATTTTGAAATGCTTGCTTGGGTGTCATCGTTCTTTTTTGATCATCTTTTCTGTCTCCTAACATTCTAATTCCTGGAGTAATTATTTCTTTTTTAAAGACTCTTTTTACTATTTTGACTTCATGGGGACTGCACACAATTGCATCTAATTTAGCTTTAGTAGCTAACCTAGCTTGTTGAGACACTAATTTCCTCACATCTTTATTAAATCCAATTTCTCTTAAAGATTTGTTGTCAAGCGAAGTCAGAATAGTGACACCAATTAATTTAGTTTTTCCGGAAACTTTTTTAGCAGCTTTCAAAGCATTCAAGCCTGAACTAATATGAATAGTAATATAATTTAATTTTAAATCTTTTACAGCTTTTATCGTAGATGCACAGGTATTTGGTATGTCTGCTATTTTATAATCTCCAAATGTTATTTTATTTTTTAATCCTGCTACAAATTTCCTACCGTGAATAGAATTTAAAAATTCAAGACCAAATTTATAACCAAATTTTATTTTAGAATTATGTGACTCTTTCATTATATACTTTATTTTTTTAGGATTAGTTGAGTCTAAGGCAATAAAAATTTTTGGTATCATTTGTTTATTAATTCCTGTAGTTTTTTACTGACTTTAAATCTTACCTTATTTTTTTCTGGAACATAAATTAATTCTCCAGTTTTTGGATTTCTAGCAGAGTGTTTTTCTTTAATCTTTTTTACAAAAAAGGTACCGAAACCTCGTATCTCAACTTTTTTTCCAACAATAAAAGCTTCTTTTAAACTTTTACAAATTGTTTCAATAACTTCTTTTATTTCAATGTGATTTAATTCAGGATTTTTCTGTTTTAATTGCTTTATTAACTTGTTATCAGGCAACTACTTTTCTTTTTTTCCTTTTTTTCCGATAGCTTTTTCAAATATACCTTTAAGAGTTGCTCCAGATTTAGTAGCACCTTCACCAAATTTAGCAATTAGTGATTTTTCTTCATCAATTTGAGCCGCTTTGACACTTAGTTTCACTCTTCTAGTTTTTAAATCGAATTCAGTAATTTTTGCGTCAAGCGCATTTCCTGGTGAAAAAACTTCGGGTCTAGCATCTGCAGCATCTTTCGCTAAATCAACTTTTCTAATTAATACAATTAATTTCTTATCTTTATCTATTGAAACTTTTACGCCTGTTTTAAGTACTTCATGTATTCTGGTAGTAACAACGTCTCCAACTTTTTTCTTGTTATCTTTAAACCAATCTAAAGGATCTTTATCTAAAGCACGTTTTGAAAACTTAATTTTTTCATCTTTTATCTCTAAAATCATTACCTCAATTGTATCGTTCTTTTTAAACTTCTTTAGATCTTCAATATTTTCTTGGTAAGATATTTCTTTATAATGCAACATTCCAGACAGACCTACCTCGATTATATCCGCAAAAATCGCTTTGTCTGTAATGTTATTAATTTTAACTTTAACTTTTTTACCAATTTCACTTTTTATTTTGTCCCAAGGATTATCTAGAGTTGCTTTATAAGAAAGCGATATTCTTTTTGTTTCTTTATCAATATTGACGATTTTAAATTTAATTTTTTGAGAAACAGAAAGAACTTTACTTGGTTTAATATTTCTATTAGTCCAATCTAATTCAGAGTTATGAATTAATCCTTCAATTCCATCTTCAATTTTTACAAAACAACCATAATCCATTATTTTAGTAACTACTCCCTCATAAAATTCTCCAATTTTGTAATTTTTTTCAATATTTGCGTAAGGATCTTCTGTGAGAGCTTTCACTGATGCTGAAACTCTATTAGTCTTGCCATCAATTTTTGTAATTTTCACTTTCAGTTTCTGACCAATATTAACTAAATCTGATGGCCTTTTTACTCTGCCGTGACTTAAGTCAGAAACATGAAGAAGCGCATCAACTCCATTGATATCTAAAAATATACCCCAGTCAGTTGTTGCTTTCACTATTGCATTTTCAATAATGTCGCCTTCTTTAATATTTTTGAGAGCCTTAGTAATTTCAGCATTTTTACTTTTTTCTAACACCGCTCTTCTTGAAACACAAACATTACCTCTATTCTTATCTAATCTAGTTGCAATTACTTTAACAGGCGTATTCATTAAATGATCAATTTTTTTTAAAGGACGCACATCAATTTGTGATGACGGCATGAAACAAGGCAAACCTTCGACTGTGGTAATGAAACCCCCTTTTACCTTTCCAGTTATATAACCTGTCATTTCTTCTTGAGTTTCAAAAACTTTCTCCATCTTACGCCAAGCCTTGAATTTACGTGCCTTATCTCTTGATATGATTATTTCACCTTTAAAACTCTCAATCCTTTCAAGATAAACATCAATTTTAGATCCTACTTTTAACTTTGAAAGTTCATCGTCATTTTTAAATTCTTCTATTGGGATCATTCCTTCCATTTTTGCTTTACAATCAACAACCACAAAATTTTTTGTGATCTCAGTCACAGTAGCTTTAATTATTTCGTTTTCTTTGAGTTTTCTGTCCTTGAAATCTTGATCCAAAAGGCTTTGAAATTCTTTATGTAAAGGATTGTTTTTTTTTAGTTCTTGTTCACTTGCCATATTTGTTTTTAATTACTCTTTCTGTAAATTTAGACATTTTCGCTAACATTGCTTGCTTACCTAATTTACCGGTGTCGATAGATACCGAATCCCGATGTTTAAGTAAAGGGCTGTTTTTTCTTTTTATATCTGAAATATTCCTTATTCTTAAGGCTTTTTTGACATTATTAAAATTTATATTTGGATTAGTTTTTTTTAATTCTTTAAACCTTCTTTTAGCTGCAATATTTAAACTACACTTAAAAAAAAATTTTAGATCAGAATTAGGTATTATTTTTGTAGAAATATCTCTTCCCTCAATGCAACAACGTTTATTTTTCTTTGAAAAGCTTACTTGATACTTTTTTAAAATTTTTCGTAGGCTCCCAATTTTAGCAATAACAGCGCTATGTTCAGAAATTTTAGGTGTATGCAAGTTCATTTTATTTAATTTTTTATGATCTAGTTTTTTAAATTTACTGTTTAAAAATTTAATTTTATTTCTTGGATTATATTTAAGAATTAAAAAGCTAGCATACCTATAAAGTAAGCCGGAAGACAAAAATTTTAAACCATATTTTTTGGATATCATTTTTGCTCCAGTAGATTTTCCAGTTGCAGCACCCCCATCACAAGAAATTTGTAATGACTTATTTTTGAATTTCAAATTTTGCTCCTAAAGTTTTCATTATTTTTAAAAAAGAGGGAGATGAAGTATAAACTGTTTCGAAATTTTTTATTCGCACTTTAGCTCCAGTCAAACAAGCAAGAACAAATGATGACATACATATTCTATGATCACCTATATTTGGAACTAAGATTTTTTTATTACTAGCATCCATCATTCCCTTCCCAAAAATTTTAAAATTTTTTTTCGAAGATATACTTTTTATCCCAATTTGTTTTAAAATTTTTTGCATCTCTAATATTCTATTACTTTCTTTATTTGCTAAATCCTCAATACCTTTAAAAATAGAAATACCCTTTGTAAGTGCAGCAATAACAAAGAGTATTGGATACTCATCAGTTGAATTGACATAGTATTCTTTCGATGCTTTAATAGGTTTAATTTTACTATTCTTAATAATAATGTTTCCACGAAATTCGTTATTTTCTCTTTTTACATTTGAAAAATTTATTTTCGCTCCTTGTTTTTTTAGCAGTCTATAAAAACCAATCCTAGTAGGATTTAATCCTACATTTTTAATTTTAAGAAAAGAATTTTTGTTCATTATAGTCAAGGCTGTGAAAAATGCAGCAGATGAGGGGTCGCCAGGTATATTCATATTAATAGGATTCAAAAATTTTTTACCTAAAATCTTAATATGTTTTATTTTATTATTTTTTACTTTGATTGATTGGGTATTCTTTAATAAGATATTTTCGGTATGGTCTCTACTTTTCATCGTTTCAGAAATATTAGTTTCTCCAAAAGAATTTAAACCTGCGAAAATTACTGCACTTTTAAGCTGAGCAGATACACCTGCTTCATAATTTGTTCCAATAGGTATTTCAGATGAAATTAATTTTAGAGGAAAGGTAAATTTGTTTTTTGGTGTAAAAAAAGCTCCGAATTGTGACATCAGCTCAATTAAATTTTTCATACTCCTTTTATTTAAAGATTGATCCCCTTTCATTTTAATTTCAATATTTGGAGTTGTAGATAAAATACCTATTAAAAGTCTCGCTAAAGTTCCAGAATTTCCAAAATTTAGTTCAGCATTTTTTTTTATATTTAAAGATCCTAAACCTTTGCCAAAAATTTGATAATCATTTTTTCTCTGTTTTTTGATTTTAACTCCTAATTTTTTAAGACAATCAATAGTTGATTTTACATCTTCTGATTCTAAAACATTTTTAGCAGAGGAAATATTATGACTTATAGCTCCAATTAGAAAAGATCTAATGGACATTGATTTATCAGAGTCTACTATTATTGTTTTTTTAAATGGTTTAATTGAACTTTTAATTAATAAATTAAAACTTTTTGTTAACATTATTTCTACGAAAACTGTGATCCGAAATAATGCTCTATCGCTTTTGATGACTTCAGCAACTCTCTTGATGTTCCTTCAGCTATAACGGTTTGTTCACCAAGAACATAACTTCGATCAGTAATATCAAATAAATTTTTTACATTATGGTCGGTAATAAGTATTGAAGTTCCAGTAGATTGAATTTTCATTATATACTTTTGAATATCTTGAATTACTATCGGGTCTAAGGCAGCTAGAGGTTCGTCAAGTAAAACAATTTTTGGTTTATTTATCATTACCCTTGCCATCATCAATCTCCTAATTTCTCCACCAGATAAAACTGAAGCGTTTAAAGTTCTCAAATGCTGCAAATTAAATTCATCTAAAAGTTTTTCGGTAATAGCCTTTTGACTTTGAGTATCTTTAATTGAAATTTGTGCTATTCCAATTATATTATCATATACAGACATATCGAATACAGTTCTTTGTTGAGGTAAATAACCTAGACCCTCTTTAGATCTTAAATGAATAGGTATTGTTTCGATTGATTTATTATTTAAAAAAATTTTTCCTCCATCAAGATTTTGTTCACCTATGCACATAGAAAACAAAGTAGTTTTACCACAACCATTGGGACCTAAAACTCCTACACATTCACCAGGGTAGACTTTAAGTGAAAGTTTTTTTAAAATAGGCCTACCATCAAATGATTTACTTAAATCTTTTATTTCAAAAATTGGTCTATCTTTTTTAAACTTTAGTATTCTAAATCCTTTTTTCATTTAAGTTTAATATTAGCGTTTATTTTATTTTCTTCAAATGTAGAAATATCTACAGTTTGATTTTTTATATCAAATAAAATCTTGTCAGCATACATTGTTCCCATTTCATCATCAATTTTTACCTTTTGAGATATTGTCAAAAAGCTTGATGAATTTACATACTCAGCCTTATCAGCAAAAAGCAAACTATTCTCGTAATTTGCTTTGATATTACCTAAAAATACCATATCAAGAGTATTATTATTATAAATTCCTTTATCAGAGATTACTTTTAGTACTTTATTGTTTTTAAAATAAAAAGTAGCCTCAACGGACTTCATGTTAACAATATCCTTATTCGTTTTATTGTTTGTTGCTTCTTCCGATTTCAATATATATCGATTTCCTGCAAGATCTAAACCAGAATATTCAATATTGTAAAATACATCTCCTTTAGACGTATTTTCATTAGTTTTTAAAATTTCTTTTTGAGTCTCTACGTTAAAAATTTTGTTTTTTTGACCTTTTTTGTCTAAGTAGTAAGTAAATAAAATGATTAAACTTCCAATAATTATTAATGAGATTTGAACTACTCTTAGTTTTTTTGTTCGATCCATTATTTAATCCCGTATTTTAATAGCGAGTGAATATGTATAACACCTTTAAGTGTTTTATTTTTCTTCTTTAAATCCTTATCTGAAACAACAAGCAAACTAGTTATCTTTCTTTCATTCATAATTGCTAATGCTTTTGAAGCAGTCATATTCTCATTTACGACCGAGGGATTTTTGGTCATAAAATCTACAATCCTTCTCTTACTTGAGTAGTTTTTTAATTCTCTACGAAGATCACCATCAGTCACTAAACCATTTATAAATTTATTTCTAATAATTACCAAGATACCCAGTTTTTTTTGGTTCATGACTTTAAGAGCCTCTCTAAAATTTTTTTTGAAGTTAAGAACAGGCATTTTACTTCCAGTTACCATGATATCTTTTGCTAATAATAATGATTCTCCTATATTTCCTCCTGGGTGAAATATTTTAAATTTTTCTTTTGAAAACTTTTTTTGATACATTACAGTTGTGGCAAGACAATCACCAAGGAGAAGTGTGATAGAAGTGCTAGTTGTGGGAACCATTCCGGTAATGTCTGCCTCTTTTACCTTAGGGAGAATTAATTTAACATCACTTGCTTTCAACAATAAACTATCTGGTTTAGAGGCTATTCCAATTACTTTTATACGATATCGATTTGCGTATTTTATCATATTGGTTAACTCAGAAGTATTTCCAGAATATGAAAAAATTATTAATAAATCTTTCTTTTCAATTTGACCCATGTCTCCATGTAAAGCTTGGGCAGGGTCACAAAAAAAACTTGGTATACCCACGCTAGAAAAAGTTGCAGAAATCTTTTTACCAATAATTCCACTCTTTCCAATACCCGCACAAATCACTTTTCCCTTACAACCTAGAATAAGATCAACCGCGTTAGCAAAAGAACTATTGAAAATTTTATTTATTTTTTTTAATTCTCCTATTTGAATGTTTGCAGCCCTTTTTGCTAAAGATATATAATTTTTTTTACTCATTAATGCTGGAATATATCCTCCTTAAAACCTTTTTGATCTAACTCAACTCTTGTATCTAGAAAAGATAAACATTGTTTGAAAATATCCATCCTTTTTTCCCTTAAAAGCATATTCTCTAATTCGTTCTTTATTTTATGTAAATAGATTACATCGTTTGCAGCATATTCTAATTGTTTATCTGTAAGTTTGTTAATGTCTTTGTTCCAGTCGCTACTCCCTAACCTTTTATCAATTGATTTGTTACAAAACTCTTGTATTAAATTTTTAAGGCCATGAGCATCTGTATAAGTTCTTACGATTTTAGATGCTATTTTAGTATCAAAAATATTTTTTATTTTACACTTTAAAAAATATTCTAAAGCGTTTTTATCAAATCTTAAGAAGTGTCCAATTTTTAAAATTTTTTCATTGTTTAAAACAGAAACTAAATTAGGTGCTATATAATTGTCTTTATTAGGTTGGATTATGTAAACGTTTTGATTTTCGTCACATATTTGAATAAGACTCAACTTATCTCTCTCAGGAATCTGCAAACCAGTTGCCTCAGTGTCAATTGCAATACTATTTTTAAATGAATTCGCTATCTCCGAAGTTATGTCCTCTTTAATCTTAGTTATTTTCATATATAAGTCTAAATACCATGAAAAATCAAATTTGCACAATTTTAGGTGGTGGAGGATTTATCGGAAAATATTTAGCCAGAAATATGACCAAGAAAAACTATAGGTGCATAATAACCACCAGAAATGCCTTCCAAAAAGGATATTTAAAAACTCAAGGAACACCAGGTTCAATTGAATTATTGGATTGGAATCCTAATAATTTTTCAGAATTGAAAGATGCTATTAAAAACTCAGATATAGTTATTAATTTAATTGGTATTTTATTTGAAACAAGAAAACAAAAATTTTACAATATTCATTCAAGTATACCTGAATCAATTGCTAAAATTTGTTCTAACTCAGATGTTAAAAAATTTATTCATGTAAGCGCCATTGGAGCAAGTAGTCAGTCTAAATCAATTTATCAGAAATCAAAATATAAAGGAGAAGAAAAAGCTTTTGAAAATTTTAAAAAAACAGTTGTAGTCAGACCAAGTGTTGTATGTGGTACTGAAGATAATTTTACCAACTTATTTTCAAAATTAAGTTTTTTACCAGTTATTCCTTTAGTAGGAATTAACTACAAATTTCAACCTATTTTGGTAAATGATGTTGCTGACGCTATAGTAAAAATAATACAAACTCAAAATAATGAAGGTAAAATTTACGAATTAGGTGGCCCACAAATTATTAGTTTTGGTGATATGGTAAAATCTATTTTAAGAACAATTAATAAAAAAAGATTTGTAATTGATATGCCAATGCCTATAGCAAAAATTCAAAGTAGTATTACAGATCTTTTACCTTTTCCGCCAATCTTAACAAGAGATCAGTGCGAGATTTTATCTGAGGCTGATAATATTGTCTCAAATGATCATCTGACCCTAAGAGATCTTGATATAAAACCAATTAATGTTGAAGAGGCCATGAAAAAATGGTTGTGGAGATTTAAAAGCGGAGGACAATTCGCTAAAAAAAATTCTTAAATGGATTTTATACAAAAAATATTTATTACAATTATTTTCGAAGAATTCTTAGTTTTTATACCTTTAATAATCCTTTTTTTTTATGCGATATATTCAGTTAATGAGAAAAAAAATTACATTAGTAATTTTATAATCCTATTACTTCCATTTTTTTTTATATTTTATCAATATTCATATCTTCCAGATTTTTTTTCATCTATCGGACAAGACTCGCTAAGTGAAATCGATGCTGATGTTGGCGAAGCATTATTTTATTTAAAAACCTTCTTTTCTTTTCTATTAGATCCTGAAATTTTCAAACGAAAAAGATTTTGGCTTTTATTAATAAGTTCTTTTTCTAGCGCGGTAATAATTTATCTTTTCCTTAAATACTATTTTAAAAAGATAAATAAGAATATCTTAATTTTAAATAAATATTTTAATATTCTCTTAACTTTTTCTTTAATCGTAGGATTATACGGAGCAGTATCCTTAACGCTAATGAGTTTAGATGCTGGTAAAAAAATGAGAATTTTCGAGACCGAATTTAAAAAAAATATATTGAATTATAAAACAAAAAATAATTCAAACAATATAATCAAAACAATTATTTATGTTGGTGAAAGTACATCAGCTCTTAATTTAGGATTGTATGGTTATCCATTTGATACATCACCATGGCTGAGCTCATTAAAAGATGATAAATTAATAAAATTTAATAGGGTTTATGCTACACATACACACACTACCCCGTCTTTAGTGAGTGCCTTTTCCATATGTTTGAAGCAATTAAAAAAAGATTGTTCATTAATATTAGATGATAACAAAAACAATCTATCTGTAATAGACGTGCTTAATAAATCTAATGTAGATACTTATTTATTTAGCACACAAGGATCTTTAGGCGGACATAACTTAGCAACTAAACTAATTTTTAATACCAAAGAAAAAAATTTTTCAACTGATTTAGAAATTAAAGACTCAAACAGATTTTTGGGAAATCGATATATACCAAAACTAAGAGATCACGAGTATTTTAAAAAAAGTTTTTGCTCAAATAACAATCTTTTTGAAAATGATAATTCTTCATTAACAATTCTCCATTCTTATGCAGGGCATGGGCAGTATGACGGTTACTTACATCATCTACCGCAAAAATCTGAATTTACCTACCCAAAGTATATCAATGAAAAAAATTTATTAGGAAAGGACTCTCAAAATTATAAATTGTATAATGAATACGATACTGCCATAGAATATATAGACAGTTCAATAAAAGGCGTTGTTGAATGTATGGGGGCAAAATTTAAAAATAATCCTCAACCTATGGTTTTTATTTACTTATCAGACCATGGTGAGTCACCTGCTACAGCTAGAGGCCATGACTCTAGTCGATTAACATATGAAATGTTACATGTTCCTTTAATTGTTATTTTTAATGACGCAGCTCACAAATATTTTAATGATAAATTTGAAAAAATTAAAAAACTTGAAAATAGAAGTTTTTCACTTAAATTTTTAGGAGACTTAATACTTTATCTAAACGATATTGACGTTTTAGATAATAATAAGAAAATTATTTATTCTTCAAATAATTTTAAAAGTCTTTCATCAAACTATATTTTAGATAGGAAAGATTTACAGGGGAATATTAGTAAACTCCAAACTTTCTGGAATCATTCAGCTAAAAAGATTGATGATGAAATTCTTGAAAAAAATTTTTTAGAGCAAGATACAAGTATAACTTTATGGCAATTGAAAAATTTTCTTGAGAAAAATAATTTAAGTGATCAAAATAAAATTAAAAACCTAGTTTGTAAACATCGAGCGAATTCCTTTATCACTCAATATAAAGCATCTTTAGCGAATGGATGTTTTGAAACTGATATTTTTTTTCTTAAACACCAAACAATATCAGCACATAATTTAAAAGATGATACTAATTTAATATTCGATGATTTTTTGAAATCAAATTATCAAAAAAACACTATCTGGTTTGACTCAAAAAACTTAGATAAAGTTGAAAATTGTAAATATGCACATGAATGGTTGAAAAAAAATGCAACAAAATTTAGAAGCATCTTAATTGAAACACCATCATCATCTATAGAAAATTTTAAAGATGAGAATTGGAAAAATTGTATTTTCAGCATTAATAATATAAGCAATGTAGAAGTAGGGTATTATATGCCTGCAGAAACTATAATTAATTGTTCTAATGAAAACTTAAAGAAAAGTGAGGATGACGATTGTAAAAGTATTTATTCATCTATAGTAAAATTTTTAAATCAAACCAAAATTAACTCTATTACCTTTGATTATTCAGTTTATAATTTTATTAAAAAAAATAATGATATGAAAAAGTTCAAATGGCACATTTGGCATGTTGATAGTTTAAACTCCTTTAATGAAATAATATCCAACAATAATATTGGCATAATGTTATTAAAGAATAATAAATTTTCTAACAATTTAAATTAAAAAGATATAAGATAAGTTAGGCAAATAAACATGAAACTCATCAGTATTTTTTCAGGATATATTTATTTAATTCTTGCAATCATAACAGGTATTGCCTCTAACGGTTTTCTCAAAACTACAGAAAGTTTTACTAAGCTCACACCTACAATTTTTTGCATCACAAGTATTGTTGTTTGTATTTTTTGTTTATCCAGAGCAATGACCATAATACCTGTTGGATTTACTTATGCGACTTACGGAGCATTAACGATAACTGCAGTTACATTATTTGGAATATTTAAATACAATCAAACTCCTGATCTTTATGCTACTGTTGGATTAATTTTAATTGTTTCAGGAGTAATACTTTTAAACCTTTTTGGTAAATTAAAGTAAACCCCTGATATTTTTAAATCAGGGGCATTTAATTTCTTTATAAACTAATTATTTAAAGATGCTGTGATAGGTTCTTTATTTTTGTTAGCTCTTTTTTCAGCGATTTTTTTCTCGATACTAGCTATCTTTAGATCAATCTTTGATAGTTTTTTTTGTTTAGTGCTTATCTTATTTTTAAGCTTATCGATTGATTTTAGTATTTTTTTCTTTTTCTTTTCGTTTTTTTTTAACTTTTTTTTCATATTGTTCCTCCAAAAAAGAAAAATCTAAAATAATCTAAAAAATTTTTCAAATGAAATTTAGAAAAATCTTTTAAACTAAAAGTTGAAAAGATTTAGAAAATCCTACGGAACTAATAAATTTATAAATCTGTCTGTTTTTTGGATTTCAAGACTGTTTACGTAACCACAATTTTCACCATCAACTTGTGATAGAACTTTATTGTTTACACCATTTATTTTTAATCTGTTCAATTCTTTTTTAATTACACTTTTTGCAGGAGTTAAGTCGCCTTTGGTTAAAATTAACCAAACATAATAAAGTAATTTTATTCTGGTCAGGTCTTTAAATATGTAAGCCACTATCCTGTTTTCAAATATATTGGTATCATTAGTTATAGAATGGGGACCAGCATAGTATTTTGAATTAGTACATAAAATCCAATCAGCCATAATTTTTTCATGATCTACCTCAACCTCCATTTTAATATTTTTTAAAAATAAAAAATGCTGAAAGCCTTTTAAAGCGAAAATTACTTTTCCAAGATACTTTTTAATATTAGTATTTATGGACTCAACAATTCGAGAGTCAAAACCTACACCAGCCATCAAGAAAAAGTACTTATCATTTATTTTTGCCAATGAAATTTTCTTATGATTATCTGATACGAGGACGTTGTAAATCTCCTCCGCTTTTTTCTTAATTTGAGTTTCTATTTGTAAAATATTTGCAGTGCCAGCAGGTATGTATCCAACTAATTTGTCTTTTAGATTATCACTTTTAAACATTTCATTAATACCAAAACATACGCTCCCGTCACCGCCAGCAAATACTAACCGATCAAATTTTTTATTAGACAATTCTTTAAATACATTCCTTGCATGATCTTCGCTTTCAGTTTTAAAAAGATCTACAATATGATTTTTTTCTAAAAGATAAATGACCTTGTTAATTAATTTAAGTTTTCTACCACCTGCTGCATTAGCATTAAATATAACGGCAAAATTCAATTTTTTATTCATATTTTAACAATTCTGTAACATATTTATGATTCTACTTGTACTAGAGATTCGTTTTATAAAAAATATGGAAACAATTCAAACTAAATCTAAGGGAAAGATTTTAAATTACAAAAGCATCTTTATTTCCGACGTGCACCTTGGACATAGAAAAAGTGCAGCAAACAAATTATTAGAATTTTACAAACATTCAAGGTCAGAGAATTTATACCTTGTTGGTGATATCATTGATGTTTGGGCTTTAAAAACAAAATTTTACTGGCCTCAAGAACATAATGATGTGATTCAAAAAACATTAAGAAAAGCAAGACATGGAACAAAAGTAAAATATATTGTTGGAAATCATGATGATGTCTTCAGAAAATTTTTACCATTACATTTTGGCGATATTGAAGTTGTAAATAAAGCCATACATGTAAGCTCAGATAATAAAAAGTATATTGTTGTTCATGGTGATGCCTGGGATGGAGTCATGAAATATGCTCCATGGTTATCAAAAGTAGGAGCTGTCGCTTATAGTTTTTTACTTGAGTTTAATGTTGTTATCAATGTTTTTAGAAGATTATTTAAAAAGGGTAATTGGTCTTTAGCAAAATATTTAAAACACAAAGTAAAGAACGCTGTAAAATATATAGGTGATTATGAAAAAACTTTAGCAATTTATGCTAAAAGAAAAAATGTTGATGGCATAATTTGCGGCCATATTCATCATTCTGCCGATCAAGTCTTAGATGGTGTGAGATATTTAAATTGTGGTGATTGGGTAGAAGGTGCAACTTTCTTAGTAGAACATTTTGATGGTCGCATGGAAGTTATTGACTGGGACAAAATCAGAGGTGATGTTGTTGATTACGAGCCGTATCTAAAAGTAGTAAATAAATAAATGAAGATTTTAATCGTTACTGATGCCTGGTATCCGCAAGTGAACGGTGTTTGTAGAACTTTAAAAAATCTTGGCGATGAATTAAAAAAAATTGGACATCAGGTTGAATATATTGAACCTAATCAATTTTTTACTGTGCCAATGCCAAAATATAATGAAATAAAACTTTCTCTTAATGTTTGGCCTAGAGTAGGTAGATTAATTTCTAAAGCTGATGCTGACATAATTCACATAGCTACAGAAGGTCCGATAGGAATATTTGCAAAAAGATATTGTGTAAAAAGTAAGCTTAAGTTTACCACGTCTTACCATACTCAATTTGATAAATATTTGAAGCTATACTATCCTTATTTGCCAATTAAGCTTGCTCAAAAGTTCCTTAAAGGATTTCACTCAAAGGCGGAAAAAATTTTAGTAACAACTCAGTCGATGAAAGATGAACTTCAAGAAATTGGTTTTGAAAAGGATAAGATGGTTGTTTGGACTAGAGGAGCAAACCACGGGGCATTTCAAAAGCCTAAAAAGATTAATTTAGAGTATAAAAGACCAATTTATCTTTATGTGGGAAGAGTATCTATTGAAAAGAATATAAGAGCATTTCTGGATTTAGATTTAGAAGGTACGAAATTAGTTGTCGGTAAAGGACCTGATTTAGATAAACTAAAAAAAGAATATCCTGAAGCGATATTTAAAGGAGAGAGAACAAATGGTGAGCTTGCAAGTTACTTTGCTTCTTCTGATGTTTTTGTTTTCCCGAGCAAAACAGATACTTTTGGAATTGTAATTATAGAAGCTTTAAAATGTGGATTGCCAGTAGCAGCGTACCCTGTTGCTGGACCAAAAGATATTTTTAACGGCACAAATATTGGCTCGTTAAACAACGATCTTAAAAAAGCAGCACTTGAAGCTCTTAAGTCAGATAGAAGCGCTTGCATTGAGCATGCAAAAAAATATACCTGGGAAAATTGCGCAAAAATCTTTTTAAATAGTGCGGTATCAAACCGCTAAAAAATATTTCTTTAGTCTATATCTTTAAAGTATAATCAAATCATGGAATTATTATTTTACTCTCTTGCTGGAATAATTGTGATCTTAGTAATTGCAGTATCCAGAAAATCAATTGTAGCAGGTATGGAGGCAAGATCCGATATTAAGAGAGAGAACAAACCAAGTAATAATGAAGAGGGAATAGAAGACATCACCAATGAAAATATTGAAAAAACTAATGAGCAAGTAAAGATTATAAATCAAATCGATGATCTAATTTTAATTGTAGATAAATTTAAAAATATCAAATTTTTTAATAGTAGTGCAAAAAAAAAATTTGGAGAAAATAATTTAAATAAGCACGTGGCTACTTTATTGAGAGTTCCTGATTTACTCCAAAATATTGATTTAGTGCTTTTAAAAAAAGAGACAATTACTATGGATTTAGAATTATCCTCTCCCTCATTTCAGTTCTTTAAAGTTCATCTATTCTCTGGACCGACCTCATATGTCGATGATCCTGACTCAGTTGTTTTATTTCTAAAAGATTTAACTGATATTATAAAAGCGCAAAGGTTCAAATCTGATTTTGTAGCCAATGTAAGCCATGAACTTAAAACGCCTTTAGTTTCTATTAAAGGATTTCTAGAAACTATAAGCGGACATGCGAAAGATGATTTAGAAGCACAAAAAAAATTCATACCGATAATGCTTGAGCAAGCTGATAGGATGGAAAGCTTAATTAAAGATTTACTTTCATTAAGTAGAATTGAGTTAGAGGAACATATACAGCCTCAAGATAAAGTAAATTTAAAAGAAATTTTAAGTAACGTTGAAGACATCCATCAAAAAAATTTAAAATCTTTTGAATTTAAAAATAATATAAAAGATGATTTCTTTATTAAAGGCGATAATGAAAAATTAATTGAAGTTTTTTCAAATATTATTGATAACAGTATAAAATATTCAGAAAAAAATAAAAAGATCGAAGTTAATTGTGGGCAAGGTAACGGAAAAGTAATAGGAGACTCTTATACCGTGTCCATTAAAGATAATGGTATTGGAATTCCAACTGAACAACTTCCGAGAATTACAGAAAGATTCTTTAGAGTTGATGCAGCTAAAAGTAAAAAAGTTGGTGGCACTGGACTTGGGATGGCGATCGTGAAGCACATTGTTAATCAGCATAGAGGTGAGTTAGAAATAAAAAGTGAGACTCAAAGGGGCACCGAAATAAAGGTTCACTTTTCTAAATTTTAGCAAATATCACAATTTTATTAAATTATGTCTTGAGATAAACGGCAAAATAGTTAAAGTTTTAGTATGACTAGATTAATGAATTATATAAGTCTGGTTTTATTAACTTTAATTTTTACAACTGTTAAGGCAGATGTAAACTTAATTGAGAAAACTTTACGTTCTCAACCTCTTACAGTTTTTGATCTTGGACTTTTAAGACTTAAAAACGATCTTAGGCAAGCTAAAAACGATTTAGTTCTTGAAGTAGATAATAAAAATGTATCTACAATTTATACTGAAGCTATATTTTCTAGAAGAGACGATGGAATTCAATTAATTGTGTCAGCACCGATGAGCACTCATTTAAATGCTAACTCGTACATGGTGGACTCAATTAAATGTAGAAAAATTTTTGAAAAAGTTAAAAATAATCTTTTAAAAGGACAAAACGAGAGCAATATGATTCACTCAAAAGCTGCATCTTATTTAAGTGAAGTATTCACCGCTCCAACACAATGGAATGCTTGGAGATATGATAAAAGTTTTACACAAAAATTAGTTAACTTTGTACAACTAGAAGTTACATTAAAGCCAACTCAATCCTACGCAGTTAAAAATAAAGTAAGACCTTTTAGTTGCGGAGGGTCTTTAGCCTCTGATTATCAACAAATCGAGATAACTAGAAAGTTCAACTAAAAAGTTATCATTTTAATAAATTTGTAACATATCTGTAATAATTAAGAGTCCTCTTAATTTTATGAATCCAATGTTTGTTAATTAATTAATAAATGAAAGGATAAACAATGAAAAAACTATCAATCGCTTTAGCTTCATTAGTTGCAATGTTAGTTGTAACTTCTGCTCAAGCTAGAGATCAGATTAAAATCGTAGGTTCTTCAACTGTATTCCCTTATGCAACAATCGTTGCTGAAAGATTTGGTTCGTCTGGTAAATTTAAAACACCAGTAATCGAGTCAACAGGAACAGGTGGTGGAGCTAAATTATTCTGTGCTGGAGTTGGTACAGAGCACCCAGACATAACAAATGCATCTAGAGCTATGAAGGCTAAAGAGTATGCGCTATGTCAAAAAAATGGTGTTGAAGAAATCGTAGAGATTACAGTTGGTAACGACGGAATAACGTTAGCTTATTCTAAAGATGCTAAACCAGTAAACTTTACAAAAAAACAATTATGGGCAGCATTAGCAAAAGAGGTTGCTAAAGATGGTGCGTTAGTACCAAATCCATATAAAAATTGGAGTGATATCGACCCATCATTACCAAACTACCCTATCAAAGTTATGGTGCCTCCAGGAACATCAGGAACAAGAGATGCTTGGAATTCATTAGTAATGAAAAAAGGTATCGATGATGCTTCTAAAAAAGCTGGCGCTAAATATAAAGCGTTAAGAGAAGATGGTGCGGTAATTGAAGTTGGTGAGAACGACTCACTTATTATTCAAAAATTAGCTGCGGACAAAGAAATGTTCGGTTTCTTTGGTTTCAGTTATTTCTTAGCTGCAAAAGATAAATTGCAAGCTGCAAGCATTGAAGGTGGTCAACCAAGTCTATCTTCGATTCAAGATTACAGTTACGCAGTTGCAAGACCTTTATTCTTCTATGTGAAAAAAGCTCACGTGGGCGTTGTACCTGGCTTACATGAATTCGTAAAAGAGTTCACAAGTAAAAAAGCTATGGGCAATAAAGGTTATTTAACTGATATCGGGCTAGTACCTCTAGATGGCAAGTTATACAAAACATCTAGAACTAACGCTACGAAGTTAGTTAACATGCCTGCTAAGAAGTAGTAGTATCAATTAAACAAAAAGGGGGTATTTTACCCCCTTTTTATCTCTGGAAGCTCAATATGAATTTAATACTTGTAACTTTTATTATTCTCTTAGCTTTCACAAGTTATTATTTCGGTAGAAAAAAAGCTCTAGTTATTCAATCATCACAAAGACTTACGGCATTACCAAAATTTTATGGATATTATTTAGCTGCTTGGTGTGCTGCACCAGCATTAATAATTTTTGCTCTTTGGTCAGTTTTTGAACCATCAATAGTTAAAACATTTATTTTACAAGATTACACTGATCAGAACTTAACTAAAAATGAGCTTCAGCTTATTTACACGAAGGTTAAAGCATTAGCCGCAGGAACTTACACGGGAAATATTACTAATTTTCTAGATGAGTCTGCTAATAAGTACATTCAATTAAAAGGAATAGCTAACAGCGCTAAAGTAGCAATTATTTTAGCAATTTTAATTTTCTCTCTGAGTTTTGCGTATAGATCTGTTCAGAAAAATGATCGAATGAGAGAACCAGTAGAAATTTTTCTTAAATGGGTGTTATTTGTTGCATCATTAGGCGCAGTTTTAGTTACAATCGGAATAGTTTTTTCACTTTTATTCGAAGCGATTAGGTTTTTTCAAGCAGTAAAAATCTTTGACTTTATATTCGGAACTCATTGGTATCCTGCTAAAACTTTTGTAAGAGATGGCCAACCAGATCCTGAATTAATGAAGGATGCTTTCGGAGCTGTGCCTTTATTTGCTGGAACTTTTTTTATTGCTTTTATTGCAATGTGTGTTGCCATCCCCATAGGTTTGCTGAGTGGGATATATCTATCTGAGTATGCTGGAAGAGGCGTAAGAAAATATGCGAAACCTATTATTGAGATTTTAGCTGGTATTCCAACAGTGGTATATGGTTTTTTTGCAGCTTTAACCGTCGGTCCTTTTGTTAAAGAAATTGGTAACGCTATGGGTTTACAAGTTTCAGCGGAGAGCGCTTTAGCTGCAGGAGCAGTTATGGGAGTAATGATAATTCCTTTTATTTCAAGTCTAAGCGATGACGTTATGACGGCAGTACCTCAAAATTTAAGAGATGGGAGTTACGCAATGGGCGCAACAAAATCTGAAACTGTAAAAAAAGTAATTTTTCCAGCAGCCCTACCTGGTATCGTAGGTTCGATACTTTTAGCAGTATCGAGAGCGATAGGAGAAACAATGATTGTTGTAATGGCCTCAGGACTAGCGGCTAATCTTACAATGAATCCACTTGAGTCAACTTCTACCATTACAGCGCAAATTGTAGTAATTTTAATTGGAGACCAACAATTTGGAGATCCAAAAACTCAATCAGCTTTTGCATTAGGAATATCTTTATTTATAGTAACTTTATTCTTAAATGTAATCGCTCTTTCAGTTGTTAAAAAATATAGGGAAAAATATGAATAGTTTTAAGAAAAATTTATTAAAAAAAAGATATAACGCTGAAAGAAGATTTCAATGGTATGGCAAAATAGCTATAGGATTAGCTTTAAGCTTTTTAGCAGTTTTTATGTTTCAGATATTTTCAAAAGGTTACTCAGCTTTCCAAAAAACTTGGATAGTAACAGAAGTTCATTATGATAAAGAATTACTTTTAATCGATGCAGAAAGCCCATCAAAAGATGATTTAGAAAATGCAGACTATTATGATGTTGCTTACAAAGCTATGACCTCATTAGATCCTGGACTTCCTGAAGAAGAGGATCGTCAATTGATACAAATGGTTTCGTATAAATATGAGGCAGAGGTTAAAGATCTACTTTTAAAAAATCCAGACTATCTAGGTAAAATAGTGCCCATAAAATTAACAGCTTCTGATGATGTTGATCAAGTTCATAAGGGAAATTATCCAAGAGATATTCCTGAGCAGAATAGAAGAGTAAATGATTACCAGTTGCAGATTTACGATATGCTTAATGAAAGAGGAGATATTTTATCAGAGTTTAACATTAGTTTTTTTACAAGTCCTGATTCAAGAGAGGCAGAACTAGCAGGTATAGCTAGCTCGTTTATGGGAACAGTTTTTAGTATACTAGTATGTTTAGCGTTTTCATTTCCTGTTGCAGTGTTAGCTGCAATTTATCTCGAGGAATTCGCACCAAAAAATAAATTTACAGATTTTATAGAAGTAAACATTAATAATTTAGCAGCTGTTCCATCGATAGTATTTGGTTTGCTAGGTCTTGGTGTTTTATTAGCAGTTTTTAATTTACCAAGATCGACACCACTTGTTGGAGGAATTACTTTGTCTCTTATGACATTACCAACAATAATTATTGCTGCAAGAGCTTCTTTAAAAGCTGTTCCCCCAAGTATAAGAGAAGCTGCTTTAGCGATGGGTGCAAGTAATATGCAAACAACCATGCATCATACTGTGCCACTATCAATGCCTGGAACTTTATCTGGAACGATAATTGGCTTGGCTCAAGCTTTAGGGGAAACAGCCCCTTTAATTTTAATAGGAATGGTTGCTTTTGTGAATACAATACCTGGTACGCCAGTTGATCCTGCTGCAAGTTTACCAGTTCAGATATATATATGGTCAGAAAGTGCTGAGAGGGGTTTCGTTGAAAAAGTATCTGCATGTATTATGGTGCTTCTAGCTTTTTTAATTTTAATGAATTTGGCAGCTCAAATCGTTAGACACAAATTTGAAAAGAAATGGAGTTAAATGAGTAAAATAAAAGCGGAAAATGTAAATGTTTATTACGGATCCAAACAGGCATTATTTGACGTCTCTATAGATATAGCAGAAAAAGAAGTTACAGCTTTAATTGGACCATCTGGGTGTGGAAAGTCTACTTTCTTAAGATGCTTGAACAGGATGAACGACGTCATAGAAATTTGTAGAGTTGAAGGCAGTATTAAAATGGACAACCTAGAACTGAATTCAAGAAAGTTAGATGTTGTGAGACTTAGGGAGAACGTTGGTATGGTTTTTCAAAAACCCAATCCATTCCCTAAAACAATTTATGAAAATGTAGCTTATGGTCCTACTATTCACGGTATTGCACAGAGCAAAGAAGAAATGGATCAAATAGTTGAAACAAGTTTGAAAAAAGCTGCCTTGTGGAACGAAGTTAAAGATAGACTTGATGAAATCGGAACTGGCTTATCAGGAGGTCAACAGCAACGACTATGTATTGCTAGAGCTATATCTGTAAGTCCAGAAGTGATTCTTATGGACGAACCATGTTCAGCGCTTGACCCAATAGCAACAGCTCAAATTGAAGAACTTATAGATGATCTTAAAAAAGAGGTCACAATTGTGATAGTTACCCACTCAATGTCACAAGCAGCTAGGGTATCTCAAAAAACAGGTTTCTTTCATTTGGGAAAACTTATAGAATTTGGACCAACAGATAAAATATTTAAAAATCCTGATAATCAGCAAACTCAGGATTATATTACAGGAAGGTTTGGTTAATGAGTGAAAAACCGCACATTGTAAAATCTTACGAAGAGCAACTTCAGTTATTAAAAGATACAATAGTGAAAATGGGAACTGGAGTTGAGAAACAGCTTGAAAACACTATTCAATCTTTAGTTAAAAAAGACATTAGTTTAGCAGAAAAATCTATCAAAGATGACGAATTGACTGATAAGTATGAAATAAATATAGAAGAGCAAGTTGTAAATTTGATTGCCTTAAGGCAACCTATGGCAATAGATTTAAGAGAAACAGTTGTTGCCTTAAAAGTTTCTTCAGACTTAGAGAGAATTGGTGATTTAGCAAAAAACATCTCAAAACGATTAACTAAAATTGGAACTGATTTACCTAATGATATTACTAAAAATTTCGAAATAGCTGGTTTAAAAGCATCAAAACAAGTCAATGCAGTTTTAAATTCGTATTTACATAGAGCTAAAGATACAGCAGAAAATGTTTGGAATTCTGATGAAGAAATAGATCAAATGACTAATTCTAATATGGAAGCTGCAGTAAAGCATTTAGAAAAAAATAAAAACGATGTACAAAAAGTAACCCAACTACTTTTCATGCTTAAAAATATTGAGAGGATTGGAGATCACGCAACCAATATTGCAGAGCAAGTTTATTTTCTGATTACAGGAGATTATTTAGAGGGAGACCGACCAAAAGGATAATGAGGGCAAATTTATTCATTGTTGAAGATGAAATACCCATCGTAACTTTACTTAAATACAATTTAGAAAAAGAGGGTCACAAAGTTGATTATGCAGTCAATGGAGAAGACGCTATTAGAAATATAAAGGAAAAAAATCCTGATTTAATTTTATTAGATTGGATGTTGCCAGATATTTCAGGTGTTGAAGTCTGTAAAAATTTGAAAAGAAGCAATCTTCACAAAAATATCCCAATCATTATGTTAACAGCCAAAGGTGAGGAAGAAGACAAACTTAAAGGATTTGAAACAGGAGCTGATGACTACGTAACTAAGCCATTCAGTCAAAAAGAACTTATTGCAAGAGTTAACGCTTTATTAAAGAGATCTAAACCAAGTGTTGCCGCTGATGTTGTAGTATTTGAGGATCTTAAAGTAGATAGAGTTCAACGAAGAGTTTATAGAGCAGATAAACAAGTTATAGTCGGCCCAACCGAATTTAAACTAATTGATTTTTTAATAAAGAATCCAAAAAGAGTATATTCGCGTGAGCAACTTCTAAATTCTGTATGGGGAGATGATATTTATGTTGAGTCCAGAACTATAGATGTTCATATAAGAAGACTAAGAAAAGCAATAAATATTGATGGCAAGAAAGATCTTATCAGAACAGTAAGATCTGCTGGCTATTCCTTAGATGTTTGAAGATCTTTTGGCTTTATAAATGATATTAATTTTCCTTTAACTTTTGATAACTTTTCCCAATCATTGAAATTAAAACTTACTTCAGCAACGGCTGCAGTAGGAAATTTTCTTTTTAAATTTTCAAATTGTTCGGAGTTTTCTTTAAGACAGATTCGATTTATGAGTTCACTAATTGAAGGTTCATGATTGATTAAAAGTAAAGTTTTATAATTATCAACTGTTTGTTTTAAGATATGAATAATTTCATCCTCACTAGCATGATAAAGCGCTTTTTTTTTAATAATTTTCTTAAAACTGATTTTTTCTGACAATATATTTAATGTTTGTATTGTCCTTTTTGAGGATGAGCAATAAACTAAATCAAATTTTAACTTCTTTTTAATAAAAAATTCACAAATTAATTTTGCTGAATTTTCCCCTCTTTTATTCAATGGCCTGTCATGATCATCTAAATCTGGAAAATCCCAACTAGATTTAGCATGTCTCATCGCATATAATTTAAACATATTTTTAATTTAACATTTAAATATGTCGAAAGCATCATTTTCAGAAAACGCTAATATTAGCAATCAACTCATAAACAGAGAATTATCTTGGCTTCAGTTTAATGATCGTGTTTTAGAAGAATCAAAAGATAAAACAAATCCTCTATTTGAAAGAGTAAAATTTTTATCAATCGCAGGTACAAATTTAGATGAATTTTTTATGGTAAGAGTCGCTGGACTTTTTAATCAAATTAAAGATGGTTTTGACGAATTAAGCGCAGATGGATTAACTGCAGAGGATCAATTGAATAGGGTCGTATTAAAAACTAAAGATCTATTAAAGAAGCAAAACGAAGCATTCCTAGAGTTGAAAAAAGAGCTATCGAAAGAAAAAATTTTCATTCGAAAAATGTCAGAACTAAATAAGAAGGATCTTATGTATCTAAGAGAATATTTTCAGGAAACAATTTATCCTATAATAACACCTACTGCCATTGACCCATCACATCCCTTTCCTTTTATACCAAATAAAGGCCAAGCAATTTTACTAAGAATGACTAGAATAAAAAAAAAAAGAGAACTAAATGCAATTATAGTTATACCAAGAGCACTTCCAAAATTTGTATCTCTAAACAATTCTGAAACAATAAATGAATTTGTCACAATTGATGACGTAATTTGTAAATTTGCTAATGAAATATTTCCAGACCATAATATCGAGGCAAGTTTGCAGTTTAAAATAATTAGAGACAGCGAAATTGAAATAGATGATGAAGCTGCTGATCTTGTGAGATATTTTGAAAAAGCAATTAAGAAAAGAAGAAGGGGAAACGTAGTTAAACTCGAAGTAATCACTAATTCAAACAAAAAACTTTTAAATTTTATTTCAAAAAAATTTAAAATGGATGAAGATCATATTTATGAGGTTGAAGGATTGGTTGGAATACAAGATATAGATGAAATTTGTAAAAAGAAAGATCCAAAGCTGAGATTTAAAAAGTTTAATCCTAGAGAAGTTGAAAGATTGAAGGAATTTGATGATAAATTTTTTTCAGCTATAAGAAGTAAAGATTTTGTTGTACACCACCCTTTTGAAACTTTTGATGTAGTAATTCAATTTTTAGAAGCTGCAGCAAAAGATCCCAAAGTTATCGGTATCAAACAAACTTTGTATCGAACCACACCTGACTCTCCTATCGTAAAAGCACTAAGTAGAGCAGCAGAAAACGGAAAAGTTGTTACAGCCGTAATAGAAATAAAAGCTCGATTTGATGAGGAAGCTAATATTGAATTATCTAGGAAACTAGAGAAAGCTGGCGTTCAAATTGTTTACGGATTTGCAAAATATAAAACGCATGCAAAGGCAAGTTTAGTTTTAAGAAAAGAAGGAGCTAAAACGCGAAGCTATGTTCACTTAGGTACAGGAAACTATCATCCAATTAACGCAAAAATTTATACTGACTTATCACTGTTTAGCTCTAATCAAGACTTGGCCAAAGATGTCGAAAAATTTTTCAATTATGTAACTGGTTATGCAAAACCAAAAAAATTGAATAAAATTTTTATGTCTCCATTAAATAGCAGGAATTTTTTTGAAGAAAAAATTGAAAATGAAATTGTAAATGCAAGTAAAGGAAAACCTGCAGAAATATGGGCAAAAATGAATTCTCTTGTAGACCCTGGAATTATTAAGAAATTTTATGAAGCTTCAAACGCAGGAGTAAAAATAAATTTATCAGTAAGAGGAGTGTGTTGCTTAAGACCTGGAATTAAAGGTCAATCTGAAAATATAAAAGTAAAAAGCCTTATTGGCAGATTTTTAGAACACTCAAGAATTTATTGTTTTGCAAATGGTAGTTCTATGCCCTCTCGAGAGAATCAGGTATATATTTCATCTGCAGATTTAATGCCTAGAAATTTAGATAGAAGAATTGAAATTATAATTCCGATAGAAAACAATACTGTGCATGAGCAAATTTTAGATCAAATTATGTTAGCTAACTTTAAAGATAAATCAGAAACATGGTATTTAGATAGTTTGGGAAACTATCATAAAGAACAAGAAAAAGGCTTTTCCGCACATTCCTATTTCATGAAGAACCCAAGTTTATCAGGTCGTGGTAAGTCAATTTTAAGAGCTAAACCTCAAAATTTAAGATTAGTAAAATGAAACCAGAATTAAAAAATCTTTTTAAATTTCAGTCTAATAAAAAGTCTAAGCAAGCCATAATAGATCTAGGATCAAATTCAGTAAGAATGCTCATATACGATAATTTTAAAATTTCTCCAATCCCAATCTTTAATGAAAAAGCAGTTTGCAAACTTGGAAAAAATTTAGATAAATCTAAAAAACTAAATCCCGATGGAATTAAAGGTTCTTTAAAAGTTCTAAATAGATTTAAAGAAATTTTAGATATTTCAGACGCTCAAGATTTAGAAATTATTGCAACAGCAGCTTTTAGAGAGGCCACTGATGCAAGTGAATTTTTAAGAGAAATTGAAAAAATATTTAATAAAAAACCACTAGTATTATCTGGCGAGGAAGAAGCAAGAACATCAGCAAATGGTGTAATGGTAGGATTTGATGAAGTAGATGGATTAGTTGCAGATTTAGGAGGTGGAAGTTTAGAACTTGCCAGAGTTTCTAAAAATCAAATTTTTGAAACAACCTCTTTACCTCTTGGAGTATTAAGACTTGAAAATAATCCTATTATAAAAAAAAGAAATTTGGGAAAATATGTTAGAAAACTTTTAAGAGATGAAAAATGGCTTTCTAAAAAGAAATTTAAAAATATTTATTTGGTAGGAGGGACTTGGAGATCATTATTTAAATATCATCTCTTTAAAGAAAAACACCCATTACATATTTTGCATCAATATAAACTCTCAAAAGATGTAGCAGTGAAATACTTAAATAGAATTTCAAAATTTAATAAATCATCTTTGAAATCAATGGAATATATTACTAAATCTAGAACTCCCTATTTACCTTTTAGCTCTATAATACTAAACAAAATAATTGAAGCAGCAAGCCCCTCAAAAGTTATTTGCTCAATCAGTGGACTGAGAGAGGGACATATGAATACAATTATAAACCAAGGAATGAGCGAGGATGAAATTTTCAAATTAAAAACTGACGGTATATCTTTTAAAAAAGGGGACTATGGAAAGAGTTTTGAGAAATATTTTAATTTTATTTCACCATTATTTGAAGACAACGAATATTTTAATCGAAGATTACTAACCTTGGCTTGCATCTTAAGTAAAATGGATTGGGGCCTAGGAGCTTTTCAAAAAGCAGAATTAGTTTTTATGGAAGTGTTAAATACTCCATTACTAAAACTAGAACATAGAGATAGAGTAAAAGTTGCATCAGCAAGTTTTTGGAGACATTGTGGCTTAAAATATAATCCGAATTATCAGTTTTTATCCTTATTAAATAACAACGAAATTTTATCCTCAAAGCAAGTGGGATCTGCTTTAAGATTAGCAGAGTCACTCACTAGCATGTCTTCTTTGTTGTTAGATGAATTTAAAATTTATAAAAGAAATAAGACTATTTTTTTGAAAATACCTAACAATCATAGCGATATTGTCTCAAAACAAGTAACTAAAAGACTTAAAAACCTGGCAAGAGAGATGAATGTCGACTCCAATATCATTTATTCTTGAAAATTAATAAATCTTTAACTTAATTTAAATATTTTTTTAGCATTTATATATTATTAACTGATTAAAAGTCTCCCAACTGTGTTGTTAATTAATTAGCCCATCAGCCCAAGGTATCAATATTTCCTTGGGCTGGCCTCCAATTACAAAATAATTTTTCTGATTAAATAGACAGCCAATATTCCACCAAGCATCTCAGCAATGATATAGCTAGGAGTATTTAAGTAATTAATTCCAGTAAATGTGTCTGTAAAAGTTCTTGCGATTGCTACCGCTGGATTTGCAAAAGAAGTTGAAGAGGTAAACCAATACCCCGCTGTTATAAAAGTAGCTACTGATGAAGCGACCGCAAGTTTGCCGCTCTTTAAAGATCCAAATATCACAAAAATTAATCCAAAAGTTGCAATGATCTCAGCTGTAAAAATATTTATTCCAGGTCTAATCTTCTGTGAAAGCTGCAACAAAGGAAGATCAAACATAAAATTTGCTAACATTACCCCTAACATGCAACCTAAGATTTGAGCAGAGATATAAGTGATAATTAAATTTTTTTTAATCTTGTTGGTAAAATACATTGCTAAAGTAACGACAGGATTGAAATGTGCGCCGGAGATATCACCGATTGAAGTAATCAGAACAAATAATCCTGCGCCTGTAGCTAAAGTATTCGCTATTAACATTACAGCGATATCATCAGTTAGATTTTGAGCCATAATACCTGAACCAACAATAATCATGACTAAAAAACAACTTCCTATAAATTCACCAATAAATATCTTTTTACTTTTCATTTTTTACCCAATGTTTAATTTTTTCATTAATTATATTATAAGTTTCTTCAGCTATTAAATTTATTTTATCTTTATTTTTAGTTTTTTTAATTTTTTCAACAGGGTCCGCGATGTCCCAGTGCGTAATGGTCTTTTTTTTGGGCCATACAGGACAAACTTCTTTATTGGCGTTATTACAAACTGTAATCACGTAATCAATATCAATATCATTTTTTAAAAATTCATCAAAATTTTTCGAATAATACGTGGCTAAATTAAATTTTTTTCCTTCAAGATACTCTTTAATGTAGGGATTGATTTTCCCTGAAGGATTACTTCCAGCACTAAATGCGATGAATTGATTTCGGAAATTATTGTTTACAATACTTTCCGCTATTATGCTTCTTGCAGAGTTTCCAGTACAAACAAATAATATTGTTTTTATTTTCCTCATAAAAAATGTATTGAAGTGTCCCGAACTTACGGAACCAAAATTTGATAAAAACCAATAATAAATAATGGAATCTGTAACCCAAAATTGGTTAATATTGCTTTATCCTTAGAAATAAAACCTGCAATAGTCCAACCAACAACTCCCGCTCCATGAAACATTATATTTATTGGATACATATTCAAATTTGTTAATAAAATACCTGTAAGTACTAAAAAAGTACTTAACCATTTAAGGTATTTTTTAATAAACTTCATAGTCAATTATATGATTGTAATGTTAAAGTTTTGTTAACCAGACGAGGCTTTGACTTTTTTCTCGATAAATTCTGGTATCTCATCACCAAGATCATCGTCTTTTTGATTTTTAGGTTGAAAGGCATACAAAACATGAAGTTTGCAATAAGGAAAATCTCCTTCAGGCTTTCTACCGCAAAAATAGAATTTCTCCTCATTAGGATGACCGATAGGCCACTTGCATGTTTCATCTGTAAGTTCTTCAAGTGATTTAGGGTTTTCTGGCTCGAAGTTTTTATCTAATAATATTGATTGAAATTTAGCTTTTCTTGATGTCGGTGCAGGTCCTCTTCTAATCTGCTTATTATCATTGGTTCTAGGTGAATTAGATTGCTTGGAAGGGGCTCTAGCTTCTAAATTTAACCTATGAGCTTTTCCAATTACTGCGTTTCTAGTGGTGTCACCTAATGCTTCGGCTATCTGACTTGCAGTATGCCCTTTTGACCAGAGTTCTTTTAATTTAGCGACTTTTTCTTCTGTCCAACTCATAGTATACAATTACAATATTTAGTAATTATTAAAAACTTAGGGCATAATATTGGGGTTTAAAACATTAAAACGCATCAAAGCTGTGAGTAGATTTAGTTTTGCACAGTTTTTTTAATAACAGGTTATAAGACTATCAATGGTTGAAATTTCGAAAAAATATAAAATTGGAAAAAGAAGATTTGGATTAGTGAATTGGTACGGAACATGGACTTTATATAAAAAAGAAGTCCTAAGATTCTTAATTGTGTGGATACAAACTATTTTTTCCCCATTAATTTCATCTTTACTGTTTTTACTTGTTTTATCTTTAGCTATTGGAGCAGATAGAGGCGATGTACTTGGAGTGCCTTTTATAACTTTTTTAGCGCCAGGGTTGATTTCTATGCAGGTAATTCAGCAATCTTTTTCACATTCCTCATCATCTTTTATGATTAAGAAAATTGATGGAACTATAGTTGATTTATTATTTGCTCCCTTATCTGCTGGAGAAGTTACCATCTCAGTTTCACTTGCAGCTGTAACAAGAAGCGTCGTAATCGGAATAGTTTCAATTATTGTATTTCATTTAATAATTGATATCGAAATTAAAAATTATTTAACGCTTGTAGCATTCACCTTACTTTCTTCTTTTATTTTAGGAAATATAGGAATAATTGCTGGACTGTGGGCCGAAAAATTCGATCATATGGCAACAGTCACTAATTTTATAATAGTTCCATTATCTTTCTTATCAGGTACTTTTTATTCAATAGAGAGACTCCCTGACTTTTTGCAAGCTATAAGTAAAGTTAATCCATTTTTTTATATGATTGATGGTTTTAGATATAGTTTTATTGGTACTTCAGACGGTTCAATCTCTATTGGCTTGGTATATTTAACTGCCTTAAGCTTTGTTAGCTGGCTTGTTTGTTATTTATTGTATAAAAAAGGCTATAAAATAAAATCATGAGTAAAATTTTAAATACTTATAACAGAAAGAAAATCTCTTTTTCAAAGGGAAAAGGAAGTTTCTTATATACAACTAATGGAAAGAAATATTTAGATTTCGTTCAAGGAATTGCTGTAAATTGCCTTGGTCATGCTAATGACTATTTAATAAAATCTATTAATAAACAATCTAAAAAATTGTGGCACGTTTCAAATGTTTTCATTATCCCTGAGCAAGAGAGATTAGCGAAAAGACTTGCCCAAAAAACATTTGCGGACTATGTAACTTTTCAAAATTCTGGTGCAGAAGCAACAGAGGCAGCTATAAAATTCGCTAGAAGATATTTTTATTCAAAGGGTCAACCAAGAAAAAATAGAGTTCTTTGTATTAATAATAGTTTTCATGGGAGAACTATTGCAGCTATTTTTGCTAGTAATAGTAAAAAAGCTATTGAAGGTTTTAAGCCTAAAGTAGATGGTTTTGATCACTTTAACTTTGGTGATCACAAAGGTTTAGAAAAAGCGATAACTAGTAGAACAGCAGCAATCATGGTTGAGACAATCATGGGAGAAGGGGGCATTAAAGTTATTCCAGATTTTTGTCTCAAAGGCTTAAGAAAACTATGCAATAAGAAAAAAATTTTACTAATTCTTGATGAAGTACAATGTGGAGTTGGAAGAAGCGGTAAATTTTTTGCTTTTGAATATGCAAAAATTAAGCCAGATATTGTTCCAATAGCAAAAGGGATTGGAGGTGGTTTTCCAATAGGCGCAGTTTTATTAAATAAAAAAGTAGCCTCAGGTATGAAACCAGGAACGCATGGGTCAACATTTGGAGGAAACCCATTAGCAATGAGTGCTGGTAATGCAGTTATGGATATAATGTTTAAAAAAGGTTTCTTAAACAATGTAAGCAAAAATGGAAAATATTTTATTGGGCAACTTGATAAAATTAAAAAAAAATATCCTAAAATTATAAAAGAAGTGAGAGGAAAAGGACTTCTTATTGGTCTTTGTCTTCATGTAAATCAAGCTAAATTTATTCAAAAACTTTTAGATAATAATCTACTTACAGTTAGAGCCGCAGAGAACGTTGTCAGACTTTTGCCTCCTTTAAATGTAACAAAGAATGAAATTAACTTAGGTTTAAAAATAATAGAGAAAGTTTGCAAAACATTTAAATGAAAAATTTTATTAATATCTCTGACTGTTCTTCATCAGAGCTTAGAGCAATAATTGAAGAAGCCAAAAAGAGAAAACAAAATAGATCTGGTCTGAATAAATCTGCACCCGATGCAGATAAGCCTTTTGAGGGAAAATCGATGGCTATGATTTTTGAGAAACCCTCAACAAGAACAAGAATGTCTTTCGACATCGCAGTTAAACAATTAGGTGGATCATCAATTATCTTAAATCCTGATGGAATACATTATGGGAAGGGAGAAGAGACTTTAAAAGATACAGCAAAAGTCTTATCAGAGTATGTTGATATCGTCATGTTAAGAACATCGTCTCACAAGAACTTGGAAGAGTTTGGAAAATATTTAGATATTCCAATTATTAATGGTCTTTCTGACGTGAGCCATCCATGTCAAATTATGTCAGATATTCTTACTTATGAGGAAAGCAATGGTTCGATTGAAGGGAAAACTGTTTCTTGGATTGGAGATGGTAATAATAATATGTCTAATTCTTTAATTGAAGCTGCTGGTAAATTTAATTTTAAACTGATAATTGGTTGCCCAAAAAAATATTCTCCAAACAAAAATATATTAAAGTTAGCTAAAAAAGAGAAAGTAAAGTTAACAATTACGAGTAAACCTTTAGAAGCTGTTACAGGTTCGGATTGCGTAATGACTGATAAATGGATCTCGATGAATGACAAAGTGAATAAAGTTTCCAAAAAGAAAACTTTGAAACCTTACCAAGTTAATAAAAAATTAATGAGCAAGGCTAATTCAGATGCTATTTTTATGCATTGTCTTCCAGTAGGAAGGGGTGAAGAGGTTACGAATGAAGTTATAGATGGAAATCAATCAGTTGTTTGGAGACAAGCGTTAAACAGAGTACACGCTCAAAAAAGTATTATTAAGTGGTGTTTAGATTAAGGTAAAGGTTTTGGATTATCACCTTTTGAATTCATATATAAAATAACTGACGCTCTATCTTTTTCTTTTCTAAGCCCAGCAAAAGCCATTTTAGTTCCTTTAATATATGCTTGGGGTTTAATTAAGTAACTATTCATTTCTTCAAAAGACCATTCTTTAGCATAAGCAACCATTGCTTTAGAATATTTATAATCACTAACCGAACCGGCTGTTCTTCCAATCACATTCCACAAGTTTGGACCTATCATATTTTTTCCACCTGCCGCTATCATATGACAAGCGCTACATTTTTTAAAAACTTTTTCCCCATGGGCTAGATCTCCCATGGCTAATAAAGCTTTTATGTCGACTACCTCTAAAACCTTTTCAGTTTTTTCAGCTGTCTCGCTAGTTGAGGCCACCTCTAAGCCGTCAACTTTATATGCTGATTGTTCTGGCTTATCTACGTGAAATAGTATGTCCGTGAATTTTCCAATACCAATAACAATTAAAGCGGTTAAAAGGACTGCAGCTATTATTTTATTTAATTCAAAACTATCCATATTTTTGATAAATACTTTAAAGACGTATAACACGAGTTTTAAAAAAAAAACTTAAAATTACCAAATTTTTTTGCGTCTCTAAGACGCATAATTATGAATAAAACTGCAATAATAATACCATCAAGATTAGACGCTAAACGTTTACCCAACAAACCTCTAAAACTTATAAACAATAAAGAGATGATTCTCCATGTATACGAGGCAGCTATTAAATCTAATTCAGGCGAAGTTTACGTTGCAACACCAGATCAAAAAATAATAGAGGTAGTTAAAAATTTTGGAGGAAATGCAGTACAAACATCATCTTACCATGAAACAGGTACTGACAGAGTTTTCGAAGTTTTTAAAGAAACTTTAAACAGAAAGCCAAATATTATAGTAAATCTCCAAGGCGATATGCCAAACATTGAACCCCAAGAAATAAAAAATTTAATTAATTATATGAATTTGGGTAAATGTGAGATAGGTACTTTGGCAAGTAAATTAGGCTCAAATTCTGAGCTTGAGGATGGAAATGTTGTCAAAGTTATCACTAAAGAAAAACTCAAACCCCAAAATTTTATGGAGGCACTTGATTTTGTGAGAGAAAATCCAAAATCTAAGCATCAAGTATATCATCACATTGGAATTTATGGTTTCACAAATGAATCATTACAAAGATTTGTAAACCTAAAAAGATCAAAACTTGAATTAAATAGAAAATTAGAACAACTCAGAGCTATGGAAAATGATATGTCAATACATGTTGGCTATATCAATTTTCCTCCATTAAGTGTAGATACAGAAAAAGATTTGATTAAAGTAAAAAAAATAATGGAAAAAAATGAACAAAATTAAAATTGCTATACAAGGGGAATTAGGAGCTTACTCACATATCGCTGCAGAAAATTTATACAAAGGAGCAGAAATTAAAACGTGTTCAACTTTTGAAGAAACTTTTAAGCAGGCTTATAATGATCCACAGTTTAAAATAGTAATACCTATAGAAAACTCTTTAGCTGGTAGAGTTGCAGATATTCACTATCTTCTTCCAAAGTATAAACTTCAAATTCATGGAGAGTATTTTCAAATGGTAGAACATAATCTTTTATGTAAACCTGATGCTAAAATTGTAGATATTAAATTTGTAAGAAGTCATGCTCAAGCTATTGGCCAGTGTCAAAATATAATTAATAAAAGAAAATTTAAATCGATTATCTCTGCGGATACAGCAGGTTCTGCTAAGGACCTAGCAGAGGGTAAAGATAAATCAATTGCTGCTATCGCATCTGAATTATCTGCAAAAATTTACAATTTAAAGATTTTAGAAAAAAACATAGAGGATGAGAAAGGAAATGTAACTCGTTTCTTAATAATGGGAAAAACAATTGAACAACCCGAATTTTCAAAAAATAAAAAATATATAACAAGTTGTATTTTTAGAGTTAAGAGTGAACCATCGGCACTTTATAAATGTTTAGGAGGGTTTGCTACTAACCAAGTAAATTTAACCAAACTAGAAAGTTTTTCAGTTAAAAATACTTTTGATCAAGCAAACTTTTATCTTGATTTAGAGGGCCACCTAGAACAACCTGAAGTAAAGAAAGCTCTTGAGGAACTTGGCTTTCATACTGAAACTTTAGATATATTGGGCGTTTATGAAGCTTCTACATTTAGGCAAAAATAGTCCACAAAATTAGATTCTAGCCTTGTGGTATTTAAATTTATCTTGATATACTCATATTGAGGTTGGCATCAGGTGGATGTTTCATAAACCCGGTCAGGTCTGAAAAGAAGCAGCCGTAATGAAAATTTTTCAGGTTGTTGCCTGCCTCTTTGAAATGAAAAATAAAATATTAGCACTAAAATATAGACCACAAGAGTTTAAAGATTTGATTGGACAAGAGGTTATGGCACAAACCATCACTAATGCAATCAAACTTGGAAAAACTCCTAACGCTTATTTATTAACTGGAATAAGAGGTGTTGGTAAAACTACAACAGCTCGTTTAATTGCAAAAGCTTTAAATTGTACAAAAAATTTTTCTTTAGGAGAAAAGTGTAACGTAAGTGAGAAGTGTCATTGTAAAGAAATTGTCGACTCTAATCATATGGATGTTTTAGAAATGGATGCAGCCTCTAAAACAGGAATTGATGACGTTCGAGAACTAATCGAGAATTCTAAATATAGTCCAACTAGCGCTAAGTACAAAATATTTATTATTGACGAAGTGCACATGCTCTCAAAACAAGCTTTCAATGGTTTACTTAAAACATTGGAAGAGCCTCCGCCAAGCTTAAAATTTATATTAGCGACTACTGAAGCTCGCAAAATACCTGTTACAATTTTATCTAGATGTCAAAGATTTGATTTAAAAAGAGTTAGTATAGAAAATTTATGCAAACACTTAAAAAATATAGCTCTGAAAGAAAAAGGCAAAATTACCGATGATGCAATTAAATTAATTGCTAAAACGTCAGAGGGATCAGTGAGAGACTCAATTTCACTACTTGATCGTGCCTTAATTTCTCAGTCAATAAATGATGGTAAACCTATCGAAGATCAAGAAGTAAGAGAAATGCTGGGTCTTGCAGATAAAAGTAAAGTAATTTTACTTTTTAAGGAAATATTAAATGGAAAAGAAAAAGATGCATTAAAGTATTTAAATGAACTTATCAATGACGGTTTAGATGCTAAAAACTTCCTTAATGACATACTAGAGGTGATATATCTTTTTAGCAGAAGAATTAATCTGGGACCAATTGAAAAAGATACATCCATTTCAGAAGCCGAAGTGGAAATGGTAGACCAGTATTCAAAAAACATTGATATGCAAGATATAGGACTTTTTTGGCAATTAACTATTAAAACGATTGATGATTTAAGAATAGTTGGAAATGAAAATCTAACTTTAGAAATGTATATTATGCAACTAATACACCTAAAAAACATTGATGAAAAAAAAGAATTAGATATAGGTTCTGGAGTAAAATTTACAAGTAACGAGACTCTTTCTGGAAAAAAAATCGACAATAATGCTCTGGAAACAAATTTACCAAATAAAATAAAAAATCAATTAAAAAGTACAGATCAAATTAAATCAGATCCAATTAAAAATTTAACAGTAAAAAATCAAAATAATAAATTTAAGATCACAAGCTTTCAGTCTTTGATAGATAAAGCAAACGTAGAAAAAGAAATTGAGCTTAAGTATGACCTGGAGAGAAATGTTAAATTAGTAAGTTTTAATAAAGGCAAAATAAATATAAGCTTTAATGAAAAATTAAATAAAAATTTTATAAAAACTTTAACAGAAAAACTTCTTCAATGGACTGGTGAGAGATGGATAATCACTTTGAGTAAAAATAATGAAGTAAAAAGTATTTATGAAAAAAATATAGAAAATCAAAATAATCAAATCGAAGAATTCAAAAAAAATAAAATAGCAAGCGATATTAAAAAAGCTTTTCCAGATGCGAAATTAATTGAAATAGAGGATAAAGAATAAATGACTAATTTTTCAGATATGCTTTCAAAGGCAAAAGCGATGCAGGAAAAAATGAAAGATGTACAAGAACAAATAAAAAAAATTGAAGTAACAGGCATGTCAGGAGGAAACTTAGTAAAAGTCACTTTGACTGGAAATTATGAGATAAAATCTATTGAAATTTCAGAACCAGCTAAAAAAGAAAACCAAGAAATTATCAACGATCTTATTATAGCAGCATATAATAATGCTAAAGAAAACTTAAAAAAAAAATCTGCGGAAGAATTGTCCAAAGTCACGGGAGGATTAAATTTGCCATTAGATTTTAAAATGCCTTTTTAATGGATAATGATATTCCTGAAATAAACGAACTTATACAACAATTTTCAAAACTGCCAGGACTCGGTCCGAAGTCAGCAAAAAGAATAATTTTAAAATTAATAAACAATAAAGACAATATGGTAAAGCCTTTAGCTAAATCATTAGCTCAAGTTTATAAAAAAGTAGTTAGATGTGTTGATTGTGGTAATCTTAAAATAATTGATAAAATATGTATTTGTTCATCAGATAATTCTTATGACAAAATTTGTGTTGTTGAAAATTTAGCTGATATGTGGGTTATAGATTCAGCAAACATATATAAAGGTCATTACCATATTTTAGGGGGTACATTAAATTCTAATGAGCATTATGAGCAAAAAAATTTGCTCATAGAGTCATTAGTAAAAAGAATAAAAAAAAATAACCTTAAAGAGGTGATAATAGCTACAAGTGCAACAGTAGAAGGCCAAACCACAGCACACTATATAGAAGATACAATTAAAAGTGATAAGATTAAAATTACTAAATTAGCCCAAGGACTTCCAGTGGGTGGAGAAATCGAGCAACTTGATGACGGAACTTTGTTTTCTGCTTTTAAGAATAGAGTTCCAGTTACAGATAATTAATTATTTAATTTTTTTTCCAACCTTTTTTTATGAAGAAGGGGCTCAGTATAACCCGAGGGCTGTACCCGTCCTTTGAAAACCAAATCACATGCAGCCGAGAAAGCTGTAGAATTTGCAAAATCGTCAGACATTTTTTTATATTTCGGATCATTTGCATTTTGTGAATCAACAGTTTTAGCCATTTTTTTCATTACATCCATTACTTGTTCCTCTTTACAAATACCATGGTGTAACCAATTAGCTATATGTTGTGATGAAATACGAAGTGTAGCTCTATCTTCCATTAATCCTATGTTATTAATATCAGGAACCTTCGAACAACCTATTCCCTGATCAATCCATCTGACTACATATCCCAATATTCCTTGAGCATTATTTTCTAATTCTCTGTTTATATCTTCAATAGACCAGTTAGGTCTATCAGCTTTTGGTATTTCAAGTATATCATTTACATTAGCTTGTTTTCTCGTTTTAATTTTTTTTTGTTCATTGAAAACATTAACTCTGTGATAATGTAAGGCGTGCAGAGTAGCGGCAGTTGGAGAAGGAACCCAAGCGCAATTAGCGCCAGATTTTGGATGACCAATTTTTTGTTCCATCATATTTGCCATTTGATCAGGCATAGCCCACATACCTTTTCCAATTTGTGCTTTTCCAGAAAAGCCACATTTTAAACCTACGTCTACATTCCAATCTTCATAAGTATTCAACCATAATGATTTTTTCATTTCTCCTTTAAAAATCATCGGACCTGCTTCAAATGAAGTGTGCATTTCATCTCCAGTACGATCTAAAAAACCTGTATTAATAAAAACGATTCTTTCTTTAACTTTTCTTATACACTCTTTTAAGTTAACAGTAGTTCTTCTTTCCTCATCCATAATACCTACTTTTATTGAAAACTTTTTTATTCCTAGTGTTTCTTCAACCTTTTCAAACAAAGTATTTGTAAAAGAAACTTCTTCAGGTCCATGCATTTTAGGTTTAACAATATAAACTGACCCTGTTCTGGAATTATTTTTATTTTTAAAATCGTGTAAGGCACATAAAGTGGATATAAAAGCATCCATAATACCTTCTGGTATTTCAGATCCATCTTTAAGTATTATAGCAGGGTTAGTCATTAAATGACCTACATTTCTATTTAAAAGCAATGCTCTTCCGTGAAGACTCATTTTCTGCCCATTTTTTGAAGTATAATTTCTATTAGGATTTAATTTCCTTACAAATTTTTTTCCATTTTTCTCTATATTAGCTATCAGATCACCTTTCATTAACCCAAGCCAATTTCTGTAACATTTTACTTTATCTTCTGCATCAACAGCAGCAACAGAGTCTTCATTATCAACAATCGTAGATAAAGCTGACTCAGCTATCACATCAGCTATAGAGGCTTTATCATTTTTTCCTACTTCATTTTTATCATTTATTAAAATATCAATATGAAGATTATTGTTTTTAATTAAAATTGAACTCGGGTTATCTTTTTCTCCATTATAACCAATAAATTGATTTTCGTTTTTGAGATAATTCTTTTCAGACTCTTTAAGTAGTAATAATCTTTTATCTTCAATCTTTATTTTTGTAATTTCCATCCAGCTTGATATTGATAAAGGAAAACTTTCATCTAAGAAATTTCTCACATACTCTATTACCTTTTTAGCTCTCTCAGCGTTATATTCTGAGTATCTTTTACCTTTAATTACATCTGTTCCGTATAAAGTATCGTACAAGCTACCCCACCTTGCGTTAGCAGCATTCAAAGCATATCTTGCATTATCTACTGGTACAACAAGTTGTGGTCCTGCTATAGAAGATATTTCCTCATCTACATTTGAGGTCTCTATAATAAAATCTTGTTTTTCCTCTATTAGATAAGAAATAGATTTTAAAAAATCTGAATATTCTTTTTTATCTATTTCTTTGCCTTGATTAGATTTATGCCACTGATCTATTTTCTGTTGAATAATTTCTCTTTTTTTAATTAAATCTTTATTTAGTGGGGCAAGCTCATAAACAAACTTTGAAAACTTAGACCAAAAATCCTCAGATTCGATATTAGTCCCAGGGATTGCCTCATTATTTATAAACTCGAACAATGTAGAACTAATTTTAAGCTCATTTTTATCAATTATTTTCATTAAGAGCCGACCTTTACATTATTTTATAATATAATAATACTAGCATTATTGTATCATTTTATATGAAAAATTATTTAGATTTTGAAAAAGAAATTAAAGCCTTAGAACAAGAGGTTGATAGTTTAAAAAGCCCATTCGGGGTAGAAGGGATCTCAGAAGTTGATACAAATAAGATCAAAAATACACAGCAAGAGATAAATCAAAAGTTAGAGGAAATTTATTCAAATTTAAATAGCTGGCAAAGAACACAAGTTGCTAGGCACGAAGACCGACCAAAGGCAAACTTTTATATAAAAAAAATATTTTCACAATTTACTTTACTTTCAGGAGATAGATATTTTGGTGACGACAAATCCGTTATTGCTGGTTTTGGTTTAATAGACAGTAAATCTGTTTTGGTAATTGGTCAAGAAAAAGGAGAAGATTTAAATAGTAGGATAGAGAGAAATTTTGGAATGATGAGACCAGAAGGATACAGAAAATGTATTAGACTTATGAAACTTGCAGACAGATTTAAAATACCAGTGATAAGTTTTATAGACACACCGGGAGCTTATCCTGGAATTGGCGCGGAGCAAAGAGGTCAAGCATCTGCAATTGCAAATTCAATTGAATGCTGCATGTCTCTAAAAGTTCCAAATATTTCTATAATTATTGGCGAAGGCGGATCTGGTGGAGCCATTGCTTTAGCATCATCAAACAAAGTAATTATGTTAGAGAATTCAATCTATTCAGTAATTTCTCCTGAAGGATGTGCATCTATACTTTGGCGAGATCCAAGTAAATCTTTACAAGCAGCTGAAGCTATGAAATTAACTGCAAAAGATTTATTAAAACTAAAAATTATTGACGAGGTCATCCCTGAGCCTTTGGGTGGTGCTCATCGAGATCCAGAAAATATTGCTCTAGATATTAAAAATTCAATTATTAAAAATTTAAAAAATTTTGAAAATTATAGTAGAGACGAAATCTATGATCACCGAAAAGCAAAATTTTTACAAATTGGTAGGGATAAAGGGTTCCTCGAGTCATCGGATTTGTCTAAAGGTAATTTAAGTTATAAAGAAACAGATATTAGAAGATTTACATATCATTTGATCAAAAATAAGTATATTTACGGGGGCTTGGGATTAGTAGTAATCACTGCCTTGATTACGTTTTTATCTTAATATTGTTGCAAAAAAACAATTGCGTCAAATAATATATTTCTACTCTTGACTTTCATCAAGCAAATCTATTTAAGGTGAACAATACTAACTTATAGTTAGTTAAAGTTAATAATAATAAGGAAAAAAGTAAATATGAGTACACTAAAAGGAAAAGTAAAGTGGTTCAATGGAACTAAAGGATATGGTTTCATTGAAAGAGAAGACAAAGAAAAAGACGTGTTCGTCCATTCTTCTGCTGTTAGAGAAGCTGGTTTAAAGTATTTAAACGAGGGTGATGAGTTAACGTTTGAAGTGGAGAGCACAGAAAAAGGTCCTTCAGCAGTAAAACTGCAGAAAACATCTTAATCTAAATTTCCAAAATCACTGATTATCGGGACATTAAATTAGTCTGAACTATTTTTTTGTCCCGCTAATTTCATCTTGAAATAGACACAATTATTTTCTAAATATTCCATATGATTATAAAAGAAAGAATCATTTCGACAGTAAGATCAAATTCGCACAGAATGCACGCTAAGCTATTGCTTAGCTTATAATCAAAAATATATAAATTTAACTAAAATTAAGATAAAAATAACAGGGATGCAGCAGTAGCTCAGTTGGTTAGAGCACTAGTTTGTGGAACTAGGGGTCGGTGGTTCGAATCCACCCTGCTGTACCAAACAATGACAAAAAAAAATAACAACAAACCTTCTAAAGAGCTTCCTTTAGGTTTTGTAGACAGACAAGAAAAAGAATTACTCGTACGTGATTTTATAATTTCAAATATTAAAGATGTTATGATCAAATACGGTTTTCAATATCTCGAAACTCCAAGTTTTGAGTATTCGGATAGTATTGGCAAATTTTTGCCTGATAAAGATAGACCTGATGAAGGTGTATTTTCATTTAAGGATGAAAATAAGTGGTTATCTTTAAGATATGATCTCACAGCCCCACTTGCTAGGTACGTTGCAAAAAATTATTTAGAAATTCCTAAGCCATTTAAAAGATATCAACTAGGTACTGTTTGGAGAAACGAAAAACCAGGTCCTGGCAGATTTAGAGAATTTTTACAATTCGATGCTGATTTTGTAGGAACAAATAGTTTACAAGCAGATGCTGAATTATGTGTCATGATTTCAGAAATTCTCGAAAAATGCGGTCTTACTAAATTAGAATATATAATAAAGATTTCATCGCGTAAAATAACTGAAGATTTATTTAAAAAAATAAATATAAAGGAAAACCGGCAAAAACTTACAGCTTTAAGAGCTCTAGACAAACTTGATAGATTTGGTTGGGATGGAGTAAAAGAATTGTTAGGTGCTGGTAGAAGAGACAAATCTGGAGATTTCACAAAAGGCGCGAATTTAAAATCTGAGGATATTGAGGTTATAGAAGAAACACTTAAGAAAAAATCACCTGAAACAGAAGATCTGATTGAAATATTTAAAATTTTTAATGATTACAATTTCAATAATTTTGAATTTGATCCATCAATTATTAGAGGCCTAGAATATTATACTGGAGTAATCTTTGAAGTGAATTTAAAATTTGATGTAAAAAACATTAAAGGACAAGTAATTCAATTTGGTTCCATTGGCGGGGGAGGTAGATACGACAACTTAGTAAATAATTTCGGTAGCTTTAATGCACCTGCAACAGGTATATCCATAGGTTTAGATCGTTTAGTTTTCGCATTAATGCAGAAAAAGGAATTTAAGATAAAACAATCGAAACCTGTTGTAATTTGTATTTTTGATAAAAACTCAATGAAAGAATATATAAACGTACAAACAATATTAAGAAAAGCAGGTATCAGCGTAGAAATTTATCCTGGAGAAAGTAAATTGAAAAAACAAATGGAATATGCGAATAAAATAAAATCTCCAGCTGTTATTTTATATGGTGAAGACGAGATAAAATCAGGCAAACTAACCTTAAGAAATTTAAGTAGTGGTAAAGAACAATCGATAAAAATTAATGAATTAGCAAATGAAATCAAAAAAATTATCTGAAACTATAATTAAAAACTTTAAAAAAAATGGTTTTGTTTTGTCAGATCCTGATGTGCTTCTAGACTCAGATTATATTATTGAGAGATCAGGAGAAAAGTTTAGAAGTTCAATGCTTTCTTTTGATAGAGAAGATGGAAAAACAATGTGCCTAAGACCGGATTTAACAGTAGCATCTTGTATTGGCTTTATAAAAAAAAAATCACCTTCAAAAATTTACTATTCTGGTCAAGCTTATAGAAGATCAAGTAATAAAGGTACAGATTTCATTAATGACCAATTAGGTATTGAAATTCTAGGTTCAAAAAATCAAGTTCAAGATGATTTTAAAATTATGAGCACAATTTTAAGCTCTGTAAAAAAAATAAAAAGAAAAAAAATACTAATTAAAATTGGAGACATCGGTATGTTTAAAAGTTTAATTAATGCTTTGGATATGCCTGAAAGATGGAAGCTTAGGCTTATAAGACATTTTTGGAGACCTAACTACTTCGATGAGCTTTTAAAAAGATTGGAAAAAAATACTGATATTGACGCAGTTACTTTTGATGCGGATAAAAAAAGATTTTACGAAATGAAAAAAAGAGATCAGAATAAGTTGATTGCTGGAAGATCGATATCAGAAATTTTGAAAAGATTTGACAAAAAAATTAAAGATCCAAGATCATTTGTTGATGGAAAAAAAATTGTAAAAATAATAAAATCCTTTTTAAAGATAAGCTGTAAACTCTCAGATCTTGATAAAAGGTTATTTGATTTTGCTAAAAAAAATAAGCTCAAAAAAACTATATTTAAAGATTTTAAATCCATTCTTTATTTGAAAAAACTTAATCAAGATATCAATTTCATCGCAAATTTTGGTAGAGATGTAGAATATTATACTGGAATTGTGTTTGAAGTATTCTCGGGTAAAAAAGAAATAGCTAGGGGAGGTCGCTATGATGATTTACTTAAAAGTTTGGGAGCTAAAAAGAACACCCCAGCAGTTGGTGCTGCAATTAATTTAAAAAACATATGATAGATTTTGTTACCATAGGTTTACCAAGTAAAGGACGATTAAAAGATAAAGCGATATCATTTTTCAATGGTAGAGGACATAAGATTTTACAAAGTGAAAAAGAAAGAAATTATTTCGGAACTATTAAAAATAAACCTAATATCAAGATTATTTTTCTTCACGCTAAAGAAATTATTCAAAGATTAGGAGATGGAACTTTAGATATAGGCATATCAGGGTTAGATCTATTAAAAGAATCTGATAAAATTTTACAGAGTAAAATAAATGTTCATAAAAAACTTGATTTCGGTAATGCAAACTTAGTTATTGCAGTGCCAGATGATTGGATAGATGTACAGACGATAGCTGATCTTGAGGAGGTATCATTCGATATTAGATCTAAAAGAAATTATAGATTGAGAGTAGCAACTAAATATCCGAATTTGACTAACGATTTTTTGATTTCCAAAGGAGTTACTCAATATAAATTGGTTCCTAGTCTTGGTGCTACCGAAACTTATCCATTTATAGGCTCTTCTGAAATCATTACAGATATAACTTCAACAGGTAAAACTTTGGCTGATAATAATTTAAGAGTTCTTAAAGATGGATTGATATTAAGTTCAAATGCATGTTTATTTAATGCAAAAAAAAAGGCTGCAAAACTGCAGCCTTTTTTAAAATCTTTTGACTAGGTGAAATTACATTCCCATGCCACCCATGCCACCCATGCCACCCATGCCACCGCCCATTGGAGGCATTGCAGGACCAGCATCTTTTTCCTCAGGTTTGTCTGCGATCATTGCTTCAGTTGTAATTAATAGTCCAGCTATAGAAGCAGCATCTTGTAATGCTGATCTTACAACTTTAGTTGGATCAATAATTCCCTTTGCAAACATATCTACATAGTCTTCGTTCTGAGCATCGTAACCTTGAGAAGCTTTTTTACCCTCTAAAAGTTTACCTACGACTACAGAACCATCTACACCTGCGTTAGCAGTAATTTGTCTAATTGGTGCTTGTAGGGCTTTTTTAACTATTTCTACACCAGCTTTTTGGTCATCACCTTTTACCTTTACACCATCTAAATCTTGCGCAGCATAAAGTAACGCACATCCACCACCGATTACTACTCCTTCTTCAACAGCAGCTCTAGTTGCATTTAGAGCGTCTTCAACTCTATCTTTTCTCTCTTTTACTTCAACTTCTGTAGCACCGCCAACTTTAATAACAGCAACACCACCGGCAAGTTTAGCTAATCTTTCTTGAAGTTTCTCTTTATCATAATCAGATGTTGTTTCATTAATTTCAGATCTAATTTGATTACATCTAGCTTCGATATCAGATTTCTTACCTTCACCAGCTACAATTGTACTGTTCTCTTTATCAATTTTTACTTTCTTGCAAGAACCAAGATCTCCAATTTTAACGTTTTCTAATTTAATTCCAAGATCCTCTGAGATAACCTGTCCTCCAGTTAAGATAGCAATATCCTCTAACATAGCTTTTCGTCTATCACCAAAGCCAGGCGCTTTAACCGCAACCACTTTTAGACCACCTCTTAACTTGTTTACAACTAAAGTTGCTAAAGCTTCACCTTCAACATCTTCAGAAATTATCATTAATGGTCTATTGGCTTGTACCACTGACTCTAATAATGGTACCATTGGTTGTAAGTTTGTTAATTTTTTCTCAACTAAAAGAACCAAAGGATTTTCAAGCTCAGTTGTCATCTTCTCAGTATTAGTCACGAAATAAGGAGAAAGATATCCTCTATCGAACTGCATACCTTCAACCACATCTAATTCAGTTTCAACCCCTTTTGCTTCTTCGACTGTAATTACACCTTCATTACCAACTTTTTGCATAGCTTTAGAAATCATATCACCAATAGATTTTTCTCCATTTGCTGAAATTGTTCCAACTTGAGCAACTTCTTCATTAGCTTTAACTTTTTTTGATGATGTTTTTAATTTATCAATTACTTGCTCAACTGCTTTATCGATACCTCTTTTGATATCCATTGGGTTCATCCCAGCTGTAACGTATTTAAGCCCTTCGTTAACAATCGCTTGAGTTAAAATAGTTGCAGTGGTAGTTCCGTCACCTGCATTATCATTTGTTTTGCTAGCAACTTCTTTTACCATTTGAGCACCCATGTTTTCGAATTTATCTTCAAGTTCGATTTCTTTTGCAACTGAAACACCGTCTTTTGTAGTTCTTGGAGCACCATAAGATTTATCCATCACTACATTTCGTCCTTTTGGACCCAATGTAACTTTTACGGCGTTAGCAAGAGTGTTTACTCCAGTGAGCATTTTTGATCTTGCCTCAGTATCAAATTTTATTATTTTTGCCATTTTTTCTCCTATAAAGTTTATTTTTTACTTTTTGAAATACCCATTATGTCTGACTCTTTCATAATGCTGTATTCTTTACCGTCAATTTTGACATCAGTGCCAGACCATTTTCCGAAAAGTACAATGTCTCCAACTTTAACATCCATTGTAGAAACTTTACCGTTTTCGTTTTTGGCACCTGGTCCTACAGCCACAACTTCACCTTCTTGAGGTTTTTCTTTAGCAGTGTCCGGTATAATAATACCGCCGGCAGTTTTTTCCTCACTGTCTAACACTTTGATAAGCACACGATCGTGCAGAGGTCTAAATTTCATATGTATTTTCTCCTATAAATTTTTACTTAGTCTTGATATGGTAAGTTTTAACTATATTTCAAGAGGCAAAAATCATTAAAAAAACCATTAAATACTGTATTAATAAGCATTAAAAGGAGATAATTATACATTGAAAGAACTAAACCATTTAGAAGAAATATTCGAAAACTACGACACTTTTATTATAGACTTATGGGGAGTAATGCATAATGGAGTTGTACTTAATCCAAATGCTATAGAAGCAGTAGAAAAATTAAAAAAAAATTCAAAAAAAATAGTATTTTTATCCAACGCACCTAGGCCCAGTTCAAAAGTAATTAATTTTTTACTTAAAATGAAAATGGACAAAAAATATCTTGAGCATGTTATGACCTCAGGTGAAGCAGCAATGCATGCAATAAACCAAAAAAAATTTGGAAAAACATTTTATCATCTAGGGCCAGCTAGAGATATTTCTGTGTTTGAAAAAGTAAAAAATAATAGAACTGATCTTCAGAGTTGCGATTTTATTTTATGTACTGGATTATTTGATGATTATGATAATGATTTAAATTATTATAAAAATTTTTTATTCAAACATGTTTCAAAAAAATTAATTTGTACCAATCCAGATTTAATAGTGCATAGGGGCAGTGTTGAGGAATTATGCGCAGGTTCTGTTGCGAAAGTTTTTGAGGATCTAGGAGGAGAAGTTATTTATTTTGGTAAACCACACAAAGAGGTTTATAATATGTGTTTTAGCTCTAATGAAAAAGTTTTAGCCATCGGTGACAATTTAAGAACAGACATTAAAGGAGCGAATAATTTAAAAATAGATTGCATATTTATATCTGAAGGTGTGCATAGGAAAGAATTCAATAACTTTTCCGAACTTAAAAAACTTTTAGAAAAATATGATGTAAAAGCGAATTTTTTTCAAAGAGAATTAAAATGGTAAAATGAAGATTTACAATAATCCAAATTTAAATAAAAAACATTGTAACGGTGTAATAGCAATAGGTAACTTTGATGGCCTACATTTAGGACATCAAAAAGTTATCAAAGAAGCAAAACAAAAAGCTAAAAAAAATAAGATACCTTTTGGGGTTATGACTTTCGAACCTGTACCAGTAATGTTTTTTAATAAAAAAATTACAAATCACAGAATAAATTCTTTAGAACAGAAAAAAACTCAATTAAAAAAATTTAAATTAGATTTCTTAATTATTATTAAATTTAATAAAATTTTTTCATCTCAATCAGCAGAAGAATTTATTAAAAAAATAATTTTTAAAAAAACAAAATGTAAATATTTATATGTAAGTAAAAATTTCAAGTTTGGTTTTAAACGTCAAGGAAATATAAAAACACTTAAAAAATTTGAAAAAAAATATAATTTTAATAATATTATCACCAAACCTTATAAAAAAGGTAATAAAACAATTTCATCCACATTTTTAAGAAAAAAAATAAGATCTGGTAAAATAGACGAAGTAAGTAAATTATTAAACCGTCATTGGTGTATCAATGGTAAAGTAATAAAGGGACAAAGAAGAGGACGTAAAATTGGTTTTCCAACATGTAACTTAAAATTAAGTAATTATGTAGTTCCTAAACTTGGAGTCTATGCTGTTAAAATTAAAAGCAAGTATTTTTATAGAAACGGTATTGCAAATATAGGATATAGACCAACATTTAATGGACAAAATTTATTATTGGAAACAAATATCTTTGGAATTAATAAAAATTTATATAATAAAGTAATTAGTGTAAACTTTAAAAAATTTATAAGGCCAGAAAAAAAATTTAGAAATTTGAAACATTTAAAACAACAAATCAAACTTGATATAAAAAAGGCAAAAAAATAATGTCCAAAGATACCCTACAACTTCCTAAGACAGCTTTTTCGATGAAAGCTAGTTTACCGCTTAAAGAACCTGAAATTTTGAAGAAGTGGGAAAAAGATAAAATCTTTGAAAAGCTTAGAAAAAAATCTAAAGGAAAAGAAAAATTTGTTCTTCATGATGGCCCACCTTATGCAAATGGTCATATACATATGGGTACCGCGTTAAACAAAATTTTGAAAGATATGATCACTCGTTTTCATCAGATGAATGGAAAAGACTCTATTTACGTTCCGGGTTGGGATTGTCACGGGCTCCCAATAGAATGGAAGATAGAAGAACAGTATAAAAAAAAGAAAAAAAACAAAGATGAAGTTCCTATTAAAGATTTTAGGCAAGAGTGTAGGGAGTTTGCAAAAAGTTGGATCGAAGTTCACATTAAAGAGTTTAAGCGATTAGGGGTAGTTGGAGATTTTGAAAATTATTACTCTACAATGAGCTACGAGGCTGAGGCCCAAATTGTTAGAGAGTTAGGTAAATTTCTTTTAGATGGAAGTTTATATCAAGGGTTTAAACCAGTTCTCTGGTCTACTGTTGAAAAAACTGCTCTAGCTGATGCAGAAGTAGAATATTTAGATCATACTTCAAATACAATTTATGTTGCATTTAAAGTTAAGGAGACGGACAAAGATTTTCTTAAAGACTCAAGCATTATAATTTGGACTACTACACCCTGGACTATACCAGCTAATAAAGCATTAGCATTTAACAGTAATATTGAATACGCACTTTTGGAAATTAATCAGCTTGAGCATTTTAAAAATAAAAAAATTGTAGTTGCAAAAAATCTTATTGAGTCAATTACCAAAGAGTGTGAAATTAAAAACTATAAAGAATTAAAGGTTTTTAAGGGTTCTGAATTTAAAGGAACAATATGTAATCATCCGTTTGTAAAAATAGGTTTTGACTATGATGTTCCATTGTTAGATGCTCAATTTGTTAATTTGGAGCAAGGAACAGGGGTTGTTCATTGTGCTCCAAGCCACGGTCCAGACGATTTTAATTTGTGTTTGAAAAATAATATACCATCACTTTATACGGTTGATAACTCAGGCGTTTATACTAAAGAGGTACCTTATTTTACAAATACGCACGTATTTAAGGCTGACCCAATTGTGATAGACAAATTAAAAGAACAAAAACAATTACTTAAAAACGATAAACTTAATCATAGTTATCCTCATTCTTGGAGATCTAAGGCTCCATTAATTTACAGAGCGACACCTCAGTGGTTTATCTCTATGCAAAAAAATAAACTGAGAGATAAAGCTGTCAAAGCAATAAATGAAACCATCTTTTATCCAAACAAAGGTAAAGACAGGCTTTTATCCATGATTGAAGGAAGACCAGATTGGTGTGTTTCAAGACAAAGAGTTTGGGGAGTGCCATTGCCAATTTTTATTAATAAAAAAACAAAAGAGCCATTAAGAGATCAAAAAATTATAGATAGAATTGCCTCTATTTATGAAAAGCAAGGCTCCGATTGTTGGTTTACGGATGATGCAAGAATTTTTTTAGGTGATGACTATGACTCCAAAGATTATGAAAAACTTAACGATATCGTTGAAGTATGGTTCGATAGTGGTTCAACACACAGTTTTGTTTTAGAAAAAAGAAAAGATTTAAAATGGCCTGCAGACATGTATTTAGAGGGATCTGATCAACATAGGGGATGGTTTCACTCATCTTTATTAGAGTCTTGCGGAACTAGAGGCAAAGCACCATTTAAAAGTATCCTTTCACATGGTTTCGTTGTAGACGGCAAAGGTATGAAAATGTCTAAATCAATGGGTAACGTTATTTCTCCAGAAGAAATCTTAAAGAACTATGGCGCAGATATACTAAGAGTATGGGCTTCAGCATCTGATTATGCGGAGGATTTAAGAATAGACAAAAATATTTTAGTACAACACGCAGAGTCTTAT
>CACNEM010000004.1 GCA_902619495.1 uncultured Pelagibacteraceae bacterium
TTTTTTTATCTATATAAATATCTGGTCTCTTTAAATATCTTGCCCAATTAACGTTATTTGAAATTACGTTAATCTTGATCATCAGTGCTTTTCTTTTGATAAGCTCTAATAATTTTGGATACTAATGGGTGTCTCACCACATCATTGTGATCAAATTCTACAATTTTAATTTCTTTTATGTGTTTTAATAAATTTTTTGATTTTATTAATCCAGACTGAGATTTATTAATTAAATCAATTTGAGAAGGATCTCCATTAACGACTAATTTTGAATTCTCTCCAATTCTTGTTAAGAACATTTTTATTTGTGTTTCAGTTGCATTCTGTGCTTCATCTAATATTGCAAAACAATTTTTTAAAGTTCTTCCTCTCATGAATGCTAATGGAGCTATTTCTATTTCACCGGACTCAATTTTCTTATCGATTTTATCAGCTCCAAAAAGTTCGTATAAAGCGTCATAGAGGGGTCTTAAATATGGATCAACTTTTTCTTTCATATCACCTGGTAAAAATCCTAATTTTTCTCCAGCCTCTACTGCTGGTCTTGATAAGATTACTCTTTCAATTTTTTTTTCCATGAGTAATGTTACAGCCACAGAGACAGCTAAAAAACTTTTACCAGTTCCTGCTGGCCCTAGTGACAATACAATTTCATTTTCTTTCAAAGCTTTAATATAATCAGATTGCTTTTCTGATCTTGCTATCACAGATTTTCTAGGAGTTTTAATTAATTGATTAAAAGACTTTATATTAGATGTTTCAAATTCAATATTTTTTTTCACTGATAGTAGTATATCCTCTTTTTCGATTATTTTTGTTAATAAATACTTGTTAATTAAAAATCTGACAGCTTCACAAAACATGTCAGTACTTGCTTTTTTACCTTTGCAAGTAATTGAATTGCCTCTAAAAAAAATATTAGTTTTAGTTTCTTTCGCTAAACTTTTCAAGTTTTGGTCAAATTGACCAACAATTGACATTAACATTTCATTATCAGTAATTTGAACATTAACTGTTTCATTATCAATTTTTTTTATAATTAAATTTTGATCTAGTTTGCTAATTTCTGACATTATTATACTGTGGAGTTTCTTTTATTTTTTTTTTTATCATTCCAACTAAAGTACTTTGATTTCCATTTAATATTTTTACCTCAAAAATTTTACCTTTAAGATCTTCATTACTTTTAACTACTACTGAATTTAAATATTCATCTCTTCCAAAATACTTATCGGAATTTTCTATTTTATTCTCAAATAACACCAGAGATTGTTTGTTAAAAAGGTTTTCTCTATAGCACATTTTTATCTTTGCTGCTTTTTCTTGGAATACTTTAAGTCTTTGTTTTGCAACTTCCCTATTTACCTGTTCCATATTTGCTGCTGGTGTACCAGGCCTTGGACTAAAAACATAAGAATAGATATTTATATATTCCATCTTTTCAATTAATTTTAATGTATCGATGAAATCGTTTTCTGTTTCACCCGGGTAACCAATGATAAAATCACTAGAAAACTTAATCTTAGGATTAATTTTTTTTAGCTTTTTTACAGTATCGAGATATTCCTCTTTTGAATGCTTTCTATTCATACTTTTTAAAATACTGTTTGAGCCACTTTGTACCGGAAGATGAATCAGAGGCATTAACTTACTACACACTTCGTGAATTTTTATTAAATCTTCTGAAAAGTCTAATGGATGAGAGGTTGTGTATCTAATTCTAAGAAGGTTTTCTATTTTTGAAATTTCATGAATCAAATTTGATAACTTTTTTCCCTTGAAATTGTAAGAATTTACATTTTGACCTAAAAGAGTAATTTCTCTTGCACCGTTAGCAACTAACTCGTTTGCTTCATTTAATATTTCATCCATTGACCTAGAAAATTCTGCACCTCTTGTGTAAGGGACAACACAAAATTTACAAAATTTATCACAACCCTCCTGAATAGTTAAAAAAGTAGATATCTCGTTATTAGAATTTTTCAAAAGGTTGAGAGTGTCAAATTTTTCAACAGTATTAAACTCTGTTGAATTAATTCTTTTTGACTCTTTTTCAATTTTACGAATTGTTTCATTCAAATGCTGGTAAGATTGAGGGCCTAAAACAGCATCAATATATTTTTCTCTATCGATTAATATCTCACCCTCTGCTTGAGCGACACAACCTGTTATTATTACAATCGGTTTTTTTTTATTCTTGAACTCTTTTTTTACTCTGCCAATATCATGATAAACTTTTTCGGTAGCTTTTTCTCTTATATGACAAGTATTTAAAACATAACAGTCAGCTTCTTCTAATCTCTGAGTCTTTGTATAATGAATTTTTTTAGCAATATCGTAAATACGATTGCTGTCATATTCATTCATCTGACACCCAAATGTTTTTATGAAAATTTTTTTTTCCAAATTATTTTTTGATTTTTGATCCGTATAATTCGAGTTTATGATCTACAAGATTATATCCAAGTTTTTTTGCTATTTTTCTTTGAAGTTCCTCTATATCTTTATCTACAAATTCAACAATTTCTCCACTATTAATGTCGATCAAATGATTGTGATCATCGCTAATTTCATAACGTGCTTTACCTGCTTTAAAATCATGTTTTACCAAAATTCCAGCTTCTTCAAAAAGTTTTACAGTTCTATAAACTGTTGCGATGCTAATTTTGTCATCTAGTGAAGTCACCCTTTTATGAAGTTCATCAACATCCGGGTGATCTTTAGATCCATAAACTTCTTTGGACTCTGAAAGAACTTTGGCAATAACTTTTCTTTGATCAGTTAGCCTTACGCCTTTTTGCTTACATTTTTCCTCAATAATACTCATAAATAATTAATTTAACTTAAATAGATAGGCTTAATCAATTTTTTTTCAATTATTTTTTTATCTAATAATTTTTCAATATTTTCTTGATTAAATACCTTTAAATCTGTGTTTATATACCCATAAATGTTGATTTTTTTCGAAATTTTCAACCCTTTTGCCACTGCTAATGAAACTCTTGTACTTGAAAAGCTACCCGGGCCTTGGTTAACGATAATGCTAAAAGTTTTATCTAATTTTACATTATGTTTATTCAAGAAATTTGATACTTCTAAAACGAGTCTCTCGTTTTTATTATTTTCGCTTTGAAAATTATGTATAAAAAAATCTTTATTTATTCTTAATCCTAATCTATCATTGTTTCCGATGCAGTCTATTATCAAAAAGTTTTTAATCATTTATTTTTTCATTATAACTTTTGAGACTAATCAATCAAAGGTATTAAGCTCTAATAATTTTGATTTTAACGATTTTGGCTTAATCTCAATAATGTATCATAGATTTGGAGAAAGCAAATATCCATCAACTAATATTCAATTAGATGTCTTTAAAAAACAACTTGAAATTATTGAAAAGGCCGGCATAAAATTTATTCATCCAAGGGATTTTGAAAATAGCTTATCACAACAAAAAAAAAATAGAAAAATTTTATTTACTGTAGATGATGGTTTGTTATCCTTCTATAAAAATGCATGGCCAATTTTAAAAGATAAAAAAATTCCTTTTATTCTATTTATAAATACAAGAGAAGTTGGAGCTTTTAACTATATGAATTGGGATCAAATTATTGAAATCTATAATTCAGATAATGTAGAAATAGGCAATCACAGTCATTCGCATGAGTATCTTGTAGAAGAGACACCTGAAATTATAAAAAAAGATATATTAAAATCAATTGAAATTTTTGAAAATAAATTAGGAAAGAATTCAAAATTTTTTTCATATCCTTTTGGAGAATACAGTGATGAATTCAAACAGATTATTAAAGATTTAGGATTTAAATATGCCTTTGGTCAACATTCTGGTGTTATAGACGAAACAAAAGATTTATGGGAATTACCAAGATTCCCAATTAATGAAAAATATGGTGAACTTAATAGGTTTAAAACTCTTATGAAAACTCTTCCGCTAAAATATAAAAAAATTTTACCTGAGGACAAGTACCTTCTTCAATCAAAAAACCCACCTAAAGTTAATATTGAATTTGATAAAAATGTTAAAAATTTAAAAAATATTAATTGTTTTTCGAACGAGGGAAATAAATGGAGAAATTCAAAAATTGTTTTCATTGAAAAAAATATTTTAGAAATAGAAATAGCTGAAAAATTTGTTGGCGAACGAGGTAGAATAAACTGCTCTCTGAAAGAAAAAGAGGGTTTTTGGAGATGGCTTGGAATTCAGTATGTTATAAGTGAAAAATAGTTACGAGTTTAACTCTACTTGTTTAACTGAATTTACCAACTTAACTAGTTCAAAATCAGACAGTCTATTTTGTGTTATAATTTGATTTAGTATTTTTGTATACTCTGAGCCAGTTTGAGCATAATTCTTTAGAGTCCCTGTTAATGCTAAGCCCGTAATTCTTTTGTTTTTTTCTCTAAGTTGATTTCTTTTTTCTCTAAATTTTGCGTAACTTTTATGTGTGTTTAGATTATTTTTGTAAGCTTTAACTGAAGCTCTTAAAATAGGGAATTTTAAAATTTTGTGATTCTTGTCGCTCTCTCTTTTGAGCGGTGCTATACCTTGTCCACTCCATGTCCATTGGCCAAATATAGCATTCCCCTCTAAAGCAAATCTAGAAGTTCCCCAACCACTTTCCTTTGCTGCTTGAGCAAGAGCAATTGAAACAGGTATCATATCCATTCTATACATTAACTCCTTAAAATCACCCTTTTTTACTTTATACTCCAAAAGTTTTTGCCTTAACCATTGTTTTTCTAAATCTGAAGTAAATTTTTTTTCCTTTAGTACTTTTAATTTCTCTCTATCATCAAGTATCTTTTCGTTTTCTGCTACAATTAAAGGTAAAACAATTTTTATAAAAGTTTCTTTTTTTAGCTTAACACTCTGTAGATCATCTAAATCTCTTGGAAATTGTGTAAAATAAATTGGTTTGACTAACTTATCTCTTCTCACAGTTCTTAAATCATAGTCCACATCTTTGAAAAGTTGAATTACTGTTTCAGTCTTTAGATTTAAATCGGGTAAGATAACTTCAGCTACATTATTTCTTTTTACTTTAATTTCAGGTTTTTTTGCCTCTTTTTTTATTTTTAGTTCAGGCTTTTTAGTTTCTTTTTTTATTTTCACTTCGGGCTTTTTAGTTTCTTTTTTTACTTTTGTGTCAGTTTTTTTTAATTCAATCTTTTTTACTGATGGTTGATAATTTTTGAAACTAGTTACCCCTACAACTATTGCAGATGTAATTCCAACTACCACAAAAAAACTTATTATTACTTTTTTTGCACTTTTTTGATCAATTTGTTGGTTGTAAATTGAATTAAACGTATCCGTGAAAAGCGTTCCGAAGAAATTAGCGACTGTTGTTCCAAGCTTCGGTAAAACATTTAGAAAATTTAATCCAGCTCTGCCGAGTATGTTCCATAAATTGCTTAATCCGTGATTGAATTTTCTAGAAGTGTCATACTTGTAATTTTCGATTCTTCTAAAGAGTCTATTTTTGTCTTTAATTTTTTCTTCTTTATAATCAACTATACTTGATTTAAATTTTGAAATTGGTTTCGAAAAATTTTCTTTGAAAAAATTAGTCTGGAAATCTTTTGGAATTATTATTTTATTCTTTTTAAGAATATGTTCTATCTGTCCAGTGGTTAAATTTTTTTTGTTTCTTGTATAGTCTTGGATTTCTTTGACATTATAAATATATGCCAATTCCAAAAGTTTATCTCTATAGCTCAATTTTTTTTTCATAATCTAGATAGCTTCCACTGAGTTTACTTCTTTTACATAATGTTTTAATAAATTTTGAACACCTTGCTTTAAAGTCATCAATGAACTGGGACATCCAGAGCAGCTTCCCTGAAGTTCAACTTTCACAACACCATTTTCAAAAGATTTGAATTTTATATCACCCCCATCTCTTGCAACTGCAGGTCTAATTTTTGTATCTAGCACGTCAACAATTTTTTTAGTAGTTTCATCATCAACATTAGAAGGACCAGTTGTTTTTTTACTCTCTTTTAAAATAGGTTCATCATTATTTTCAAAATAATGATTTAGATGAGAAATAACCATTGGTTTTAATTCATTCCAAGAAGTTTCCTCTGTTTTTTTTACCGATAAAAAATTTTTTGATAATAGCACTAATTCTACACCCTTAAAATTTAAGAGTTCTTTAATAAAAGAATTTGTCAAACTTTGTGAACTGTCTTTTTGAAACTCTTCAGTACCTATATCTGAAATGGTTTTTTCAGAGATAAACTTTAAAGAATTTGGATTTGGTGTAGGTTCAGTTTGTATCATGAGAAATTTATATTATATCAATCCCACTTTTTCACGTATAATTTTTAGGTTTTCCTCAGCAATAATATTAGCTTTTTCCTTGCCTTTTTTCAAAATTAGCTCAAGATGAGACTTATCATTTAAAAGTTTATTAATTTCTTTTCCGACTGGAGTAATCTCGTCAATAAGAAGATCTGTTAACTTAGATTTTAAGTGAGAATATTCTTTTCCGGACATTTCATTTAGAACTTTTTCAAGAGAAATTTTTGAAATTTCTGAATAAATATGCATTAGATTTAATGCTTCAGGTTTTTTTTCTAAATCTTTTAAATTATCAGGAATCTGGTCTGAGGCTGACTTAGCTTTTTTAATTTTTTTAGTTATTTCATCAGCGCTATCCTTTAAATTTATTCTTGAATAATCGGATTCCTCAGATTTACTCATCTTTTTATTTCCATCTCTCAAACTCATAACTCTAGAAACATTTTTTGGAATTAGTGGTTCTGGTAATGGGAAAAAGTCTTTACAATCAAAATCACTATTAAATTTTTGTGCAATATCTCTTGATAGTTCCAAATGTTGTTTTTGATCAGCTCCGACAGGAACATGAGTTGCTTTATAAAGAAGAATATCTGCAGCCATTAAGTTTGGATATATATATAAACCTACACTGGCTTTTTCCTTATCGGATCCAGCCTTATCTTTGAATTGAGTCATTCTATTTAACCATCCAATTCTAGAAACACAATTCAAAATCCATGCTAGTTCAGCATGTCCTGAAACTGAAGATTGATTAAAAATTATACTTTTATCTGGATTAAGTCCTGTTGCTAAAAAACTGGCAAGTGTTTCTAAAACATTCTTTTTTAAGTCTTTTGGATTTTGAAATGTAGTGATGGCATGTAAATCAACTACACAGTAAATACAATTCATCTCTTCTTGAAGCGAAACAAAATTTTTTAAGGCCCCTAGATAATTACCTAAATGTAGATTTCCGGTTGGTTGAACACCTGAAAATACTATCTTTTTTTTACTCATTTAATTTGTTTTATAATTTTTTATTTTAAATAATCCTAACAAATAACATAATAATAAATAGACAATTCCTACGAAACCTACAATAATTAATAAATAAATTGACTTATATATGTATAAATAATCTAAATAAATTGAATACTTTTCCAAAGCAAATATAAGTACAAATGTCATTGCAGCAGAAGATATAAAAATTTTTAAAATATTTAAAAATAAAGCATTTTGCAAAAGTAAATAATTATTTTTATTCAAAAAATATAAAAAAATTAAAACTCCTACCCATGTTGAAATAGAGGTGGCAATAGGAATGATTAAAAATCCTTTTTCTTCAAAAAAACTCAAACTTATTGCAACATTTAAAAAGACTATAAATGAAGAAATATAAAATGGTGTTTTAGTATTATCTCTTGCAAAAAAAAAGTTGGATAAAATTTTTACTAGCGCAAAAGCTACAACTCCGTATCCAAAATACATTAACGCATTAGAAGTCTTATCTACATCTTTAAGTGTAAATGATCCGTATCCAAAAAGGGCATTAACAATTTCTTCTGATGCAATTATCAAGCCGAGACTCGCAGGAATTGAAAGTAACAAAGATAATTGTATTGATTTGTTTTGTATATTTGAGACTTTTAAATAATTTCTTAATTTTAAAGCTTTTGAAAGTACCGGTAATGATACTGTGCTTACTGCTATCCCGGCGATCGCTAAATTGATTTGATATACTCTATCCGCGTAATAAAGATATGAAACCGCTCCCTGTTGAAATGAGGCTATTATTGTACCAACCAAGATATTAATTTGTGTAACACCAGATGAGAAAATACTTGGTAATAATTTTTTAAAAAAAAATTTCACTTTACTTGTAATTTTGAGAGAAAAACTTATTTTCGGACTATAAAAATCAAAAGTAAAATAAATCAAAAATATTAATTGTGTAATTCCAGCAAGTGTAACTCCATAAGAAAGATATTTTGCAAAATTTAAATTATATAAATAAGAAATTAAAATACTGATTATTAGAAAAATATTTAATATAATCGGAGCAGCCGCTGCAGCTGCAAACTTATTGAAAGAATTTAAAATTCCTGAAAAAAAAGATGATATACTTACAAATAATAAAAAGGGAAATGTTATTCTCGTAAATTCTACAGCAAGATTAAACTTAATGTTATCAGACAGGAAACCTGGTGCTATTAAATAAACTAAATAAGGTGTAAATATTTCAGCAAGAGTTACTATAAAAAGCAATACAAATAAAAGAATGCTTAATACATCATCAGCAAATTTTTTTCCCATTTTTTTATTGTTTAACTTTGCAGAGGTGTAACTAGGTATAAATGCTGCATTAAAGGTTCCTTCTGCAAATAACCGTCTAAACGTATTAGGCAACCTAAAGGCTACAAAAAAAGCATCTGCAAATACTGAGGTTCCAAGGAAAAAAGCTATTAGAATATCTCGTAAGTAGCCTAAAATTCTGCTGATTAGCGTGAAAAAACTAAATATTGAAGCTGACGAAAGCAAGTTCATATATAATCTAAATTAAGCCATAAATTTATAGTGAATTAAATTTCTTTATATTACATACTCATTTATAAAATGCCAAAAAAAACAGAAATAGACCATTATTCAGATAAAGAGGCACTTGATTTTCATATAAAAGGAAAGTCGGGCAAAATTGAGATTAGCTCTAGCAAACCTCTTACAACAAAAAGAGATCTTTCTCTCGCCTATTCTCCTGGTGTTGCCGCGCCAGTCAAAGAAATCGCAAAAAATCCTGATCTAGCTTACGATTACACAAGTAAAGGAAATTTAGTTGCAGTAATAAGCAATGGATCAGCAATATTGGGATTAGGTAATTTAGGATCTTTAGCATCAAAGCCTGTTATGGAAGGTAAATCTGTACTTTTCAAAAGATTTGCAGATATAGACTCTATAGATATAGAAATTAATAGTAGCGATACAAATTCTATAATTGAAACAATAAAAAATATTGGAGGAACATTTGGTGGAATTAATCTTGAAGATATTGCAGCACCCGACTGTTTTTTAATTGAGCAGAAATTAAAAGAACTTCTGGATATTCCTATTTTTCACGATGACCAACATGGAACTGCAATAATCACTACTGCAGCGTTAATAAATGCTTTAGATATTTCGAAAAAGAAAATTGACAGAGTAAAAATTGTAGTAAATGGTGCTGGCGCATCTGCACAAGCATGTGCAAATTTATTTAAAAGTTCTGGTGTTAAAAGTGAAAATATAATTATGTGCGATAGCAAAGGAGTTATATTTAAAGGTCGAAAAAATATTGACCAATTTAAATCTGCCCATGCAATTGAAACAAAGTTGAGAACTCTAGAAGAGGCAATGAAAGGTGCTGACGTATTCTTAGGATTGTCTGCTAAGGACGTTGTTTCAAAAGAAATGGTAAAATCGATGGCTGACAAGCCTATTATTTTTGCATGTGCAAATCCAGACCCCGAAATAAAACCAGAGTTAATCAAACAATCAAGATCTGATGCGATTATAGCAACAGGAAGGTCTGACTATCCTAATCAAGTAAACAACCTTATTGGGTTTCCTTATATTTTTAGAGGAGCGCTAGATGTAAGAGCTAAAGAAATAAATGAGGCAATGAAAGTTGCTGCAGCTAATGCAATAGCTCTATTGGCAAGAGAAAATGTTCCTGACGAAGTAGTGTCTGCATATGGAGGTGATCGACCAAGATATGGTAAAGATTATATAATTCCATCAACTTTTGATCCAAGGCTAATTAGTGTAATTCCTGCAGCAGTTGCCGAAGCTGCTATGAAAAGTGGTGTAGCAAGAAAAAATATAATGGATTTAGAAAGTTATAAAGATCAACTTACAAACAGATTAGATCCTACAATGTCTCTGATGCAAGGTATAAATGCAAAAGTAAGAAAAAATCCAAAAAGAGTTATTTTTGCCGAAGGTGAAGATGAAAATATGCTTAAAGCTGCTATTGAATTTGGAAGAAATAAGCTGGGGATTCCAATTTTAATTGGGAATGAAAAAAGAATTAAAGAACAACTTAAAAATATTGGGTTAGATGAAAATTATAATATTGAAGTGGTAAATTCAACAGATAAAGAGAAACGAGAAAAATATGTTAAACATTTATACAAAAGACTTCAAAGAGAAGGTCAACTAGAGAGAGATGTTGATCGTCTTGTTCGTAACGATCGAATAGCTTGGGGTGCATCAATGATTGCTTGTAAAGATGCAGACGCAATGGTTACAGGTAATATTAGACATTACGCAGCTTCAATTGAAAAATTAAAAAAAGTTACTGATCCACGACCTGGTGAAGAAATTTTTGGGATGACTATGATTACTTTAAAAGGAAAAACTATTCTAGTTGCAGATACTAACGTTCAAGATTTTCCCTCACCAGAAAGATTGGTAAAAGTATCAAAGTCATGCGTGCGTGTAGCTAGATTATTTGGTTTTGATCCAAAGGTAGCGTTCTTATCTCACTCAACATTTGGTAAACCAATATCAAAAAATACAAAACATGTTAGAGATGCTATCGAATTACTAAAAAATGAAAAAGTTGATTTCGATTTCGATGGAGAGATGCAGCCAGATGTTGCTCTTAATCCTGTTTATCAAGAAATTTATCCATTTTCAAAAATAGTAGGGAATGCAAATATTTTAATAATGCCTGCTTTGCACAGTGCAGCTATATCGACAAAATTAATGAAAGTATTTGGCGGAGGTAAATTAATTGGACCTTTATTAATTGGACTTGGTTCACCTATCGAAGTGGCGCCACTTAGAGCTTCTACTTCTGAGATTCTAAACCTTGCATCAATCGCTGCTTACTCATCTGATGTTATTGACTATTCAAACTAAAGTTTGTTTCTACTCAACTCTGAGGCCAAATAAATTGAAGGATAAACTTCTTTAACGTCGTAAATATTGTTTGCCTCATCTATTACCTCCTTTTTTTCATCTTCGTCCATTGCAATTCCAAAAATATAAATATTTTTATTTATTGTTTCTAACGTATAGTTTCTTGCTTTGGTCTTATTATTAAAAATTAGTGCAGAACGAAGCTGACTTGTAATTAAAATATCTTTAGCAGTGCTTTTAAAATTACTTTGACCTTTGATTGAAATCGCATTTTTTACAGATCTAACGCCTTTTGTTTCCCAGGCTAATTTTGTAATTTTAATTTTTTCTTCAGGTTCTTCTACTTTCCCAGATAAAAAAATTCTTCCATCAATAACCTCTGATTGTATTGATAAAAAATATTTTTTATTTGTGAGTGCCAATCTAGTTGATAAATTTTTTTGCATTATTGTATCGTCAATTTGCATTCCTATTGTCCTTGGATCGAACGTAATATCTACCCCGGCTCCAAACTTTCCTACGGTTGAGCATGCAGTCAAGATAAAAACTAATAAGATACTATAAATTTTGCTCATTTTTGACTTTGAGACATATTTTGTAAACATCTTTTTTTTTTACACTTTCTGTTTCTAGAATCAGGTCAACAGTATCTTTTAAGCTATATTTTTTTAAATATTTTTTTACTTTGTTAACAATTTTTTGTTCATCGAAAATTAAATCTTTTATTTGTTTTTCTGAAACAATCACCGTAAGTTCTCCTTTTATAGGTTTTTTAAACAATTTTAAGTTATCAATATCGGCTCTTATAAAGGTTTCGTGAATTTTAGAAATTTCTTTAGCAATAAACAATTTTCTTCCACTAAAATATTTTTTGAACTTTTTGAGATAAAAGTTAATTTTTATTGAAGGAATAAAAAAAACCAAAGAGTATTTATTATCTGATAAGAAAGATAATACTTTCTCCGCTTCATTTTCAGTTTTAGGTAGAAATCCATAAAATAAAAATTGATCTTTAAACCCAGTTATACTCATAGCGGAAATTATTGATGAAACTCCTGGTATTGGAATTATATCAATATAATTTAATATACATTCATTTACCAAATACCTTCCAGGATCTGATAATAAAGGTGTGCCTGCGTCTGAGACTAAAGACAAAATTTTGCCCTGATTAATGTATTTGATAACAGCTAATGATTGTTTTTTTTCATTAAACTTATGATAGGAAATTAATTTTTTTTTGATTTTATAGTGATTTAACAACTTAATCGTATGTCTAGTATCTTCACATAAAATAATGTCTGAATTTTTTAATACTTCTAAAGCTCTTAAAGTGATATCATCTAAATTTCCAATAGGTGTAGAAACAATATATAAACTTTTTTTGGATAGTTTCATTATATGAAAAATAAATTTATATTATTTTTTTGTTTATTAACAATAATTTTTAATTCTAATGTTTTTAGCGAAGAAAAAAAGGAAATTCTAAAAATTGGTTTACTAGCTCCATTAAGTGGTTCTTACAGTGAACTAGGCAATTCTCTTTTGAATTCATTGCAATTGGCCTTAGGAGAAATTGGCGACAAAAATGTTTTTATTGTTCCTAGAGACTCTGGTTTTAATAATAAAGAAAAGATGAACTCTGCGATTCAAGAATTAAAATCGGAGGGAGTAAAAGTTATTATTGGCCCGATAACCTTTAATGAATTTAATGAAGTAAAAAAATATACTGATTTAATTTTTATTTCTCCCTCGAATATCAATCCTGAATTTACTAACAATGTTATTAGCATAGGTATAAGCTTAGAATCTCAACTTTCTACATTAGTGAATTTTATAAAAAAAAAGAAAAAAACAAAAACAGTGATAATGTATCCTTCAAATGAATATGAGAACTTTATTGAAAAGAAAATTAGAGAATTAAGCTTGGATAATATTAGATCTTTTACTTACAGTCCAAATCCTGAAGTACTTACTGGTGAGATTGAGATTTTAACTAATTATACACAAAGAAAAAAAAATTTAGAGTTAAGAAAAAAAGTGCTTCAAGATAAAGACGATGATGTATCAATAAAAGAACTTGAGAAACTTGAGCAACTTTACACAATAGGCAATGTAAATTTTGACTCTGTTATAATTATAGATTTCGGTAATAATCTTAAGAGCGTTTTAACATCCTTAGTTTACACTGATGTTAATCAAGAAACTGTATTATTTACTACTATCAACCAATGGTTTGATGAAAGTATTTTCTATGAAAATACAATTAAAAATTTATATTACCCTTCAATAAATTATAAAGAGTTTAAAAAATATAACCAAGAATATTTTAAAAAATTCAAAAAATATCCAAATGAAATCACTATCTTAACTTATGATGCTATTGGGCTAATTTATTATGCATGGAAAAAAAATGGAAAAATAAATTCAATAAACGACTTTTTATTTAAAAATAAAATTAAAGGAAAAATTGGTACATTTAGTTTAAATAATAAAAAAGTAATTCAAGACTTAGATATTTACAAAACAGATAAAAATAAGTTTATAAAATTTTAATCTTTTTTCTTAATTTTTTAAAAGCAATAAATCTGTGATCCATTTTTATCTTTTTTAACTTCGCCATCTGCCCAAAAGTTTTTTTTCTTTTTTTGGGTATAAAAATTGGATCGTAACCAAAACCATTTTTTCCAACTATTTTTTTTGAAATTGATCCCCTGATTTTTCCCTCTACTGTAACTAATTTTCCTTTAGGGAATTTAAAAGAGAGACTGCATATAAAAAAAGCAGATCTGTCTTTTACTTTTTCAAGCTTTTTGAGAATAAATTTCATAGCTTTTGTAAAGCTTCCCTTTTTCTTAGCCAACCGTGCAGAATATATGCCGGGACTGTTGTTTAATGCTTTTATACAAAGCCCTGAGTCGTCAGATATAACTGGAATATCTACAAATTTTGAAAAAAATTTTGCTTTTAATTCTGAATTTTTAGCAAATGTTTTTCCTGTTTCCTTAGGACTATGAATTTTTAATGATATAGGTGAGATTTTCTTATATTTATTTGATATTAAATAAGCAATTTCTCGATATTTTCCTTGATTATGTGTTCCTATCAAAATTTTTTTCATAACCACCTAGTAATTTTATAAATATTTACTATATAGCAATTAGATGTCAGAAAATAATGAAAAAAACACTGAAAAAGTTGAACAGCCTAAAAAAGATATTTCAGGAGAGAAAGTTGAAAATTTAACAATTGAACAAAAATTAAAAGAAACCGAAGATAAATTATTAAGATCACTAGCTGAATTGGAAAACCAAAGGAGAAGATTTGAAAAAGAAATCAAAGATGCTTTTGAATTTGGATCGTTTAATTTTGCTAAAGAAAATTTAGCAATATTAGATAATTTGCAAAGAGCTAAAGAAGCAATAAAAAATGACGAAGTTTTAAAATCTAATAAAGATTTAGATAAATTTTTAGATAACATTTCAATAATTGAAAGAGACTTAATATCCATTTTTGAAAAAAATAGAATTAGAAAAATTGATACGAAAGGAAAAAAATTTGACCCTAATCTTCATCAAGCAATGACAGAAATAGAAGATGAAAAAGCAGAAGTCGGTACAATAATTCAAGAGATACAGTCAGGCTATATGTTGGGTGAAAGATTGTTACGACCAGCATTAGTAGGGGTTGCTAAGAAAAAAAATTCAAAAAATGCGGCAAATGATGAAAAAAAAGAGAAAAAATAACCTTGTAGACGGGAAAAAAACACCCATATAGATAACACGTAAGGATAAATAATGAGCAAAGTAATTGGAATCGATTTAGGAACGACTAACTCTTGTGTAGCCATTATGGATGGTTCACAGGCTAAAGTTTTAGAAAATACAGAAGGTGCTAGAACCACTCCATCTGTTGTCGCTTTTTTAGAAAACGAGGAAAAATTGGTAGGTCAACCAGCAAAAAGGCAAGCGGTTACTAATGCAGGCGATACAATCTTTGCTGTGAAAAGACTTATTGGTAGAAAATTTGATGGTCCTTCAGTCCAAAAAGATATTTCGAAAGTACCTTACAAAATAGTTAAGTCAGATAACGGTGATGCATGGGTAGAAGGAAAAGGAAAAAAATATTCACCTGCTCAAATTTCAGCATTTGTCTTACAAAAAATGAAAGAGACTGCTGAAAAATATTTAGGTCAAGCAGTAACCAAAGCAGTGATAACTGTTCCAGCTTATTTTAATGACTCTCAGAGACAGGCTACTAAAGACGCTGGTAAAATTGCAGGATTAGAAGTTTTAAGAATTATTAATGAGCCAACAGCGGCGTCATTAGCCTATGGACTTGATAAAAAAGGTGGAAAGAAAATAGCTGTATACGATTTAGGTGGTGGAACCTTTGACATATCGATCTTAGAAATAGGTGATGGTGTATTTGAAGTCAAATCTACTAATGGAGATACTTTTCTTGGTGGTGAAGATTTTGACGATACAATAGTTGAGTATCTTGCATCAGAATTCAAGAAAGACAATGGCATTGATTTAAAAACCGACAAATTAGCTCTACAGAGATTAAAAGAAGCTGCTGAAAAAGCAAAAATTGAATTATCTTCAGCCGCACAAACTGAGATAAATTTACCATTTATAACTGCTGATAAATCTGGACCTAAGCATTTGAATCTAAAATTTACTAGAGCAAAACTTGAAGCTTTAGTTCAGGGTTTAGTTGATAGAACTTTAGAACCGTGTAAAACTGCTTTGAAAGATTCAGGATTTTCCGCCGCTGAAATAAACGAAATAGTTCTTGTTGGTGGAATGACAAGAATGCCTAAGATAATTGAAACTGTTAAAAATTTCTTTGGTAAGGAACCAAACAAAAGCGTGAATCCAGATGAAGTAGTTGCTATGGGTGCTGCTATTCAGGGTGGAGTATTACAGGGTGATGTTAAAGATGTTCTGCTTTTAGATGTAACGCCGCTTTCGTTAGGCATTGAGACATTAGGTGGAGTTTCTACTAAATTAATAGAAAAAAATACAACAATACCTACGAAAAAAAGTCAGGTGTTTTCAACTGCTGAAGACAATCAACCTGCTGTATCAATAAGAGTGCTGCAAGGTGAAAGAGAGATGGCAGCAGACAATAAAATTTTAGGAAACTTTGAATTAGTTGGTATACCGCCAGCTCCAAGAGGTACTCCTCAAATTGAGGTAACATTCGATATTGACGCTAATGGAATTGTGAGTGTTTCTGCTAAAGATAAAGGCACTGGAAAAGAACAAAAAATTCAGATTCAGGCATCAGGAGGCTTATCTGATGAAGAAATTCAAAAAATGGTGAAAGATGCTGAAGCTAACAAAGAAGCTGATAAAAAGAAAAGGGAGTCTGTCGATGCAAGAAATCAAGCTGACAGTTTGGTTTTCTCAACTGAAAAAAGTTTGAAAGAACACGGTGATAAAGTTTCAGCTGAAGAAAAAAAAGCTATCGAAAATGGAATAGCTGATCTTAAAAAGTCTCTAGAGGGAACTGACGCAGAGGACATAAAGAAAAAAACGCAAAGTTTAATACAAGTATCTATGAAATTAGGCGAAGCGGTCTATAAGAGCCAACAAAAACCAAATGACAATGATAAAAGTTCTGGTGGACCAAAAGGAGCTAATAAGCCTAATGAAAAAGATAACGTTGTTGATGCAGATTTTGAAGACGTAAAAGAAGATAAAGAAAAAAGCGCCTAAGATAAAAAATAAGGAGACGTCCTGTGGCTAAAAGAGATTGTTATGATGTCTTAGGTATCCCAAAGGGTGCTTCTAAAGATGATATCAAAAAAGCTTACAGGAAATTAGCTCTAAAATACCATCCAGATAAAAATAAAGGCGATAAAGCCTCTGAAGAGAAATTTAAAGAAGCCAGCGAAGCCTATCACATACTTTCTGATGACAAGAGAAAAGCAAATTATGATCAGTTTGGCCATGCGGCTTTTGAAGGTGGAAGTGGCGCAGGAGGTTTTCAAGGCTTTGGAGGTTTTGATAGCTCTTCCTTTTCTGATATTTTCGAAGATTTCTTCAGTGACTTTGGTGGTAGTTCATCCAGGAGAACAAGTAATAGAGGAAATGATTTAAGATACGATGTTAGTATTAGTTTAGAAGACGCTTATAGAGGCACTGAAAAAAACGTAAGATACACTACTTACAAATCATGTAAATCGTGCTCAGGCAGTGGGGCAGCTAAAGGTTCTAAACCTTTAAGATGTGATTATTGTTCTGGAAGAGGAAAAGTAAGAACTAATCAAGGTTTTTTCACGGTTCAACAAACCTGTCCGCAGTGTAGCGGTTACGGAGAAATGATTGGAACTCCTTGTAATAATTGTAGTGGAAATGGGAAAGTACAAGCAAACGAGAATGTAACTGTAAAAATCCCAAAAGGAGTAGACGATGGTACAAGAATAAGATTATCAGGTAAAGGTGAAGCTGGATCAAAAGGTGGTTCTAGTGGAGATTTATATTTATTTATATCAATAGATAATCACAACATTTTTAAAAGATCAGATGAAAATTTATATTATGAACTTCCTATTTCTTTTTCTGATGCTGCTTTAGGTACATCAGTTGAAGTACCGTCAATAGATGGTGGCAAATCAAAAATAAAGATACCTGCCGGAACTCAGCACGGAAAACAATTAAGACTGAGAGGAAAAGGCATGCCAGTTTTAAGAAGAAATATGTTTGGAGATCTTTACATTAGAGTTGTTACTCAAGTTCCAACATCTCTATCTAAAAGACAAAAAGAGATATTAGAAGAATTTAATAAAATCGAGATAAATAAACCTGATCCAGTAATTAAAAATTTTTTTGAAAAAGCTAAAAAATTCTGGAAGAAAACTTAGTTTTAATGGAAACTGATCAAATAATGTCTGCAATATTTCTTCTTGCAGTGCTAATTTTGATTCTTCCAGGTTTTTTATCTACAAATAATAGATTAAAACAGATTTTTAACAATTTATCTATTTGGACTATAATTGTACTAATTATTATTGTAATTATTTATATTATAAAATAATGAAAAAAATTAATTTAGCTATCACAGGATGTATGGGGAGAATGGGTCAAAAGCTTATAAAATCTTCAAAATTAGATAAAAGTTTCAAGATAGTCACTTTAACAGAAAATAAAATTATCAATAAGAAAATTAATGGAATAAAGCCAACGATCAATTCTTATGAGGCCTTTAAAAAAGTTAATGTAATAATTGACTTTACAGTACCAAAGAGCACTCTAAGTATGATCAAAATAGCTGCTAAACTCAAAAAGAGAGTTGTTATTGGGACGACTGGTTTTACAAATAACCAGGAGAGAATAATCAAAAAGTTTTCTAATAAAATTCCTATTTTAAAAGCAGGAAATATGAGTTTAGGTGTTAATCTTTTAATGTATTTAACAGAAATAGCTTCGAGATCACTAGGAAAAAGTTTTTTAAGTAAAATATATGAAGTTCATCACAAAAATAAGATTGATCATCCTTCAGGTACAGCTTTGATGCTTGGGGAAGGTATTGCAACAGGTAAAAATAAAAAACTTAATAACATCATAGGCAAAAAATACTTAAATAAAAAAAAATTTCCTTACAGCAAAAAAATCAATTTTAACTCTATTAGAAAGGGTAACATAATTGGTGAACACGAGGTAAATTTTTCAAGTGGTAATGAAGTTATAACCTTAAATCATGAGTCTTTTGATAGAGCACTTTATTCTGAAGGCGCTCTCATAGCTGCAAAATGGATAATGAATAAAAAACCTGGTCTCTACACGATGAGAAATCTTTTGAATTTTAAATAAAATTTAAATAAATTATACACGTGAAGTTTTTACCTTTTGTATTACTATTTATATTATTTTCATGTGCAACTCCTGAAGTTGTTGAGGTTATAAACCCTCTAGATAAAGAAAAAGATTGTGACGAATTAGAAATTTCTGTAGCTGAAGCACAAAAATTTAAGCGAGACGCTTTATATGAAAAAGAAAACACTGGCGGTAACATGGCTAGATTTATTTTATTTTGGCCTGCTATGGCAACTTCATTTCATAATGCTGATAAAGCAATAAGAGCAGCGAACGATAGAACCTATCACCTCTTAAAGATAATGAAAAAAAAAAACTGTAAGAACATAGATATAGTTAATTCTGAAATATTAAGAGGATCTTCAAACACAGTTGCTGGACAACTAAACTTATTGAAAGAAATGTACAAAGCTGGAGATCTAACTCAAGAAGAATTCTCAAAAGCTAAAAGAAAAGTACTTGAAAGTGAATAACAAAACAAAATCCAAAATAATCATTAAAATTTTGAATAAGATTTATCCAAAAGTGCCTATTCCACTGAACTACAAAAATACTTTTACTTTACTTGTTTCGGTTCTACTATCGGCTCAATGTACCGATGTAAATGTCAATAACGTTACTAAAAAAATTTATCCAAAATATAATCGTCCAGAACATTTTGTAAAATTAGGTAGAAAAAAAATTGAAAGACTAATCAAAAAAATTGGAATATTTAGAATTAAAGCAAAAAGTATTTTTTATATGTCAAAATCGATAGTTGAAAATTATAATGGTAGAGTCCCGAGAACATATGAGGAATTAGAACAACTTCCTGGAGTTGGTCATAAAACTGCTAGCGTAGTGATGTCCCAAGGATTTGGTTATCCTGCCTTTCCAGTAGATACTCATATTCATAGATTGGCACAAAGATGGGGTTTAACAAATGGGAAAAACGTAATTCAAACTGAGAAAGATTTAAAAAAAATTTTTCCAAAAAAAAATTGGAATAAACTTCATCTTCAAATAATTTGGTATGGTAGAGAGTTTTGTAAAGCAAGGGACTGTTATGGAATATCTTGTAAAATTTGTAAAAGCTGTTATCCAAGTAGAAAAAAGCCTATTAAAACTAAAAAAGCATAAAATTTATGAAAATTTTAGGTATTGGGAACGCAATAGTAGATGTTATCTGTAAAATAGATGAGAGTTTTCTTAAACAAAATTCTTTAACTAAAAGTACAATGAAATTAGTTAATGAAAATGAATTTAAGAACTTAATTTCAAATTTAAATATAGAAGAGACAATATCGGGTGGTTCAGTAGCAAATTCTATAGTAGGTCTTGCTCAACTTGGAAATAATGTTGGTTTCATTGGTAAGATAAATGACGATGAGCTGGGTGCTAAATACGAAGAGGGATTAAAAAAAGAGAATGTTAATTTTTTTTACTCAAAGAAAAAAGAAACAACACCTACTGGTACTTGTTTGATTTTAATTACACCAGACTCGGAAAGGACTATGGTGACCTTTCTAGGCACTGCAGGTAAAATAAGCGAGGAAGATATTAACATTAAAGCAGTAAAGGAAAGTCAACTTCTATTTCTAGAAGGTTATCTATGGGATAAAGGAGAACCAAAAAAGGCTTTTGAAAAAGCTATTAATAATTCAAATAAAGTAGCAATGTCTCTTTCAGATTTATTTTGTGTAGAAAGACATAAACCTCATTTTTTAGAAATAGTAAAAAATAATCTAGATATTACTTTTTCAAATGAACAAGAAATAATGTCTCTAATTGATGCAAAAAACTTTGAGGAAGTTGTGGAATTCTCAAAAAGTATAAAAAAACTTATTGTAGTAACTCGAGGCGAAAAAGGAGCTATTGCAATACAAGGTGATGAAGTGATTGAGATTAATGCAAAAAAAAATCTTAAAATTATTGATCTAACTGGCGCGGGTGACTTATTTGCAGGAGGCTTTTTACATGGTTATATTAATGGAAAATCAATCAAAGAAAATCTAGAGACTGGAAGAGAAATGTCTTCAAAAATTATTCAAATTATTGGTGCTCGTCTTAGTTAAATTACTTTTTTCTTCTTTTAAAACTACCTTTACCTTTTTTTGGTTTAATTACTCTTTTACGATACTTTTTTGTGAATAAATCAAAAGCTATCTTATTTCTTTTTTTCAAATATAGTATCCCTCTTTATTATTTAGAATGAAATTTTCATCTGAAAATTTATCACTAATTTTTTTTCGAAGTCTATATATATGAGTTTCAACCGTATGAGTATCTGACTCTAATGAATAATTCCAAACTAAAGATAAGATTGATTCCTTTGAAATTGCTTTATCCTTTTTTAAAAGTATTTCTAAAAGTCGAATTTCCTTTTCTGTAAGCATAATAAATTTATTATCTTTTTTTAATTTTTTTTCATTTTTATCCAAGAAATATGATTTTATTATGATAGAAGAGTTTTTATTAAATTGTTTCTTTGCATCACATTTATCTACTAAATCATTAATTTCTTTGATTGAGGTAGGAAGATTTAAGATATTATCAAAATTTTTAAGTTCAATTTTCTTTTTATTTGTCGCTAAAATCTTGAAACAATCAGATGAATTATAGATATTTTCTAGTTTATTATTTTGTAAGAATTGTTCATGAAAGATGAATCCATGAAGATTTTTTTTTATTTCAGATAAGTCGTTTTTATTATAAATTAAATTAAATTTTAAAAAGTTTTTTAGTTCGTTTAAAGTTGAAAAAAAACTTTCTGGCCCGTAAATTAAAATATTAAGTTTATGCATATAATTATTAAAAATAATTACCTTACTTATAAAGAGTATAAAATAAAATGTGCGGTTGGTAAAAGGGGAATTAAAATTAAAAAAAGGGAGGGTGATCTAATAACCCCTAAGGGTTCATTCAGAATAAGAGGAGTTTTTTATAGAAAAGATAAAATTAAGACACTTAAATCAAGAATAAAGATAAAACCTATAAAAAAAAATATGGGTTGGTGTGACGATCCTAAATCAGAAAAATATAACAAATTAATAAATTATCCATTTAATCATAATTCAGAAAAACTTTATAGAACTGATAATATTTATGACATTATAGTTGTGTTAAATTTTAATATGAATCCAATAAAAAAAAATAAAGGTAGCGCCATCTTCATTCATGTAGCAAAAAAAAAGTTTAGCCCTACAAAAGGTTGCGTTGCTATAAAAAAAAATGAATTAAAAAAACTATTAGAGAATATTAATCATAAATCGATAGTAAAAATAATTTAACTTCTTGAACCAAAAATCAAACTACCGATCCTTATATATGTTGAATTAGATTGTATGGCTGTCTCATAGTCAGAAGACATCCCCATGCTTAGATCACTACACCCTAAAGATTTGTTGAGTAAATTTAATTGATCAAAATATTTTTTAGGATCATTATCATTAGGCGGTATAATCATTAATCCTAATATATTTAACTCGCAATCTTTTGTACAATAATCGTAAAATTGTTCAACTTCTCCAACTGGAATCCCAGATTTTTGAAATTCTCCACCTATATTCACTTGAATAAAATATTTAATTTTTTTTCCAGTATTTTTTTCACTTTTACAAAAAATATCTGCAAGTTTTTGGGTATCTAAAGAATGAATATAATCAAACAGATCTAATGCGCTTTTTGCTTTATTACTTTGCAATTTTCCAACCATATGAAGTTTGAGATTTTTATTTTGTTTTTTTATTTCGCTCCATTTATGATTTGCCTCCTGAACTTTATTTTCTCCAAAATGAGTATGCCCATAATCTATCAATGGTTTAATGTAATCAAATGAAAAAGTTTTGCTTACTGCAACTATATTAACCGGATTTTTTGGCTGCAACTTCTTAATATTAGAATTTATTTTATTAAAACTTTCAATTATGTTGTTCATATGTTTGTTTTTAAAAAAAAATATTATTTAATAATAAATAACACAAAAGATATTAACCTAAATAATTTTATTAGAAACAAAAAGTTTATAATAATTTATAGAAATATAAATAAACCTGAGAATTTTAAAACAATAATCAATTTTAGAAAAAGATGTAGGACACATGGAATTCTTTTTTTCGTTGCAAATAATATAGAACTTTGCAGATCAACAAGAGCGGATGGTGCATATATTTCTGCATACAATAAAAGTTTTAAATTTTTAAACCTAACAAAATCAAATTTAAAATTAATTGGATCTGCTCATAATATTAGAGAATTAAATATGAAAATAAAACAAGGCTGTTCTGAAATAATTTTTTCAAAGTTATTTGAGGTAGATTATGATCCAAAAGCAGCTGTACTTGGCGTTGTAAAATTTAATAACTTAATTAATATGCATTCAAATATCATTCCATTAGGAGGTGTCAAAATTAGTAATCTTAATAAGTTGAGAATGATTAGATCTTCGGGATTTGCTATTATGTCTGAGATAAAAAAAAAGCCGGCTATTTCTAACCGGCTTTTTTAAATTACTTAATTATACTACTTAGAATGCAACAGAGATACCAATTGTTCTAGTATCGTCTTTTGTAGCAGCAGTATAGTTAGCGTTATCAGTTTGTGCGTCTTGGAAACCAATAGTCATTCCACCCACAGTGTAACCAATATTTATAGCATCAGTTTCTTGTACTTCGTTATTTACTGAGTCATCATCTGTTTTCTTAGACTCATATCTGTTGTAAGAAACAGATAAAGAATCATTGATTGCATAAGCTAAACCAATGATAGTATCTAAGTGTTCGATATCATCATTACCTGTAGCTTGTTCACCAACAACAATAACTTTCTTTTGGAATCCAACGCTAATTGGACCAGAAGAATAATTTACTGCAGCAGTGTAACCTTGCTTCTCAGATGTATCTCTAGCTGTAATTGTTGAAGTATCTTCTTCTTCAAAACCACCTACTACGCTAAAACCATCTAGCATTCCACCTATTCCAGGTAGAGAAGCTAAGTCTGGTTTAATTGATAATGATCTTCCAGAACCAACTGAATGACTTGTGTCATTAGAGTTCGCGTTGTCTGATGGCTCTGATCCGTCAGCTTTTGGTACGTATCTAGCATCAACTGCACCGATAAATGGTAAAGAAAATTTAATACCAATACCAGTTTCACCTGCTAAAGCACCAACGTCAAGGTATCCTGTACCAGATCCTGAACCGTTAGCTTCTTCGTAAGCTGTTGGTGTTACGTCATCGATCGCATCCATTGGATCTTTGTCTGAACCAACATAAATTGATGCTACACCAGCAATGTTTCCGAACTCAATATGAGTATTTCCGAAAGCTAAGCTGTCTGATGTATCTTGAAACATAGAAACTGTAATTCCATTATCTAACTCTGTAGATCCTGAGAATTTAAGTTCTCTGTCCATACCTAGCGGGTTACCTGTAGTAGTCTCCGAGCTAGTGTGATAAGTTGTTTCCATACTTCCTGAAACCGTAATTTCACCAGCGTTAGCTGTTGAAACTCCGAACAAGAATGATAGAGCAACTAATATTTTAGTTATTTTCATTATTTATCCTTTGTTATTAAAAGTTTTAATAATATCCAATTATTACTATATTCCTTTTCACAGAGTCTTATTAATGGTTGATTTAAGCCGTTTTTTTCTTTATATGTGATAATTTTACCACACCCAAAAACATGTGTAGAATAAGCATAAATTAAGCTATAAAGCATTTCTATGTTAATTAAATCAAAAATTATGAATAAATTAAGTTTTTTTAAAAGATTTTTCAATTTTCTCGCTGTTTTTTCTCTTTTTGTGACCTTATCAAATTGTGGTGGCGTTCCTGAATTTGCTAAACCCTCTAAAACTCAAAAAGATGTTCCAATAAATGCTAAAGAAAGGGCTAGGCAAAATGTTGAAGAAGGTAGAGGTTTAAGTATTAGAGGTGCCTTAGGTAGAGACAGAGCAACTACCTATGAGTTTAGTACTTCTAATCCTTTATGGAGAGCGTCTTTAGAATTAATCGATTTTATTCCATTATCTACAGTAGATTACTCTGGAGGAATAATTATAACTGATTGGTACAGTGATGAGACTAATTCTGATGAGTCAATTAAAATTACAATTAGATTTTTGTCAAATGAAGTTCAGTCAAACAGTATTAAAATTATAGTACACAACAAGAAATGTAGAAGTACTGAAAATTGTAAAATCAACGAAATAGATTCTAAAATTAAGCAAGAATTAAGAAGATCCATTTTGACTAAAGCTGCTCAATTAGAAATTGATTCAAAGAAGAAAAAAAAATAATTTAGTAAATGGAAAGATACAACTTTTTAAATGTAGAAAAAAAGTGGCGTAAAAATAAACTTGCTCAATCTGTTGCTAATAAAAAATCAAAAAAAAAATATTATTGTTTAGAAATGTTTCCTTATCCTTCTGGCAGAATACACATGGGCCATGTTAGAAATTATACTATAGGTGATGTCATAGCACGTTATAAATTTTTAAATGATTTTAATGTTTTACATCCTATGGGCTGGGATGCTTTTGGGCTTCCAGCTGAGAACGCTTCAAAATTAAATAATCTTCACCCAAAAGACTGGACTAACAAAAATATTACAATAATGAAAGATCAGCTTAAAATGTTAGGTCTATCAATTGACTGGGATTTTGAAATTTCCACTTGCGATAAAAATTACTATAAGCACCAACAAGAACTTTTCATAGATTTTTATAATAGCGGTCTTGTTTCAAGAAAGGAGACTTATGTTAATTGGGATCCTGTTGAAAAAACAGTTCTTGCAAATGAGCAAGTTATTAACGGAAAAGGATGGAGATCAAACGCTACTGTTCAGAGAAAAAAATTATCCCAATGGTTTTTCAATATAACGAAATTTTCAAATGAACTTTTAGACGCATTAGATAAGTTACATGGTTGGCCTGAAAAAGTGAAACTAATGCAAAAAAATTGGATTGGAAAATCTTTTGGATGTGAAATTAATTTTGATATCACGCAAAATAAAAATAAAATTACTGTCTTTACAACAAGACCTGATACAATTTTTGGAGCAAGTTTTTTGGCATTATCAGTTGATCATCCGTTAAGTAAATCTTTTGTAGACAAAGATGATTTTAAAAAATTTAAAGAAAAATGCGATAAGACAGGAACAACTGAAGAAGCTTTAGCGAACGCAGAAAAATTGGGTTATAAAACAGGTTTAGAAGCAAATCATCCTTTTTTAGAAAATAAGACAATACCAATCTTTTTCGCAAATTTTGTACTGATGGATTATGGAACTGGAGCGATTTTTGGATGTCCGGCTCATGATCAAAGAGATTTTGATTTTGCCAAAAAGTATGATTTGAAAATAACAAGAGTTGTATCAGACGAAAAAGGTGACAAAGAATTGCAAGAAGCATTTACAGGTGAAGGTAAAATTATTAATTCTGAATTTTTAAATGGTTTAGAAATTAATAAGGCCAAAGAAAGAGTTATTGATACGATAGAGAAAAATAGATTAGGAACCAGAAAAACTCTATTTAGATTAAAAGATTGGGGGGTCTCCAGACAAAGATATTGGGGTTGTCCTATACCCATGATTTATTTAGAAGACGGATCAGTTGTACCTGTAGACAAAAGTGAACTTCCAGTAGAGCTACCAGAAGATATTGACTTAAATTCTGCCGGCAATCCTTTAGACGCTCATCCTACTTGGAAAAATACAATCCAAAAAACTACCGGCAAAAGAGCTACTCGCGAAACTGATACTCTTGATACTTTTGTAGACTCTTCATGGTATTTTTTACGATTTTGTTCTCCTAAATTTAGTAAATCAGCTTTTGATGAAAAAGAAGTGAATTATTGGATGCCAGTAGATCAATATATTGGCGGAATAGAACATGCTATTTTACATCTTCTTTATTCGCGATTTTTCACAAAAGGAATTAATTCGTTTAATAAAAAAATAAATATATCAGAGCCATTTAAAAATTTATTTACCCAAGGAATGGTTTGTCATGAGTCCTACAAGGATGATCAAGGTAATTGGTTATACCCTGATGAAATTGAAAAAATCAACTCACAAAACGCTATTAAAAAATCTGATAAAAGCAAAGTTACAATAGGTCCTCCAGAATCTATGTCAAAATCAAAAAAAAATACTGTTGATCCGGAAGTAATGATAAATCAGTATGGCGCTGATGCAGTAAGATGGTTTATTTTATCCGATAGTCCACCAGAAAAAGATATTCTGTGGTCAGATACCGGCGTATCTTCTGCAAATAAGTTTTTGCAAAAGATTTGGAATTTAAATTTTTCAATAATTAATAGAAAAGAACCGAAAAATATAAACGGAGAAGATGAGAAAAAATTTTCTTCAAAAATAAACTATTACTTAAATAAAATTGACTTAGCTATTAAAGAATTTAAATTTAATGTTGCAATTGCTAACTTTTACGAAGTTTACAAATTTTTTAAGGATCAAATTGAAAATAAAATAAAAAATAAGATTTTAATAGATAATCTTACAAAAATAATGAAACTTTTAATCCCCTTTACACCTCATCTTGCCTATGAATGTCTTGAAAATTTAAAGTGTAAAACAGTCAACAAATGGCCAGAAATTAAAAGAGATATTATTAGCGAAATAAAATTGGCTGTTCAGGTTAACGGAAGAACAAGAGATATAATTAGCATTGATGAAAATTTATTGGAAAAAGATATTAACAATATAGTTTTTAATAATACAAAAACAAAAAAATATTTTGAAAACAAGCAAATTAAAAGAACTATCTTTATAAAAAATAAAATAATAAACTACTTACTTTAAATGAAAAAATTTTTCTTCATACAAGTCATTTTTTTATTTTTGTTAACTAATTGTGGCTTTAAAGTTGTAAACCAAAATTTAACCCGAAATTTTGATATTGCAGAAATAGAAACGAGTGGAAATAGTAGGGTTAATTATTTCATAAAAAATAGAATACTCCTGGGATCTAAAAATAGTGAAAAAAAGTTAATCAAATTAAAATTAAATACAAAAAAAGAAAAAATTATTAAAGAAAAGAATATTAAAAATGAAGTTACAAAATATAAATTAAACATCATTTCTTATGTAAATCTATACTTGATCGCTGAAGATAAATCCTTTGACTTCAGTGTATCAGAAAGTGGAGAGTTTTCTGTAAAATCAATACACTCAAAAACTATTTTTAATGAGAAAAAAACTCTTAAGACTATCTCTGAAAGCATAGGTGATAAAATTATTGAAGAGTTAATTGTAGTATTAAATGATTTTTAAAAGTTACTTAATAGAAAAAAATATTAACATAGACAAAAAATTATTTCTATTTTTTGGAGAAAACTTAGGATTAATAAGTGATTTTAAGAAAAAGATTAAGTATCAAAACAAAGAGAGCAAAATAATTAATTTTATTCAGGATGAATTAATCATTGATACAAATAAACTGTTTAATGAAATAGCTAACATTTCTTTGTTCGAAAAGGAAAAAATTATATTTATCGAACAAGTTAATGATAAAGTTTTTGAAGTTATAGAAGAGATTGTGCCACGTATTGAAAACCAAAAAATTTATCTTTTTTCAAATGTTTTAGAAAAAAAATCTAAAATTAGAAATTTTTTTGAAAAATCAAATTTATGCGCAGCAGTTGCGTGCTATCAAGATAATGAAATAACTTTGAAAAAAATAATAACTGAAAAGTTAAAAGGTTATGAAGGACTAACAACTCAGAATATTAATTTGATATTGAGCAACGTTTCATTAGATAGGATTAAACTTAATAATGAGTTGGAAAAAGTTGCAACCTTTTTTGAAGACAAAATTATTAATTACGAAAAATTGCAAATTCTATTAAATATAAGCACTAACGAAGATTTTAATTTGCTTAGGGATCAAGCGTTGCTAGGAAATAAAGTAAAAACAAATAAGCTACTTGGTGACACTACAATTGAGAATGACAAAATTGTTTTTTATCTAAACATAATAAATCAAAGATTAAGAAGATTAAGTGAAGTTAATGCAAAAAAGGCATCAGATTTAGAAAATAGCATTAATGAGCTTAAACCACCAATATTCTGGAAAGATAAGCCTAATTTTATACTTCAAGCAAAAAAATGGAGTTTATCGAAAATTAGAAAAGTTCAAGAAAAAACATTTAATTTAGAAGTGATGATTAAAGCTAATTCATTAATCAATAAGGAATTCCTAATCAAAAAATTGATTCTTGATATATGTCTATTGGCTAATTCTTAGTAAGTAAATCAGATATTAATTCAAATTGATCTAGGTTTTTGTATTCAATACTTACTTTTCCAGAGTTATTTTTTTTATTTTGTATATTCACTTTTAAACCAAGAGTTTTTTGAATTTTTTCTTGAACTTTTAAAATATTTGCATCAACTTTCTTTTCTTTCAAATTTCCTTTTTTGTTTCTAATCAAATATTCAACTTTTCTAGCACTGTAATTATTAGAAACAATTTCTTCTGCAATGCTGGATGCATTGGAAATTCCAATTAATGGTCTAGCTTGACCTGATGTTAGTGTACCTTCTTCCAGCATCGAAATTACGTCACTAGGTAAAGTTAAAAGTCTTAATGTATTACTTACATGACTTCTACTTTTTGACATTAGTTTAGATATACTTTCATGATCATATTTAAATTCCTCATTTAATCTTTTGTAACCACGTGCTTCTTCAACAGGATTAAGATCATCTCTTTGAATATTTTCTACAATAGCGACCTCTAAAGACTCAACATCACTTAATTCTAAAATGGTTACAGGTATTTTATGTAAACCAGCTCTTTGAGCAGCTAACCATCTTCTTTCTCCGGCTACAATCTCATATTTCCCAGCTTCTTTTTTATTTGGTCTAACTGCTATCGGCTGGATAATGCCGTTTTTTCTTATAGAATTAGACAACTCTTCAAGTTTTTCCTCTCTGAAATTTTGCCTTGGTTGATATGGATTTCTGCTCAAATCGCTAATGGAAACCATATTTGATTTGTTTGATTCAACTAGTTTTTCATTAGGTTTGTCGTCTCCAAACAATGCGGATAAACCACGTCCGAGCCCTTTTTTTCTTCCTGAATTCACGCAGCACTTTCTATTTGATTATTTTTTATAAATTCTTCAGCTAATTTAAAATATGACTTACTACCTACACAATTTTTATCATAAATTACACAAGGTAAACCATGTGATGGTGCTTCTGATAGTCGAACATTTCTTTGGATGACAGTTTCATAAACTTTTTCTTTAAAATAATTTCTAGCTTCACGGTCAACTTCTGAAGAAAGTTTATTTCTTTTGTCAAACATTGTTAATAAAATTCCTCTTAACTTTAATTCAGGATTTAAGTTTTCCTTTATTCTATCAATAGTTTTTACAAGTTGTGTAATACCCTCTAATGCAAAAAACTCTGTTTGAAGAGGAACCAATAATTCATCAGATGCTACTAGAGCCATTATGGTTAGAAGACTTAATGATGGTGGACAATCTATGAATATATTATCATATTTTTCTAATACACCTTTTTTTTCAGCTTTTAAAATATCTTTTAATACGAATGCCCTATTTGAGTCGTTTGCTGTTTCAACTTCTAAACCAGATAAATTTACATGTGATCCAATCAAATCTAAATTTTCGATATCAGTTTTCTGAATTACTTGTTTAATATCTATTTTTTTAATCAAAATATTATAAATATTCTTTTCTTCTTCGCTATTACTCTTTCCTAGACCTGTTGTTGCATTACCTTGAGGATCAAGATCTATAACTAAATTATTTTGACCCAATATGGACAGTGATGCCGCTAAATTTATGACTGTAGTTGTTTTTCCTACCCCGCCTTTCTGATTTATAACTGCTAAAATTGTTGGACGTCCCATTTTTAATCAATATCCATTAAAATAATTTTTGATTCATTATTAGTTATACTACTCTCTAATTTATAAGGGTATTTTTTTGTTTTTAAAGAACTATTTATCTCTTTCTGTGCATTTTGACCCTTCAGAATCATCAGTTTATATGGCCTTTTAGCGATTTCACGTGAAACTTGTATTACTTGATCGAGTTTTTTAAAAGCTCTGCATACGATTATATTCGATACTAGTGAATGCTCTCTTACATCTCCAAAAACCTGTGCTGATAGATCTAATTCAGATATCACTTTTTTTAGAAATCTTCTTTTGAGTTTAGATTTTTCGTACAATTTCACGTGAAAAGACTTATTTTTATTAAATATATCTAACACTACGCCTGGAAAACCTGCGCCAGTGCCCAAATCGGCGAGTGAATCTGAGCTAAAATCAATAAATTTGACTAATTGTGCTGAATCGAGAATATGCCTCGACCAAATTTGACTTTCAGTACTCTTGGAAATCAGATTATGTTTTTGATTTTCATTTAAAACTAAATTAACGAAATTTTTTAACTTTTTAATAGAATCATCAGTGAAATTAAGTTCTTTTTTAAGAATACTTATAACTTCAGACTGCTGCATCAAGCAGAGGCTTTATATTTAAGTTTCTTAATATAGGAGAGCAGTATAATTATAGCTGCTGGGGTTACACCATCAATACGAATAGCTTGACCTAGTGTTTTTGGTTTGACTTGAAGAAGTTTACTCTTAATCTCATTAGATAAACCGCTGAGTTTTTCATAATCTATGCCCTCAGGTATAATAACAGACTCGTCTTTTTTAAAAGACTCTATATCTCTATCTTGTCTTTCTAGGTAACCCATATAATGAGCATCTATTACAACCTGGTTTTCTATGGACCTTGTAAAACTAGGAATATTGGGAAATATTTGCCTTATTTTTGCCATATTAACTTTTCGCTGACCCATAATCTCTAAACAAGATCTTTTGACACCATCCATAGCAATTTTAATTTCAAACTTCTTAGCTTGATTAGGAGTTAAATAATTATTTTTTAAAATTGTGTTAAGAGATAAAATATTTTTTTTCTTTTCATTAAAAATTTTTTTTCTCTCAGACTTCACTAAATTTAAATTGATTCCAAAATCAGTTAACCTTTGATCGGCATTATCAGCTCTTAAGGTTAGTCTATATTCAGCTCTAGAAGTAAACATTCTATATGGCTCTGTAACTCCTTTAGTAATAAGATCATCAATCATGACACCAATATAAGAAGTTGATCTATCTAAAATAAACTCCTCTTTATTTTGAATTTTTAAAGCCGCATTGATCCCAGCTATCAAACCTTGAGCTGCAGCCTCTTCATAACCTGTAGTTCCATTAATTTGCCCAGCAAGAAATAAAGAATTAATTTTTTTTGTTTCCAGAGTTCCTTTTAACTCTCTAGGGTCAACATAATCGTACTCTATAGCATAGCCAGCTCTCTTCATCTTAACATGCTCTAAACCCTTGATTTTAGCTAATATTTTAAGCTGTATCTCTTCTGGAAGAGAGGTTGATATACCATTTGGGTAAATAGTGTTGTCCTTTAATCCTTCCGGCTCTAAGAAAATCTGATGTTTTTCTTTATCTTTAAATTTAACTATTTTATCCTCTATTGAAGGACAGTATCTAGGACCCACTCCTTTAATATTGCCTGAATACATAGCGCTTCTGGAAATGTTATCACTTATAATTTTATGAACATCATTATTTGTGTAAGTCATACCGCATTCAATCTGTTTATTGGTAATCTTAGTAGTTAAAAATGAAAAGTAGTAATGATCATCATCTGCAGGCTGCATTTCCAATTCGTCGTAATTAATTGTATCTCCATCTAGTCTAGGAGGTGTTCCTGTTTTTAATCTTCCAATCTGCATTTTGTATTTTGACAATTGCTCGCTCAGACCAGTAGATGGTTTTTCATCATACCGACCCGCTGGTATCTGTTTTTCACCAATATGTATCAAACCATTTAAAAAAGTTCCCGTAGTCAGTATTAATTCTTTGGTCCTTACTTCGTTACCACTCTGACAAATAAATCCTATGATCTTATTATTCTCAAACAAAAATTTTATAACTGGATCAGCAATTACTTCTAAATTTGCATAATTTAGTAAAATTTTTTGCATGTGGTCTTTATAAAGAGCTCTGTCTGACTGAGTCCTCGGTCCTTGCACTGCTGGACCACGACTTCTATTTAATAATCTAAATTGAATACCTGATTTATCAGCTACAACACCCATCACACCATCCAAAGCATCTATTTCTCTAACAAGATGACCTTTTCCAAGCCCTCCGATAGCAGGATTGCAAGACATCTCACCAATAGTCTCTATTTTATGTGTAAAAAGAGCAGTATTTACACCCATTCTAGCGGATGCTGCTGCTGCTTCACATCCAGCATGCCCACCCCCTATTACTACAACGTCATAGCTTTGTTTTGTCATGTTGTGAATGTAAACGTCTAGATTAAGAATACAAGTAGTATTTTATTTACCGATACAGAAGTCTTTGAATATAGATCCAAGTATTTCTTCCACATCAACCTTACCGACAATGCTACCAAGATGTCGTGTAGCCATTCTTAGGTCTTCTGCTGCTAATTCGAGGTCTTTATTTTGATCCTTTTTAAGAAACTTATCAATTTCTTTCAAGCAATCATAGAGCTTAACTCTATGCCTTTCTCTAGTAATTAAAGCACTATTATTTGATGAAAATTTTTTACTTAGCTTAGATTTAACTAAATTAATTAATTTATCTATATTTTTATTACTTTTTACTGAAGCTAAAACAGTATCAACATCAAATTTATGATTTTGATTATCTGAAACATCTGATTTATTCAAAAGAATTATAGTATCTTTATTAATCATATTCTGTATTTTCTTGTTAATTTTTTTAGATGAATTATCGATGACTACTATATTTAAATCTGCTTCTTTTGATTTACCTAAAGCTAAAGAAATACCTTTTTTTTCAACTTCGTTTTTAGCTTCTCTTATACCAGCGGTGTCTGCTAAGATTACAGGGTAACCATCTAAATTTAGGTAAGTTTCTATAACATCTCTTGTTGTTCCAGCTTCATCCGAAACAATAGCTACTTCTCTTTTTGAAAGTAAATTTAATAATGATGATTTACCTGCATTAACTTCTCCTGTAATTGAAACTCTAAAACCGTCTCTAATTTTTTCTCCAACTTTATTATCCTCAATAATTTTTGTAATTTCTGAATGAATTTCTTTGATTGATTTGTGAGCATCCTTTAGTACTTTTTCTGGAAGATCTTCCTCTGCAAAATCAATTTTTGCTTCTATAAAAGCAAGAGATTTTATTATCTTTTCCCTCAAGTCATTATAATAATTTGATGCGTTACCCTGAACTAATTTGACTGCTTGTTGTCTTTGTAATTCTGTCTCGGAATGGATTAGATCTCCTATACTCTCTGCTTTTAACAAATCAATTTTATCATTTTGAAAAGCAATTTTAGTGAACTCACCAGGTTCAGCTAGTCTGCAGTTTTTTTGCTCGGAGAGAACTCTTAATAAAGCGTTTATAACTGCGTTGCTTCCATGGATTTGTAGTTCTGCTAAATCCTCCCCAGTATAGCTATTTGGCCCGGGAAACCACAATAATAGAGCCTCTGGATCTATAACATTACCGTTGTTAGGGTCATAAAACTTACAAAAATTAACTTCGTTCGACCTTATATCTTCCGACCTAGTCAAATTTTGACAAATTTTAAGTGTTTCACTGCCTGATATTCTAACGATAGCTATTCCAGAGGGTCCTCTACCCGAAGATAAAGCATAAATGTTCATTGAATTATAATGATAAACCTCGATTAGAGATTACTTTACTAAATTTTTTTAATGTCTCGTTGTTCTTAATATTTTTTACAATTATTTCTTTGAATGGATCTAAATATTTATTTTGTTTAAAAAAGCTATGAGTAGCGTCAACTCCTAAACTCATGATAGTGTTTTCGGGTTTTCTGCTATTATAAAATTCATTTAACGCATAACTGTTTTTTATAGATATACCTAACCCCACATAATATTTAATAATTTCTTTTAATCTTTTAATATCCCTAAGAACAAGATTAAAACCTTGTCCAGCTACAGGATGAATGGTGTGCAAACCCTCTCCAAGAATTAATATATTTTTTTGGTGATACTGTCTTCTTAAAGTTAGTGAGATTGGATAAGATTGAATATTACTAATAGTTATACCTTTTTTGCACTTTAGTATCTCTATTATTTTTTCTTTAACTAAATTTGTAATTTTTTTAGAATTATTTTCGAAGAAATATTTTTTTACGCTCCAAACAAATGAGAAATAATTTTTCGAAAAAGGGAGTATAGCTAATGGTCCCTCTTTTAAAAAAAATTGGCTTGTGTTTAAAGTTTTAAAATTGTGCCTTACATAGCCTGTTATAGCTACTTCTTTATAATTCTTCTTAATAGATCTTGTCTTAATTATTTTATCATAAATTTTAGATTGTCCGCCTATACAGAGGATAATTAAATCATAATTTTTTAACTCTTCTAAGTTTTTAACATCCTTTTTTATTAATCTAATTTTATTTTTTGAAATTTCTTTCAATAATAAACTTTTAATTTTGTCATTTTCAAAGACATACATAAGATTTGAATTAGCTTCGTTAAGATTTAAAAAATTTATTTTTTCTTTGGAAGTTTCGTAAAAAAGCTCAATTTTTTTTGAGGGCCAGAAGAACTTTTGTCCTAAAGTAGTGATATTTTGATTAATGAACTTAAAATTTGTATCAGAAATAGCAGTAGTTCTTTTATCTGCGTTTTTTGTGCCTTTTTTTGCTATTAGATTTACATCTATACCTGGAACTTTAGCTAAAACTGTAGCTGTCATTAAGCCTGAAAGACCGTCTCCGACAATGCAAATTCTTTGTTTTATCATATTAAAATTTTTAACACTTTCATAAAAATGGTAAAAAGTACGTAATCGATTCGTAATGAATACAAACTTTTTAGATAGTGTAACAAATTTTTTGAAAAAGCGAACCTTTGAATTGCTAGGTTTAATCTTAGTTTTATCAAGTGTCGCACTTGCGATCGCTTTTACAACATATTCTCCTGAAGATCCTTCATTCATTTATGGGGATAGGAGCTTCGAGATCCAGAATTTTTTTGGGATTTATGGAAGTAGCATTGCAGATTTTTTATTGCAAAGTTTTGGTTTAGCCTCTTTTTTATTATTGCTTAACTTTTTATTCTGGGGGTTAGATTTGATTATAAAAAAAGAGTTAAGAAGAATAATCTTAAAATTATTTTTAGTCGTAGCATATTTGACTGTGGGCACAGTTTTTATCTATTTAACTTATGATACTTCTTTTTGGTTAATTGATAATGGTAATTCAGGTTTTGTGGGAAAAATAGCATATAACTTTATTAATACTTGGGCTCCGTGGATTGATAATACATACTCAATTTATGGACTTCTTTTATTGACTGTAATATTTTTTTCATTTTCAGCTGATATAAGTTATAAAAAAGTATTCTCAGTAATTATTTCACTTTTTAGAAGAAAGCCTGTGGAAAATATTGAACCAGATTTTAGTAAAATCAATATTGAATCCCAGCCACGGACTTTGGAAAAACCACAGCAATCTTTTTCATTTGATACTGGCACAAGTTCTCAAACAGAGCAAGTTACTGCAAAAACTAAATATAAATTACCGGATATAAATTATTTAGAAAAAAATTTATCTAAACTTAGTTCTGATGAAAATAAAAATCGTCCTGACGCTGAGTTTATGGAAAAAATATTATTAGACTTTGGTATAGACGGAAAAATTAAAACAATTAATAACGGTCCTGTTGTAAGCCTTTATGAGTTTGAACCAGCGCCTGGTGTAAAAGTATCAAAAATAATCAATTTATCCGAGGATTTAGCAAGAAATACTAGTTCAACTTCAACAAGAGTTTCGGTCATTCCAGGAAAAAACACTGTTGGAATTGAAATTCCAAACGAAGAGAGAGAAAGCGTATCAATAAGAGAAATTATTTCTTATGATAAATTTCAAAAAAAAGGTGTGAGACTCCCGATAGCACTAGGTAAAAGTATTTCAGGAATGCCAATTGTTGGTGATTTAACATCAATGCCTCACCTTTTAATTGCAGGTACGACTGGTTCAGGAAAGTCTGTTTGTATTAACACTATAATCGTTTCACTGCTTTACAAACTAAGTCCAGATCTTTGTAAATTTATTTTAATTGATCCAAAAATGTTAGAGCTATCTACTTACGAGGGAATACCTCATTTATTAACTCCAGTTATTACTGATGCTAAAAAAGCTACATCAGCTTTATCTTGGACGGTCAAAGAAATGAATAGCAGATATAAATTAATGAGCAAGGTGGGAGTAAGAAATATTGACGGCTATAACGCTAAGCACAAACTTAAAATGCCTTACATCGTTGTAGTGGTTGACGAGATGTCAGACTTAATGCTTGTAGCTGGAAAAGAGATTGAAAACTACATTCAAAAATTATCACAAATGGCAAGAGCTGCAGGTATTCATATCATCATGGCTACACAGAGACCAAGTGTTGATGTAATAACAGGTACTATAAAAGCAAATTTTCCAACAAGAATATCTTTTCAGGTTAGTTCTAAAATCGACAGTAGAACTATTTTAGGTGAGCAGGGTGCTGAACAATTACTTGGTAAAGGAGATATGTTATTTATGTCATCGGCAAATAGGATTGTTAGAATTCATGGCCCATATGTTTCTGAGCAAGAAATAGAGAAAATTACTAATTCACTAAGAGCTCAAGGAAAACCAGATTATATGGAAGAGATTACTTCCCAAGAAACAACTGAAAGCTCATTTACTCCTGAAAGTGAGGGAGATGAAGATAAATTATTTAATCAAGCTGTAGAAATTATAAAAGCTGAGGGAAGAGCCTCTACAAGCTTTTTACAGAGAAAATTACAGATCGGCTATAATAGAGCTGCTAGAATTATTGATATGATGGAAGAAAAAGGTATTGTTAGTAAGGCAAATCATGTTGGTAAACGCGAAGTTCTTTAAAAAAATATTTTTATTCTCGTTTTTTTTATTTATAACAACGAGTTTATTAGCCAATGAAAAAGATCAAATAGTTGCTCAATTAAATAGCTTAAATTCTTTGGAATTTACATTTGATCAATTAATTAACGAAAAAACGGAAACAGGTAATTGTCTTTTAGAGTTTCCTGGAAAATTAAAGTGTAATTACTTTGATGAAAAGAAAAAAGAACTAGTTATCAATAATAAGAGATTAGCAATAACGCAGAAAAGGTACAATAAAACTTATCATTATCCTGTTTCAAAATCTCCATTCTTAAATATTTTATATAAAGATAAACTTTTAGAAATTGTGCAATCAGGAGAACTAGAGTTAACTGATGAAATAATTAAACTTGTTTATTTTGGCGAAAATGAAATTACAGTTTTTTTTGATAAAAAAAAACTGGATTTGAAAGGATGGGAGATTAAAGATCAATACAACAATAATATAAATTTCTCACTTAATATTGTTTCTAAAAATGACACTTTTAAAAAAGGTACCTTTAAAGTACCTGAAATAAACTAAGCTACAAAATCAATTTCCTCTTCTTTAAAAATTTCAAAACCTTTAGATTTATAATTTTGTAATGCGCGTTTGTGATCTAAACTACAAGTATGAACCCACATTCTCTCAGGATTTTTTCTTGATGCACTTGCAATAGCATGATTTACAAGTGTTGAGCCAAGCTTCAAACCTCTGAATTCTTTTAGTACCCCTAGATTAATAAGCTCTACTTCATTCGATTCGGGATGATATTCTTGTTCATAATATCCTACAAGATCTTCACCTTTTTTTAGAATATGTGTTTCTAAATTTTTATTTGTAACATACTTTACCCATTCGCTATCAGACCAAAGTAATCTATCTCTCCAGTAATGATCTACGCCTATTTGTTTATAAAAAAATCTATTTAAATGAAAATTATCTTTATCATCCAAAATAATTTGAAAATTTTCTGGAAGATTTAAATCAACAGTTTTTGAAAAATCTCTAATTTCTAAAAAATATCTTTTTATTCTTGAAATCATTAGCTGACCATCTTTCCAATTTTTTCACCTGCAAATATATGAAAGTGCAAGTGAGGAACTTCCTGACCGCCATCACTTCCAATATTAGTTAATGCTCGATATCCTTTATCTTTGGCGCCCATTAAGTTTGCGACATGCGTCACTGCTTTGTTTAACTCTACAATCTCTTTATCTGAAGCTTTGCTGTTGAAATCATTAAGATCTACGTATTCACCTTTAGGAATAACTAAAACATGAACTTTTTTTTGAGGATTAATATCATGAAAAGCTAATACATGATCATTTTCGTAAACTTTTTTACACGGAATTTCTCCCCTTAGAATTTTAGCAAATATATTATTTTTATCGTAACTCATTTCTGTCTTTTCTTAAGTTCACTCATCACATCTTCAATCTTTATATTATTAGCCTCGAAGTAAACCATCAAATGATAAATCACATCAGCAGCTTCGTGTATTTTATTTGAATTTTTTTCCACAGATTCTATTAATTCGCCTATTTCCTCTTTTACTTTTGAAACACTTAAGTTTTTATCATTCAAAAGTTTATTTGTATAAGACTTATCTGGAGAAGAATTTTTTCTCTCTCTGATTGTTTTAATTAATTGTTCTAAATTTTCAAACATCTTATAACCTTACTGATACATTTTTAGAATTCAAATATTCTTTGGCATCTTTGATTTTATATTCACCATAATGAAAAATAGAAGCAGCTAAAACTGCGCTTGCACCACCTTTAACTATTCCATCATATAAATGATCTAGAGTTCCAACACCACCAGAGGCTATTACAGGAATATTGGTACTATTCGTAATTGTTTTTAATAAATCAATATCATAACCAGATTTAGTTCCATCTTTATCCATTGAAGTTAATAAAATTTCTCCAGCTCCATTCTCTTCTACTTTTCTAGCAAACTCCACTGCGTCTATACCAGTTTTATTTCTTCCACCGTGAGTAAAAACTTCCCATTTGTTATCTAAAACTTTTTTAGCATCAATCGCAACTACAATGCATTGAGATCCAAATTTTTTTGATGCTTCCTTTACAAAATCAATATTCTTGACTGCAGCAGTATTAATAGAAACTTTATCAGCACCTGCTAGCAATAAATCAGTTATATTTTGAATGGTTCTAACACCACCGCCGACGGTTAAAGGAACAAAACATTCTTTAGCTGTTTTTCTAACAATTTCAATAATCGTTTCTCTATTTTCATTTGATGCAGTAATATCTAAAAAACAAATCTCATCAGCGCCACTGTCACTATATATTTTAGCTTGCTCTACTGGATCTCCAGCATCTTTTAGTTCAACAAAGTTTATGCCTTTAACAACTCTTCCATCTTTAACATCGAGGCAGGGTATAATTCTATTTTTAAGCATCAATTTCCTTTGCTAACTCATCAAGTTTAATATCACCATCGTAAATAGCTTTACCAACAATAATGCCCTCAATTTTTTTATTATTTAAATCTCTAGCTTTCTTAATATCATTTATTGAAGAAACACCTCCTGAAATAACAACAGGACATTTAGATAACTCGGCAATTTTAATAGTTTCATCAAAATTAGGGCTGGTTTTCATTCCATCTTTGTTTATGTCTGTGTAAATAATTCGGCTCACACCATAGCTGTTAACTTCTTTAAGAAAATCTAAGGTTTTTACATTTAAATTTTCTTTCCAACCTGACACAGAAAGATTTCCATCCTTTGCGTCTAATCCTAAAGCAATTTGACCTTTAAACTTTTCACAAGACTCTTTTAAAAATTCTTTATTTTTTATGGCACCACTTCCTAAAATTACTTTTTCAACACCTGCATCGATATATTGTTTAATACTATCAAGAGACCTAACGCCACCACCAATTTCTATTTTTAAATCATACTTGCTTATTATTTCTTTTATAATATCTAAATTGACTGTTTTACCTGTTAAAGCTCCATCTAAGTCAACAATGTGTAAATTTTTAAAACCGTGATCTCTATATTTTGCTGCTTGATCAACTGGTGAAATTTCATATTCAGTTTTGTTTTCAAAGTCACCTTTAATTAATCTTACGCATTTTTTATCTTTTATATCTATAGCAGGAAATATTTTCATTATAATTTTAAAAAGTTATCAATTATTTTTAATCCGATTTTATCGCTCTTCTCGGGGTGAAACTGTGTTCCAAACAAATTATCTTTCTCAACTGCGCATACAATTTTTTTTGACGAATAATCTGCTGTTGCTGAAATGACTGATTTATCTTTAGGAATAAACTCGTAACTGTGAACAAAGTACATATGAGATTTATTTTTTATATCTTTAAATATTTTACTTTTTTTTTGAATTTCGATTTCGTTCCATCCAATGTGTGGAAGCTTAAATTTTCCTTGTTGATTATCAATTTTAGAAACTTTGCCAGAAATCCAACCTAATCCCTTTGTTTCTGCTTCTTCATACCCAATATCCGCAAACATTTGCAATCCTACACAGATTCCTAATAACGGTTTCTTATTTATTATTGCAAATTCTTTAAGTGTATCAACTAATCCCTTAATTTGATTAAGAGAGTCAACACAGCTTTTAAATGAGCCTTGCCCTGGTAAAATAATCTTATCACAAGACCTAATTTTATTAATGTCTGAAGTTACCTCTATATTAACTTTACCTTTAGCTACCTCTGTAAAAGAATTTATGACAGAGCTAATATTGCCCGATTGGTAGTCAACAATTGTGACGTTCATCAATTTTAAATAGAGCCTTTTGTCGAAGGTATTGAGTTTTTAATTCTTTTATCAATCGCTAAAGCATCTTTTAATGATCTAGCTAAACCTTTATAACACGACTCAATCTTGTGGTGACTATTTTCACCATAAATATTTTCAATGTGTAGAGTAACTCCAGCTGATTGTGAAAAAGCTTGAAACCACTCTTTAAATAATTCTGTATCCATCTCACCTAATTTTTCTACTGGTAAATTAACTTTCCAAATTAAATAAGGTCTATTTGATACATCTATAGAAACTCTGCTTAAAGTTTCATCCATAGGAATCATCGTTGAGGCGTATCTGGTAATTCCTTTTCTATTACCTGCTGCTTTTTTAATAGCTTCACCTATTGCTATACCCGTATCTTCGGTAGTGTGGTGTAAATCTATATGCGTATCACCTTTTGCTTTAACATCTAGATCTATAAGAGAATGCTTTGATAATTGCTCCAACATGTGATCTAGAAAACCTATTCCAGTTTTAATTTTATACTTTCCTCTTCCGTCTAGGTTAACCGCGACAGAAATACTGGTCTCTTTTGTTTTTCTTGTAATTTTTGCTTTTCTACTCATAAAATATGTCGATTTACCTTTGATATATATTTAAATGGTCATTTTATCAATAAATCACTATTGAAGATCTCAAAATAATCTCCACATATAACTCTATGAATACAGCTGAAAAATGGCACGGCACAACAATTGTCCTTCTTAGAAAGGGTGGAGAAACTATTGTTGCAGGTGACGGTCAAGTCAGTCTTGGTAATACAGTTTTAAAAAGTAAGGCCAAGAAAGTTAGAAAAATTGAGAACAGAGGAGTTATTGCAGGATTTGCTGGTTCAACTGCAGACGCCTTAACTCTATTTGAGAGACTAGAAGCGAAATTAGAAAAACATGCTGGCAACTTACAAAGAGCAGCTGTTGAGTTAGCTAAAGATTGGAGAAGTGACAAATTTTTAAGAAGATTAGAGGCATTAATGGCAGTAGCAGATAAAAATTACAGCTTTATAATTTCTGGAACTGGTGATGTTTTAGAACCAGAAGATGGAATAATCGGAATTGGTTCTGGCGGAAACTACGCATTAGCAGCAGCAAAAGTTTTAATTGAAACAGATATGAAAGCAGAGGAAATTGCAAGAAAAGCCTTGAAGGTAGCGTCAGATATTTGTGTATTTACAAATAATAATATTACGATGGAAAAAATCTAAATGTCAAAATCAAAAAAAGAAACAAATCTTAAATTAGTTAAGGGCACTAAAAATGATAACTCTAAAGTTAGTGCACTTTCACCAAGAGAGATTGTTTCTGAATTAGATAGATATGTAATTGGTCAAAAAGAGGCAAAAAAAGCTGTTGCTGTAGCATTAAGAAATAGATGGAGAAGACAGGCTCTAACAGATGAAATGAGAGATGAAGTATTACCAAAAAATATTCTCATGATTGGTCCAACAGGTGTTGGTAAAACTGAAATATCCAGAAGACTTTCGAAACTCGCTGAAGCTCCATTTATAAAGGTTGAGGCAACAAGATTTACTGAGGTGGGATATGTCGGAAGAGACGTGGAACAAATAGTTAGAGATTTGATAGAAATAGCTATTTCTATGGAAAGAGAAAGAAAAAGAAAAGAAGTAAAAGCCAAGGCAGAGTTAAAAGCAGAGGAAAAAGTATTAGACGCATTAGTTGGAAATAAAGCAAGTGTTGCTACAAGAGAAAGTTTTAGAAAAAGACTTAGAAACGGTGATCTGGATGATAATGAAATTGAAATAGAAGTTCAGGACTCGTCATCCGGAATTCAAAGCTTTGAAATACCAGGAATGCCAGGGGGAAATGTAGGAATGGTTAATCTGGGAGATATTTTAGGTAAATCTATGGGTGGAAAAAAAGGAAAGAAGAAAAAAATGTCAGTTAAGGAATCCCACGGAATTTTAGTAGCACAGGAATCTGATAAAATGATCGAAGAAGATAAGATTATAAAAGAGGCTAAAAAAACTACTGAAGAAAATGGAATAGTCTTTTTAGATGAAATTGATAAAGTCTCAGCAAGAAGTGACAGGGTAGGTGGAGATGTTTCTAGAGAAGGAGTTCAAAGAGACTTGTTGCCTCTAATTGAAGGAACAACAGTAAGCACTAAGCATGGACCTATTAAAACTGATCATATTTTATTTATTGCATCCGGAGCTTTCCAATTAGCAAAGCCTTCAGATCTGTTACCAGAATTACAAGGAAGATTACCAATCAGAGTGGAATTGAATGCACTAAACGAAGATGATTTCAAAAGAATTCTCAAAGAACCAGATAATAGTTTAATTAAACAATATAAAGCACTTTTAAAAACTGAAGACGTTGATCTTGAGTTTTCAGAAGAGGGTATTGATATGCTTGCAAAAATATCTGCAGAAGTTAATTCCTCAGTTGAAAATATTGGAGCGAGAAGACTTCACACTATTATTGAGAAAGTATTAGACGATATAAGCTTCAATGCTACAGATAAAGCTGGAGAAACAATCACAGTGGATAAAAAATTTGTTCAAGATAATTTGGGTAATTTAGTTAAGGATACAGACTTATCAAAGTTTATACTATAAATTCTTTAGCTTAATTAATATCGCACCGTCTCCGCCGTCTTTTACATTGGCTTCATTAATTGAAATTATTAGTTTATTTATCTCAAGATCGGACCTAATAAACTCTGGCACGGAAAATTTTAATTTTCCGAAATCCTTTGAAATATAAGCATCTTTGTCACTTGTAGAATGTAATCCCTTACCTGTAATTAATAACAATTCTTTATACTTATTTTTAATACAAAAAAATAAAATTTCTTTTACTTTTTTGTTTGCATCATCGAGGGTGAAACCGTGAAGATCAAATCTAAATCTTTCTCTTCTTACAGTCTTTTGGTTATTTTTGTCTTTGTCGTAAATACCTGAGGGATCTTTTATAAAGTTTTCCCAAATTTTCCTATCCTCTTTAGAGAGATCTTTTTTTTTTATCACTGGCTAATGATTTCAGATAAATACCAGTTTGGACTTTTGTTGTTAATATTTTTCGTAAATTTCCAGCTATCAGTTACAAATTTAATCTTATCAGGATTTCCTTCAATTATTTTATTATCCTTGTCTCTCTTGACAGAAATTACTTCAGCAACAAATTTGACTGTGGCAAATAAATTATCTTTAATCTTTTCATATTTTTCAACGGAAGATTCTTTTACACCAATAAATGTAAACTCTGATTTTATATTTTCTTTATTTCTTACTTTTATAGCTTCAGAAAAATTAGAAAACATATTAGATGAGAGTAAGGCTTTTAATTTTATTAAATCCCCGTTAGAGAATGCTGTTAAAATACTTTCGTAAGCTATCTCTGCGCCTTTTAAAAATTCTTTTTTATTTTTTCCCTCTAACACATTTAAATTTTGGGTAACAGGCTCAGACTCTTGTTTAGGCATGCTAAAGTTTTTTTCAGCAAAGTTTGGGTAAACTTTGGACTCGTGGCCTGTTTTTCTTCCTAAAATACTTCTAAGCCTAAGAATGATAAAACCTGCTATCATTCCTAATAAAATTATATCTAAATATCCAAAACTGTTACTCATTGTTTGATAAATATACATGAATAATATAATTTTGTATCAGACAAATGAACACATTTTTCTTGATTATTGTAGTTTTACCTGCGTTAGAGATATTTTTAATGATCAAAATTGGAGGGAAAATAGGAGCTTTAAACACCCTGGGTTTAATTTTTTTTACTGCGATAATTGGCGTTTATTATGCCAGAATACAAGGAATACAAACTATTAGGTCTGGAATTAAAAGCATGTATGAGAATAAAGCTCCGATTTATGAAATTTTATCAGGGGCTTCCATTGCATTAGCTGCTTTATTACTTATTGTGCCTGGTTTTTTTTCAGATTTAATTGGTTTTCTTTTGCTTATACCAATTTCTAGAAAAATTTTATTGAAAATCTTTTTAAGGGGAAGAGAAATAGATAAATCAAATATCAACAGGAAAACTATTGATGGTGAAATTGTAGATAAGGATAAAGATGAATTATAAAATTATAGGTAAATACATTAAAGATTTAGATTTTAGTATCCCTAACACAAAAACATTCTTTTTACTTACAAAAAATATTTCAAATTATAAAATTAATATTGATATCAAGAGTGAACGAATTAAACAAAATATAATCGAAATTTTTACTACATTAAGTTTAACCCCAACACGAAATGATTTTGAAAAGATAAATACGAAAATTATATTTGCAACGATAATAGAACTCACTAATGAAAAAATTGAAAAGACTGAAATAGAAAAAATTGTACTTATAGAAGTACCTTCAGAAATCTACATTGAACTGAGACAAATTTTTGTAGGGTTATTCAAAAACTCTGGATTCAAAGATATCAAAATAAGTGAAAAAGTAGATTTTAAAAAACTTTATGAAATGAGAAATATTCAATAGAAGTTTTTTTTTATTTCCTTTTTTAAAAAATCTTTATGAAGTTTAATTTCTTCATTTGATATTTTTAATATTCTTTTGTTATAATTGTTATTTTTAACGGCACCTTTTTCTAGATTGATAGATGATAAATTAAACTTTGGTTCTTTTACATCTAATAAATTTATATAAACTTCTCTTAAAAGCTCACAATCTAACAAAGCGTTATGTTTTGTTCTTTTTGAAAGATCAATATTAAATTTTTTACATAAAGCGTCTAATGAATTAGACGTACCTGGATACTTATTCCTTGCTATCTCGAGTGAGTCAATAACAAATCTTTTTTCGATTAGCTCTTTTTTATTTATTGAATTTAATTCGCCGTTTAAAAAACCTAAGTCAAATGAAGCGTTGTGAATAATTATTTTTTTTCCTCTTACAAATTCTAAAAATTCATCTGCAATCTGGTCAAATGTCTTTTTATCACTTAAAAATTCTGTTGAAAAACCATGAATTTTAAAAGCTTCATCGGGAACGTTTCTTTTAGGATTTATAAATTTATGAAAAGTTTTACCAGTAGCTATAAGATCGCTAGTTTCAATGCAAGCGATTTCAACAATTTTATGACCATCTTTATAAGATAAACCTGTCGTTTCAGTATCTAGAAATATTTCATTCATATAATTTTAATATATCTAAAAGATTTTTTTTTAAAGTCTTTTTATTCTTTTCATTAACAATTATATGATCACAGTATTTAATTTTTCTAGCATCACTTAATTGTTTTTTATTTAACATTGTAAAAAGCTCTTTGCTACCGCCCTTTTTTTTAAATCTTTTCAGCCTTATACTTTTACTAGCTTTAACAAAAATGATTTTGTCGAAATTCTTCATTAATTTACTCTCTATTAAAAGAGGTATTTCAAGAAAAATAAAATTTTTTTTCTTATTTCTTTTAATAAATTTTTTCATTTCATCTCTAACAATAGGATGAATTATCTTTTCCATTATTTTTAAATTATTTTTATTCTCTAGGATTTTTTGTTTAAGTGACTTTTTTATATTTTTTGTATTTCTGAATTTGAATATTTTTAAGATTTTTTTCTTAAAACTTTTTTTTTGGTATAACTTTTTTACAACTAAATCAGCACTGAAAAATGGCCCTTTTCCAGCTGAAAGAATTTTACTTACTGTTGTTTTACCAGATGATATTGAACCAGTTATTCCAATTTTTTTCATTTAAGTTTAGATATTAATAATTCTATTAATTTTTCATCTATTTCTGGGTTTACTTTATTCCAAAGATAAAAGGCTTTTTGTCCTTGATATATGAACATTTCGAGACCATTAAACACTTTAACTTCTTTATCTTTCAAATATTTAAGAGTTTTGGTTTCGAGAGGGTTATAAATTGTATCGATAAAAATTAAGTTGTTTTTTACCCCCTCAAAATTGAAATCAAAGTCTTTTTCATTTTTTAAACCCAAACTAGTAGCATTTACAATAATTTCAAAATTTTTAATCTCATTCTTTAAATTTTTCCATTCTAATATATTAATCTCCTTAAATTTTTTCTTTAAAAAAATACACTTTTCTCTAGTTCTATTAATTATTGAAATATCTTTGACACCAGATTTTTGTAATGACAATATCACAGACGGAGAAACACCTCCTGCACCTATAATTAAAACTTTTTTTTGAGAAGCAATGTCAATTTTTTTTAAGTAAGCAGCTTGCAGACCATATACATCGGTATTTTCTCCTATCAAAGTCCCTTCATTATTAATATATAAAGTATTTACAGAACTTGTTATCTCAGCATCATTAATTAAAGTATCTAGGTAAGAAATAATTTTTTGTTTATAAGGCAAAGTAACATTTAACCCGCTTAGCTCTTTTTCTCTAACTCTATTAATTATTGTTTTTAAATTATTTTCATTAGCTTCGATTATGGAATAGCTTGCATCAATTTTATATTTTTGAAACCAATAATTGTGAAGTACAGGTGATAAAGAGTGCTTAATAGGATTACCAATTATACCGTATTTTTTTTTCATTTTTTATATTGATTAATATAGTTCAATATGTCTTTTATAGGCAAACCCATTATCGAGTTGCGATCACCTTTTATATATTCAAAAAGCTTAAAACCGTCTGCTTCAACTTGGTAAACACCGTAAGCTAATAGAGTTTCTGTCTGTATCTTATCTAAATAACTTTGTAATTCACTCTCAGAAAATTTTTTCATTTTAAGCTCTGAGGTCTCAGAATGATTCCATATCATGGCTCCATTTTTTGAAATACAAACTGAACTTATTAAATAATGTTTTGCATTATTAAGTTTTTTTAATATTTTTAAAGCCTCTTCTCTGGACTTTGGCTTATTTATTAACTCATTGTTTAAGGAAATAACACTATCAGCACCTAAAACCAAAATATCAGGATTTTTGTTACTCACTTTGATTGATTTTATTTCTGCCAAATTCTTCGAAATTAATAATGGATCTGCTCCTTCATTTAATAGAGAATTCTTTACTTCATCTTCATCTACATTCGAAACAATTACATCGCATTCTATATTATGATTATCCAATATCTTTTTTCTAACACCGCTTTTTGAAGCTAAGATAATTTTCATTTATTTTTTTTTATTTCAATTATTTTTAAAATTGATGCTGCAGTTTCTTCTACAGATTTTCTAGTAACATCAATAATTGGCCAGTTATTTTTTTTAAAAAGAGTTTTTGAATCATTTACTTCTTTTTTAATATGATCTAAATCAGTATATTCTTTTAATTTATGATCTCTCATTATCGCTACTCTGTTTCTTCTTATATCGGCTAATCTATCTGGATCGGCAGTAAGACCTACAATACATGCTGTTTTGTTTGTAACTAAGTCTGCTGGGACTTTCTGATCTAGAACCAAAGGAATGTTTACAGTTTTGTAACCTCTGTTAGCAAGATAGATCGAAGTTGGGGTCTTGCTTGTCCTACTTACACCTAGTAAAATAACATCTGCGCTACTTATATCATCAACTTTTTTACCGTCATCATGCGACATCGTATATTGAATAGCTTCCATTCTTTTATAATAATCATCATCAAGGACATGCTGCGCGCTAGGTTTATGTATGGCTTTTTGGTTTAAAAGTTTAGAAAAGCTTAAAATTAAATTACCAAGTATACCAAAGCAAGGCACTTTATTTTTTTCGCTCTGACTAGAAATATACTTTGCGAGTTTTGTTTCTACAATTGTATATAAAATTAGAGAATTCTCTAACTTGATACATTCTTTAATTATTTTGTCTATCTGCTGTTCCGTACGAACGAAAGCAAACTCTTTTTTTTCATATTCAAAATTGGCAAACTGAGATTTTAAGGATAAAAATATTCTATCAAGAGTTTCACCTGTTGAGTCAGACACAAGATATACATTGTATTTTTCGTTCATATGATTGTTAATAAATATTTAATAAGTCGACTTTCTGCACCTTTGGTTAAAAATGATTCTAAAAAATTAACATGAGTTAACATTATATAAACATTTAATTAGATGTTTATAATCTTGTTTTACTAATGTTTATAAGATTAATAAAGCCAACAAATTGGTGCTTTTTAAGAAAAGTTATTAAATTATATCTGTATAAATCATGTATAAAAAGTTATATCTGCATTTAACAACCCCTAATAAAGAAACAATACTTTTAAAATACTTTTATTTTATATGAGCAACTTAGGAAAAATTCTAACAAGTAAAAAGTCTTGCAAATCAGTTTGGTTCATGCGACAAGCCGGAAGATACCTACCTGAATTCAGAAAAATTCGATTGTTAAATAAAGATTTCATAAAGCTTTGTTTGAATAGTCATTTAAGTTCAGAAATTACTCTTCAACCCATTAAAAGATTCAATTTAGACTCTGCTATTATATTTTCTGATATTCTTATGGTTCCTTATGCATTGGGTCAAAAGATAACCTTCATAAAAGATCAAGGGCCAAAATTAAGCAGATTTGACCAAGAACTTTTTTTAGATAATGATGAGAAAAGTTTTACAGAAAAGCTTAACCCAGTTTATAAAGCCATAGAATTAACCAGGAAAAAATTAGATAGAAATAAATCACTTATATCTTTTGTGGGCGCTCCATGGACATTGATTATTTACATGCTAAATTTTAAAAAAAATGAAAAAAATTTATATGAAGGTAAATTTCTTGAAAATAAGTACGATTTAAATAAAATTTTAAATATTCTGGTAAAATTCTTAAATATTCACATTGATAATCAAATAAAATCTGGAGCTGATGTTGTGCAAATATTTGACTCTTGGGCAGGTTTACTACCTAATAAAAATATTAAAAATTTTTGTTACATACCAAACGCGAAAATAGTAGATTTTTGTAAAAAAAAGAAGATACCTAACATTTGTTTCCCAAAAGGAATAAAAAAGAAATTCAAAGAATTTAACGAGATAGTAAGGCCAGACGGTATAAATATTGATACTGAAATAAGTCCCTCATGGGCAAAAAAAAATCTAAAAGATGTAGTAATACAAGGAGGAATGGATCCAAAAGCACTCCTTAAACCCGAAGGACAAATGCTTGAGATAGCGGCTAAATATACCGAGACCTTTCAAGACATCCCATATGTATTTAACTTGGGACATGGTTTACTTCCTGAGACAGATCCTGATAAAGTACAAAAATTAATTAATTTTTATAGGAATTTTTAATGGATAAAAATCATCCAGATGTAAAATTTGGTAAGTCTGGGGTCTTACTAGTTAATCTTGGAACTCCAGACTCAACAAGTTGGTGGGACATTAGAAAATATTTACGAGAATTTCTTTCAGATAGAAGAGTAATAGAGGTAAACCCAATTATTTGGCAGTTAATTTTGAACTTATTTATTTTAACTTTTAGACCTTCAAAAACAGCCCATGCATACAAAAAAATATGGAGAAAAGAGAGCAACGAATCTCCCTTGCTATTCTTTACAAGAAGTCAAGCTTACAAACTTAATAAAAAAATTGGCAATGAGAAAGTAATTGTTGATTTTGCAATGCGATACGGAAATCCAAGTATTGTCTCTAGATTAAACATCCTAAAAGATAAAGGTTGTGATAATATTATCATTTTACCTTTGTATCCACAGTATGCAGCCGCGACTACAGCAACAGTATGTGACGAGGTTTACAGATCTCTGATGAAAATGAGATGGCAACCAAGTCTACAAATAATACCTCATTATGAAAGCAACGCTATGTACATAGATGCGTTAATTAATAGTATAAAGAAAAAAATTGATGAAATTGACTGGAAACCAGATTTAATTTTATCTTCTTATCACGGTATCCCAAAATCATATTTTGATAAAGGGGATCCATACCATTGCTATTGCCACAAGACTACAAGACTACTGAGTGAAAAGTTCAATGATATTGAAATACAAACTTCCTTTCAATCTAGGTTTGGACCTCAAGAGTGGCTCACTCCTTATACAGATAAAACTTTAGAAACATTACCATCTAAAGGTGTAAAGAATTTATTGGTTATTTGTCCTGGGTTCTCATCGGATTGTGTTGAAACATTAGAAGAAATCAACATTCAAGGAAGAGAAAGCTTTATAAGTAATGGAGGAAAAAACTTCGACTTAATACCTTGTTTAAATGATAATTTAGATCATATCGAATTATTTAATGGATTAGTGAAAAAGTATCTATAAATGAATTTGTATTTGTTATTTAAATCATTGCATCTAATTTCAGTTATCTCTTGGATGGCTGGTTTATTATACTTACCAAGAATTTTTGTTTATCACTCAGAAGCACAACATGAGTCACAAAAAGCAGTTTTTAAAACAATGGAGAGAAAGCTATATAATTATATAATGATGCCAGCAATGTTACTTTCTTGGCTCTTTGGAATTTTATTAATTCACAGTCTTGGCTTTTCAGTTTTTTCAGAGCTTTGGATGCAAATAAAAACTCTTGGAGTTATCATTTTGACGTTTTATCATTTTTCACTAGGTAAATACTTGAGTGATTTCGCTATAGATAATAACCTGAAATCTTCAAAATTTTTCAGGATTTACAACGAAATCCCGACAATTATACTTATAGTAGTTATATTTGTGGTAGTATTTAAACCTTTATAAATAGGGGTTGAATTTTTCGAAAAAAGTCATATATTTTAATTACATTCCTCTAATTAATTTCAATAACATGAATTTACAAGAACTAAAGCAAAAAAACCCTGCAGAACTTATTAGTGAAGCTGAAAAATTAGGCATAGAAAATCCTAGCACTTTAAGGAAGCAAGAAATACTTTTTGCTATTTTAAAAAAATTAGCTGAGAAGAATGAACAGATTACTGCAACCGGTGTTCTAGAAGTTTTGCAAGATGGATTTGGTTTCTTAAGAGCAATAGAGTCTAATTATCTTCCTGGACCAGACGATATATATGTTAGCCCAAGTCAGATCAGAAGATTTGGTTTAAGAACTGGGGACTCAGTTGAAGGTGAAATTAGAGGCCCTAAAGATGCAGAGAGATATTTTGCTCTTCTTAAGGTGAATAAAATTAATTTTGATGATCCCGATAAAGGAAAAAATAAAATTGCTTTTGATAATTTGACGCCGTTGTATCCTAATGAAAGAATAAAGTTAGAAGTCGAAACTACTAAAATAGAAAAAAAACCTGACAACACTGCAAGACTGATCGATCTCGTTAGTCCTATTGGGAAAGGACAAAGATCCTTAATAGTTTCACCTCCGAGAGCTGGTAAGACAATTATTCTTCAAAATATCGCACAATCTATTACAGCTAATCATCCTGAATGTTATCTGATGGTATTACTTATTGATGAGAGACCAGAAGAAGTAACTGATATGCAAAGATCTGTCAAAGGTGAAGTAGTTGCATCTACATTTGATGAACCAGCGTCTAGGCACGTTGCTGTTGCAGAGATGGTTATCGAAAAAGCCAAAAGATTAGTTGAACATAAAAAAGATGTAGTAATATTGCTCGACTCGATCACAAGACTTGGAAGAGCATATAATGCTGTAATACCAAGTTCTGGAAAAGTTTTAACTGGAGGTGTAGACGCAAATGCACTGCAAAGACCCAAAAGATTTTTTGGAGCTGCAAGGAATGTTGAAGAAGGTGGTTCTCTCACAATAATTTCAACTGCATTAATAGATACTGGTAGCAGAATGGATGAAGTAATATTTGAAGAATTTAAAGGAACTGGTAATTCTGAATTAATATTAGACAGAAAAGTAGCGGATAAAAGAATTTATCCTGCACTAGATATTACAAGATCAGGCACTAGAAGAGAAGAATTGCTGTTTGCAAAAGATGAACTTTCTAAAATGAATGTTTTAAGAAGAATCATAAGTCCTATGGGTACAATGGATGGTATAGAATTTTTAATCTCAAAACTAAAGAATACAAAAAATAATTCAGATTTTTTTGACTCTATGAACAAATCTGCTAATTAAGAAACTTATTGGATTGTCTGGTTATTTAAATTAGCATCATATAAATAAAAACTAATTATACTCTCTAAAGTCTTGACTTTTTCCTTTATTGTTATTGCTTCTAAAAGTTTTTGTTTCTCCTCATTAGTAATAGGCGAAATCATCGAAAGCGTATTTATTTTTTGAACGTCATCTAATTTTTCAAATTCTCTCCAATTTAGCAACAACCCATTCTTTTTAAAAAAAATTTTTGTTTTATCCATTAAATTTGAAATATCTTGATCATTGTTTGGACTTTTTAAATCTGTTTCAAAGTTTTTGTAATCAACCTTAAATTCTCTGTATAACTTTTTATTTTCAATTTCTTCTATTATTTTAAATCTGGTTATACCAGTAAGATTTATTAAAATTCTTCCGTCCTTGCTTTTTTGATAATCACTAATTTTTCCAAGACAACCAATCTTGTAAACTTCATTATCACTTTTTTGAGATTGAACCATACCCATAAGCTTGTCTTTATTATAAGTATCATTAACTAAATCCAAATATCTTTGTTCAAATATATTTAATGGTAGATTTGTTTTAGGAAAATAAATAACTCCACTCAAAGGAAAGACCGGGATTACGTTCGGAAGGTTTTTCATCAAATCATTATAGTAAAAATTTTTAACTATCGATAGCGACATTTTATTATGATTGACCACTAAGAAGGCTTTGTAATATACTTAGTTAAATTTGCGGGCATAGCTCAGTGGTAGAGCGTCTCGTTGCCAACGAGAAGGTCGAGGGTTCGAACCCCTTTGCCCGCTCCATTATAATGATTTTTAATTATGTCTGATTTATCAAAAAAGAAATGTGTTGCTTGTGATGGAAATATTCCGCCTTTTGATAAAAGCGAAATACACAAATATTTAAAAAAAGTTGATGGTTGGGATGTAAAAACAAATAATGATGAAAGCTTTTACTTAATCAAAGATTTTAAATTTAAAAACTTTGAAGAAAGTCAAAATTTTATAAATAAAGTTGGCAACATAGCTGAAGAAGAAAATCATCACCCTGATATATCCTTTGGTTGGGGATACTGTAAAATTAAAATTTTTACCCACGCTATCAAAGGACTTGCAGAGAGTGATTTTATTTTAGCTGCAAAAATAGATAAAATTAATTAGTGATTAAAATGTCTTATACCAGTAAAAAACATTTTAATTTTTGCTTTATTAGCTAAATTTATAATCTCTTGATCTTTAATTGAACCACCTGGTTGGACTATTGTTTTTACACCAGCTTTAATAAGAGTGTTTACTCCATCCACAAAAGGAAAAAAAGCATCTGATGCAGCTATTGAATTTTTAATTTTAGAGGATTGGAATTGTTTAGCTTTTTGGACTGCAATTTTACAACTATCTAATCTACTTGGTTGACCAGCGCCAATTCCAATTGTTGAAAAATTTTTACACAAAACAATTGCATTTGATTTGACATACTTGCAAACATTGAATGCAAAGTGAATTTCAGCTAACTCTTTTTTGTTAGGTTTTAGCTTGGTCACACATTTCAACTTTTTTTTGTCTATAATAACTTTATCCTTGCTCTGAAGTAAAAAAGAGCCGTCAAATGATTTTACAGAAGTGAGACTATTCATTTTAAAATTAGTAATATCAATTATTCTTAAATTTTTCTTTTTTTTAAGTATTTCTAAAGATTGTTTCTCAAAGCCTTTCGCAAGTATAACTTCTAAAAAATTCTTATTTATTTCAGATGCAATTTTTTTGTTAATTTTATAATTACAAGCAATAACTCCCCCAAAAGCACTTATTGGATCAGATGCATAAGCATTTTTAAATGAACTTAATTGGTCCTTATTTTCAGAAACACCACATGGGTTTGCATGTTTAATGATTACTGTTCCAGAATCTTTCTTCAATGAAGTTAAAATCTCTAAAGAAGCGAACATATCATTATAATTGTTGTAACTTAGTTCTTTTCCATGAAGTTGAGCAAAACCTAATTGTTTATCGTTATAGTCACTTACGTAAATTGAGCTTTGTTGATGAGGATTTTCTCCGTATCTTAAATTTTGCAGTTTTCTTCCAAAAATTGTTTTTCTTTCGGGAAACTCAATATTTAATTTTTTATTAAACCAATTAGAAATCATTGCATCATAATAAGCAGTAAGCCCAAATGCTTTTGAAGACATCAATTCCCGAAACTTTAAACTAGTTTTACCTTTATTTTGTTCTAACTCTCTAATCAAATTCAAGTAATCATTTTTATTTGTGATAATTGTTACATTTTTAAAGTTTTTTGCTGCTGCCCGAACCATTGTAGGCCCACCTATATCAATATTTTCTATAATATTTTTTGAGCTTTTTGAAAATCTCACGATCTTCTGGAACGGATAAAAGTTGACAACTATTAAATCAAGTGATGGAAACTTTTGTTTTTTCATTTCATTTTTATGAGTTTTGTTTTGTCTATCATGTAGAATTCCAGCGTGAATTTTTGGGTGTAATGTTTTTACTCTTCCATCCAGCATTTCCTTAAAGCCAGTATATTTACTCAATTCAGTACATTTATAACCAAGTCTTTTAATTGATTTGTAAGTACCGCCTGAGCTTATAATATTAATATTAAATTTTTTTAAATTTTTTAATAAAGGAATAATATTTTCTTTATCAGAAACAGATATCAATGCATTTTTTATTTTCAATTTCATCTTTAGATTTTTTTGGCTATTTCCCAATAAAAAGATTTATTTTTATTTACTAAATTACCAGTAAAGGTTATACAAGTGCTATCTAATATTTTCTTTCCTCCTAAAAAAATACTTTTTTCTATCTCTAAGATCTCCTCCTTAACAGTAAAAATCAGCGATTTATTCTTTGATATTTGTAATAGTACACTATTTCCGCTCATAGTTTTAACAGCTGTGAGGGAGGGATTTAGATGAAATCTAAAATTGTATCTAATAGGCAATCCATCGCTTTTTTTGACAATGTGATCTATTCCCTGAAGATGATTTTTTTGTTTATCAATATAAATTTCTCTTTTATGGATACATCTAAATTTTTTCTCATACCCATCGTGAAAAGTTGAACACCCTATATGATTAATATCATTTTTAATTTTTACTTCAGAAGTTTTAAAAGTATTTTTTATCGAACTACCATAAATGTTATTTAAAAGTTTGTTACTTTCAAATTTATTTATAGTTGTATCATTAATTGTAAGTGTAGAGTGACTTGCTGTAAATTTACTAATAAGTTCCGCTTTTGCAGATATTTTATTTCCAAAACCGCAGTTCGTAATAATTTTAATTCCATCTAAGTAATATTCAAATGATAAAGGACCGGACTGGTAATCTCTAGAAAAATTTTTACTTGGAGGACAACCAACATCAAAGTAAAAAGTTTGGTTTTTAACTTTAGCAAAAAATATTCCTCCAATAATATTTTTTTTGCTCTTTCTAGTTTTATTTAAATATTCCTCAAAATTATCTAAGTGAATTTCAGAGGCACCATTAAAAAAAGGTATACTATTATCTGGTGTTTTAATTAAGTTTAGACAAGTAAGATTTTTTTCAACAATATCTTCTAAAAATTCTGGAATATATTGTTGTGCGTCTTTTATACTTTCAAAACATAAAATTAAATATTTAGACAAAAGAACTAGATGATTTGGATTTCTTGACAATGGAAATCCATCAGCATCAAAGTTATACTTAACAAATTTTTCTAATTCTTTAATACCTATTTCAAAATTTTCTTTGTATTCTTTAAAAACTAAACCCGATAAAATTAAAGCTGCTAAAATTTCTATTTTTTTTATATGATCGTTCTCAAATCTTATATTTTTTTTTAAATGATTACATTGTGAAATTATATTTAGGAAAAATTTTTTCTTAAAATCAAAAGTTCCGTTATTAATTATTATATCAACATTTAAAATCCAACTTATGACTCTAGAACTTAATGTTGAAGTCTCCCAGACGCCTCTTTTAAAGTTTGAATATTTTAACGACCATAGATATATTATTTTCTGAATATTTTTTCCGTCTGCCTTTCTGTCAATTAAATTGAGCCACAAAAAATTATGATAATCTTTAAGATTTTTATTTTTTCTTTCAATCCAAAATTCATTTGGATTTATTTCACTTATTTTAAAACTTTTCTTTTTGTAAGGTGATATTATTGAGAGTAAAAAAGGATTAGGACTAAAGTATATTTGCGTTGGTATTTTAGTCTTCAAAGAATTATTATAAAAACTTGTTGAAAAATAGATTTTTTTAACAAATTTTATTAAGCTGATTTGAATAGCTGCTAAATAATAATAGGCGCCTTTTAAGCCAAACATTAATTAATTTTTTCTAAGTATCTCTATATTTTTTTTTAGGTCACCTTTATTTTCTTTAAAGATTGTTGATCCTGAAACTAGTATATTTGCCCCTGCTTGTTTTGCTAAAGTACAATTTTTAAAATTAATTCCTCCATCAATCTCTATATCTACTGATAAATTTTTTTTATTGATAATCTCTTTAACTTTTCTTGTTTTTTCAAGAACTTCTGGCATAAACTCCTGTCCACCAAATCCCGGTTCAACACTCATTATTAATACTAAATCTATTTTATCTAAATATTTTTCAATAAGATCTATTTTTGATTTTGGTTTTAATGAAATTCCTACTTTTTTATTTTCTTTTCTAATAAGTTCAATCGTATTTAGTGTGTCTTTTGTAGCTTCAGGATGGAAAGTTATTATATCTGCACCTGCATTTGCAAAGTCCTTAATAAAGTTATCTACTGGCGATATCATTAAGTGCACATCAAAAGTTTTTTGAGTCAGTGGTCTTAATTTCTTAATAACTTCTGGACCAATAGTAAGATTAGGAACGAAATGACCATCCATAACATCGATATGTATGTAATCGGCACCCGCTTTTTCTAAAGAGATTACTTCACTACCAAGTTTGCTAAAGTCAGCTGATAAAATAGACGGTGAAATTTTGATCACGTTACCCATCCTTTACTTATATTTTAATACAAAACTTTGTCAAAAATTAAGATCAATTGAACAGTTGATATAATTGTCTCGAAAAATCACTTTCTAATGGAAATGCAAGCATTCCCCACACATCGTACCCAAGTATCCATGGCATAGCGTAAAACCTGAAAAGATAAAAGAACCATGCCACGTATAAAGCTATAAAAGGGCCAAATAAGAAACTTGGAGTAATAAATTTAAATAAATTAATTATTGGGTTCGTATATTTCACAAAAACTCTCATGAAAAAGAATGTGGAGTCCTCCCTTTGAAAAATATTCATGAAGGCTCGGCCAATAAGAGTCCACATTATTGTTCCTAACACGTAGTCTAAAACTATTGCCCATGTTGGTATCATATTCTTAAAGTATCATGATTTAGGTAAAAAAAAAGGGGCGAAAAATTCGCCCCTTTTAATTTTAAATAATTATTTATTAGTGTTGCTTACCAAGAATAGCCTTACCTGTCGGTATTCTTGTATCGTCTACTAATTTTTGTGTAGCTGGACTTGGCTCTTTAGTCATTAAACTGACTACCACCATTACAACTAAACAAATTGGTGCTCCAATTAAACCAAATCTTAAGTGGTCAATACCTAAGAAAGGAGTATTTACACCGCCCCATATTGGAACTGAGAATTTAGGGAACACCCACGTTAAGTAAACTGTTCCTGAAATAATTCCCGCCAAGATACCTGCGATTGCACCTTCTCTAGTAGCTCTCTTCCACCATACACCAAGTACAAGTGGGAAGAATAAACCTGACATTGCAAAGTCGAATGCCCAAGCAACCGAACCTAAGATACTTGTTAGCCTGAATGAGGCTATGTAAGCACCAGCAGCTCCGATTATTACTAGAAGTGTACGAGCAACTAATAGTCTTTTAGCAGTTTCCGCTTTTGGATTTATGATCTTGTAGTAAATGTCGTGTGATAACGCATTTGAGATCGCTAAAACTAATCCATCGGCAGTTGACATGGCAGCAGCCATACCACCAGCAAACACTAGTCCTGAGATTACGAACGGTAGACCTGCTACTTCTGGAGTAGCTAATACTACAACGTCACCTCTCATGAACCATTCGTTCAACTGAAGTATTCCGTCACCATTAAAGTCTGCTATAAATACTTGCTTAACTTCAGACCATCTTTGTACCCACTCTATCGACTGAACTTCAGAAATAGATTTTCCGATAATTCCAGTTGGTAGATTTGGATCCATTAATGCCAATTTAGACAAAGTCGCTAACATAGGCGCTGAAGAGTAAAGTAAGAAAATAAAGAATAGCGACCAAGCTACTGATTTTCTTGCTGCTCTTACTGTAGGAGTTGTAAAGTATCTCATTAAGATATGAGGTAACGATGCAGTTCCCACCATCATACAAATCGCTAACGATAAGTATTTCCAGACAGCCATTCCACCTTCAGGTACTCCAGAGTGAGTTCCAGAGATGTATTTCAATCCTCCTGGTACCCCAGCTGCTTTCATATCTGCGGCGCTATTTTTAACTAGTCCAAATTGTTGTTCAAGTTCGCCAAGTCTTGCAACTTCATCACCTAACATTAAGTGAGGGAAAATTCCTCCACCTACGTTAGAACTAATCCAGAATACTGGTATTAAGTATGCGATGATTAATACAATGTACTGAGCAACCTGTGTCCAAGTTACGGCTCTCATTCCACCAAGCATTGAACAGATAAGGATACTTATTAATCCTACCCATACACCCGCTTCGAATGGAATTCCAAGAGCTCTAGAAGCAATTGTTCCCGTAGCATTAATTTGTGCTGTTACGTAAGTAAATGATGCTATAAAGAGCACGAATACTGATGCAGCTCTCACCGCATTTCCACCGTATCGTGTTCCGATAAAATCAGGAACTGTGTAACATCCAAACTTTCTTAGGTACGGAGCCATTAGAGTTGCAACAAGTACATATCCACCTGTCCAACCTACTAAGAAGGCCATATAAGTATAGCCACCAAAGTAAACTCCACCCGCTAAAGCTACGAATGATGCACCTGACATCCAGTCAGCTGCTGTTGCCATCCCGTTAAACACGGTTGGCACTTGTCTTCCTGCAACATAGTAGGCATCTACTTGAATGGTTCTTGATAAATAACCGATTAAGGCATAAATCAATACCGTGAAAGCCACGAACATCACTCCGATGTTTTTAGCTGACACACCTGCTTGCTCTGCTAATGCCATCAAAATGATGAACACTATAAAGCCACCAGTGTAGGTACCATATATTTTAGGAAGGTTTTGTATAAAATCTCCTTTAAACATTAGTCATCCTCTCTTTCTGAGAAACCATGTTCTTCGTCGATTTTTTCTTGTTTATTTGCAGTCCAAAACAAAATTATCACAAAGGCAAGAAGTGAACCTTGCGCAGTCATGTAATATGCTAGTGGATAGCCAAGAAAAGACATCGTGTTCAGTTCTGAACCAAACATGAAGATCACTAATGAGAAGAAAGCCCAAAGAACCAATGTTACTATCATATGGTTTTTGGTCTTATTCCAATATGCGTCTTTATTTGACATATTTCCCCCTATTTATTTTTTAACTTTTTACGTAAAAAGTACTCTTGTTGCTGGGAAGCATACTCATTATGAGTTGAATTAAAAGAGAAAAAAGGACCCCAAAACCAAATTGAAATGCTATAAGACAAGTAAATAAAGGGTTTTTTAAATACAACGTGAAATTGAATCTAAATAAATTGCGAAACACTCTTAGAACCACTCTAATTAGCGTTTGGGAATATGTAATTCCGATTTGGAAAATTTCCGGTTTATTTAAAAGCATAAAATCAAAAAAGGATCTAGAAAATTTTATTCAAGAGAGATCTGCTCATGTTACTCAAACAACTCTCTACGGTTATTTAAAAACTAGAATTGGAGTTAAATATATAGCAATGATGGAAGATGAAAGGTTTCTAAAGTCAATCAATATTGCAAAGTGGAATATTTATGTGGTTGCTTTAGCTGACTGTGCTTTTTATGTTTTTTCTTATTTGATATCAGAAAAAAATTTAAAAGCAAATGACTGTAAGGAAATTTTTTTAAATATTATAGAAAAAGAAAAAAGCAACGGTCTAAGTGATGAAATTTATGAAAGTGCGAAAAAAAATTTTCTTCTGAGAATAGAAAAAGTGAATTTTCATAAGTATTATTTAGAAGATCCATTTAAAGAAAGCGGAGAAGCTTTATATTACTGGTCTCCAATAGCTGATGAATTAAAAACTCTAGATAAAAAAATTGTACTTAATTCAATCTCATTAAAATGGGGATTAATGAAAGATGAATTCAAAAAATTAACCAAAGATTTAAATTTTAATTAACCTTTATTTTGCCTATTCTCCACTAGCGAGGCAACAACAGTTGGATCTGCTAAAGTAGTTGTATCGCCTAAATTATCAGGATCGTTCTCCGCAATTTTTCTCAAAATTCTTCTCATAATTTTACCCGATCTTGTTTTTGGTAATCCAGGTGCAAATTGAATTATGTCTGGGTAGCAATGAGCTCCAACAAGTCTTTTTACAAATTGTTTTAATTCTCTCTCTAAGTCTCCTGATGGATTCTCTCCAGCAATTAAAGTTACATAACAATAAAGCCCATTACCTTTAATACTATGTGGAAATCCAACTACCGCTGCTTCTGCGACTTTTGGATGTGCTACAAATGCGCTTTCTATTTCAGCAGTTCCAATGTTGTGTCCTGAAACAATAATTACATCGTCAACTCTACCAGTTATCCAATAATATCCATCTTTATCTCTTTTGCAGCCGTCACCAGTGAAATATTTTCCATCATGCTGAGAAAAATAAGTATCAATAAATCTTTGATGATCACCATAAACCGTACGCATTTGACCTGGCCAAGAACTTGCCATACATAACCTGCCTTTTCCTTCACCTTTTATAACTTTTCCATCATTATCAACTAAAACTGGCTTAATACCGTAGAAAGGTTTAGTAGCTGAACCTGGTTTCAGGTCAATAGCTCCTGGTTGAGGAGCAATAAGTATTCCCCCTGTTTCTGTTTGCCACCAAGTATCAACTATAGGGCATCGAGAGTCTCCAACTGTTTTATAATACCACATCCAAGCTTCAGGATTAATTGGTTCACCTACGGTTCCTAAGAGTTTTAAAGTTTTTCTACTTGTTTTTTTTACCGGACCATCACCTTCTCTCATCAATGCTCTTATTGCAGTTGGAGCTGTGTAAAAAATATTAACTTTATATTTATCCACTATTTGCCACCATCTAGAACTATCAGGGTAATTCGGTACGCCTTCAAACATAATTGTTGTTGCCCCGTTAGCAAGTGGTCCGTAAATAATATAACTGTGTCCAGTAACCCAACCAATATCAGCAGTACACCAATAAATATCATTTGCTTTATAATCAAAAATATATTGATGTGTCATTGAAGCATAAACCATATAACCACCTGTAGTATGAAGTACACCTTTAGGTTTTCCAGTAGAACCAGAGGTATAAAGAATAAACAAAGGATCTTCTGCATTCATCTCCTCAGGATCACATTTAGATGGAACTGAAGATATTAATTCTTTATAAGATACATCTCTTTCATCATCCCAATCAACTTGATTGCCTGTTCTTTCAACAACAATGCATTTCTTTACATTTGGACATTGTTGTAAAGCAGCATCTGCTATTTTTTTAAGAGGAATAATTTTGCCTCCTCTAACTCCTTCATCAGCTGTTACAAGATAATCAGATTCACAATCGTTAATTCTGGTTGCTATAGAATCAGGCGAAAATCCGCCGAAAATAATTGAGTGAACCGCTCCAATCCTAGCACATGCTAACATTATGTATGCTAATTCAGGAATCATAGTAAGATATATTGTTACCCTATCTCCTTTTTGTATTCCCAGACTCTTTAAACCGTTAGCAGCTTTACAAACATTTTGATGTAATTCTTTATATGATATTTTTTTACTATCCGCGGGATCATCTCCGACCCAAATAATTGCAGTTTTAGTCGGGTTCTTTTTTAGGTGCCTATCAATGCAATTTGCTGAGGCATTTAAGGTACCATCATAATACCATTTAATTTTAACTTCTTCTTTACTGTATTTAACATCTTTAATTTTTGTATATTTCTTTATCCAGGAAATTCTTTTTCCCTCTTTAGCCCAAAATTTATCATTTTCTTTAATTGAAAGTTTGTATTTCTTTTTATATTTAGACTCATTCACATAAGCATGGTTTGCCCAGCTATCCGAAACTTTAATTATTGAATTACCCTCAGCATCTTTTGATTGTGTCGGAGATTTAAAATTAATTTTTCTAACTTTTTTACTTTTTTTTCTTGTTTTTTTAGTTTTTCTATTTCTTCTTGTAGTTTTTTTTGCTTTTCTAGTTTTTCTAGTCCTTCTTCTAGCTCTTAAAGCCCTACTAGTTTTTTTTCTAGCTTTTTTCAACTTTTTCTTTTTTCTTTTTTTTTTTCTAGCCACAAATACCTCTTATTTTTTATTATATTTTACCCATCTTACAAATAATTTTCCAGCTTTTATAATCTACTGACATTACTGAAAGTCTGCTTTGTTTTATTAAGGGTAAATGAGAAATTTTCTTAGTTTTTTTAATTTTTTCAAGAGAAACCGGTTCTTTTAATTTTTTTTTAAACCTAACTTGAACGGCCACGAACCTTTTTTTTTTATCAGTCTTATCTGGAAAAGCAGCTTTAATAACCTCTACAATTGCTACGATTTCCTTACCTATATTTGAGTGGTAAAAAAAACATAAATCACCAACATTCATTTTTTTTAAATTATTTGCTGCTTGGAAGTTCCTCACCCCATCCCAGGTAGCCCCTTTTCTTCCAACATTTTTCTGTTGTTCAATCGACCAAACATCAGGTTCAGATTTAAGCAACCAATATTGTTTCACAATTTTAAACCAGGTCCCTTCATATAAGGCGCGGCTTTATCTAATGGCCATCTTGATTTTGCACTAACGTCTGTATTGTCAATTAATTTCATTTTAAATCTTTTTATTCCTGCCCAAGCAATCATAGCAGCATTATCTCCACAAAATTTTTCATTAGGATAAAAAGTTTCGAAGTCCATTTCTTGCGATAATTTTGTTAAATTTTTCCTTATAGTTTTATTTGCTGCAACGCCTCCAGCAACAATAAGTTTCACATTGTTATTATTAGTTTTTTCTTTAAATATTTTTACGGCGATTTTTGTTTTTTTATAAAGAATTTTATTAATTGTATTTTGGAATGAAGCAGCAAGATTATATTTCATTTTTATATTACCATTTAATTTTTTAGACTCTCTTAGCACTGCAGTTTTGAGGCCTGCAAATGATAAATTACATCCTGCCCTGCTTATTATTGGTTCTGGAAGAGTGAAAAAATTTTCATCTCCTAATTTAGAAAATTTTTCTACGCTCGGGCCGCCAGGATATCCTAGGTCAAGCATTTTTGCAGTTTTATCAAAAGCTTCACCAAGCGCGTCGTCAATAGTAGTTCCTAGTTGCTCATATTGATTAACATTTTTTACAATTAAATATTGAGTATGACCTCCAGAAATTAGCAAAAGCAAATAAGGAAAATCAATTTTGGTTTCCAACCCCGGGCTTAAAGCGTGACCTTCTAAATGATTTACACCTATGAATGGTTTATTTGAAAAAGTTGCAATTGATTTACCTATATTAAGACCAACTGTTAAACACACTATTAAACCAGGTCCAGCAGTAGCAGCTATTCCATCCATTTCGTCCAATGAGATTTTACTTTTATCTAATGCAGTATTAATTATGAATTCAATATTTTCTAAATGAGCTCTAGCAGCTAACTCAGGAACAACTCCTCCAAATTTTTTATGTTCTGAAATCTGACTTGAAACAATGTTGGACAAAATATCTGCAGTTCCATTATCGTTTTCTCTGATTACCGCAGCAGCAGTTTCATCACAACTTGTTTCAATTCCTAAAAAAGTAATATTTTTTGTCATATGTTTTTTCTAAATAAAAAATAGTATAAAATAGTTCTATCAAATATATAATCAATAAATGACAAAAATTACAATTGGAGCTAGAGGTAGTAAACTTTCATTAGCTTACGTGGCTAAAGTCAAAGAACTTCTAATTAAAAATAATAGTGAGCTTAAAGAGGAAAATATTGATTTTAAGGCAATAAAAACAACTGGTGATTTATACTCAGGTAAAAAAATTTCAGACATAGGAGGTAAGAACTTATTTTGTAAAGAAATTGAGGAGTGCCTGATTAAAAAAAAGATAGATTTAGCTGTTCATTCGCTTAAAGATATGGAGTCGGTTGAAAATCAAAAACTTATTATTGGAGCATATATAAGAAGGAATGACTTCCGAGATGTTTTAATAAGTGAAAGAATTAAAAGCATTGATGATCTTAAAGCTGAAGTTAAAATTGGTTCAAGCTCCAGGAGACGTGAACTTCAATTAAAAAAAATTAATAATAAAATATCGATAATGAATATACGCGGTAATGTTGACACAAGAATAAATAAAATGAACAAAAGTAATCTCGATGGAATTATTCTCGCTGCCGCTGGAGTTAAATCCTTAAAACTTGAAAACAAAATAAGCTTTACCTTTGAAAGTGAACATATTCTACCCGCTGTAGGTCAAGGGATAATTGCAGTGCAATGTAGAAAAGAAGACAAAATTAAATTCTTGTTAAAAAAAATTAATGATACTGAAACAAATTTCTGTGCAATTGCTGAAAGAAAGATGCTTCAAACTATTGGAGGAGATTGTGATACGGCAGTTGGAGGTTTAGCCGAAATTAAAAATAATAATTTAAGACTCAAAGCTCAATTGTTTTCCGATAATGGAGACGAATGTTTTGAACACGAACTAACTGGCAAAGATCACAACGCTTCTTTGATTGGAAAAAGCGTAGGAGAAAAGTTGTTAAAACTTGCAGGAGAAAAATTTAAAAAAAAATGAATATTTTGATAACAAGACCACTTATAGACTCTGAAGATTTAATGGGTAAGCTTTTTTCACTTGGTCATAAAATTATCCACGTCCCCACTTTAAAAATTTCTCCCGTAAAAATTAATCCAATCAACTCTGAAAAATATGGTGCATTTATTTTTACAAGCGCAAATGCAATTAGGAACTTAAAATTATTAAAAGAGGATAAGGACAAATTATGTTTTTGTGTTGGTGCTATTACAGAGAAAATTGTTAGACAGCAAGGTTACACAAATACAATTTCAGCGGGGGGCACAGTTAATGCTCTCAAAAATATTATATCTAATTCCCAGAGCCTGGATAAAAAAAAAACTTTAGCTTATCTATGTGGAGATAATATTTCTTATGATTTAGATCAAGAATTACTCTCGGAAGGCTTTCAAATTGAAAAAATTATTAATTATAGATCAGAGATAATTGAGGAATTAAATGAAGATACTAATAATTTAATCAACGATCATCCTCCTGACATAATTTTTGTTTACTCAAAAAGAAGCGCAGAAAGCTTTATTGATTTAGCAAAAAAGTACTCACTCAATGGACTGATGACAGGCTCAAGAGTTATGTGTATAAGTGAAAAAGTTATAAATGTTTTCAAAAAAGCTGGATGGAAAAATTTAGAAACCTTCGAAGCTGGAGATGAACTTATAAAAATTGGTAATTAGATGGAAGTATTGCAAAATTTTAAGATATTATTTTTAGATGTTTGGGATAAAGGTATTTCGGGAGTTAATATTTCCGAAATTATTATTGCTTTAATAATTTTTTTATTTTTTCTTTTTTTAAGAGGGATATTTTCAAAATTCGTAATTAAAAGATTGGAGAATTACGTATCAAAAACCTCAAATAACTTTGACAATACCCTTGTAAAGTCAATGGAAGGGCCAGCTAAATTTTTTCCGATTGTATTAGGTTTTTTTGTAGCTACCAGTTATCTAACTATTGAAACTCAAGCTGCAGATTTTTTAGAAACTATTAATCGTTCTTTAATTACAATTCTTATATTCTGGACCTTTCACCAAATCATTGGACCCTTTTCAACTGTTGTAAAATCAGTTAGTGATTTATTATCAAGGGATTTAGTCAATTGGATTATCAAAGCTCTAAAGGTCTTAATAATAATTTTAGGATTAGCGGCTGTTTTAGAACTCTGGGGAATTAAAATTGGACCAATTATAGCCGGACTAGGACTATTTGGTGTTGCCGTTGCACTCGGAGCGCAAGATTTATTTAAAAATTTAATTTCAGGAATATTAGTTTTAGTCGAGAAAAGATTTAAAGTTGGAGATTGGATATATGTTGAAGATGTTATTGAAGGCACAGTTGAGTCAATAGGTTTTAGATCTACAGTTGTTAGAAGATTTGACAAATCTCTTGCAACAATACCTAATTTTCAGTTTGCAGAAAAAGCAGTAATAAATAATTCTTTAATTACCAATAGAAGGATTAATTGGATTATAGGCCTAGAGTATAGAACAACAAGCAAACAATTAATTGATATCAAGCAACAGATAGAAAATTATATAAAAAATAGTGAGTTATTTTCAAAATCAGAAAATACAATGCTATCAGTGAAAATTGATCAATTTGCTGCAAGTTCAATAGATATCAAACTAATATGTTTTACTAAAACCACAAAATACTTAGAGTGGATGAAGGTAAAAGATCTTTTAGCCCTTGAAATAAAAAATATAGTAGAAAAAAATAATGCGTCTTTTGCTTTTCCAAGTACATCAGTTTATGTGGAGAAAAATTAATGAAGTCGATATTAATTCTATTTGACAATATAGTTAGCCTTTATATTTGGATATTAATTATTCACGTAATATTTAGTTGGCTGGTTGCTTTCAACGTTTTAAATACAAGTAATAGGTTTGTATATTCTGTTTTAGATGTTTCTTACAAACTTACAGCTCCACCTTTAAATTTTATCAGAAGATTTTTACCTAACTTAGGGTCCATAGATATCTCTCCAGTTATACTCATCTTAGGATTGATTTTTTTTAGGAATTTAATTTTTGAAATGTTTGCACCAGGATTATTTTTAAGATGATTATTGATGGAAAAAAACAAGCAGAGATTATTAGAGATGAAATTAAAAAAGAAATTTCAGATTTAAAGAAAAAGAGCGGTAAAACACCCAGTCTTACAGTTATCTTGATCGGAGATTTTGCGCCCAGTTTAATATACGTAAAGAATAAAGAAAAAAGTGCTAGAGAAGTCGGTATTAACTCTGAAGTAATTAGATATCCAAAAAATGTAAGTGAAAAAGATATTTTAGAAAAAATAGAAGAATTGAATAAAAACGATGAAATTTCTGGTATCTTAGTTCAGCTTCCTTTGCCCAGCCAGATAAGTAAAGAGAAAATTATAAATGCAATTAATCCATCCAAAGACGTAGACGGTTTTAATCCGGTAAATGTTGGTAATCTTTCATCAGGTTATGACTCAATCGTTCCTTGTACACCTTTGGGATGTCTTTTATTGATTAAAAAAATAGAATCAAATTTAGCAGGCAAACATGCTGTTATAATAGGAAGATCTAATTTAAATGGTAAACCAATGGCTCAATTATTATTAAAGGAAAATTGCACAGTAACTATAGTTCACTCAAAAACAAATGATTTACAAAATGAGTGCCTCAAAGCAGATATTTTAGTAGCAGCTGTCGGAGTTCCAAATTTAATCAAAAAAGATTGGGTAAAAAAAAATGCAATTGTTATAGATGTTGGCATAAATAAAGTAGGAGAAAAAATAGTAGGAGATGTTAATTTTGATGAATTAAAAGGTAATGTTAAAGCAATAACACCAGTTCCGGGAGGCGTAGGACCAATGACAATTGCATGTTTATTAAAGAACACTTTAACGTGTTTTAAAGCTCGTTTGATCTAGATTTTTCAATTTTTAAGAACTTACTATTTCTAAATCTTATAATAACTGTAGCAATCGCGACTATTAAAATAGCTAAAGAAATATAAATTAAGTTTGCAGGGTCACTCTCTTTATCTTGTAATATTATGAATCGAGCTAGCGCTGTAATAGCTATGATTAAAGGATACGTTATTCTTACGGATTGAGTTTCCCAATAAGATCTCACTAAACCAATTACTTCAATATAAATGAACATTAAAAGCAAATCAGCTAATGTGATATCTTTGTTTTCGTACATTTCTTTCATTTCTAAAAAGAAAGCAATAATGGTTGATACAAGAACAACTATAACCGCAACTAACTGAATATTTCGAATCGAACTGTTCATCAATTATTAATCTATCAAAAATTTAGGCTTTATTTAACTGTTTAGAGTGAAATTTTATGAAATTTTCAACTTTTCTTTTATTAAAGGTTTTATTCTCCTCAAAAGAAACTTTTTTCATTGAATAAGCTTTATTTTTCGTTCTTCTTGACAGAACAGTTATGTTCCCTTTGCATAAACTTAAAACAATGTCACCAGATACTTTGCTTCTTTTTTTATCAATTAATTTTTGTAATTTAAGTCTTTTTTTTGAAAACCAATAGCCGTTATAAACTAGCTCAGCATACTCTGGCATTATTCTTTCTTTTTTATGAGCAGTTTCTTTATCTAGAGTTACAGATTCTATAGCTCTATGTGCAGCATACAATAAAGTTCCTCCTGGGGTTTCATAAACTCCTCTAGATTTAATTCCAATAAATCTATTTTCAACTAGATCAACTCTTCCTATTCCATTTTTTCCAGCTAGGATATTCAATTTACTTAAAAGTTTTTCAGGCTTTAATTTTTTTCCATTTACTGCAATTGGATCACTGTTTTGAAAAGTAATTTTTACTCTAGTAGGTTTGTTAGGAGCTTTTTGTGGTGAAATTGTTCTCTGGTAAATAAATTCAGGAGCAGAGTTTTTTGGGTCCTCTAAAACCTTGCCTTCAGTTGATGTATGAAAGATGTTGTCATCTACAGAAAATGGAGGCGCACCTTTTTTATCTTTAGGAATAGGTATCTTATTTTTTTTAGCGTATTTAATTAAATCTGCTCTTGATTGTAATTTCCATTCTCTCCAAGGCGCTATTGTTTTAATCTTATTTTTACCAAAATATGAGTAACCTAGCTCGAATCTTACTTGATCGTTGCCTTTTCCAGTCGCGCCATGCGAAACTGCAAAAGCCTTAAATTTTTTTGCAATTTCAACTTGTCTTTTTGCAATTAACGGTCTGGCAATAGATGTACCTAATAAATATACTCCTTCATAAACTGCATGAGCTCTTATCATTGGAAAAATATAATCTTTCACAAAGATATTTTTTAAATTTTCGATAATTATTTTTTTAACGCCTAATCTTCTAGCATTTTTTATAATTTTTTTTTTATCTAAAACTTGCCCAATATCAGAGGTGTATGCAATTACTTCAGCTTTATAATTTTCTTGTAACCATCTTAAAATTATAGATGTATCTAAACCGCCTGAGTAGGCTAAAACAATTTTTTTCATTTAGTTGCAAGCTTTTTTTGCTGTGTTATACGCTTTTGTAAATCCCATCATAGAATAATGATCAGTTGTCTCAGCCCCTTTTGTGGTTCTTGCTTTTACAATTATGTCAGTTGCTTTTTTCATTAATTGAATAAATTTTTTTTCTTCCTGATCGTCCAGCAACCAAGCAAAATCTTTTTGTGAAAAAAAAGAATATCTTCTTTTCCCAGAGCTTGCGGTTACACTTGACGTCTTATAATCATGGCCACTTGTTAAACTCACTTCATCTTTGATTTCTTCAGAAGGCCTGAAAGTTACAAATAACTTTGATTTATTTCTTTTTATAGCAGCTGGCGCTCTTTTCGTAGGAATAGTTTGAGCAAAGCAAATTTTTCCTTTATCAGTTTCCGCTATAAAGCTTTCCCAGTTTTTATATTTTCCAGTTGATCTTGGAGTAACGGCAAAAGCATTCACAGAAAATAAACATAGAACTAGTATTATAAAAGTTTTTTTAACTAACATAATTTTATTTTTATACTAAAAATTATCTATTTCAATGCTTTGTATTAAGGAGATGGATTTGGGTTATTATTATGGATAACATCAATCTTATTTAAAATTTCATCGGAGAGTTCAATATTTACACTATCTATATTTTCCTTTAATTGTTCCATTGTTGTTGCCCCGATTATATTACTCGTAACAAAAGGTCTGGTGTTTACAAAAGCCTGTGCTAACTGAGCCATTGTCATATTACTTTCTTTAGCTAATTTATAATACTCTTCGTATGCTTTCATAGCTAAAGGATTTAGATGTCTTTCCCAACCTTTGAACAAAGCTTGTCTAGATTTCTTTGGCATTTGACCATTTCTATATTTGCCAGATAGCGCACCTGTAGCAAGAGGGTAATAAACTAGAAGTCCACATCTTTCTCTTATTGAAATTTCAGACATTCCGATTTCATAAGTTCTATTAACTAAATTGTAAGGGTTTTGTACTGACATCATCCTAGGTAATTTTTTACTTTTAGATAATTCAATGTATTTTGAAAGACCATAAGGTGTTTCATTAGACATACCAATGTATCTGATTTTACCGCTCTTTATAAATTTACCCAATGCTTCAAGAACACTTTCAAAGCTATTCCATGTACCCTCATCACTATCAACTTTATATTCTCTTGTTCCAAAGTAATTGGTTGATCTTTCAGGCCAATGCAATTGATATAAATCTATATAATCTGTTTTGAGCCTTTTTAAGCTACCATCAATTGCCTCCCCAATTGTCTTTTCATCAAAATTATTTTTTCCACCTCTTATCCAGTTACATCCAGGACCTGCAACTTTTGTAGCTAAGATTATTTTTTTTCTGTTCTTTCTTTTTTCAAACCAATTTCCAATCATCACTTCTGTTTTACCGTAAGAATCTGAATTTGGAGGCACCGAGTAAAGCTCTGCTGTATCAAAAAAATTTACTCCTTCTGCTAATGAGTAATCCATTTGATCAAATGCATCTTTTTCTTTGTTTTGTGTGCCCCATGTCATCGTTCCAAGACAAATTAAACTTACATCTAAATCTGTTGTGCCTAATTTTTTAAATTTCATAAAATTGTAATAATTATAACAGTTTTTTAGGTCAATTTTTGCCTATTGAAAAGTACTTAAAAAAACATATATATATTTAAGTATGGAAATTAATAAACAAAGATCAACCGTTCGTTCTTCAGCATCTGAAGCTATTATAGATCAGGGCCTCAGATCATACATGCTTAAGGTCTACAATTACATGGCCTCCGGTGTATTGCTAACTGGGTTCGTTGCGTTGATGTTTTTTAAAATGGCAGTAGTCACTTCAGCCGAAGGCCAAATAATTGGATTGACTAATTTTGGTAATACAATTTATGCTTCAGGTTTAAAATGGGTGATAATGCTAGCTCCACTAGCTGTAGTTTTTTATATGAGTTTTGGAATAGCAAAAATGTCAGCAGCTAAAGCACAAACAACTTTTTGGGTTTTCGCAGCTTTAATGGGTGCTTCGCTTTCATCTATTTTTTTAATTTACACGGGTGCGAGCATAACAAGAGTTTTCTTTATAACCGCAGGTACTTTTGGAGCAATGAGTATTTACGGTTACACAACTAAAAGAGATTTAACTAAACTAGGCTCATTTTTAATGATGGGCTTATTCGGAATAATAATTGCATCATTAGTAAATATTTTTATGAAGTCTTCAATGATGTATTTTGTTATTTCAATTATAGGTGTTCTAGTGTTTGTAGGTTTAACAGCTTATGATACACAAAAAATCAAAAATATGTACTTAGTAAGCGACAGCGGTGAGTTAATGGGTAAGAAGGCTGTAATGGGCGCTTTAACACTTTACCTTGATTTCATAAATCTTTTCATCATGCTTTTGAGACTTTTCGGTCAAAGAAGATAATTATTTTATAATTTTTAATTTATTCCAGCTAGTTCTATCTATTAGAAGATTCAAATTTTCTGACTTTTTAATTACTTTCCCGTCTTTATCTTTGATTAAATATTTTTCATTAAAATAATTTGGCTTTAAGTTTTTTGTAATTCTTAACACGGGTTTATCAGATGCTCTTTGATAGACATCAAATGAAACTTCTTTTGTTCCAGTTGAAAAAGAATAATCCTTCCATGATCCATTTGAAACCATTTTCGCATAAAGATTTAAAATACATTGGAGCTCTTTCTTGATAAAAAATCTCTCTTTTTCACTTTTTTTAATATCGTTATTAATTATTAATCTAATCTTTTTCATATTTTATACTTATTAATTAATGGCACTTGAAAAACCGTGAATATAAAAGTAATTGGTAAAATTCCCCACACTTTAAAATTTACCCAAGTTGTTTCCGGTTGTGTTCTCCAAACTATTTCATTCAAAATAGCTAAAAATAAAAAAAAATAAGCCCATCTAAAATTTAATTTATCCCAACCAATCTCATTTAATTGGAATGCAGTTTGTAAAAATAATTTAATAAAGTTTTTTTGAAAAAATAATTTACTTATTATTAATATGCTAGCAAAGATTACATTAACTATTGTTGGCTTCATGTAAATAAATACTGGATTATTAAAATACAAAGTAAGACCACCAAAAAGTGTTATGATCACACCACCTATTAAAGGAACATAGGGAATTTTTTTTTCAATAAAATACACTATAGCAACTGCTATAACCGTTGCTATGATTAATGGAGGTATAGCTACTATAAGATTATTTCCACTTCTGTAGTATATTGTGAAAAAAATTAATAAAGGTCCAAAGTCAGTAATAAATTTCAAAAATGACTTATTCACAACATGTAAAGAGTAACATATTATTTAGTTTAAACAAATTAGATATTGATTTTAATAAAAAAATTACTAACTATGAGGTATGGCAACAAGTAATAATGCAAAATTTTCAATTGGTGAAGTTGTCAAGCATCGCCATTTTGATTTTAGAGGTGTTATATACGATGTGGACTTTGAATTTAATAATTCAGAGGAATGGTACCAATCAATTCCTAAAGAAGTTCGACCAAGAAAAGACCAACCCTTTTATCATCTACTAGCTGAAAGTAATGACGTTACATACGAGGCTTATGTTTCTGAGCAGAATTTATTATTAGATAAATCCAAAGAACCTGTTAAACATCCACTTATAGAAGAAATTTTTTCAGGAAAAAAAGGGTCAAGTTACTTCAAAATTTCAAATTAATTAGCTGTCGCCCAAAATAAAACACCATTTATTCAAATCTGTGACACAGAGTTCACCTATATTTTTGATGTTTTAGCCCAATTGGGAATAAACTTCTTATATTACTCCCTCCCATTCTCAGTTGGGCTTATAATAGAACTTCACAAAAAAAAAATATTATAGTAGTTAAGGCAGATGTTTAATTTTTTTTACAATAGTAACATTTTTACTTGGATAGAAAAATTAACGAATTTTATTAATTCAATTTTTTTCGCATTACTAATAGCTGGTTTATCATTTGCGCTAGTTTTTTCTCCACCAGATTATTTGCAAGGAGATAGTGTTAGAATTATGTATGTACATGTACCTGCCGCTTGGATTAGTTTAGCTTCTTTTTCATGTATAGCACTTTTATCAATTTTAAATTTTATTTTTAAAATTAAACACCTCCCATTAATTACTAAAAGTATTGCACCTATTGGTTTGGTGTTTACTTGTATTGCAATTGTTACTGGATCTATTTGGGGAAGGCCTACTTGGGGAACTTTTTGGGCTTGGGATGCAAGAATTTCTTCTATGCTTGTATTGGCGCTTTTTTATCTAGCTTTTATTTTTATCCATAAATTAGTTTCAGATGAAGACAGAGCTAATAAAATTTCAAGTATTGTTGCTGCGTTTGGATTAATAAATATACCAGTAATAAAATACTCTGTTGAATGGTGGAGCACTCTTCATCAACCTGCTAGCATAAAAATAACAGGATCAAGCAGCATACATTCTTCAATGTTAATGCCACTATTGCTTATGTTTTTTGTATTAATAATGTATTGTGCGTTAATTTTTCTAATGAAATACAAGACAGAAATCATTAGAATCAAGAGAAAAAACTTAAAAAGATTATGATTAATGATTTAATTTTAATGAACGGTTACGGAATTTTTGTGTGGTCATCCTTTATTTTAACTTTTTTAGTTTGTGGGATTTTTTATTACAAAACTCGTAAAACTTTAAAAAAGTATGAAGAGAAATTCGCAAAAGAAATTAGCGAACTTTCAGTTGAGCAGAAAAAAATAGTTCTCGAAAATTCTAAAATTGCATCAAAAATCTTATCTTCTTATAATAAAACTATCTAAAGCATTTAATGCTTCCTAAAAAAGTAAAAAAAAGAGCCTCTCTTTTATCAATATTTTTATTATTATCTGTAATTGGAGTTTTTTTGATTTTAAATGAGCCAAACAAAAACATATTATACTTTAATTCACCTACAGATATAAAAATTAGCCAAGATATTAATTATAATAAAAAAATGAGAGTTGGCGGGATGGTAAAAAAAAATACTCTCAATATTAAGAATCAGGAAATTAGATTTATAATTACTGATTTTAAAAATGAGGTAGAGGTAAGTTTTAAAGGTACAATACCAAACTTGTTTGCTGAAGGAAAAGGAGTGGTAGCAGAGGGGAAATTACAAGATAAAAAATTTTTTATTGCGGAGAGAATTCTTGCTAAACATGATGAAAATTACATGCCCCCAGAGTTAAAAAATATAATGAAAGAAAATGCTGAGTAATACAGGAAATTTTTTATTAATTTTAAGTATTTTATTTACTTCTTTTATTATCTACCAATCGTTTGCTTATCTAAAAAAAAACAACGATATGATATTCAAAAGCATTTATAAAATTAGTTTGCTGCAAAGCACAACTATTTTAATTTGTTTTTTCACATTAGTCGGAGCTTTCATGGTATCTGATTTTTCTCTGATAAATGTTTACCAAAACTCGCACACACTAAAACCAATTTTCTATAAAATTTCTGGCACTTGGGGAAATCATGAGGGTAGTTTATTGCTTTGGGTAATTATTTTGACAATTTTTTCATTTTTGTTTCTTATTACAAATAAAAATCATCCAAAAAATTACAGAATAAATACTTTAATAATTCAAAATATTTTAATTTTAGGTTTTTTATTTTTTATTTTATTTAATTCAAATCCTTTTAGCTCTTTAAGCCCTATTCCCAAAGAAGGGCTTGGATTAAATCCTATTTTACAAGATCCAGCTTTAGCTATACACCCTCCATTACTTTACGTGGGTTTTGTTGGATCTTCCATATATTTTTCTGCAGCTATGGCTTCTGTAATTACAAATTATTCTGGTAAATTTTTTGCACAATCAATTAAAAGTTGGGTAATAATTTCTTGGTCTTTTCAAACACTTGGAATACTAGTTGGATCTATTTGGGCTTATTACGAGTTAGGTTGGGGTGGATTTTGGTTTTGGGATCCTGTTGAAAATGCATCTTTACTTCCCTGGTTTGCTATGACTGCATTATTGCATTCACTATTAGTTTTAGAAAAAAGAAATATACTTTATTTTTGGTCGATTATACTTTGTTTGTTAACATTTACTTTAAGTGTTACAGGAACCTTCTTAGTTAGATCCGGAATACTTAATTCTGTTCATACGTTTGCCAATGATCCCTCTAGAGGAATTTATATTTTATCATTTCTAAGCTTAATGATATTTGCATCGGTTTATATTTTATTTACTAAATACAAACCAACAAATGATCAAATCAACTCCAATAGCAAAGAAACATTTATCTTGATAAATAACTGGTTTATGATGTTTTACTTAATTACTGTTTTATTAGGTACTTTATACCCAATTTTTACTGACGCAATTTCAA
>CACNEM010000005.1 GCA_902619495.1 uncultured Pelagibacteraceae bacterium
CGCCGCAAAAAACACCTATCTCCAAAACATTTTTCGGATTGTGATTTGAAAGTCTCTCAAGGAAAATGTTTCCCCATTTTCCTTTTAAGCCAGATTTTCTCCAATAACTTTTATATTTTAACTGCAAATATTAAGCAAAAACTTCGCCCCATGTACCTTGTGTAGAAGCTTTAGAATATTCTGTAGCTCTTCCTTCAAAAAAGTTCATGTGCTCTACTCCGTTAAGCATTGTATCTAACCATGTTAATGGATTTTTCTTAACGTCGTATATTGGTTCTAGACCTAGTTGCTCCAATCTTCTGTTACCAATAAATCTGATATACTGTTTAACTTCATCAGCTGTTAAACCCTGCATTGGACCCATTTGAAAAGCAAGGTCGATAAATGCATCTTCATGGTGAACAATTGTTTTGCAAGCTTCATAGATTTCATTTTTTAATTTATCGTTCCAAATTTGTGGTTCCTCTTTAATGAAATCTCTGAATAATCTAATCATAGAGTTACAGTGCAAAGTTTCATCTCTCACAGACCAGGTTACTATTTGCCCCATTCCCTTCATCTTATTAAATCTTGGGAAGTTTAATAAAATTGCAAAACTTGCAAATAATTGTAAGCCTTCAGTAAATGCTGAGAACACTGCCATTGTCATGGCGATGTTATGTTTAGATTTTACATCAAAGCCTTGCATGTAATCGTACTTATCCTTCATTTCTTTGTACTGTAAGAAAGCTGAGTACTCTGTCTCTGGCATACCGATTGTATCTAATAGATGAGAATAAGCAGCAATATGAACTGTTTCCATTGCTGCAAAGGCTGTCATCATCATTAAAACTTCTGTAGGTTTAAACACTGTTGTGTAGTGTCTTAAGTAACAGTTGTTTACCTCAACATCAGCTTGGGTAAAAAACCTAAATATGTGAGTTAAAAGATTTTTTTCTTCTACTGAAAGATTTTTTTGCCAATCTCTTACATCGTCTCCTAATGGCACTTCCTCTGGCAACCAATGAATTCGTTGTTGAGTTAACCAGGCATCGTAACACCATGGATATCTAAAGGGTTTGTAAACTGGGTTTTCTACTAATAAACCCATTTTATTAGGCTGAATAATTGTTGGTTTAGTTTTTTCTGCTACTGACATGATAAACACTCCTCATAGTTATTGCTTTCATTATTTGATTCTTGTTTTCCAGAGTAAACATTTTTTGTCACATCTGTTGAAGATCCATTGTTTACATTTTCAGCTCTCTGGATTGATTTGGATCTACAGTAATAAAGGCTCTTCAAACCTTTTTTCCATGCTTGAAAATGAATATCGTGAAGTTCTTTTTTATGTATATCTGCGGGCACGAAAATATTTACCGATTGTGCTTGTGAAATGTGGGGCGTCCTGTCTGCGCCTAACTCAACGATCCATCTTTGATCGATTTCAAAAGCAGTTTTAAAAGTGTCTTTCTCGTTCGCAGTTAAAAAATTTAAATGAGATACGGATCCTTGATTGGTGGTAATGCTTGACCAAACTTCGTCTGTATCTTTGTTGTATTTTTGAAGTATTTTTTTTAAGTATTTATTTCTTACATTAAACGAACCTGAAAGCGTTTTATGAGTGTAGCTATTAGCTGCAATAGGCTCTATTCCTGGTGAGGATCCGCCACAAATGATTGATATGGAAGCTGTCGGAGCTATAGCAGTTTTATTTGAAAATCTCTCCTTCATTCCGTACTCTGCAGCATCAGGACATGAGCCTCTTTCATCGGCTAAAGTCTTTGATGCTTCATCAACTTTCTCTTGAATGTTATGAAATATTTTTTTATTCCAAACTTTACTCATTACTGATCCAAAAGGAATATTTTTTTGCTGGAAGTATGAGTGTAATCCCATAACTCCAAGACCGACACTTCTTTCTCTCATTGCAGAATATTTTGCGTGTGCAAATTCGTCTGGGGCTCTATTGATAAAATCGGTCATCACATTATCTAAAAATCTCATTACGTCTTCAACAAATTGAGGATCATCTTTCCATTGATCGTAGGTGTCTAAGTTTAGTGATGACAAACAACAAACAGCTGTTCTTTGATTTCCTTCATTATCTATTCCAGTAGGTAAAGTTATTTCACTGCACAAGTTTGAAGTTTTAACTTTTAATCCTGCAAGCTTATGATGTTGTGGAATTTGTCTGTTAACAGTATCTATGTAAACAATATACGGCTCACCTGTTTCAATTCTTGCAGTCAGTAATCTTATCCATAAATTTCTTGCTGGTATAGTTTGTTGAACAGATCCATCGTAAGGACTTCTTAATGCCCACTGACCATCTGTTTCTACCGCTCTCATAAACTCATCCGTTACTAAAACTCCATGATGTAAATTTAAAGATCTTCTATTTACATCTCCGCCAGTCGGTCTTCTCATTTCGATAAACTCTTCGATTTCAGGGTGGTCAATTTGCAAATAACAAGCAGCTGAGCCTCTTCTTAAAGAACCTTGGCTGATTGCTAAAGTTAAAGAGTCCATCACTTTAATGAAAGGAATAATTCCAGAAGTTTTTCCGACTTTTCCAATTTTTTCTCCAATTGATCTTAGATTACCCCAATAGCTTCCGATACCACCGCCTCTAGCTGCAAGCCAAACATTTTCTTCCCAAAGATTTGTTATTCCCTCTAAGCTATCGCTAGCCTCGTTTAAAAAACATGAAATTGGCAATCCTCTCTCTGTACCACCGTTAGATAAAACAGGTGTAGCAGGCATAAACCACAAATTGCTTATGTAATTGTAAATTCTTTGTGCATGTAAATTATCATCAGCGTAAACGCTTGCAACTCTTGCAAATAAATCTTGAAAACTTTCGTTCTGACCTAAATATCTATCTGTAAGTGTAGCTTTACCAAAATCAGTTAAATTTCCATCTCTTGATCTATCTATCTTGATAGTTATACCCTTCTCGTTTTGAAATAACTCAGTCTCTCCTGATAAAGAAAACAAATCAGGCTTTTTAGGTCCGTTATTTTTTAGTTCGTTTTGGTTTTTTTGGCTTATTGAGCCGACAGCTTTCTCTATTGCCAATGATACACTTTTATTCATATTTTCCTTGTTTTTAGTCGATTTGTTAACAAAACAACTACATGTTGTGTTACAGATATGTTAATATACTATATAACACTTAAATCAATAGAACATTATAAGAACATCTGATTAATTTTGCAAGTGGAAAGTTTTGTTAATAAACATTTAATAACAAATGCCTATATTCTTTAGTAATTATATCTAATGAAAATCAATCCGAATGGTTTTAGAGAGTACGACGCGAGGTGGATCTTTGAAAAAGAGATCGATATTAAGGGAATCACTAATCTAGGCAAAGGCCTCGGAACTCAAATCATTCAAAACACTAAAATAAACAATCCGAGAGTAACAGTTGGTCATGATTATAGATCTTACAGCGAGAAAATTAAAAAAGCTTTAACTGAAGGTTTGATTTCAACTGGATGTAATGTTGAAGATGTAGGTTTGTCTCTTTCTCCAATGGTTTATTTTGCTCAGTTTAATTTGAACTCAGACGCTATAGCTATGGTGACTGCTAGTCATAATGAAAACGGTTGGACAGGTGTGAAAATGGGTATTCAAAAAGGTTTAACTCATGCGCCTGAAGAAATGGCAAACTTAAAAGATATTACTTTAAATAAAAAATTTTTAAATGGAAATGGATCATTAAAAAAAATTGATGATTTTAAAGACGTATATATTCAAGATTTGATTACAAAAAATAAGGTAAATAAAAAAATAAAAGCCGTGGTTGCTTGTGGAAATGGAACAGCAGGAATATTTGCACCAGAAATTTTAAAAGGTATCGGATGCGAGGTCATTGAATTAGATTGTAATTTAGATTGGTCCTTTCCTAAATATAATCCAAATCCTGAAGATCTCAAAATGCTTCACGCTATAGCAAAAGCTGTAAAAGATAATAAAGCCGATATTGGATTTGGTTTTGACGGTGATGGAGATAGATGTGGGGTAATAGATGAACAAGGAAATGAAATATTCTCAGATAAAATTGGGTTGTTAATTGCAAGAAATCTTTCTGGTAAACATAAAGATTCAAAATTTGTAGTTGACGTTAAATCAACCGGTCTATTCAAAAATGATCAAATCCTAAGTAAAAATGGATGCGAAACTATATATTGGAAAACTGGTCATTCACATATTAAAAGAAAAGTTAATAAAGAAAAAGCGTTAGCTGGCTTTGAAAAGAGTGGGCATTTTTTCTTTAACCAACCTTTAGGATATGGTTATGATGATGGGATTAATTCAGCAATACAAGTTTGCCGCCTTATCGTAGATCAAAACAAAAAAATGAGTGAAATTATAAGATCATTACCAGTAACTTATCAAACCCCAACGATGGCTCCTTATTGTGAAGATGAGGAGAAATATAGAGTAGTTGATGAAATGGTAAAAGAAATAAAAAAATTAAAAGACGAAGGGATTAAAATTGATAATCAAAGTATTATTGACGTATTGACAGTTAATGGTGTGAGATTTTCCCTGGAGGATGGCTCATGGGGTTTGATAAGAGCATCATCAAATAAGCCTTCTTTAGTAATTGTGACTGAAAGTACTAAATCTAATGAGAGTAAGAAAAAAATTTTTGAATTTATAGATAATCTTTTACAAAAAACTGGAAAGATTGGAGATTACGATCAAAAAATTTAGAGTTTAAAATATTCGTATAAAAATCTAGTTCCAATAACTATAAGAAACAGGCCAAAATATTTTGTCATTCTCATTTTATCGACTTTATGGCTAGCTTTTGCTCCAAGTCGTGCCATGAATGCAGTAATAGGAAAAAAAACTAAAAAGGCAGGGATATTCAAAAATCCAATGCTCAAAGGTAAATCGGCTTCTAAGTATGAACCTGAAATTAAAAAACCCCCTGCACCAAACAAAGCAATAATAAACCCAATTGCAGCCGCGCTTCCAATAGCTTTATTTATTGGATAACCGAAAAATTTTAAAATTGGGACATTCATCACAGCTCCACCAATACCCATTGGTGCAGAGATAAAGCCGCTCACAATTCCTGAAATGGCTTTCGAAAATAATCCAATCTTAATTTCTATATTTGTTTCTTTTTCTTTCAGGAACAGTAAATAAAAAGCAAGAACATACACAATAATAGTAAAGAATAATATTAAAGGTTTTGTTTCTAAACTTGCAGCAAATATTGTTCCAAGAATTACTCCGGTAGCAACAAAAAAACCAAAACCTTTTACAATATTAAAATCTACAGCTTTATGCTGATGGTGGGTTAATACAGAAACAGTTGAAGTGGGTATGATAATTCCAAATGAGGTTCCTACTGCTAAGTGCATGACGTAAGCTGTTTCTATTCCAGAAAAGCTAAATATATAAAATAAAATAGGAACAGTTACTAACCCTCCCCCGATACCAAATAATCCAGCAGCAAACCCCGCTGGTATTGCTGTAGCAATCATTATTAAAACTAAATAAATTATTTCTGATTGAGAAAGGATATCCAAAACTATCTCTCTAAAGAAGCAGGATTATTTTTTCTTACTTGATCCATTATATGATTTACTTTTTTTAAATCTGCGTCTCTTATGCACATATTTTTTGATAGATATTGTTTCCAAGTTTTTGAGCCATTTTGTCCATGAAACAAACCTACTGTATGTCTCATAATATGATTTAATTGCACACCTTTTGATGTTTGATCTTGAATATAAGGAATTAGATTTTCCATAACTTCTGTTCTTGTCGGTACATTTTCATTTTTAAAAATTTCTTTTTCAATCTCTGCTAAAAAATAAGGTGAGTGATATATAGCTCTGCCAATCATCACGCCGTCCACTTTTGTTAAATGTTTTTTTATTTCTTCTGTTGTTTTTACCCCTCCATTAATAATTATCTCGTCATCTTTAAAATAATCTTTCAATTTATAAACAAAATCATATTTTAATGGTGGAATATTTAAATTTTCTTTTGGAGTGAGTTTTTTAAGTAAAGCTTTTCTTGCGTGAATTATAAATTTTTTTGAACCTGCATCCTTAGTAGTTTGAATAAAAGATTTTAAAAATTCGAAATTTTCTACATCGTTGTAACCAATTCTAGTTTTTATTGTTACGGGTAGTTTAGATGCTTTAGCCATTGCTTCAATACATTTAGCTACAAGATCTGGTTCTTGCATAAGACATGCACCGAATTTATTTTTTTGTACTTTTTTACTTGGACAGCCTAAATTTAAATTTATTTCTTTATAGCCGTAATCTTCAGAAATTTTACATGCTTCGGCTAGCTCGTTTGGATTCGATCCCCCGACTTGAAGTGTTACAGGATTATTTATTTTTTTAAATGACAGTAGTTTTGTTTTATCTCCTCTTATAATTGCATTAGCGACAATCATCTCGGTGTACAAATGTACATTTTTGCTTATAAGACTTAGAAAATAAATTTCATGCTTATCAGTGCAATCCATCATAGGCGCAACTGAAACAGTTTTCTTCATAATCTACTCTGATTTATTTTCTTCTGCTGGAACTTCTTCGCTTAATTCAAGAGGAGCTTCCTCTGTGTCTAAGTTTTCTTCTTTGATCTCTGGTTGCTCTGCTTTTAGCTCTGAAAGGGCTTCATCAGCTAAGCTGGGTTTTTTTACTTCAGGAATTCTTCTTGTTCTTTTTGAAGGCAATATAGCTACACCACTTTTAGAAACCTGTCCTTTATATAAATTTTCAAAATCGTCGTTAGTTTCCTCTTCGATTTCTTCTTGTTCTTCAGATTCGTCTGGTTCTTTTCTCAATCTTTTAATCGCGCTAGATTCAACTTCCTTAACATCTATTTTTCCATCTCCAATTTCTCTTAATGATATAATTGTTCGTTTGTCATTATCCTCTTCAACTAACATTGGAGCGCCAGCATTTAATTGAACTGTTCTTTCTTTAGCTAACAAAACTAGATCGTATTGATTATCAACTTTTTCTAAACAGTCTTCTACGGTAATTCTTGCCATGATGCAGAGTGTATATTCAAATAATCTTAAGAAATCAATTATTTTCTAAGCTTAATAGGTTCAAGCTTATTTCTTATCATTATTAAAAGAAATAACGAAATAACTATGTATATGCCTGATACAAAAGCAATATTTTCAATTGAAAAACCATTGTCGATCATTAAACCAAATACTGCTGTTCCGAAAGCAGTTGAAAACACCATAAAAGCTGTGGTCAAAGCTTTGATAGATCCAATAAATTTTACTCCATATATTTCAGCCCAAGTAGATGACCCAAGCACGTTAGCTAATCCATTTGAAATACCCACTAAACCTAAAAAAATAAACGCCGAAATTTCATGTTGATAATAAAATAATACAAACATTGATATTAATAGAGGTATATTCATAATTGGAATTAATTTTCTACTTGTAAATTTATCGACCAAAAAACCTGAGAAGAATAAAGTTATAATTGAAGCTAATGAATAAATCATAAATGCTTTTGGTATTGTGTAAATGTTCCACATTTTTGAGTCTGAAATAAATGATTGATATACAAAGACTCCAGTGGCTATCCAAGGCATTGCAAGCATATTAAGCGAGACAATATAAAATCTATAATCTTTAATTACTTCTCTTCTTCTCCAGCTTTTGATTTTAAAATTTTTTTTAGGATCTAAATCTTTTTCTCTAGAGTCTAATTTAATTTTTTTAATTGTATTTAAAACTACAAAAGGCAAAAATATAATGATAATAATTGCTATTCCTTGCCAAACTGATCTCCAAGAATAAACCACGAAAAGATAAGTAACTAATACAGGTAAAATAAATTCTGCAGATGACAATCCAAACCAAATTGTGCTTAGAGCTTTCCCTCTAGACTTTTCAAAAAATCTTGAGATTGTAGTCGTAGATGTATGGCTCATCAACCCTTGGCCAGAAAATCTCATTAAAAATATACCAATGGATAAAAAAATAATACTATTGATAAAAGAAAAAAATAAAGATGAAAAAAATAACAATAAAATAACAAAAAAAGAGTAATAAATTATTTGATATTCATCGATTTTCTTTCCTACCCATATAAGTAAAAGGCTAGAAAAAATTGTTGCTGTTGCATAAATATTTCCAAATTGTCCGTGGGAAATACCTAGTTCATTTCTTATTGGTGCGTTAAACAATCCCAAAAAAAAGCTCTGTCCAAAGCTTGAAAAAAATGTAAATATGAAACCAAATATTATTACTTTTTTATTTATTGAGAGGTTAATCATTTATGAGTTGTAAAGTTGCTTTCATAGGTTTGGGTGTTATGGGTTACCCTATGGCAGGTTATATATCAAAAGCTGGTCACGATGTAACTGTTTATAATCGAACTAAAGCTAAAGCAGAAAAATGGATCAAGGAATACAAAGGTAAAACAGCAGATACTCCAATGGATGCTGCAAAAGACTGTGATTTTATTTTTACATGTGTCGGAAACGATAATGATTTAAGAGAGGTAACTTTAGGTGACAAAGGTTTATTTAAAACTGCAAAAAAAGGTGCGATCTACGTGGATAATACTACTGCATCTGCAAATATTGCGAGAGAACTTTATAAAGAAGCAAAATCGAAAGGTTTTGATTTCTTGGATGCACCTATCTCAGGCGGACAAGCTGGAGCCGAAGGTGGAATTTTAACTGTAATGGTTGGCGGAGATGAAGCTCCCTTTAAAAAAGCTGAACCTGTAATAGATTGTTACAGCAAAAAGATTAAACTTCTTGGTCCATCAGGCAGTGGTCAGTTAACAAAAATGGTAAATCAAATTTGTATTGCTGGTTTAGTACAAGGATTGTCAGAAGCAATAAATTTTGGAATGAATGCAGGTTTAAATATGCATGATGTGATTGAAGTAATTTCAAAAGGCGCAGCTCAATCTTGGCAAATGGAAAATAGACATAAAACAATGATTGAGGATAAATTTGATTATGGTTTCGCAGTTGATTGGATGAGAAAAGATTTAAAAATCGCTATGGATGAGGCTAAGAAAAATAACTCACCTCTACCTATCACAAAACTAATTGATGAATATTATGCTGAAGTCCAAAAAATGGGTGGTCAAAGATGGGATACTTCTAGCTTAATAAAAAGATTTAGAAAATAAATCGTGTCAGAAACAGTCAGTTACTACGAAGATTCAACAGAGATAGAAAAGAAGATATGGGATCTATTGTCTAAAGCAGTAAAAGACAGATCATCAGAATTCAGAACACCTGTATTTATTTGCGGTAACGATAAAGATCTTGATGGTAGAGTTGTTGTTCTTAGAAAAGCAGATCAACAAAATAATTTTATTCAATACCATAGTGATATTAGATCTTCAAAAATTGAGAAAATAAAAAAAAATCCTAAATGTTCAATTTTGTTTTATGGCAAGGAAGAAAAAATACAGCTTAGAGTTAAAGCTGAATGTGAAGTAAATTACAATAATGATATTACAAGAGAGTCTTGGGAAAAAACAGGCCATATCAGTAGAAAATGTTACTTAGTTACTAATGGACCTGGAACTGAGTCTGAAAAACCAACTTCAGGTTTAGATAATAAGTTTGATAATTTTGATTTCACTAAAGAGGAGAGCGAAGCCGGTTATAAAAACTTTTGCGTCATTAGATGTAACATTAAAAGTATTGAATGGCTTTATTTAGCGGCTAAAGGTCATCGAAGAGCTTTAATTGATTTAAATGGTTCTAAAAAATTTACTTGGTTAGTTCCCTAATTTTTTGGTAACTTTTTCTTTTGTCGAGCCTAAATTAACTTCATCAAAATAAACAACCATATTTGGATAGGGTTTATCTCCATGTTCCCTTTTCCACCCGCTTACAAATGTCTGATAAATTCCAAAATCTAGTCCGACACCTCTTTTTGTATATGGTGTAATATTTTTTATATTCTTAGCATTTAATATCAATTTATTATTAATCCAAACTTTCATGAATCCATTTTCTTCTCTTGAGTATCGAGCGTTAATTAGTACATCAGTCCATTTTCCTCTCATATCATTTATCCTAATTGCCTTTTTCATTTCAACATACTCGCCACTCCACATTCTTCCTACCTCTAACCATTCACCGCTTCTATCTGTAACCATAAGAATAGGCTTCCAGCCTTTTTCATAAAGTTGAGCAAAAGTTGTTCTAACAGGGGCTACTGATTGATAGTCTTCGGGTAAATAAATAGATGCAGAATACCAATGATCTTTTTTACCCATTTGATGTTTTTTGAATTGAAGCTCAGTTCTTTGTCTATCTTTTTTGCAATCATCATGTCCGCTATCTTTACCGCAATCACCTAATCTTACTTCAAATCTGTAAGATTTTTTTCCAGATCTTACAGGATGACCATCTTTACTATTAGCTAAAGTTAGAGAATATTTTTTTTTGTGAGAGATGGTTTTTCTTTTTACCTCAGTATTAGAGACATCTTTACTGTTTTTAGCTTCCAAATCTGAAAAGCCTGATAATAAAATGGCAAATAAAAAAAAACTATTTCTTATATTTTTTAATATTCTCAACATAGTCTCTGGCGTTTTCTTTAATATGTTCTATTTCCTCGTCTGTAACTTGTCTAACCACTTTACCGGGGCTTCCTAAGACAAGTGATCTGTCTGGAATAACTTTATTTTCTGTTACTAATGAGTTTGCTCCGATGATACAATTTTTTCCAATCTTTGCTTTGTTTAAAATAGTTGAACCTATTCCTATAATACAATCATCTGAAATTTCACATCCATGAAGCATAACCATATGACCTACCGTAACTCCTTTGCCTACAATAGTTGGACATCCTGGGTCTGTGTGTATTACGCTACCATCTTGAATATTTGAACCTTCACCGATAATGATTGGCTCTAAATCACCTCTTAAAGTTGCATTAAACCATATATTTGAATTTTTTTTTAATTCAACTCTTCCAATGATAACTGCGTTAGAAGCTACCCAGCTGTCTGGATCCATTTTAGGAGTGTGACCGTTAACATCGTAAATCATAAATTTGCTGTAATGTATTATTAATTATCTTATAATATATTATGGCTTTAACAAAGACACCAGTATGCGATTTTGGAAAAAAAGCTGAGGATTTCAAACTAAAATCAATAGAAAATAAAATAATCTCCCTAAATGATGTTAAAGGTGAAAAAGCAACGCTAATTATGTTTATTTGTAATCACTGTCCTTATGTAAAAGCTATTATTCGTGATTTAGCTAAGGAATGTAACGAATTAAAAAAAGACGGAATTAATTCTATTGCAATTATGTCTAATGATACTGAAAATTATCCAGAGGACTCGTTTGATAATATGAAAATATTTGCAAAAGCAAATAACTTTGGTGAAATTAATTATTTAATAGATGAAACACAAGAGATCGCAAAGAAATATGGTGCTGTTTGTACACCTGATTTCTTTGGTTTCAATAAAGAATTAAAACTTCAGTATCGAGGTAGATTTAGAGAGCTTAAGGATTTAAAGCCTATTTCAAGTGGAGATAGCGATTTAAAAATAGCAATGAAAATGATCTCTAAAACACAAGATGGTCCAAAAGAACAAATTCCTAGTATGGGATGTAATATAAAGTGGTTTAATTAATGTTTTTAGTTTCTACAAGAAATTTTCCTCCTGAGCTTGGCGGGATGCAGAATCTTATGGAGGGATTGTCTAACGCGCTAATAAATCATGGTCCAGTAAAGGTTTTTGCAGATAATCATGAACATGCAGACACCTATGATCAAAATTCTAAGTTAAACATAGAAAGGATTTCGGGCTTTAAAATATTTAGAAAGTATAGAAAGGCTAATTTAGTAAAAGATTTTGTTAAACAAAATCAAATACGGGCGTGTTTCTTTGATCATTGGAAAAGTATTGAAAATATTGATTTAGAAACACTAAGAAAAACAAAATCTTTTTGTTTAATACATTCTAAGGAAATAAATCACCCTTTGGGCTCTTCTTTAAACAAGAGAGTTTTAAAAGCATTAGGAAAAGCAGATTTTGTAATTGCAAATTCAAAATTTACTAAAGAGTTAGGTTTAAAGCTAGGCGTAAAAGATATCACGGTTATTAATCCAGGATGTAACTATCCAATCACTGTAAGTGAAACAGCCAGAAAGTTTTCAAAAAATATTTATGGCAAAGCTTCACCAAAATTAATTACTATTTCGAGATTAGACGGACGTAAAAGCCATAAGAACATTTTAATGTCAATCAAAAATATTCTACCTAAATTTCCAAATTTAAAATATGTATCAATTGGTGATGGAGATGAAAAAAAAAATCTTGAGAAATTAAGAAAAGAATTAGGATTAGAAAAAAATGTAGAATTAATTTTTAGTTCTACGGAGCAAGAAAAAGTTGGTTTGCTTGAACAATCAGATGTATTCGTCATGCCCTCGGTTGTTTATAAAAAATCAGTTGAGGGATTTGGTATTACTTATATTGAGGCAGCTTCGTATGGTAAGCCATCTATCGGTGGTATTTATGGAGGAGAAAGTGATGCAATTAAAAGTGGGAAAACTGGCTATCTTTGTAATGGCAATGATTTAAATGCTATTTATGAAACTCTTTTAAAAATATTACTTAATGAACAATACAAAGTGTTGGGAGCAAATGCATTTGAATTTTCAAAAGATTTTGCTTGGGAGAAAATAATTAAAAAGTATATCAATCTAATTTAATCTTGACTTCATTTAAGACCATTTCAACACTAAGATCTTTTAAATCTTTAACACTCACTGCTTTAAAATTTTCGTTTCCAATACTTACTTTTTGTGCAGTAGTATGACTTCCAAATAAAACTATTCCATTTTTTTTTAAATGAGAAGCTATATGCGCTGGACCTGTATCATTAGCAATTATTAGCTTAGCTTTGCTTATCAACGAAATTAATATTTTTATACTAATGGAACTGTTTTGATCTAATACTACTTTGCCGCCCAATTTATTTGCTTCATCAATTTCATTTGGACCTGGAGCTAAGAGTATTGGATATTTCTGTTTATAATCTTGTTTTAACCTAAATATTAAATCTTTGAAATATGGCCATTTTTTTTGTGGAAGTTTTTTTGAACAAAAAGGAAATAGTAAAATAAATTCATCATTAGCATATTGTTTTGTCAGTCTGGAAATATCAGTTAAAGCCCATTCTAAATCTAAGTGTTTAATAAACTTTGTCTCAATTCCACTTTTATTCAATTGAATTTCCATACGATCAAGCACTGGTTCTTTATCAAAGTCTTTCTTGGTTTGCCCAGGTTCTAAAGATGACTCAGATGAAGACCATTCAACTTTTGAAATAATAAATTTTTTATAAAATTTCGTTCTACTAGAATTTTGTAAGTCAAAAACTTTAGAAAAATTATATTTTTTTAGATTATTTTTTAATTTATTTAAGTAAAAAATATTCCATCTCGGCAATCTTTTGTCAATTATAACACCATCAATATAAGGGCTTTCGGACATAAAAACTGCATAAGGCTCTGAAGTAAGTAAAAATACTTTTCTGTTCTTATAAAAATTTTTTATATCTTTAAATGCACCATTGGCTTGAATTAAATCACCTAGTGAGCCATGTTTAATTATTAATATATTTGACATTATTAAATTCGAGTATATTTAATATTATTTATAGTCAAATATTAATATGAGCGATAAAATGGACAAAATATTGGCAGAAATATCAGCAGGAGAATTAATTGATAAAATTACAATTTTAGAAATCAAAAAAGATAAAATTTCAAATAAAGAAAAGCAAGAGAGTGTTAACAAGGAGCTTGAGTCTTTAAATATTACAATGAAAAAATATATTCCAGATCAAAATAAGATTATGAATTTTAAAAACGATTTAAAGAAAATTAATCTAAAACTATGGGATGTTGAGGATCAAAAAAGAATTTCAGAAAAAAATAAGCAATTTGACGAAAAATTTATTAATCTTTCAAGAAATGTTTATAAATTAAATGATCAGAGAGCAAAACTGAAATTAGATATCAATGAAACTCTTGGCTCTAATATTAAAGAGGTTAAATCTTACGAATAATTAATCATTTTTTAAACTCGGTATCCTTGCTCTTAATTTCTTTGGAAAATTTTGATCAATTTTTGCTGTAATTATTCCTTGATTTTTTTTTAATTCTTTTAGAATTTTTCCATCTGGAGAAATAATTAATGAATGACCAAAAGTTTTCCTACCATTATAGTGCGTCCCACCTTGTGCAGGAGCGAATACATAACTAAAGTTTTCTATTGCTCTTGCCTTTAATAATGTATGCCAGTGTTTTTTACCTGTTGTCTCTGTGAATGCAGATGGTATTGATAAAAAAATTGATCCTTTTTTTGATAATTTTCTATATAAATTTGGAAATCTTAAATCATAACAAATACTTAAACCAATTCTGCCCCATGGTAATTTAAATGATTTAATTTTTTTTCCCGCATAAAAATTTTTTGACTCTAAATATTTCTCTTTTTTACTTAAAATTACATCAAACATATGGATTTTGTCGTAGAAAGACTTTATTCTCCCATTCTTATCAATAAGAACTGATCTATTAACAAGTTTGTTTTTACCAATTTTTATTATTAATGATCCAATAAGAATCCATTTTTTATATTTTTTTGCAAGTTTTCTAACACCATTCAGATAGATATCTTTATCCATAAATGTGCAAACTTTTAATAATTCTTTTTTATTTAAAGAAAAGTAGGAAGAAACTTCTGGTGTAATAATAAGATCTGATTTTTGTTTAACCGCTTTTTTTATAAATTTAGTTGTTTGATCTAAATTATATTTAATATCATTATTTGATCTTAATTGGATACAAGAAACACGAAACATTACTTCATTATAGATGAAGCAAAATTCCATTTACAGTCAAAACTAGGAATATAAGCACCAGATAATTTAACATTTCCAAAGCTATTCCCTAAGACTTTACACCAATTATCAACTTGTTTTGGTTTTTTGTCCTGACTACCTACTTGAGCAGTAATAACACCGCCTTTTTTAAGAATTCTTTTTAATCCTTTCATATTTTTTCTAGCCAAATCTATACAGTATTGATCATCATTTAAATCAACAAAAATTTTATCATACTTAGAATCTTCAATTTCTTTAATGCTTTTAAATGCATCGCCCCAGAAAGTTTTTATTTTGTTACTTTTTTTTACTTTAGAGCAGACTTTAGGTAAATGACGGTAACATACGTCTACTATTTCTGGATCTAGTTCGAACCAGTCGATGTAATTAGAGTTATTTTCTAAACAAGCTCTAGCTACTCCTCCGTCTCCCCCTCCAATAATTGCAACATTATTATTTTTTTTACTTAAATCGTAACTAGATCTAAAAAAGTTTGAGCTGTAAATTTTTTCATCTTTTTCAGCTACTTGTATTTCATGGTCTATAAATAATGCACGACCGAACTCTTCTATATCCATAATCTCAACAAATTGACCTACTTTTGAAGTAAATTTTTCTAATACATCTTTTACAACATAAAATTTCTTTTGACCTGGTGTGCTATAAATATCATCATAGAGACCTACACTACTTCTGTCAAAAGCGTTAGTTACAACTCTTTTGTGATCTATTTCTTTTCTTAATATTTTTAACGCAACTTTCGGATTTACTTTTCCGCAAGTAAAAAAATCAAAGCTTATTACACCTCTCTCAGGAAATGTATGAAAACTAAAGTGACTTTCAGATAATAAAGCTACCAAAGTAAAACCTTGAGGTTCAAATCTATGAGATGCGACATTCAATATTTCTACTTTTGCAGCTTTTGCTATTTTATAAATGACTTTCTCGTAAAACTCTGGGGAATAGTCTTTTTTAACACCAAGGAAATCAATGGTAATATGCTCACCAACTTTTATCATTAAAAACTACTCCTTCTTATAATTTTTAAATTTTTCTAAGACTATTTTCATTTCTTTTTTTGAAAGTATCTTAGGTATTCCAATTCTTAGGCTATTTATATATTGATGGCAAATATTTTCGATCTCTTGAGCAAGCTCAAAAGTCTTTTCTAAATTTTCTCCAAAAGCAACCTGGCCGTGATTGGCGATCAAACATGCTGTTCTATTTTTTAATGCTTTAATAATGTTTCTTGAAAGACTCTTTGTTCCAAAAGTTGCATATTTACTGCATTTAATGTCCTCTCCTCCAGCAACTGCAACCATGTAGTGAAACGCTGGAATACTTTTTTGATGAGTTGAAACTGCAGTAGCGCAAGTAGAGTGTGCATGAACTATTGCTTTAGCTTCTTTTTTATTCACATAAATATCCTGATGGAATCTCCATTCTGATGAGGGTTTTCCTTTTTTTTTGTCGTACACACCTTTTAGAGTTACAAATATAATGTCTTTTATTTTTAAAGACGAATACTTTCTTCCAGACGGAGTTATATAAAAACCTTCCACTCCTTTCTCTTTAGCCCTTGCAGAGATATTTCCCGATCTTAAAGCAGATAGATTTGTTATATTTAATTTTTTTGAATATTTAATTACTTCGGCTTTTAATTTGCTCACTTAAATAAACCTTTCAAACCTTTTTCTGAAGCTTCACAAACACCTTTTTCAGTGATTAAACCTGTAACTAGTTTAGCAGGTGTCACATCGAAGGCTAGGTTTAATGACTTACTTTCTTGTGGGTAAATTCTTACTTTTTTTATTTCATTATTTTCATCTATTCCCTCAATATGTGATAGCTCTTCTGAATTTCTTTCTTCGATAGGAATATGTTTGTGATCTTTGATGCTCCAGTCTATAGTCGAACTTGGTAAAGCAACATAGAAAGGAACATTATTATCTTTAGCAGATAAAGCTTTTAAATATGTTCCTATTTTATTACAAACATCACCGTTTGATAAAGTTCGGTCTGTTCCAACGATGCACATATCTACTTGTCCTCTTTGCATTAAAATTCCACCTGCATTATCAGTGATTACAGTATTTGAAATTCCCTCCTCATTTAATTCATAAGATGTTAAGTTAGCTCCTTGATTTCTGGGTCTAGTTTCATCAACCCAGACATGAACTTTAATTCCTTTTTGATGTGCGTGATAAATCGGAGAGGTAGCAGTTCCCCAATCTATTGTTGCTAACCATCCTGCATTACAGTGTGTTAATATATTTACTGTGTCTTTTTTTTTGTTTGAAATTTCCTCAATAATTTTAAGACCATTTAAACCAATATTTTTACAAAATCCCTCATCCTCTTCTTTTATAGCCTTTGCTTCATCTAAAGCTATTTTGAAAATATCTTTCTCATTAATGCCATTTAATTTTTTCATCATTCTATCTACTGCCCACTTAAGATTAATTGCAGTAGGTCTAGAGGCAATTAATTCTTCACTAGATTTTTTTAAAAAAGACAAATCATTTTTTTCTATTACTGATAAAACTAAACCATAAGCAGCTGTTGCTCCAATTAATGGTGCTCCTCTTACTTCCATTGTTTTAATGGCATTAATAGCATCTTTTACATTTTTTAAGTCTTTTATTACAAACTTATGAGGAAGTTTTGTTTGATCAATAATTTTCACTAAATTATCTTCAAACCAAATTGTTTTGTAAGACTTCCCTTCTATTTTCATTTTCTTTTTTCCATTTTTCTCAACCTTTTTCTTAAGCTTTGAGTTAAAGAATTGAACCATTTTTTTTCCTGCCCTGATTTAGGTAAAACTTCTCCATACTCAATCATTTGATCTGGCAACAAATCTTCCAAATACACCCAAATATTTTCTTTTCTTAAGTTAGTATTTTTAATTAAAATTTTTCTTAGCCCTAAAATTAATTGTTTTTTAACTTTTGCAGTACGTCCAGATCTTATTTGTCCATTTAAAAAAATTTCTTTAGTCTTAACTAATTTACCTCCCATGAAATGAGAATTTTTTTCATTTTTTTGAAATATTACTTGGGCAAAAAAAGTATTTGCACCCGTAAATTTACTATGAGTATTTGAAATATCACTGGCCAGTGAATTTTTTTGCTTATGGGAAAGATTAAAATTTGAACATTTTACAGTATATGTTGGCATTAAATTATTTTTTTTTATTTAAAACTCTTCCAGCAATATTCTTTAATTTTTTTATTGTTTTTTTTGTTCTTAATTTTGGGTCTGTTATGATTGCAACATCCAAACAATCATTAGCAGGATCTTTTTCAACAGAATAATCTTTGAAAGTCTTTATAATTTCTTTAATCATGTTTTGAGCGTTAGCTGCATTTTTCATCAAAGTTTGGATTACCATACTTACGTCAACCTCGTCATGATCTGGGTGCCAACAATCGTAGTCAGTCACCATAGCTACAGTAGAATACCTAATTTCTGCCTCTCTTGCTAATTTAGCTTCAGGCATATTGGTCATACCAATTACGTCTGCACCCCATGTTCTATATAAGTTTGATTCTGCTAATGTAGAAAATTGAGGCCCCTCCATAACAACATAAGTGCCTCCAACTTGATGAGAAATATTTAACTTTTTTAATGCAGCTTCACAACATTCAGAAAGTCCAACACTTGTTGGCTTTGCCATTGAGACGTGAGCAACTATTTCTTCATTAAAAAATGTTTTAACTCTAGAAAAAGTTCTATCAATAAATTGATCTACAATAACAAATTTTCCCGGTTCCAAATTCTCTTTTAATGATCCTACAGCTGATACTGAAATTATATCTGTAACCCCTAATTGTTTCATCGCATCAATGTTTGCTCTAAAATTTATATTACTTGGATTTATTTTATGACCTCGAGAATGTCTAGGAATAAAGCAAATTTCCTCTTTTCCAATACTTGCCAGTAAGATTTCATCTGAGGGTTTTCCCCAAGGAGTATTAATTTTTTTCCATTTTGTTTTTTCAAAACCCTCCATTTTATAGAGACCACTTCCTCCAATTATCCCGAGCTTTCTTTTTTTCATCATTTAATTATTAATGCTTTTTTGCTAGAACATGAAGCAAAATATGGACTTAAAAAAATATATAAGATCAATTCAAGATTATCCAAAAAAAGGAATTTTATTCAGAGATATAACAACTTTAATAAAAAATGCAGAAGCTTTTAAATATACTAATGATAAAATATTGGAAATTTCTAAAAAAATTCACTTTGATAAAGTTGCGGCCATAGAATCAAGAGGTTTCGTATTTGCATCTACTGTCTCTTATCTAATGAAAAAGCCTTTTATTTTACTTAGAAAAAAAAATAAACTACCATCAGAAACTCACTCGATAGAGTTTGAACTTGAGTATGGGAAAGCAACTATAGAAGTGCACAAAGACTCAATAAACAAAGGTGAAAAGGTTTTGATAATCGATGATTTGATTGCTACTGGTGGAACAGCAGAAGCTGCTGCAAAACTTGTAGAACTTTCTGGTGGAAAAGTAGCTGGATTTATATTTGTAATTAATTTATTTGATTTACCTGGAGAAAAGCTTCTTAAAAAGAAAGGTTATCTTACAAAAAGTCTAATTGAATTTCCTGGTCACTAAATTTCTTTATTTTTCCAAGTAGTTGGGGTTAAATCATTATTAATTTCTAACTCTATATTATAGTTAAAAGGTCTTACTCCTCTTTTTTTAATGTATTCAAATGTTTTGTTTATGCCTTCGTCTAATGAAGTTTTAGTTTTATAATTAAGAAATTTTCTAGCTTTATCAGATGAACATAAGGCATGTTTTACCTCTCTAGGTCTATCCTTTTTATATATTGGTTTTAAATTTACACCGGTTAAATTTGTACAAATTTCAGCAACTTTATTTATTGTAACAAATTCTTCGTCTGGTCCGATATTAATTATTTGTTTATTTAAGTTTTTTTGGTCAAGCATAGGGATCAAACAATCAAGACAATCATTTATATATGAAAAACATCTTTGTTGTTCTCCATCACCATAAATAACAGGAGCTTTACCTTGTAACATTCTATTCAACATTATTGATATTACATTTCTAAATGGATCATCATATTTTTGTTTTGGGCCGATAATATTATGCGGAACAGCAATAACCCATTCAATACCATTTAAGTTACATAGATTTATTAAACAATCTTCTGCAGCAACTTTAGAAATTGCGTATGGATCAACTGGTTTGGGTTTCATATCTTCTGTAAAAGGTGTTTTTTGATCACCATACCTTGCCATTGATGAGCAGAAAATAATTCTTTGAACTTTTGCATCTACTGCGGCAGTGAAAATAGAAATTGAAGCAAGATAATTATTTTTAGTTATTTCATAGGGAGAGAAAACAGAAAGACCCTCGTGAGCTGTGGCTGCACAATGATATACAATTTGCACTCCTTTCATTATTTTTTTTACTTCTTTTAAATCACAACAATCAATATTGTAAAATTTTATATTTTTAGGAATATTATCTTCATACCCACCCAGCATATTATCTATGCCAATAATTTCATGACCCATTTCTGCTAACTTTTCCCCAAGATGAGATCCAAGGAAACCAGCAACACCTGTAATTAAGATTTTTTTTGAGATCATCGAATAGATTAAATTTTTATATTAAATTTTTAAAAAATCAAATTATTATAGTCTATAACTCAATTTAACTTATGTCGTGAAAATATATTGGCCAAGTTCTAGTATTTGAGTACTTTTTAAACCAAAAAGGTAAATATCTCTCTGCTAAATAAGCATACATTCTACCTGTCTCATATTCTTTTAAGTCTTTAAAACCGAAGATCTTTTCACACTTAAATAACCATTCAAAAACAGTTTCATACCATTTATTTAATAGCTTTGGTGATTTACAACAAAATAGATTCCAAAGATTTATTGATGTTTCGTTATTTAAATATTCTGTAAAATCGTGTTTGTCTTTTTTATCGACTAAATCTAGTGCTTTGTTTAAATTTCCCTCCAAATGCATTAAGTCAAAGTGAAATTTAATATTTCTTTTACTTTTAATAAATAAAATTGATGGATCTTTCATTATAAGTTTCTTTCCTTTTTTAAAAATTTTAGAAGTCTTAATTTTACTTAAATCAGTTGGTTCTGTTAATATGGTATCAAATTTTTCCCAATTTTTTGGTGGTGTTTGAATGATTTTATCTTTTAAGTTTGCTTTTTCATCAAAAGACTCAATATTTTTCCAAAATCTTCTATAGGTAGAAAAGAGTATCCATCGATTATCCTCAAATGATTGAAGTTTATTTTTCCATAGCCAGTAATGAAATGTGTACATATCATAATACGGATTTTTAACAGAAATATTTTCTCCAGTATTATCTCTCATCCAGTGCTTTGGAAAATTTACATCGCCTTGACCTACTAAATTATAATCAATATTTTCCAAATAAGAATGATACCTGTGGGTTAAGCAAAATTTATACATTTAAAATTTAGGCCTGTACCATGATTGTTTGCCAGCAATTGAATTGAAAAGTCCAGAGAATCTTTGAAAATAAATTTTTTTTCTCTCCTTATTATTAAACAATGAAAAAAATAAAAATTTTACTACTGAGGATATAAGTTTCGGCAAGACTTCAAATAAAGCTACAAAGAAACCTTTGTATTTTTTTTTAAAATAAAATGTTGACCACATCCAATGCCAATTCCTTGATAAATTCATTTGAAAATCTATAGCTTTATTATGAGAACTTGCTCCCAAATGATCAATAACTATATTTGAATCTAAAAATATTTTTTTGCCATCATTCTTTAATCTTTTACAAAGATCTATTTCTTCTAGATATATAAAAAAGTTTTCATCAAAAAAACCAATCTTTTCAAATTGTGATAAATTTAAAAACATTGCAAAACCCTTAACATATTCTACCTCAATTAAATTATTTTCGTTTTTTTTAGAATGACCTAATTGATCTTTCTTTTCCTGAACTGCCGGTCCAATAATTGCGAAGTCTAAAGATTTTTCTACATTTACAAAAAAATTTTTTATAGCTTCATTTTTCAAAATTGTATCTGGATTTAAAATTAAAGCATAATTAGTTTTTACCTTGGAAAGTCCTAAATTATTACCTTTTGCATATCCTAAATTTTCATTAGCCAGATAACACGTAACGTTTTTATATTTATTTTCAATATTATTTTTGAATTTAAAATTATCTGAGTTTTCTATGATAATTATTTTGATATTTTTATCTATTGAATCAATACACGAAAAAATTTTTTCATCACTTCTAAATGTATTAATTACAATAGTTAATTCATTATAAATCATTATTTAGTTTTTTTGGTAGCGAGGGGCGGATTCGAACCGCCGACCCCAGGCTTATGAGTCCTGTGCTCTAACCAACTGAGCTACCTCGCCAAAAAATAAATTATATATCAACTTATTTTTTTTTCTAATAAATTCAATGGAATTTTTATTAATCCTTGCTGATTATTGTTTGAGTTTTCTAATGGATCAATAGAAATATCCTGATAATTTAAATCTATTTTTCTGGCCAGATTTCTAATAACGTTTCCTGCAGATGTAGGTTTGAGTTCAAGTGCAAAAGTTTCTGGATTACAAAATGTTAAATTAGCAAAGCCTGCTCCATGTAATCCAACAATTTTTTCAGCATTACTAAATAAACTTACTTGATCCTTAAAACTATAATCACTTAAACATATTATAGAAAAACCCTCGTTTTTTAAAAGTTTTTTGATTTCTTCTTCATTAATAATTTTTCTTAAATGTCTATGATTAGATTTTGAATCTCTTCTATCAATATAAAACTTAACAGGGAGATTATTAGATTTTTTATTCATCAAAAATTTATCTCTTAAAAATTTCAAAATCCAATAAGGTAAATTTTGAATCTCATTTGACGGATCATTTTTTATTACATAAGGATGATCAGTAGCTATGCTTCTATTAGTTTCTATATGTCTAAAATTTATGCTTGATATTCTTTTTTTATAAGGAACCTTTAAAATATCTAACGTCTCTTTTTGAAATTTCTCCTTTAAATCTGGAAAAAGAAAATAATCTATTTCACTTAAATCAATTTTTTTTTTTAAAATATTTAGCCTTGGCAAAACATCAAATAACCAATGCCAATAGTTTGCATTCCCAGCACCGCCTGTTAGTAAAGAGAAAACTGTGCCATTTAAATTTTTTTTTATTTTTGGTGTTCCTTTATGAAAAACTATATTCTCGGATATATCTGTGTTTTTTGTATTTCTAAATTGAAAAGATGCTCCTTTAACAATTTTATTATTTATTATAAAAGCGGTATCTGTAATAGTATCAGTGTATATTCTACTTTTATTACAAATATATATTGAGTATTCTATTTTATTATCTATATTAACTTTTTTAATTTCTTCACCATCTCTAAGTGTGATTACACCGTCGATGTTGCCATGAAAAATTTTAAATATTGAATAAATAATTTTTTTATAGATATTTTGTAATCTTTTTCTGATTATATGTAGGGACATTATTTTCAAAAATTATTCTTTTGTTTCCTCATATAATTTTTTAAATAATTTTTCAAAATGAACTTGATGGTAAAAGTCATATCCTTTATTTCCTGTTGGAAAAACAACCGGAAAATCTGGGCATGCCTCAAGAAGCCTAGGAACCTTCAATCCTTCAGCAATAGAGTAGGCAAAACATTCATTACCAATAAATAATCTTGACGATTTGATAATTTGAGTTAATTCAAAAAAATCTGTACAATCATGAAATTCAAGATGATTGATGCTTTTTTTTAAATCCTCATATTCTTGTTTTAAACCAATACAAATAATTTTATCTTTTATATTATTTAAAAAATTATAATTTATAAAAATATTTCTATACCTCGGTGATCTCATAACTACGATATAATCTTTAATTGATTTATGATCATTAGACTCTAAATAGGGTAAATTCATGTCTGGTTGTACGCCAGTTAAATGCATGTACCATCTTGTAGAATGAAATCTTATATCAATGGGAACTTCTCTAAAAAAATCTAAATCTATATCAATTTCTTCATTTTGATAAATACCACACTTATTAATAAAGCTCTGATTATTCAATAACGGAAGCAATAAATTTACTATTCTCTCATCTAAAAAAACATTTCCTGAAGGGTGATTGGGATAAGGCGTAGACATTTTTTTATTTGTTCTCACATAAAAATTACATTTATGAGTATTGGCTATTTCTTTGACTACTGAAAAAGAATAAATCAAGTCACCTAAATGTCCTGAGTGAACGAAATTTAATTCTTTTTTTTTCTTTATAACTTCCATGTTTCTAATAATTACGTCTTTTATTTTAGTATCATAGAAATCCAAAATTTTTTTTTTTTTGTTTATATGTTTTAAATTCTGATATTTTTTTTTGTCAAATAACTTCCAAAAGAGATTTTTCATAAAATTTAAAGATTTTAATATTTTTACCTACATATATGTTTAAATATTCAACACAAAATAAAAAGTAGTTGTTTTTTCTTATTAATAGTATAGTCAATTTTAAAAACGTTTAAATTTAATTTATCGATAGTGAATATTATATAATGAGTAAAAAAGCTTTAATCACTGGTATAACAGGTCAAGACGGATCTTATTTATCAGAATTTTTATTAAAAAAGAAATATAAGGTTCATGGTTTAGTTAGAAGAGTAGCTTTAGAAGATGGAAATCATAGACTTTGGAGATTAAGAGGAATTTTAGATAAAATAAATCTGCACCCTGCTTCTCTTGAAAGTTACGCCAGTTTAGTTAAATTGATACAAAAACTTAAGCCTGATGAAGTTTATCATTTAGGTGCACAAAGCTATGTTGATTACTCTTTTAAAGATGAGTTTTCAACCTTAAATACCAATATTAATGGAACACATTATATTCTCTCTGCTTTAAAAGAATTTTCACCTAGAACGAAATTTTACTTTGCGGGCTCCTCAGAAATGTTTGGTAAAGTTAAAGAAGTGCCACAATCAGAAAAAACACCTTTTCATCCAAGATCAGTATACGGAATATCGAAAGTTGCTGGGTATGATTTAACAAGAAATTATAGAGAAGCCTATAATATGTTTTGTTGTAATGGTATTCTTTTTAATCACGAGTCTCCCAGACGAGGTTTTGAATTTGTTACAAGAAAAATTACACATGCTGTGGCAAGAATTAAATTTGGATTGCAAAAAGATTTAAGACTTGGAAACATGGATGCAAAAAGAGATTGGGGACATGCAAAAGATTATGTGGAAGCGATGTGGCTGATGCTTAACCAAAGAAAACCAATCGATTATGTCATAAGTACAGGTAAACAATATTCAGTAAGAGATTTTGCAAAACTAGCATTTGAAATTGTCGACTTAGACTATAAAAAATATGTTAAAATTGAAAAAAAACTTTATAGACCTTCAGAAGTAAGAACTTTGCTAGGCGATTGCAGAAAAGCAAAAAAAGAACTCAAATGGAAACCAAAGTATAATTTTAAAGAACTTGTGGAAGACATGGTTAAATCGGATTTAGAGTTTGTGCAAAAAGAAGGATATTGATTTTACTCAATTTTTAAATTTGGTAGAGGAAAAATAAATTTTACCCCCTTTTTTCTAATATTTTTTTCTCTCTTCAAAATCTCATTTTTAAAATGCCATGGAAGAACCAAATAATAATCAGGCTTATAAAAACGTGATAAAACTTCAGATATGATTTTTATATTAGAGCCTGGAGTGAATAAATCATATTTATTTTTATTTCTTTCTGCTGCAAAATTAATTATTTTATTATTTATCTTGTAATATTGTAAAAGTACATTTCCCTTAGTTGATGCCCCATAACAATGAATTTTTTTTCCTTGTTTATTAATTTTTTTTATTAAAATATTTAGTTCACTCTTTGATTGATTTATTTCTTTAAAAAACTGTTTAAAAGTTTTTACTTCAGAAAGTTTTAATTTATTTTCACTAATTAATTCATTTTTAATAATATTTTCATTATTTTTCTTTTTTGAATTATCATGACATACATAATATTGTTTACTTGATCCATTAATGTCGTTTTTTTTTATATCGAAAACCCTTAGTTTATTTTTTTTACAAAGATTTAGAATTACTTTACTACTATAGTATTCAAGATGTTCGTGACAAATAGTATCGAACATCTTGTATTTTATTATTGATGCTAGATCAGCAAATTCTAATAAAAATATACCCTCTTTTGATAGTAATTTTTTAATATCTTTTAAAAAATTATTAGGACTTACGCTGTCATAAAAAACAGATAATGCTGTGATAATTTTAAATTTTTTTTTTGTTTTGTTCATCACATTCTTAGCTGAAAAAAAATCTGAAACTGAATAATTTATATTTTGATACTGATCTTTATATTTGTTTAAAATAGGATCTATACCAAAAGTAATTATTCCTTTTTTATAAGATTTTAGTAATGACCCGTCATTACTAGCAATATCGAGAACATGGTCTTTTTTTTTTAATTTTGCAATTTTTGAAACATTTTTTACAACACTACTTACATGGTTAAGCATGGTTTTATTTATACCTGTTCTATAACCATAGTCTGGTCCATATAAATAATTCAAATCAAAATTATGTCCCAATTGAACCAGTTCACAATTTTTACATAAAACTAAATCAATTGGTCCTTTTTTAATTTTTTGATTTTTGGATGGAAATTTTCCGGTGAAACATAAATTTCCTAGAGAAAATAATTTTTTAAGATTTTTTTTTTTACAAATTCTACATTTTGTAATTTTCATTTTAACTTTATACCAATGCTTCTTATGGTGTTAAATTGAAATTAATGATTAAATACTTAAAAAAGAGAGTGTTTCGGAGAATTAAAGGGTTAAGATTATTCCAAATACTGTTACTGCTGAAACTGCAGCAACGCTAAGAGCTAAATTTCGTTTTTTTTCAATTTTCTTCTCTTGATTTAATCTTGATAATAAGTCTGTAACTTTAACTTTACCTTGAGAATTATTAATCTCTGAATGAATGTTGTGGATATTCAATTGCTTACTCATGAGCTCATTAAAGCATACTAAGAAGTTTTTTAAATATTTGTGAAGATCAAAATGGGTTTGAAAAATAAATTTTACCCAAATTGAATAATTCTTAACTTATGATTTAATATGATTAGAAATACCTAAACGCATTTTTTCAATAATCTCATCTATGTCCCTTTTTTCACAAACAAATGGAGGTGCAATTATAAGCGCATCTCCGGTTGGTTTTATGTTTACTCCTGCATCATAACATTTTTTATAAACATTAAATCCTGCTTTACCTGGCTTATCTCTCATTTTAATATCAATGCCTCCTAACAAGCCATAATTACGAATACTTTCTATACAATTAAGATCTTTAAGAGAATGTAATCCATCCTCAAAGTACTTTGAGATATGTTTTACTCTGTTAAAAATATCTTCTTTTTCAAATATTTTTTGAACAGCAATAGCTGCTGATACAGCCACAGGAATTCCAGAATAGGTATATCCATGAAATAATTCAACTGCTCCATCTGGTGAAGCATCCATAACTGACTGATAAATTTTTTCTCTTACTGCTACCACTCCCATAGGTACGATCCCATTTGTTGTAGCTTTAGCCATTGTTATAATATCTGGTGTTACACCAAACTCTTGGGCTGCAAATGCTGACCCTGTTCTTCCCCAACCGGTGACAACTTCATCAAAAATTAAAAGTATACCGTGATTATCACAAATTTTTCTTAACTTTTGCAAATAATCTTTAGGAGGGATTAAAGTACCAGTAGAACCTGCAATAGGTTCAACAATGCATGCGGCTATATTTTCACCGCCTAATTTTTTAGCAATTACTTCTAAATCATCTGCTAGTTCAGATCCTGTGTTAGGTTGCCCTTTAACAAACTTATGTTCAGGTAAAAAAGTATGTCTCATGTGCTCTACACCCGGCATTAAAATATTTTTAAATTCTTTTGAATTATTTGGAATACCACCTACTGTCAAAGCTCCGATGTTCATTCCGTGATAACCTCTCTCTCTTCCAACAAACTTAAATCTATTAGTTTGACCGATTGATCTAAAGTAAGCTACTGCGATTTTGATTGCTGTCTCTACCGCGGTAGATCCACAAATTGTATAAAAAATTCTGTTCAAATCCTCTGGGGTTTTTTGAGCTATCATCGTTGCTAATTCAAACGATCCACCATAACCTTGTTGAAAAGGCATGGTGTAATCTAAATTTTCTAACTGATTTTTAATCGCTTCGATAATCTCCTTACGACCATGGCCAAGAGGATTGCAATATAATCCAGAACTACCATCAATTAAAGTTTTTCCATCATGAGTATGAAGATGAATACCCTCAGCTTTTACTATGATACGAGGGTTTTTTTTAAAATCTTTATTAGATGAAAACGGCATCCAATGCTCATTTAAAGAATTAGGTATTTTTGTTTGAAATGCTGTACTCACCATTAAATTATAGCAAAGTAATTTTTTGAATGCTATCTAAATATTATGAGAAAATTAAAAAATTGGGATAATAAAACCTGGTTATCATCTAAATCGTATATCTCTCAATTTAATAGATTTCTTAAAAGAAAAATTAATTTAAATAAAAATTCAAAAATATTGGACATTGGATGTGGAAGAGCAAATATTATTAGCACCCTTCAAAAGAAATATAAATTTAGAAATAAGCCCACAGGGATTGATATTGTTGCAAATAAGGATGTTAAAAAGAATGTTATATTTAAGAAAATTGATGCCTTAGAATATTTAAAGAAAGAAGAAAAATATGATCTGATTTTAATCAAACAAACTATTCATTTTTTTTCAAAATCAGATTTAAATCGTCTTTTAAATCTTGCACAAAAAAGTTTAAATAATAAAGGTAAAATATTGATTTTTTCACTTAAAACAAAAAATAATAAAATACCCTGCTTTAAAAAGATGAGACAAAAACTCGATATTAGCCTTAAGAGAGACGAAAAATTATTTAAGATAATAAAAAAAAGTTTGAAAAAAACAAAAGAATCTTATTTCAATTTTAAAGTAAATATCTCAAAAAAAAAATATGTAAAGATGGTAAAATTAAGGTACATTTCATGTTTACTTGATTTTAAAGAGAAAGATATAAATATAGGTCTTAATGAAATTAAATTAAAATATAATAAAACGATTAGATTTATAGATTCTTTGAAATGTATTTCATTTAGTAAATAAATGACTGCAATAACTAGAGCCTGACCATACCTTTTTATATCCTTGATTTACTAAAAATTTATAAATTTTGTCATTTTTAATTTCCGTTTCCCTTTGCTCCAGATTTAGATCCCTATAGCCTAATATTTCAATACAAATTAACGAGGGGTCATATATTTCAAAATTTAATGTATTTAAGACTTTCATCTCAGCTCCCTCAATATCAATGTTTAAAAAATCAATTTTTTTATTCTTATATTTAGTGTTGTCTAAAATGTTTTGGATTGTTTGGCATTTTACTTTTTTCTCCTGAAAATTTCCCTGAAAATTCTCTTTTGCAATTTTTTTATCAGTTGTATTAAGTTGGCTAAAATCTTTTTGATAATAAAAAGAAATTTCCCCTTCCATGTCAGAAATTGCAAGCTGTAAATTCAAATCATTTGGTCTTAGATAATTAAATAGATCAATAGAAAATTCGTTAACATCAATATTTATTCCTTCCCATCCTTTTTTAAATAAAAGATGAGTATTATTTCTCTGTATTGGATGATGAGCCCCAATATCAACATATAATCCTTGGTTTTCCTTTTTATTAAATAATTCAATAGCTATATCTTCTCCATCCATTGCATAAGATTTTTTTTTGATGAAATATTTATTTTTTACATAAATATTTTGTAAAATATGAATTTTTTTAAAAAAACCATCAAACATAGGTTTTCTTAACCTATGTTTGATAAAAATAAATACTTTATTTTCCTGGTTCTTTGTAAGATGAAGCCATTTTCTGAGCAGTTTTGGCTATCTCATTTAGATTTACATCTTCTAAAATTGTAAAATCTGAAACAGCTCCACTAGAAACAGCAACCATTGCAGCTGCAGCAGCTTGTTCAAAAGTTCCCTCGATCACTGCCATAAAATCATATTTTCCTCTTAGGCCTGAGTATTGAGTTACTTTAGCTCCTACAGAAGCAGCAAGTGCGGATGTAGCAGCTTTTCTGTCCGTAGAAGGATTACTTACAAATCCTCCAAGACCTTTAGCTGTGTAACATCCAAGTGTATAAAATTTTGCCATTGTTACCCCTTTCCTATTTCTCGATTACAACTGTACCAGAATGAGGATCAGTTACTCCTAAATCTGATGACAGTTCTTCTAAAGTGTGCCGAAGTGAGTCCAAAAATTCAATCATTTTTGGTCTTGCTTTAGCAATGTCATCTTCAGAATTCCATTCACCAATCATAAAAAATTCGTTAGGTTTAGTTTCAACATACTTTGCTGAAATTTGACCATCAAACTTTGGCCGCTCATCAATTTTTTTTAAATATTCTTCTCTGTTAGATGATTTTACTTTGCATCTAACAATATTCATAAACTTTGCCATTTCACTCCTTAAACGTAAATTTTATCTGCTAAACCGTAACAAAGAATAGCACTGATAATAACTAAAACTAGTGGAGCGTAAATTCCATCATTTCTAGTTTTTTTTGTTAAACCTGTTTTATCAATTTTTAATGTGTAAAAATTAACAACTAATATCGAAACATTCATTATAAAAACTAAGTTAAAGAAGGCCCAAGTAGCCTCTACACCACCTGGTCTTATAAAAGCGATATATATTGCCATTAAAACAGTAGCGATCATGAATGAGCCTGCAAATCTCGTAATCAAGGTAGCAGTTTTATCAACTCCTCTACCCTTTAGAAATTTTTTAGTATCAAAGACTAATTGGTAAGCGTAGCTACCAACTATAATAAAATGTGCTAAGTAAATAATTAAATAAAATGCGTTTCCAAATTTATCGATCATAAGTATCCTATGCGTTATAGTCCATGACTTGATCTGTGCACTCAACAAACTTATGAGGAGTGAAAAAATCGTTCATTTGACCTAGTTGATTAATAATTGCTTGCTCATCTTTTCCTTTCCACCAACAGTACATTTCCATTGTATCTCCTGGCGTGTTCCAAGTCATTTGACAAGCTGCATTGTCACTTTTCATGCTCTTAACAATGTCCTCCATCTTCATAGAAGCCACTGTATCAGTAAATTTTTTTTTCATTTCGGCAGACTTAAAAGTGTGCGTTACCATATAGTTTTTCATTTATACTCCTTTAATTATTATTCCATTAGCAACGGAGTTTGCTAATCGAATAGGTTTCACTGGTTTATATTCCTCAGAGTCATACCACTCTAAAGCTTTTTCATAAGTTGGAAATTTAATTACTACTGTTCTAGGATATTTCCACTCACCATCTATAACTTTATACTCCCCAGCACGTACAAGGTATTCTCCTCCGAATTTTTGAACTGTAGGCACAACTTTACCAACATATTCTTTATAGGCCTCATGATTTTTTACATCTATATTAGCTATAACGTATCCGCTCATATTAACCCGCGTAAATAGTTCTGGATAGTTTCTCAATTTTTTCTTCTGAACCTTTGATTTGTTTATATATAAATTTATTACACTCGGTATTCTTAGATTTATTAAAAGGCTTGCCATAAACCTTATCAACGTAAACATTCATACCTTTATTCATTTCATCTTCTTTTACGCCTTCAGACGCAAGATACTCCCTAATTACTTTTACCGAAGCTAAAGCTAATTCCATATTTTTAACTTCAATAGTTTCTGCAGGCAAAACAGCTGTAGCGCTGTAGTGTCCTAAACACTCTATTGTTTTTTCTTTTTGAGCTTTTGTTATATGTCCCGCAGCTATCGCTGAGCCCATAAATGATAGAGTTGCAATTAAAATAAATTTAAATTTCATAATTAAATTTTAATTAAAATTATATTAATTTAACTATGTTAAAATTTAATTACAGGTATGCAAATTGTCTACAACTTGAAGATGATTTATTTCCAATTAGGCTTTGTTTTATTAAGAAAACTTTTTATTCCAATTTTTTTATTTTCGCTATCAAGCAATTTATAAAACTCTTGTCTTTCTTTTTTAAGTGATTTATTTAAATTGTCTTCTAAATTAACTAAATTTTTAATTACTTGAAGTGATTTTTTTGGCTTCGACGAGATTGTATTTAAAAAGTTTAAAGTAAATTCTTTAAAATTTTCCTTAGGAATAACCTGTGAAACAATCCCATACTTCATTGCTGTCTCGGCATCAATAATTTCTCCAGACATAGCCAAATATTTTACGTTTTGATTTGAGGTAAATTTTTTTGTTTTTTGTGTTCCACCAATACCTGGAATTAATCCTAAATTAATTTCAGTTAAACCAAATTTGGCCTCTGAACTTGCAATGATTAAATCACTTGAAAGAGCTAGCTCAAAACCACCTCCTAATGCATAGCCCTCGACGAATGAGATAATTGGAATATCGATTTTTTGTAAATCATCAACTTTAGAAAAAAGTTTTTGTTTCTTTGCTTTTTTTGAATCAAGTTTTTCAAGTTCTTTGATATTAGCGCCAGGTGAAAAAAACTTTGGACCTCCAATTAAACCAATGCATTTTATCTCTTTTGATTTATTCAAATTTTTGGTTGCATCATCAATTTCATTAAGGGTTTTTTGATCTAAACTATTATTTTTATTGTTAGCAATTTCGATAATTGCGTAATTTTCTCGCTTTTCTACTTTAATATTTTTATAGTTCATCAATTAATAAGATATAAATTTCATTATGACAGAGCAACTAATTATATTGATAGAAATCATACTTATTGACTTGGTCTTAGCAGGAGATAACGCAATTATTATTGGTATGGTTGCTTCAAAATTCGAAGATTCAAATAGAAAGAAAATAATTTTCTGGGGTATTGGTGGGGCCGTTGTTTTGAGAATTCTTTTTACTTTTATTACAGCTTATTTATTGCAAATCTCTGGTTTAAGATTAATTGGTGGAATTTTGTTACTTTATATTTGTTACAAGCTTTATAGAGATGTTATTCAAAATAAAATTGAAGAAAAAAATATTGAAATTGATAATTCAAATCTTAAAAAAGCAATTTTTACAGTAATTCTTGCAGATGTAACGATGAGTTTAGATAACGTCTTAGGTGTAGCTGGCGCAGCTGGAGAACACTATACGCTTCTTGCTTTTGGCTTGGCGCTATCAATATTGTTAATGGCTTTTGCAGCTAATTACACTGCAAAACTAATTAAAAAATATTCTTGGATAAGTTGGGTTGGATTAATTGCGATTCTTTTTGTAGCAGTTCAGTTGATATATGAAGACTTACAAATTTTGTTATGATTAAATTTACAATATTCCTTTTATTATTATTTAATGTTTCATATGCAGCAGAATTTTTGGGAGACTTTAAACAAGGCTCTTTTATCTTGGGAAAAACAGATCCAAATTCAAAAGTTTTTATTGATGATAGAAAGGTAAGAGTTTCAAATGATGGTTATTTTGCTTTTGGTTTAGATAGAGATAGAAAAAATAACGTCCTGATTAAAATAAAAAATAAAAGGGAAACTAAATTAATTGAAAAAAAAGTTTTTAAGAGAAAATATAAAATACAAAGAATTGATGGTCTTCCTCCAAAACAGGTAACACCTCCACCAGAAGTGTATGAAAGAATTAAAAAAGATAATGTTTTAATTGGAAAAGCAAGGTCTATCGATACTGCTTATAATTTTTTTAAAGATGAATTTATCTACCCAATAGATAAATATATAATTACAGGTGTTTATGGTAGTCAAAGAATTTTAAATGGTAAACCTCGTAGACCACACTATGGTATAGATTTTCACGCCCCTGAAGGTACACCTGTAAAAGCCATGATGGATGGAGAAGTTACATTATCAGAAAAAGATATGTATTTTACTGGGGGAACAATTATTTTTGATCACGGTCACGGTATAAGCACGTTGTATATGCATATGAAAAACATATATGTAAAAGTCGGTCAAAAAATTAAAAAAGGGCAGATTGTTGGAACTTTAGGACAAAGTGGTAGGGCTACTGGACCTCATTTAGATATAAGGTTAAATTGGTTTGATGTTAAATTAGATCCAGCATCTATTTTAAAATAATATTATGCTTAGTAAAAAAGACTTGGATTATTTTAATCACGGAAGTATTGAAAATAAAAAATTCTGGAAAAGACTAGGTGAAAAACCAGATTTTGAAAATAAATCAATTTTGGATTTTGGTTGTGGTCATGGCGCATTATGTATTGATATTGCTAAAAGTGGCGCTGGCTTAGTTACTGGGATAGATCTTAGTAAAAGTTTATTAAAATTTGCAAAAGAAAATCTAAGTTCTAATTTCAACAGCTTATCAGAAAAAATTGTCTTTGAAGAAAAAGATTTGTTGAAAGATCATTTTAATGAAACATTTGATATAATTGTTACGAAAGATACTTTTGAACACTCTTTGAATTTGCCAGAAATCTTGAATAAATTTTATGATCTTTTAAATGATAATGGGAAAGTATATATTGGATTTGGTCCACTTTATAATTCATTTAATGGTGATCATGGTAGAACACAGTTAAAACTTCCTTGGATGCATGTAATATTGTCAGAAGAAAGAATAGTAAATAGATATAATAAGAATAATTCTGATAAAATTAAAAGAATAGAAGATTTAGGGTTAAGTAAGTACTCTCTTAAAGACTATAAAAGGATATTTAAAGAATCAAAATTTGAAATAGATTATTTTATAACTAATCAATCCGATCATCCTTTTGGTAAAATTTTAAATATTTTCAGTAAAATTAATTTTTTAAAGGAATATTTTACCTATAATATTTATTGTATTTTAAAAAAATCTAGAATTTAACATTTAATCTAGTTCGAATTTATTTTTATAATCTTTGATTAATGACTTATCTTGCTGATCTTTGAATAAAATAAAGTCTTCTAAAACTAAAATATCTAGATTAGTGCCCATAAAACAGTTGAATGCGTCCTCTATAGAGCATACGATTGGTTCACCTCTTACATTAAAGGAAGTGTTAACTAACACAGGACAACCTGTTATTTTTTTAAATTCGTTTATCAAATTGTAATACCGAGGGTTAGTCTCTTTATGAACTGTTTGTATTCTAGCAGAATAATCAACATGAGTGATAGCAGGAATACTAGATCTTTTAATATTTAGTTTTTCAATTCCGAACAGTTTTTTATCTTCTTCAGACATGGTTATTTGTTTATCTTTTTTTACATCTGAAACTAAAAGCATATAAGGACTATCGTAATTTAATTCGAACCAGTTATTAACTTCTTCTCTTAAAACTGAGGGAGCAAATGGTCTAAAACTCTCTCTAAACTTAATTTTTAGATTTAATTCTTTTTGTATTTTCTCTGATCTAGGATCAGCTAAAATTGACCTACCTCCTAAAGCTCTTGGTCCAAATTCCATTCTACCTTGAAACCAACCAACTGTTTTACCTTTAGATAATTCTTTAGCAACTAAAGATGAAATTTCATTTGAATTTTTTTTATCATATTTAGCTTTTAATTTATTTAACTGTTCATCTATATGTTTTTCGGAAAACTTAGGACCTAAATACGCTCCCTTCATTTGATCTTTAAAAATTTCTCTAGGTTTACTTAGTTCATGGTGCCAGTATGCCAAGGCAGCTCCAAGAGAACCTCCGGCATCTCCTGCAGCTGGTTGTATCCAAATATTATCAAATATTTTTTCTCTTAAAATTTTTCCGTTTGCTACACAATTCAATGCAACTCCTCCAGCTAAACATAAATTTTTAATTTTATATTCATTAGCTATATTTTTCGTAAGTCTTAACACAATTTCTTCTGTTACTGCTTGTATTGATGAAGCAATATCCATATGAAAATCATTTAACAAATCCTTTTTTGGATCTCTAACAGGATGACCAAAAAGATTAGAAAATTTTTTATTTGTCATTGTTAAGCCTGTTGCATAGTTAAAATATTTCATATTTAATTTAAATGAACCATCTGCTTTAAGATCCATTAATTCTTTAATTATAAAATCTTTGAATTTTGGCTTTCCGTATGGCGCTAATCCCATAACTTTGTATTCACCACTATTAACTTTAAAACCTGTATAGTAGGTAAACGCAGAATAAAGTAATCCTATTGAATGAGGAAAATGAATTTCTTTTATCATTTCTAATTTGTTATCTTTGCCTACAGCAACAGTCGTGGTTGCCCACTCTCCAACACCATCAAGTGTTAAAACAACTGCCTCTTTAAATGGTGATGGATAAAATGCACTAGCTGCATGACTATAATGATGTTCAGAAAATTTAATTTTTTTAATATCTTTAAAATCCTCATCACTTTGTTGAAGTTTTTCAAACAAAAATCTTTTTTGAAACAGTTTTTCTCTTAACCAAAGTGGCATTGAGAGACTAAAGGATTTAAAGCCTTTAGGTGCAAAAGCCATGTAAGTTTCTAGCAATCTTTCAAATTTTAAAAAAGGTTTTTCAAAAAAAACTATATAATCAACTTCGCTAAGCTTTAATTTTCCAGCTGACAAAACGTAATTAACTGCATTAATAGGGTAACCTGGATCATGTTTTTTTCTTGAAAATCTCTCCTCTTGAGCTGCAGCTATTATTTCTCCATCTACAATTAATGCTGCCGCACTGTCATGATAAAAGGCTGATATTCCTAAAATAGAAGTCACTTAAAAAATTGTATATATAAATGGAGCTACTGATGATCCTTGACTTAAAACAATTAAAACACCAAATAAGGCTAGTACAATTATTATTGGTAATAACCAATATTTTTTTCTTTCACTTAAAAATTCCCAGAATTCTTTTAAAAAATCAATCATTAAAATTGTTTATCCATTGATCCTAATTTCTTTTTTCTTTCAATCCAATAAGAATTAACTTTTTTACTAAAATTAACACCAAGTAAATCTTTACCGAATATTCTTACTATTAAACTTATCGGTGTTAAAATAATGAAATAAACAATCGCCATTACAATAGGTGCAATTACTAAACCTAAAATTTCACCAAATTTAATCCACAATTTGTTTAATGGAGTAAGTAAAGAGGAATTAATAATTCCAAGAATTAAAAAAATTAGAGAAATTATTATAAAATAGTAATTAAAATTTTCGCCATTTTTTAGTGGCCACAAACCTATAATTAAAAAAACAATAAAAAAAAGTAAGCCGAAGCTTCTATTGGAACTTTGAGATTTCATATATAAAATTAATATAAACCTTTTTGAGGTCTCATGTCCTCTTTTTTTATTCCAGCTACTTTTACTGGTTTTTTATTAATCTCCTTTAAGTATTTTGAAAATCTAGCTTTCATTATACTAAATTTTAGTTTATATCCATTAATTATTTTTATGACACGTCCTGACCTCATCATCCACGACAAAATAGATAACGTAGGAGTTGTTGTTATAGAAACTACTAAAAAAGATCAAGATTGTAGTGCCTGGATAATAGAAAACGACAAAACAGTTAAAGTCCCATCTAGATATTCGCTTAAATTGGTTTGAAATTAAATTAGATCCAATTACAATTTTAAATTAATTATATGTTAACAACTATAGATTTATCATTTTTAGAGTTCTTGTTTTTTTGCGGAATTATATTATTTGCATCGACTGTTAGAGGTTTTAGCGGCTTTGGTTTTTCTGCATCAAGTGTTTCATTGTTATCTTTTATTTTACCACCAAAAGAAATTGTACCAATAATCTTATTGTTAGAAATAATAGCAAGTTTTTTTATGATACCAAGTATATGGAAAAAAATTAATTGGAAGTTCGTTTTTTATTTACTTGTGGGAGTGTCAATTGGAACCCCATTTGGTGTACATCTTCTTTCAATATTGGAGCCAAGAGTAACTCATTTAATAATATCAATAACAGTTCTTATTTTTGCTTTTTTATTATTACGGGGATATAAAAACAAAAAATTAAATCACAATATTTCTAAATTTTTCGTCGGAGCAACTGCTGGAACAGTAAATGGATTTGGAACTCTGGCTGGATTGCCGATTGCATTATATTTTTTGATAATTGCAGCTGAGCCAGCAGTAATTAGGGCATCTTTAGCTGCTCTATTTTTTTTCACTGATTTATATGCATTAATTCTAGCTTACTTTAATGATATATTAAATTATACTGTAATATATAGAACTTTACCTCTTATTTTAATTGTTCCCTTTGGTGTTTCACTTGGCACAAAATTATTTACTGGTAGCTCAAAAGAAAATTATAAAAAGTATGTGCTTTACTTTTTAATTTTAGTATCTATTTTTGGATTGATTAGAGCTTTAATTTAATTTTTTTTAATTAAGAAAAAGTGTTTATATTTACTCAATAACTGTCTGCCACCCGCACCTATTATTCCTAGTAAAATAGCTAATAGTATTGCCATTGATCCATAAAGAAGGGGATTATTTTCAGATAACTTTGAGATATATCTAGAAAAAAAGTTTAGATTTTCAAAGTTAACTATTTCAGCATCTTTGAAGTGCCTCACCCCCTCATAAAAAAATGTATCATATGCAATAGCTATAGCAACTGTACATAACAACATTGCAAATAAAGTTTTTAAATGTGAGCTATCTAAATATTGCCCGACTTTCTGACCAACCTGTACTCCAATAATAGAACCTATTACTAAAATTATTACTAAAATTAAATCTATAGAGCCATAATTAAATGCGTGTAATATAGTTACTAGTGCACTTATAAAAACTGTAACGAATAAAGATGTTCCAGGTATAAATTTTACTGGCATACCTATTAAATAAATCATTGCAGGCACCATCAAAAAAGCTCCTCCCACTCCTATTAATGCTGCAACAAACCCTACTATAACACCAAGCAAGATTGGCGTAAAAGCACTTTCATAAAGCCTTGATTTTGGAAATCGAAGTTTTAAAGGTAAGCCATGTATCCAATAGTGTGTGTGTAATTTTTTTTTAAAAATTAATTTTTTTCTAGCCCTGTCGATTTCTTTAGCGCCCTCAATGAGCATCAATGTACCAATAATCGCAAGAAGATACATATATGATAATGAAATAATCAAACTCAACTTCCCAGTTTCTTTAAAAAAAGTAAAAGAAATAATTCCTATAATAGTTCCCACAACTCCACCAATAATTATCATCAGGCCCATTTTATAATCTAATGTATTTTTAAACCAATGTGTCATTGATCCAGATACTGAAGTTGCTAATATATTATTTATTTCATTAGGAACTGCATAAACTGGTGGTATTCCTAAAAATATTAAAAATGGCGTCATTAAAAACCCTCCGCCGACACCAAATAAACCTGAAAGAACTCCGACTGCAAAACTAATAAATAAAATTGTGATTAAATCTATGTGAATTTGAACTATAGGAAGATATATTTCCATTTATAGTTCATAGGTATTCCTCTTAAACTAAATTGTCAATCTTGACTTTGCTAACTATGCTGCTTGTTGTAGTTTGTGCTTAGAAACCATTCCGCTTAGGAAATTCCATAGATATCTAGCAGTTAACAATGAAGCATTTTCGGCTTTCTTTTGTTCCTCTTTAGAAAGTCCGTCCAAAAGTTTTTCACATTCTGCTCTATGAATAACGTCAGCTGATTTATGAGCTTCAAAAAATTCTAGTCCTTCTTTTGAATTTACTCCGTAAAATTTCTTTAAACCTTGGATTTTAGTCTCAGCTATTTCAGGAATTTGTCTTTCATAGGTATATAATGACGCCAAACCTTCAGCGTAAGATTTTCTCGCTTGAGCGAAAAAATTATCGATCATATCTTTTGTAAACCAATCAAGTTTTGCGTTTTCTATTTTTTTGTCATCAGCTCCTAAAGCTTTTGCAAAATTTTTCCAAAGTTTCGGGTGATCACCATCTTTGTTTTCCTCATCTTGTAAATTTTCTAGAAGAATTCTTCTTTTCTCTATGTCTTCACAAATAGAGTGAGTTGCACTTATGTATCTTGGAAACGCTTTAACGTGCTGGTAATATTGTTCGGCATAATCTTTAATAATTTCTCTATTTAATTTACCTTCGTTCCAGTAAATTTGATAAAATGGGTGTTTGAGTAAGTGGTATTTATCTAACTTTTTTCCTAGATCTGATGAAAACATATTTCTCCTTTGTTGTTTAAAGCCTATAAAAAAAATTTGAATGATTAAATAAAAAAATTATCCACAATTTTGAGTTGTAAATAAAAAATGTTCACGTTTTGATTCACTTTTGATTCACTTAGGGACTCAATTTACAACCTTAGATAGTTTTATTCACAGTTGCTAGAGGCTTTTCGTCTATTGGAAGGTGAAGAGCTGTAGCAATAAATGATAAGACTATCGCCATATACCAAGCATAATCGAAACTTCCAAATTGATCGTAAAAATAACCTCCTAAGTAAGCTCCCAGAAATGATCCAAATTGATGATTTAGGAATACAATGCCAAAGAGAAGACTTAAGTTTTTTGTTCCAAAAATTTGAGCAACGATACCGTTAGTAGCTGGTACAGTAGCAAGCCATAATAATCCAAAAGATGTACCGAACAACACAGCAGACAGATTTGATGCTGGTAAAAAAATAAATAGAATTAATGTTATTCCTCTTAAAAAATAAAGCCCACTTAAAAGTATTTTTTTACTATATTTATCTCCTAAATAACCCATCACTAAAGTTCCAATAATATTAAAAAAACCGATTAATGCTAAGATAGCCATTCCCGTCCAATCTGCTAGCCCTTTATCTTGAACATATCTTGGGACATGAGTAGCTATTAAAGTAATTTGAAAACCGCAAACAAAAAAACCTAAAACTAATAATCTAAATCCTTTATGCGCAAAAGATTCTTTTAACACTTCTTTTAAGCTTCGATTGTCAATATTAGTATTTTGATTTGATACTTGATTTTTAGGAAGTCTAACAAAAAACCCGGGTATACACATAAAAAATAAAATAATCGAAAAAATAATAAAAGACATTTGCCAAGTAGAAATATTTTTAAAAATATTTGCCAGAATAGGAAATATAAACATTCCTAAGCCTCCGCAAGCTGTTACAATACCTGCTGCTTTACTTCTATTTTCATTTGGAAAATGTTTTGAAATCATTGGGGTAAGAATAGTTCCGGCAGCGCCTGCTAAACCCAAACCAACAAGTAATCCTAAATTAATCTGTAACCACATACCTGAAATGAAATTATTTCCCATTAACAACATTGATATCGAGTAGAAAATTAAAGCGGGAACGATTACAACATAACCACCTAGTCTGTCAGAAATTCTTCCAAAAATTGGAGTAAAAATTCCCCAAAAGATTGCGTGAACAGCAATCGCTAATCCAAATTCTGTATTTGACGTTCCTCCAGTTGTCTCAAATTCACTTGAGTAAAGTCCAAAGGTTTGTCTTACTCCCATAGTTGCACAGACAACTAAACATGCCGCTATTAAAGCATAGAATGCAGTTTTATTCGGAAAAAAATTTTTCATTACTTAATTCTTTTTAAACCTTTTTTAAGATCATTAATTAAATCTTTTGGATCTTCCAATCCAATGTGTAGTCTTACAATAAATTCATCTTTATTAAATCTGTAAAATTGACGTCCTTTCAAATATTCATCCTTTTTATTGTTTTTTAATTCTTGAAGTATAGCTAAACTTTCAAAACCTCCCCAGCTATATCCTATGCCAAATAATTCTAAAGAATTTACAAATTGTATTACAGAAGATTTTTTTTTGCTTTTAATAACTATTGAGAGCAAGCCAGTTGCGCCAGAGTAATATTTTTTCCAAAGTTTATAGTTTTTAGAGGAAGGATTGTGAGGGTAAAGAATTTCTTTTATTTTTTTTTGTCTTTTTAAGAAATTGATAATAACTTTTGTATTTTCACTATGTTGTTTTAGTCTTGTGTCTAAAGTTCTTAAGCCTCTTATGATTAAATAAGCCTCATCGGCTGACATTCTGTAGCCAGATAATTTATAAAAAAACATAATCTTTTTAAAAACTTTTTTATTTACTGCCAGAGAACCACCCATAGCATCTGAATGACCGGAAAAATATTTTGTTGCAGAGCAAAAAGACATGTCAAAACCAATTTTTAATGGCTTCAGATAAAGCGGAGTTCCCCATGTATTGTCTAAAAGAGTAAAAATTTTTTTTCTTTTTGCTAACTGAGTGATTTTTGATAAATCTTGAAATTCAAAAGTATTACTTCCAGGATTTTCAACTAATATCATTTTTGTTTTTGTTGAAATTTTATTTTTTAGGTCTTCAAATGAGTCTGGATTATAAAATTTTGCACTAACATTGAACTCTCTAAGCAATTCTTGAGATATTTCTTTTGTTGGACCATATACATTATCGGAAACCAAAATTTCATCTCCTGGTCTGCAGAGAGACATTAAAGCCAAAGCTATTCCTCCAAAACCAGTTCCTGTCAAAAAAACATGATAAGCCTGCTCTAATTCTTTTAAAATATTTTCGAGTTCTATTGTTGTCGTGCTTCCATACCTTCCATAGGTATAATGTGACACTTTTTTATGTTTTTTAATTTTCAATTCATGCTGATACATTTCTTGAATTGAATTGAATAAAATAGTTGAGGCTCTAGTCACTGGAGGATTTGCAGACCTATTAGTACTGTCTTTAGTGGGGTGTTTTAAGAATGTGCTTATAGACTTTTTCATAAAATAAGTATATCTGACTTTTATATAGTACTTTACTAATTAAGATATAAAAAAGGAGGCAAAAATATGGGTTATCCAAAAAAGCACCGAGGAAGAAGAAAAATCGGATCAAAAAAAAGAAGAGCTAGAAAAAGAAATAAGAAAAAATAATCATTACAGAATATATGCATGAAATAACTCAAATAAGAAAATTGAGTCTATGGATTTTTTTAATTCCATTAATTGCAATTAATCTTTGTCTATTCATCTCACAAAACCCAGAGATGTTAGATAATACAGTTTTTAGCGTTGATCAGATTGGAAGATCCGGCTTTTCAATCCCATATTTAGATGGAAGTTTATCAATAAGCAGGGCATCAAGAACGTTTCCTCAGTACTTAATCTTTAAACCATCTATGATACTTACAGCAATTTTTTTATTTTATTATTGGAAAAATAATAACGATTTAGTAAATAATTTATATAAAACTAAAATAAATTATAAATTTAAAATTTTTGGAATTTTATCAGCAGTTTTTCTAGCTATTCATTCTATTTTCTTAGGTATTAAATTTGATATTCAAATTTATAAAATTTTTAGAAGAGTAATATTGTTATTATTCATAATTTTTGAGCTCATAGCACAAGGTTACCTCGTTTACCATTTATATAGTTTAAAAAAGAAATTGGAGGTAATGATTAATAAAAAAGTTTTGTTGATAAAATTTTTGCTTGTTAGTGTGCTGATAATAATAGCTTTTCTAAGTTTACCTACACTAGTTACAAAAGGAAATACACATTTCAAACATATGCTTGAGTGGAACTACTTCGTTGGGGTAATTATGTTTTATTTACTTTCAAGATTTTTTTGGAGAAGAACCACATAAATTTCTAGGCTTTCGCCCAGAAATTTAGCAGTTTGGCTCGTCGTTTTAGGCGCTACCGCCAAGCCTTCCCGATGAACTATTCTAGCGCTACTAGGTTCACCTTTCTGCCCTTTAAGCTTGAACCTCTCGGTTTTTCCCTAAATGGCCAGTTAAGAGTTGCCTCTTAATTAGAAATATTAAAACATATAGTAACTAAGTAAGTAATCACTTATTACGTGTCTTAAAATGTATTGTTAACTAAGTGGATAATTATTATTGATAGTCTTATCGATCCATCCGCCTCCGAGAACTTTATCCCCAAAATTATCCTTTGAATAAAAAACACAGGCCTGACCAGGTGAAACACCTATTTCTTTATCAATAATTTTTACCAATGCAAAATTTTCTTTTAAATCTACATTTGCTTTTAGAAGTCTGCCGGTTGATCTTACTTTTATATTTACAATATCATTAAACTCTTTTTTTTGCGCAAGAATATTTAACTCTCTCAATTTGATTTCTTTTATTTCTAAATTTTCTTTTTCTCCAACAATTATAGTATTTTCGTCTGCATTAATATTAATCACAAAGAGAGGTTTGTTGCTTGAAATTTTGATACCTTTTCTTTGACCGATTGTATAATTTATAATACCTTCATGCTCTCCTATTTGTTTGCCTGAGATATCTAATATTTTTCCTTTTTTAAAGGACTCTGGTCTAAATTTTTTTATTACTGAGCCATAATCCCCATTAGGAACAAAACAGATATCTTGACTATCTGGTTTATCAGCAACATTTAAATTTAATTTTTTTGCTATAGATCTAGTTTCAGATTTATCAATTTCCCCTAAAGGAAATCTTAAATAATCTAATTGTTCTTGAGTTGTGTTAAATAAAAAATAACTTTGATCTCTATTATGATCTTTAGCTCGGTACATATTTGCATGGCCATTTTTTTGTATTCTAGAAACATAATGACCAGTAACTAATGCATCAGCTTTTAATTCTTTAGAATATTTAAATAAATCCCTAAATTTTACCGTTTGATTACATTGAACACAAGGTATTGGCGTTTCACCAGCAACATAACTATCAATAAATGAGTCAATTACCTCTGATTTGAATTTTTTTTGATAATATAAGATTTCATGATTAATATTTAATTTTTCAGATACTCTTTTTGCGTCCATTATATCCTGACCAGCACAACATTGTCTTCCTTCTTTGGATTGTTTTGTATCATCATATAATTTAAGAGTTATACCAGTTACATCATATCCCTCTTGCTTCATTAAAGCGGCAACAACAGATGAGTCTACACCTCCTGACATAGCAACAACAACTTTAGTCTCTTTTTTAGATTTTTTTATACCTAGTGAATTCATTTTATAATGGTATAATATATTTATTATTTTTTTTCCATAATGCTTATCGACTTTGAACCAGGTGATTATGTTAAAAATCCTGCTAATGAAGATTGGGGGGTTGGACAGGTTCAGTCAATAATTGGTAATAGAATTACTGTCAATTTTGAAAATAGCGGAAAAAAAGTGATAAATATTGAAAATATAGTTTTAGAGAGAGTGAACAATGAAAATTGAAAAATTAAAACAAATTGCAGAGGATTTAATAGAAACTTTTAATAGTGCAGGGCAACTCTCAATAGATCTTTATAATAAAGGATTAAAAATCCAAATAAAAGATGATAATTCTCCAGTGAGCAACGGCGACTTAGAAGTTAATAATATTATTACAAAAAAAATTAAGGAACTAACTCCCGAAATTCCAATAATATCCGAGGAAACAGTTGATTTAAAGAAAAAAAATACAGCAAAGATTTTTTGGTTAATCGATCCTATAGATGGGACAAAAGAATACATTGGTGGAAAAGATGAATATACTCTAAACGCTGCTTTAGTAATTGATGCAGTTCCAGTATTAGGGCTAGTTGGAGCACCTAAGAAAAAAAGACTTTTTTATACTTATGCGCCCGGAGAAAGTTTTTTGGTTGAAAATGGAAAAACCGAAAAAATTAATTGCAAGAAAAAACAACCGAAGGGTAAAATAGTAGCTGTTTCAAGTGCTATTAAACCATCTGATGTTATTCTTAATAAGTTAAAAGAAAATAAGGTAAATTTGATTGTCAAAATTGCTAGTTCATATAAATTTTGTGTAATTGCTACTGGTGAGTTTGATATTTATGCAGCTCGCGAAAGGGCAAATGAGTGGGATACTGCAGCAGGCCATGCTGTAGCTCAAAATGCAGGCGCAATAATTAAAACTCTTGATGGAAAACCTTTTTTATATGGAAAAGAGGATTATAAAAATCCAAGCCTACTTCTTAAAAGATCAGATAATTTGAATGATTAAAACAGTATCGATTATCATTATTTCTGTAACAATTTTAGGTGTAGTATTTTTTATTCTGGTTCGTAATGCGCTTAGAAAAAAACTTGATATATTATTAGAAGAAGAAGAAAAAAGAAAAAATAAAGAAGATTAATTATATAATTTTTAGAAGTTTATTAAATTCCTTAGTTTCTAAATCTAAAACTCTTTTTGAAAGATCAAAACTAAATCCACCTCTAGCTAAAATTCCCATATCCTTTTTGTAAAACAATTCTCGATTATTCTCAGGCCTCAAAGGTCCTATCCTTCTTCTTTTACACAATTTTAAAGCAGATACAAAATCAGGTTCAATTTCATTTTGTTTAATTTTATCAATACTTTGTTTTACGTACTTATCTTCAATGCCTTTACTTCTTAATGACTGATTGATCTTGTTTAAAGAATAACCTCTTCTTAGATACATTCTAGCTTTTGAGTCTGAGTACATTTCGTCATTTATTACTCTGTTTTTTTCTAAATTTAAAATTATCTCATCAATAATTGAAGTTACTTCTTTTTTAGATTTACTCCCTTTAATTTTTGTTAAATACTTCTTAAGTAAATAAACTTTTAGCTGTTGTTTTGAAGGACTATATTTTTCAAGGTATGAGTAAGCTAGATCTTTTAAATTTGTTGTAAGATCTTCAAAATCACTTTTATTTGATGTGGGATTCATTTAGTTAATATACTATATTATTTTTGATGATAAATGATCTATTAACTTTAATTGACTCAGAAACTATCTATTTAATTGCTAATTGGGGCGTAATTCCTTTTTGGTTATTATTAATTATTGTCCCTTACAATGGTTTAACAAATTTTTTCGTTCAATCGGTTATTCCAACATTACTTTTAGCGATTGGTTATGTGTACCTATCTTATAATCTTTATTTAGAAAATAACATTTTTGACAGTTTTGAACTTTATAATGGTTTAGATGGTTTGTACTCGATGTTTGCAAACGAAACAATATTGTTATTATTTTGGTTACATTTTCTTGCAATAAGTTTGTTTGCTGGCGCTTGGATAGTTCGAGACGCTAAAAGATATTTATTGCCAAGGCTAATAATTATTCCTTCTCTCATATTAACCTATTTTACTGGCCCAGTTGGATTGTTAATTTATTGGTTTATAAGAATTTTTTTTGCTAAAAAAATTAGTTTTAATGATTAAGCCTTTTGATTTCTATTTTGACTTTATAAGTCCATATTCTTTTCTTGCTCATAAAGAAATAAGAAAAATTGAAAATAAGGCATCTATTAAAATTAAATATCGGCCAATACTTTTAGGTGGTTTGCATAATTTGCATGGAATTAAAGCACCAGCGTTTATACCTGCCAAAGCGAAACATATGATTAGAGATTGTAAGTTAATTGCTGAAAGAAATAATGTAAAATTCAAATTTAATTCATATTTTCCTATAAGAACTTTAAACTTAATGAGAGGAGTTTTTGTTGCAGAAGAGGATAATATGAAAAGTTACTACATAAATAGTATTTTTGACTCAATTTGGCAGGATGGTCTTAATATGAATGATGAAAATATTATACAAAAAGTTTTAAAAAATTTGAGCATAAATCCAAAAACATTTACATTAAGAGCTTCATCATCATCAATTAAAGATGCTTTAAAAAAAAGGACCAGTGATGCTTATGAAAAGGGAATTTTTGGTGCACCATCATTTATAATAAATAATAAAATTTTTTGGGGTCAAGACAGAATCGAGTTTGTTTTGAAGGAAGCTAGTAAATAAATTATTTTTTCTCTTTTGGAATTACTTTAAGGCCAGCATTCTTTAAAGCATCAAATCCACCAGCAGCATTTGCCACATTTTTAAAACCCATGTCTACTAGTGCTTTTGTAGCTAAAGCTGATCGAAACCCTAACGCACAGAAAAAAACCATTTTTTTTGACTCTACAATTTGATTTTCTTGATAATAACTGCTTTTAGGATCTAGCCAAAATTCTAACATTCCTCTAGGTATATGTTTTGAATTCGCTATAGTTCCCTCTTTCCAAAGCTCCCTGATATCTCTTACATCAATTAATGTGATCTCGTTTTTCTCATACAGTTTTTTCACCTCTTTGGCACTTAATGTTTCTATGCTTTTATTAGCTTCTTCAACTAATTTTTGTGATGATTTAATACTCATAGAACAAATAAATAAACTATTATATATAATTTACCAGTATGAAAAATATTAAAAATTCAAAAAAAACGGGATTTTTAAAAAAACTCTTCATCAAAATTTGCAGGAAGTTAGGTTTTGAAATTATAGCCCAAAATACATTTGAAATTGTAACTTCGGGTAAAAAAATAAATGACGATATTAGTGTTATTGGTGAAAAATCGGTCAATCTCCCTTTAGGAATAGTTAAGATAAAGAGAAAAGTAAAAGCTTTAGATATAATTATTAGAACTTGCTCTAGTGTAAATATGCTAACGCAAACAAAAAACAGAATTTTTGAAAAAGATAAAATTGTATATACAGCAAAAACAATTACATCATTGATAAATTCAGTAAAATATGACCCACAACTAGAAAAAATTAGTGTTAAATTTAAAGTTATTGATCATAATTCTTCCGATGAGAACTTAGAAAAAATCAATTCTATTTTTAAAAATTCAAAATTAGAATACGATTTACATAAATTAGATCTCTCTAAGTATATAAAAAATATTGAAAAAATAAATGAACGGGGAGAAAAAGTCTCACATAATCAAATGTCTAATATGGCTAATATTAACCAATCTTTACTAGAGTCTAAAAATTCTAATGATTTAGTTTATTTTGTTGAAGACGATTATTTACATAAAAAAGAAGCAATAAGTGAGATGGTGTTTACTTATGAAAGACTGGCGTCTCAATTAGATAAGGAAATTATTATATGTCCAGCTGATTACCCTTATTTATACACTCAAGCAGAATTAACTCAAAATTTTTTAGGAAAAAAGTATCATTGGAGAAAGGTAAATGAAACCTTATGTACTTTTTTAACAAGCAAGAAAATAATCGAAAAATATTGGGATAAATATTTAAGCATGTGTAAAAAGGAACATGCTCCCTTTGAAAAACCTTTACATCAAATATATGAGAAAGAACTCTGTATATCTCCTATTCCTTCCTTAGCTGTACATTTTACAAATGTTAATTCAATATTTGGATTATCTCCAAACGTCGATTGGGAAAAAATCTGGAATGAAAATTAGACACAAAAGGCTCGATTTCTCGAGCCTTTTTAAATTTAAATATTAATCTCTTATTGAATAAGCAGTAACACCTACTTCAGCTTTATCAGTTCCTAATTTCTCAGCTGCTTTGCTTATTCTTAAACCAACTGTTGATTTAAGAGCGGTAAATGTAGCCCATGATAAAACAAAGCTAAAGATACACACAGATGCGGTTCCGATAAATTGAGTGCCAAAAGAAGTGTCTGGGTTTGTTAATGGAACTACAAGTGTTCCAAAAATTCCAGCGAACATGTGAACTGGAATTGCTCCAACCACATCATCCAAACCATAACTCTCTAACATTTTTGTTCCGAAATACATTATGATCGCCCCTATCGATCCAATAAACATTGCTGTAATTGGTCCTGGTGTTAAAGGTTCTGCAGTTATAGCTACTAAACCTGCCAAAGCACCATTAAGCATCATCACAATATCAGTTTTGCCACCAATTAATCTAGTGATTGCTGCACCTGTAAAAGTTCCTGCAGCTCCAGCTAAGTGTGTATTTACTGCAATCTTAGAAATAGCATTAACATCATCAAATGTTCCCATTGCTAATTGACTAAAACCGTTAAATCCAAACCAACCAAACCAAAGTAAAAAAGTTCCAAGCGTTACTAATGGAATACTTGAAGCTGCAAAAGGTTGCATAGATCTCTTTTCACCTTTTCTTCCAAATCTTCCCTCACGAGCACCTAAAACTATCACTCCAGCTAATGCTGCAGCGCCTCCACATCCGTGAACTAGAGTTGATCCAGCAAAATCAGAGAATCCGTCGCTAGCTAACCAGCCGCCTCCCCATTGCCAACCCATAGAGATCGGATAAATGACTCCTGCCATAATTGCTGCGAAAATGAAGAATGGCCAGATCTTAATTCTCTCTGCTACTGCTCCAGACACTATTGAAGCCGTCGCACAAACGAACATTGTTTGAAAAAACCAATCTGAATAGCCTGAATAACCTGTTTCAGCATCAGAGGAGTCTGTCCAAATCGTAAATGAGCCCACATAACCACCTTCAGGCACTCCGTAAGCTAAATTATAGCCAACTAAAAAAAATACCAGCGAACATATAGCGAATTTACCTATATTTTTCGCGGCAATTGTCGATACACTTTTTGTAGTCACTAATCCACTCTCAAGCATGCAGAAACCTGCTGCCATGAAAGCTACTAGCACTCCACCAATATAAAACCCTAAAGAGTTAAAAATATATTGTCCTTCTTGAGACATTGTAGTTTCTGCAAAGCTTTGAGAGCTAATTAGTAGAGCAGAAATACAACCTAATAAAATGAAAGTTAATTTTTTCATGTTTCCCCCTTTTTTTTGAAGCCTTGATATCAAATTTCAGAGTTTTGAAGCATGAATTAAATGCATACGAGCTTTGTAAAATAAATAAGGCCTGAACGGGGGAACCGAAACAGGCCTTATAATTTTTCCCAACTAACGAGGGAGGGAATTTTTATTAGTCTCTAATACCGTAAGCTATTACACCGACTTCTGCTTTATCAGTTCCTAGTCTTTCAGCTTCCTTGCTTATTCTTAATCCAATTGTATTTTTGATAATTTGGAAAACAATAAACGAGACTATGAATACGAATACCACAACTGAGATAGTTCCTAAGAATTGTGCTCCGAAAGTAACATCTCCATTTGTTAATGGCACTGCTAATGTACCCCATACTCCAGCTACTAAGTGTGCTGGGATAGCTCCAACTACGTCATCAATTTTCATTTTGAACAATAGTTTTGTTGAGAAGTACATTAATACTCCTGCTATTGCTCCAATGAAGATTGCAGCTAACGGACTTGGTGTTAATGGCTCTGCTGTAATACCTACTAACCCGGCAATCGCGCCGTTTAGCATCATTACTACATCAGTTTTTCCACCAATAACTCTTGATACTATTGCAGCGGCTAATACACCACCACCTGCAGCTAAGTTCGTATTGATATAAATTGTAGCAACTGCTGATACGTCTTCTAACGTTCCAGAAGCTAACTGAGATCCACCATTAAAACCGAACCAACCTAACCAAAGTATAAATACTCCTAGTGTTGCTAACGGAATTGATGATGCAGCAAATGGTGCCATTGGCTTAGCCTCGCCTTTTCCTGAAAATCTGCCACTTCTAGCACCTAATACGATTGCGCCTGCAAGAGCCGCAGCTCCTCCAGCAGCATGTACTAATGTTGAACCAGCAAAGTCTGAGAATCCAGCGACTGATAACCATCCGCCACCCCACTGCCAGCCCATTGAAATTGGATATATTATTCCAGTTAAAATTGCGGCAAATAAGAAAAATGGCCAGATCTTAATTCTTTCAGCTAACGTACCAGAAACGATTGACATTGTAGTTGCACAGAACACCATTTGGAAGAACCAATCAGAACCATCAGAATATCCTGTTTCTAATGATGAATTATCACTCCATGGTGTGAATGAACCTATATATCCTCCTTCTGGGATACCGTAAGCTAAATTGTAACCAACCAACCAGAACATAACTCCGGCGATTGAATATAAACCTATATTCTTAGCACAGATTGCTGATACAGATTTTGATGTTACTAATCCTGACTCTAACATCGCAAAACCTGCGGCCATCCACATGACCAAGAAACCTGACATTAAAAATAATAGGGTATTAAAAATGTATTGTACTTCTGCAGACACTGTAGTCTCAGCATATCCAAGACCTGCAAAGCCAAAATATATAGCTGTACCTGCTAGAAAGTATCCTAAGTATTTTTTCATAACTAACTCCCTTGTTAAGCGAGCGTTATAGGGTTTTAACTATTGAAAAAGAATTGAATAGTCTTAATTTGAGGTATGCAGTTTTTGCAAGTAGTTTAGCCCTTATTTGAGAATCTCAAATAAGGGCTAAATAAAACGTTTATCGGTTAAACATTTCTTTTAAGCTTTTAGCTGGTAAAAACTTAACTTTCTGAGATGCAGCAATTTGAATAGACTCTCCTGTACGAGGGTTTCTTCCTACCCTAGCTTTTCTTTTTGCTACTTTATAAGTACCAAATCCAGCTATTTTTACAGTATCGTCATTCTTTAAAGCATCTAAAATAATAGTCGTTATTGAGTCAAAAGTTCTTTCAGCATCAGCTTTGCTTTGACCCAGTGTGGACGATATTTTTGCTACTAGTTGTTTTTTATTCATTTATGCCCCTTAGTTAATATATAATCTCTATAAAAATCCAATAAAATCAACATTTTTTTGGTGTTTCACGTAAATATCAACACAATATATTGTGTGGTCAAAAATCGTTGATTTTATTAACTTTTTTGAATAAAAAAATGGCTTAAAATAAGCCTAAATCTCTTAAATCATTAAATGTGGTGAAAAACATTAAAGAAAGTAGCAAAAAAAGACCGATTCGAAAAAATCCTTCTTGAGTCCTTTGTGTTAAAGGTCTGCCTAAAACCTTTTCAAAAGCATAAAACATCAAGTGTCCGCCATCTAACATAGGAATAGGCAACAAATTAATAAATCCTAAGCTAATCGATATGTAAGCCATAATACTGAGAAAGGCTATAAAGCCAAGTTTTGCAACCTGACCTGTGATTTTAGCTATTTTTATAGGACCGCCTAATTGAGTGGTGTCTCCTGTGCCTTTAAACATAGAAATAATAAAATTCCATGAAGCATCAATTACAAACCAAGTCTCTTTGAAAGCATAGAGCAAAGCGGTTGCTGGCCCTAATCTCTCTCTTTTCAACTCGTCATTTAATGGGGCTATTTTTATACCTATAATCTTTTTATTTGCCTTATTGCCTAAAGAGTCCTCGTCTTTAATTACTTCAGGTTTTACAGAAAAAGTAATTTCACTGTCATTTCTCAATATGCCGATATCAATTTTCTCTGATGAAGAGGAATTAATGAACGCAGAAACTTCCATTATGCTATTTACATCCTTACCATTTATAGATTTAATAATGTCTCCTGACTTAATACCTGCCTCTTCTGCAGGACTTTCTACTTGAACCTCCTGAATTTGAGCAGGAGTAAAATCTTTTCCAGAAAACATGTAAATGAATGCAAAAATAAATATTGCTAATAAAAAATTCGCAAAAGGTCCAGCAGCTACTATTATAGATCTTTGATATAAAGGTTTAACTACAAATAATTTTTCTTGATCTTCTTTACTGTATTTTTTTAATAATTCTTCTTGCTCTGCTTGACTAAAAACATTTCTATCGCCAAAAAATTTTACATATCCTCCTAGAGGAATTGCACAAAATTTCCATCTTGTTCCATGTTTATCGTTATATCCGAATATTTCTTTTCCAAACCCAATAGAAAAATCTGTAATACCAACACCATATTTCTTTGCATAATAATAATGCCCAAATTCATGGATAAATACTACAACCGTAAGTAGAATTATAAAAGGTATTATAAATGAAATTAAAATTTCCATTCGTTCACTTTACTAAATAAAAAATTTCTAAAAGCAACTAATCTTGCGTTATTTTTTAATGAGGATGGATATACAAAATGAGTTTCTGTTGGCTTACCAGGCTCGTTAGGTAAAACTTTTGTTATGCCATTAATGTTGTATGTTATGTAATCTGGTAAAGCAGCTAAACCAACTCCGCTTTGAACTGCAAGTAACAAGCCATAAACACTATTCACTCTCATTAAGGATCTTCTTTTTTTTCCATCTTTTGCTCCAACTTTTAATACCCAGTCAGGATTATAAACAGGTGACGGAGCACCTTTGCCGTAAGTGATGAACTTATGCTTATCTAAATCTTTAGGTGTTTTTGGATAACCATTTTTTTCCAAATATTCATTAGAACCGTAAATATGATAATTAAAATCAACAAATTTTTTTTGAATTAAATTTAGTTGTTTAGGTCTTCTCATCCTAATAGCTACATCGGCCTCACGAGTAGCTAAATCAAGTTCTCTATCATCAAATATTAATTCTATTTCAATACCAGGGTTAAGATCCATAAACTCTTTTATTCTTGGAGTTAACCATGTAGTTCCAAAACTTACGACAGTGGTAACAACTAATTTTCCGTTAATCTTATCTTTTTGACCACTTAGATTTGACTCAACATCTTTAAGTTTTGAAATAATTTCATGAGCTGATTTAAAAAGGTACTCGCCATTTTCTGTAAGAACTAATCCTCTTGCGTGACGTTCGAATAGCTGGACTTTTAGATCACTTTCTAAGCCTTGAATTTGGCGACTTATAGCGGACTGGCTTAAATTAAGTATAGTTGAAGCTTTTGTAAAACTTGAAGCTTCGGCAACAGTGTGAAAAATTTTTAATTTATCCCAATCCATTAGTAATTGATTATAGTTTATTTATTTGGATTTACTATAGCTCTTCCAGAAAACTCTCCTTTTAAAAGCATAGGATAAGTTTCCAAAAGTTCAGTAAACGAAAGCTCTTTCGTAAACGATTGAACTTTAGAAAAATCAATCAATTTGGCTGCTTCGCCCCAGACAAACTCTCTTCGTTTTATTGAGGAACCAGACGAATCGATACCCCATAGTTTAACACCTCTAATTATAAAAGGCATTACACTTGTGTTAATTTTAATTCCCCCTGCATTTCCACACGCAGCAACAATTCCACCAGGTTTAGTTTGTGCAAATATTTTTGTCAAAGCAGCGCCGCCTACAGTGTCAACAACTCCGTCCCAAACTCCTTTTTCTAGAAGTTTACTTTCTCCATCAAATTCTTTTCTGTCTATAATGTTTTTCGCACCTAAACCTTTTAGATAATCATTTTTATCTTTTTTTCCTGTTACAGCATGAACATTATATCCCATTTTAGATAAAATCATTACAGCAATACTTCCAACACCACCCGTAGCGCCAGTTACCAAAACATCTTTTACTTTTTCACCTAACAACAATTCTTCTTTAGCTTTGACTGCAAAAGAACACAAAAGAGCTGTAAAACCTGCTGTGCCGAGCATCATAGATTTATGAGAATCTAAATCTTTTGGTATTTTAATTAAAAAGTTAGCGTCAACTTTAGCGTACTGAGCAAAACCACCAAAGAAAGCTTCTCCTACCCTAAAACCAGTCAAAATTACTTTATCGTCTTTTTTAAATTTATTATCTTCACTTTCAACTACGGTGCCTGAAAAATCTATACCTGGAACGAAAGGAAATTTTCTTACAATTTTGCCTCCATTATTTAAAATTAATGCATCTTTATAATTAAGACTTGAATAATCTATTTTGACTAAAACGTTTCCATCTTTAAGATGACTTGTATCGATTTCTTTAATTTCTCTTGTAAATTTTTCGTTTTGATTATCTATAACTATAGCTTTAAATTTTTGAGACATTTATTTTTTAATATATCTTAAATATCTATTCTGAATACTTAAGTCTTCTCTGAAAGAACCTAAAAAATAGTTAGTAACTGTTGTCGCTCTCTCCTTTTTGACGCCTCTCATGGTCATACATTGATGAGCAGCATCAATGGTAACTGCTACTCCTTTCGCGTCTAATGAATTCATTAAAGTTTTAGCGATCTGCATTGTAAGTCTTTCTTGAGTTTGAAGTCTTTTGGAGAATATTTCTACCGTTCTCGCTAACTTGCTTAAACCTACAACCTTTTTTTTAGGGATATATGCGACATGCGCTACACCAATTATAGGTGCCATGTGATGCTCGCAATGACTTTCAAGTGTGATGTTTTTTTCCACTACCATATCGTCATAACCCTCCACGTCTCCAAACGTTTTGGATAAATCAGCTTCAGCATCTTGATGATAACCTTTAAAATATTCCTTGAATGCTTTAATTACCCTCTTTGGTGTCTCAACAAGACCTTCTCTGTTAGGATCTTCTCCTATCCATTTAAGAATAGTTTTAAATGCCTCTTCTGCCTGTTTATCTGAAACTTCAGGCTTTTTTGAGGATGTTTTATCTGCGTCTTTAACTAACTTCATTGTTTAAAGGTTTTATAGGACATATTTGATTAATGCAAATTGCTATTTTGTCTTTTTTTCATTATTTTACCCTCATGTTCAAAAAGAGAGAAAGCGTATTTGAGGTAGAAGAAGGAAAATTTCTATCTCCTAAATTTGATAAAGATGGACTTATTCCAGTAACCACCTCTGACAGTAGCTCCGGTGAATTACTAATGCATGGTTACATGAATGAAGAAGCTCTAAAAAAAACAATTGAAACTAAAGAAGCTCATTATTGGAGTAGATCTAGAAAAGATATATGGCACAAAGGAAAAACAAGCGGTTTTGTACAAAAAGTTATTGATCTAAGAATAGATGATGATCAGGATGCATTGTGGATGTCAGTAGATATAGGAAACGGAGCAAGCTGCCATGTAGGATATAAATCATGTTTTTACAGATCAATACCTTTAGGAAAAATTGAAAATTCTGAAGAAATTAAATTAGAATTTAAAGAAAAAGAAAAAAAATTTGATCCTGAAAAAGTTTATAAAGGTCAACCTAATCCAACTAAGCTATAATTATGAAAGTAATAAGGCCTTTTGGTCCAAAAATAGCTAAATTAAAATTTTCTAATCAATTAATAAAAAAAATTAATAATGAAGTTGACCAAATTGTAAATAAAAAAAGTTTATTAAAAAAACTAGATTATTCAAAAAAATTAGTCGGACAGGTCAAACAGGAATTTCAATTACCGGAATCCTTTGTAAAAAAAAATTTAGAAAAAGTAATATTTAATGCAGTAAAAAAATATATTTTTAAAACTATTGGAAAAAAAGTAAAAAAAATTTCAATCAAAAATTTTTGGATAGTAAGACAATTTAATAATGAATATAACCCAATACATTACCACGATGGACACATATCTGGTGTGGGTTACTTAAAAATTCCAAAATTTGTTTCAAAGGGCTATAAAAAATCAAAAATTGACGGCACAATCGATTTTATTAATGGAAATAAAATGTTTTTAAGTGATAGTATTTACAACCATCAACCAAAAGAAGGAGATGTAATTCTTTTTCCACATTATTTGATGCATACAGCATATCCATTTAAATCAAGTGGAGAAAGAAGATCCTTTTCATTTAATCTAGAAATAGATAAAAAAATTGCTAATGTTTTTTCAAGATGAGTAATGAAATTCAAAAAAATGTTTTCGGTGAGCCTTTAGAACCATGTTCTAATGACCCATTAACAGGTTGGTTTAGAGATGGATGTTGTAATACAGATAAAAATGATAGAGGGGTTCATACAGTTTGTGCAAAAGTGACAGATAAATTTTTACTTTGGTCAAAGAAGGTAGGTAATGATTTGATTACACCTCATCCTGAATTTGGGTTTCCAGGTTTGAAAGATGGTGACTGTTGGTGCGTTTGCGCTACTTGGTACGCTAGAGCTATCGAAGAGGATGCAGCCTGCTCAGTTTTTTTAAAAAAAACTAATTTAAAGACCTTAGAACTTATACCAATTGAAAAATTAAAAAAGTTTGCTGTAGATTTATCTTAGTAAACTTTAGAGCCTTTGGTTTTAATAATCAATTCAAGTTCACTATATTCTTTACAATTACAACTCTTTAGAACTTCTAATCTTTCGTTAGCTTTATCTATTCTATTAGTTTGCACATAAAGTTCACCTAAATATTCATTAATACCATTGTGATTTGGTTTTAAACTTAACCCTTCTAAATAAAACTTTTCGGCTTTTTCAAAGTTTCCAGTTTTTCTTGTTGTGAAACCCATGTAGTTAAGAATATCAGGATTTTTTTTGTCTGATTTATATGCTTTTTCTAATTTATTAAAAGCTTGTGAGTACAATTTTTTAGCTTTGTCAGTCTTATCTTTTTTTTCTAATTTTCCAGCTCTTTTAACTAATTTTACTGCATCCTCGTATAAAGATTCTTTATCAGAAGATGATCCGCTACTACTATCGCTTCCCGCAGCCATTAAACTTGAGCTTAACAAAAGAGTAAAAACTATTACTAATAAATTTTTCATAAACACTATTTAGTTATTTTTTTGGAGATTGTCATGCGACAGATGATCTTCCTCCGTCAACACCTAATATTTGGCCAGTTATCCAAGAACTTTCATCTGTAAGGAGAAACTTTGCAACAGAGGCTGAGTCTCCACCCTCACCTATTCTTTTCATTGGGTGCATTTTGGCAATACCCTCGGCAACTTTTTCATTTTTAAGTAAAAAATTTGAAATTTTAGAGTTTGTCAAACTAGGGGCAATACAGTTCACTCGAATGTTCGGGGCGAACTCAGCTGCTAAGGCTAGAGTCAAACCCTCTATGGCACCTTTTGCTGATGAAACTATTGCATGGTTTGGAAAGCCTTGTTTGACTGCTACTGTTGAAAATAAAACAACTGAACCTTTATTTTTTTTTAAGTTATCTGCTAAAGTTTTAATTACTTCAGTTGCAGAAATAAGATTTAAATTGAATGATTGCATAAAGTCACTTTTTTTTGTTAACTTTAATGGTTTTAAATCAATTGATCCCACACAAAAAGCTAAGCCATTAATAGGTTCATCTTTCAAATCATTTAGTATTTTTTCAGAAAAGTTTTCCTCTAAGACATCGCAAACTGTAAATGTAGAGTTTAAGTTTTTTGCTAACTCCGATAAACTATTCTCATCTCTTCCAACCAAGTGCACCTGTTCACCGCTGTCAACTAATTTTTTTGCTAAAGAAGAACCAATTGATCCAGTTGCTCCTAAAATTACTTTTTTCATAATTAAAAATAACATTATTAAAGGTTATTTACATGCAAATAATGACGCGTGTAATATCTAAATAAAATATGTATTTTAATACTTATGAAGCTTTTTATAATTTTAGGTAATCAACTTTTTAACCCAAAATATCTCTCTGATTATAAAGATCATACTTTTTTTATGGCAGAAGACTATGGTCTATGCACCTTTGAAAAACATCACAAACTGAAAATACTGTTATTTTTATCTTCAATGAGATCATTTAAAGATGAGCTTAAATCAAAAAATTTTAATTTAATATATAAAGATGTAAATAAAGATTTTAAATTATCCTACGAAAAAAAATTAGAAAAGACTATTAAAGAAAAAAAGATAAGAGAAATTACTTTTTTTGAAATTGAGGATAAATTTTTTGAAAAAAGAATATTAAATTTAGGAAAAAAAAATTCACTTAAGATAAACCAAGTTAGATCTCCAATGTTTTTAATGGAGAGGCAGGAATTTAAAGATTACCTTTCTAAAAATAAACGGCCTTTCATGGCAAATTTTTATAAAATTGTAAGAACAAAAATGAATTTATTGATGAATAAGAATGGAACTCCAAAAGGAAATAAATGGAGCTTCGATGAAGAAAATAGAAAAAAACTTCCTAATACTATTAAAGTCCCTGTAATTTCTAAAGTAAAAGAGACAAAGGAAACTACTTCTCTTAAAAAATTTATAAATTCTAATTTTAAAGATCATCCAGGAAATACTGATAAATTTTGGTTTCCAACAACACGAAAAGATGCAAGTAAGTGGCTTGATGAGTTTTTGAAAGAGAGAATAAAGCTTTTTGGGGATTATGAGGATGCAGTAACAGACAAATCAAATACTGTTTTTCATAGCGCGTTAAGTCCACTTATAAACTTAGGTTTAATAACACCAGAGGAGATAATAGAGAAGTTAAGAAAGATTGAAAATAAAGTTCCTATGAATTCCTTAGAAGGTTATATTAGACAGATTATAGGTTGGAGAGAGTTTATGAGAGGAATTTACCAAAACTATGATCAACGATTAGATAATACTAATTTTTTTAATCATAAAAGAAAAATGAAAAAATCCTGGTACGATGGAAATACTGGTTTAGATCCGTTAGATCATGCAATCAATAATGCTAAAAACTACGGCTGGTCGCATCATATTGAAAGACTAATGATATTAGCAAACATAATGAATCTTTGTGAGATAAATCCTAAACAAGTTTACAAATGGTTTATGGAAATGTTCGTAGATTCATCTGACTGGGTCATGGCGCCAAATGTTTATGGAATGGGATTATTTAGTGACGGCGGAATATTTGCAACTAAACCTTATATTTGTGGCTCTAGTTATTTTCTTAAAATGATGCATTTTAAAAAAGGTCCTTGGTGTGATGTAATGGACGGATTATATTGGAAATTTATAGATAGACATAAAAAATTCTTTTTAAAAAATCCACGTCTTGCAATGATGGTTAGAGTTTCTGAAAAAATGAATAAAGAGAGAAAAATAAGAATTTTTAAAGCTGCCAATAATTTTATAAAAGAAAATACTAATGGTTAAAGTTTTTTTTAATAATTCATGTAACATTTGTAGAGCTGAAATCAATCATTACAAAAAACATAGTGATAACAGCGTAGAATGGATAGATGTAACTAATAATGAAGAAGCTCAGAAAGTTACCTCAAAATCATATAAAGAACTTTTAAGAAGAATGCATGTTATACAAGACGGTAAAGTAATTGATGGAGCAGAGTCTTTTTTAATAATATGGAAAAATGTTCCTAAATATAATTTTTTATATAAAATATTTAAAATTAAACCTCTATTTTTCATTTTAAATATTTTCTATGAGATTGCAGCTTATTTTCTATTTATAAAAAATAAACACCTTCTGAAAAATGAAAAAAGCTAATTTGCCTAAAAAAACTTGTCCAGTTTGTAATAAACCTTTTACTTGGAGAAAAAAATGGAGGCTTAATTGGGACAAAGTAAAATATTGTTCTAAGAGGTGTTCCTCTAAATAAATTATTGTAAATTAAAATTAGTCAAAATTTTAGGAATATTGTTTTTAAAATTAAAAAATCCTTTGTTAGAAAACTGCCAAGAAAATTTATCTTCCTCACCCAAAATGAAGTTTAATTTTAAATTTCGCTTTTTTCTTATAGAATTTAAAAAAGAAAAATTCTCTCCAATGCATGGGTGAACAACATCAAATGAGTTAATTTCATCTACAAGAGTTTGAAATTTTAACTCGTCTATGATTTGTAAATCTTCAAATCTTTTTTTTTGGTCATTAATTATTTCTGATTTATAGTCTAGTACATTTTGTCCAAGCTTTATTCTTCGAGCATCATTACTCAATAAAACCAAGTAAATATTTTTATATTTTTTGAAATTTTTATTTTCCAAATTTAATTCGTTCTCAAATAGTAATAAATTTTCATTTGAATTATCTTCTGTAATAAAATTAAGTGGATTTAATTTATATTCTCTTTTGTCTGTTACAGGTAAAGCGTTCTCATTTAATTTAACATTCTTGTATTTATTATTAGTAAACTTGCTTATGTTCCAAGATTGCGCAACATAGTGCTTTCCTTTAGTTTGAAGTCCAGCAACCCATCTCCAGCTCAATGTGTTAGAAGCAGCATCACCATCAAATAAATGTTTCATAAAGAATTCTGCACCTTTTTGCCAAGGTAGATTTAAAGTAAATATCCAAATGCTAGCAAACCACATTCTTGTATGATTATGTAAATAATTATTTTCTTTAAGCTCTTTTACCCAATCATTAAAACATTCAATTTGAGTTTCACCATTGATTGCTTTTTTATAATTGTCATCTTCCTTCAATCCTTTTAAATCTTCTATAAAGTCAGTCCAAACTTGAGGTCTAAGTTCTAACCAACCTTTCCAATAAACTCTCCAAAATATTTCTTGTATATATTTATCAACTTTTTGATATGGAAACTTTGCTAAAACTGTTTTTGCAACTTCATACTCAGTTATTAATCTGTGAGAGATGTAAGGTGATAAGCAAGATACATTTGATTTGTCTTTTGGTCCTAAATCAAAATTTCTTTTGAAACTATAATTTATTAATTCACTGTTTATAAAAGCATCGAGCTGTTTTAAAGCTCCTTCTCTTGAGATTTCGAATTTCATTAGTCCTCGTCATCCCTCCACTCATCAATAAAAAGTTTCCAACACGCAAAAGTTACACAAACTATTCCAACGCAAAAACCAAGAAGTACACCATTATGCTTACCTAAATATATAGTTCCATAATGAGTGCTAAGTATTGGTGGCACCACTAATATTGCACCAATAATTAAGTATCGAATAGCAAAAGGTGGTCTTTTCAAATTGAATTTCCTTGATCAAGTGGCATTGAAACTGCTGTAGTGAACCAACAATTTGTACAATTTTCCTCATTACCTTTACTTACATGCCATTCATAAAAAAATTGTTGCTTCTCATCGGTTAAAACTTTTACTCCATAAACAAATTTATTTTCAGTGCTCGTAATTAAATCTATCTTATGCGAAAAATGGTTTAACAATATTCTATAATGCACATCGTACAGCATAATTCTAAATCTAGGATATGGGCCAGTCATTTTTTTATTATCAGGATGAGCGAATATCCATGTTTGTTTTATGCCGTTATCTTTATCGTCATTATTTTTTAAAGCATTTAATTGTATTTTAATAACATCATAAGCAGATAAATTTTCAGCTGGTTTTATTATTTCTGCATTTGCTGAACTAACAAAGCCCACGAAAAAAATTGCTAAAATTATTTTTCTCAATTCCATATTTCTCTCAAGGTATCTTCCCTTTTACACGCCTTTTTATACATTAGATAACGAATAAAATTTTTTTCATAATAATCTTGGTGATAATCTTCTGCTTGATAAAATTCCTCAAATTTCCATACTAAAGTAACAATTTTTTTACCAAATTTCTTTTCTAAATTTTTAAAAGATTTATCAATAAGTTCTTTTTCTAGTTGATTTTGATAGAAAATTACCGATCTATAGCTCTTACCTTTGTCACAAAATTGACCTTCTGAGTCAAAAGGATCTATATTTCTCCAAAAAATATTAAGTAATTTTTCATAGTTCACTTTATTTGGATCATAAGTTAGCTCCAAAGCTTCAACGTGGCCAGTATCTTTATAAATAACATCATGATAAGTAGGATTTTTTAAATGTCCACCTGAATAACCTGAAACTGTAGATAAAACACCCTCAACTCCATCAAACGACTCCTCCATACACCAAAAGCATCCTCCTGCAAAATACACTTTTTTAAAATTTTTTGATTGAGCAGACGTGCTTATTAAAAAAATTAAAATCATAAATAAATATTTTTTCATAATTTAATGATATATTAATTTTTATGAAAAACGATGACCATATTGTCGTAGACGATAACAAAGATACTGTAGATAATATTTGTGAAGAATGCAGAAAAGAACACGAAAGTGTAAAACAAAACTTAATTATGCATAGCTACAAAATTTGTAACAGTTGTAACCTTTCAAAGAGAATTTTTCCTCTTTAGAAACCTTTAAATAAAACAATTATTAAGAATAAAAAGAATGCTTGCACAAGCCAAGAAACTATTACAACTCCAAATGCTTTCCAAAGGCTATCATAATCTAATGCAGATTTTACTGCAACAACCATACAAGCAAGCATCCAGAAAGCTGAACCAACAAATGTTACTGTCATTAACTCTGGTGTGACTCCAAAGACTCTGATTAATCCAGGTGCACTTGAAAACCCAATCGTTCTTAAAAGTTCACCGTGATCACTTTTAGTTTTAATATCCCCAAAGAGTTTTACGCCAACAAAATAAATTATATAAGCCCACACATACCAGCTTAAAAGAGAAAGCGCAGGAGCGATTAGAAAATTTGAAGCTCCCAAATGCAAAGATCCAACACCGGCAGCAAGACTTGATAACACAACTACAATACCTGCTTGAAAAGTCGCTTTTTTATCTTTTTCAACTTCTTCGTAAAGATCTATATCTATTTTGATAGCTCTAAAAACTCTATTTATAAATAAATTTATCATTTTTTTGTAAAAGGTTTTAGTAATCTTAGAATCTTGTTATGTAAAGCTTTATTAGATGAAGCAATAATATTACCTCCTATTTCTGCAGGTTCATTTTTCCAGTTAGTAACAATTGCTCCTGAGTTTTTTATGATGGGTATTAAAGGTAAAATATCATAGGGCTTTAAGTTTGCTTCTATCACAGCATCTACTGTTCCTTCAGCTAATAAACAATAATTTAAAGCATCAAATCCAGCTAACCTAAATGACCAACCAAATTTCTTTATAACTTTTCTTTGCCTTTCATAGCTTAAGGTTCCATGAAAGTTTCCGATAATTTTAACTGTTTTTAAATTGCTATTATTAGAAGATTTAAGAATTTTTTTTTTATTATTTTTGAAAATATAGGATTTTTTTTGATCATTTATATAAAATTTATTTAATTCTGGAAAATTTGCTAAACCAACTTTTGATTTTTCGTTAATAGAAAGGCCTATTAAGTTGGACCAAGTCGGTGCTCCAATAACAAAAGCTCTTGTTCCATCTATCGGGTCGATAGACCATTGAAAATGATTATCAGACTTTTTATCGTCAAACTCTTCTCCGATAATAGAGTCATTTGGAAATTTTTTTAGAATTAATGATCTTATATATTTTTCAAAAGATTTATCAAAATTAGTTACCGGATCAAAATCTTTCTTATTTTTTGATTTGTTATTTACTTTAATTACAGATTTTGATTTTTTTTTGTAAAATGAATTTAATTTTGCAGGTAAAGATTTTAAAAAATTAAAAGTTTTTTTGTAGTTCATGCGTGTGTATAGCTTAATTTAGTTTAAAATAAAAATATTAAAATTTAATACTAAAGCGTAACCACTCCATAAAAAGTAAGGGATCATCAAAGAAAAGCTAATCTTATCCTTCGAATAATAAATTTTCATTAAGAGAACTATAAATATGAGAATTAAAACTAAATCTAGTAATGCTAGTCCTATTTGATGAAAACCAAAAAAAATAATACTCCAAATCATATTAAAAAAGAGGTGTAAAAAATATAAATTTAAAATTTTATTATCATAGTAGTTTATCCAAATACGCCAAATTGCTACTGACATTAAGATATACAAAACTGTCCATACAGGTCCAAACACCCAGCTCGGAGGATTAAAACTTGGAAGAATTATCTGAGAATACCAAGGCTCTTTAAAAGTAGCAGTAGTATATCCACCAATTCCAGATGCCAAAAATGTTATTAAAAGAATGAATGTAAGAGATAAATATTTATTCTTAGTCATAAATTAAGGTATAACTAATTTATGTCTGAAAATCAGAAAAAAATATGGATTACAGGTGCAAGTAGCGGAATTGGAAAAGCAGTAGCTGAAAAATTTGCTAACGAGGGATGGAAAGTTGCAGTATCTGCAAGAAGAAAAGAACTTTTGGATGAGTTAGCTGCACATAACAACATAAGTTCATTTCCTCTAGATGTAACAAACCAATCCCAAATAAATAATGTTTTTAAAGATGTTTTAAATACTTTTGGTGATATTGACATTTGTTTGTTCTCCAGCGGAACTTACGAGCCAAAAGATGAGCAAAATATAGATCCAGATAAAATTAAAAATGTAATTAATGTTAATTTTTTAGGGGTTATTAATTGTGTAAAAGTTGTTGAAGATTATTTTAAAAATAAGAAATCTGGACACATTTCGATAGTTTCTTCGATTGCAGGTTACAGAGGTCTGCCCAATTCAAGCGGTTATGGTCCTTCAAAAGCTGCTCTAACTAATTTTAGCGAAAGTATTTACTTTGATTTTAAAAAATTTGGAGTGAGGGTGTCAGTTGTATCACCAGGTTTCATTAAAACTCCTTTGACCGATAAAAATGAGTTTCCTATGCCATTTTTAAAAACTCCTGAATATGCCGCAGAAAAAATTTATAATGGCTTAGTGAAAGAAAATGCTTTTGAAATTCACTTCCCAAAAGGATTAACTTTAACTTTAAAATTTTTAAGAATATTACCTTATAGACTTTATTTATTTTTAGTTGATAAACTTGTTAAACGATAATTAAAGAAGAGAGTTAACGTATTCCCAATTAATTAATTTATCAAAAAAATTTTCTAGATAAGCTGGTCTTTTATTTCTGTAATCTAAGTAATAAGAGTGCTCCCACACATCACAACCTAATATAGGTTTCATATTATGAATTATTGGGTTTTCGGCATTTGGTGATTTAGTTACTACAAGCTTATCTTCTTTTAAAGACAACCAACACCATCCAGATCCAAACTGAGTAACTCCAGCATTGATAAATTCCTCCCTAAATTTTTCAAAACCTCCAAAATCTTCTTTAATCTTACTTTCAAGCTTAGATGGAACATTTCCTCCGCCATTAGGTTTCATGCACTTCCAAAAAAGATTATGATTCCAATGTTGGCTTGCATTGTTGAATATTCCTGCTTTTTTTTCATTTGATGATTTTTTAATTATATCTTCCAAAGATAATTTTTCATAATCAGAGCCTTTTATAAAGTTATTTAGATTTGTAATATATGTTTGATGATGTTTGCCATGATGTAAATCCAAAGTTTGCTCTGACATTATTGGAGAAAGAGCTGAATTACTGTAATCTAATTTAGGAAGCTCAAACATATCAATCTTTTACAAACATCACGGTTAATTCTGCTACTTTAATTCCAAATTTAGTCATTGTCGCTCTGTTTATTGCCACGCGATCATCCTGCATGAAAATCCAATCATCAAACGTAATTTTAATATTTTTGCCTTTGACCGGGACCAGCAATACATATTCAAATTTAAAAGCTGGACCATATGAATATCCTTTAGCTGTTCCAACTACATCAGAGGCTGTTCCCTCGTAGTTATGTTCATCAATTTTTTTAATAGTCCATTGACGAGTTTGTCTTTCCCCATCATTCCAATCAAAAACTTCATCTAAAATTAATTGAGAACCATCCCATTTTCCGTTTAAATCTGCTTTAAATTGTCTTGTAACTTTTCCAGATCTATTTTGTAACACTCCCCAAGCTTTGACATTACCCGATAAATAATTTTCGATGACTAGTCTCGGTTTTTGATCTTTAAAATCTGTCGGTTTCATTTTATTTGCACATCCTGTTGTTAAAATTAGTAAAAATAGTAATATAAATTTTTTCATGAAGAATATCTATTAGACATAGAGAATTGAATCAAGTTAATGTTTCTAGACTTAAAACCGCCTTCACAATAAGATAAGTAGAATTCCCACATACGCTTGAAATATTCATCAAAACCAAGTGGGCTTATTTTTTCCCATGACTTTAAAAAATTTTTTCTCCAAGTTGCTAAAGTTCTGGCATAGTCATCCGAGTAAGTATTGATTTTTTCTAATTTAAGGTCATTTTTTTTAATTATATTCTCCATAAATTTAATTGAGGGTAAAAATCCACCTGGAAATATATATTTTTGAATAAAATCCTCATTCGCTCTATATCTTTCAAATAAGTCATCTTTAATCACAATGCCTTGAATTGCAGCAATACCATTGTAATTAAGAACATTTTTAATTGTACCAAAATATTGGTCCATATATTTTTCACCGACAGCCTCTATCATTTCTATTGAAGCTACATGGTCGTACTTTTCCTTAAGATCTCTGTAATCCAAAAACTTTACATTAACTTTATTGTTTAAACCTGAGTTAAAAATCTTCTTTTTAGTAAATTCATATTGATTTTTTGAAATCGTGATACAGTCTACGCTTACATCATAATTTTTAGCTAAGAATTCAGCAAAACCACCCCAACCACATCCAATCTCTAAAACCTTGTTGCCATTTTTTATATTCATTAAATTTATAAGCTCTTGAAATTTATTTCTTTGAGCGATTTCTAAATCATCTTTCTCGCTTTTATAGACTGCGCTGGAATAAGTGAGAGATTTATCAAGCCACAATGAAAAAAATTCATTCCCTAAATCATAATGTTTTGAAATATATTTTTTACTCTTTGATTTTGTATTAGATGCAAAAATTTTTTTCAAAAAATTTTTGATTTTTTGTAATTTTAAACTTCCTGAAAAAGAATAGATTGTATTGATATTTCTCGCTGTAAGTTCAATTAAATTTGTTAAATTAGAGGTATAAAAATCTTTTTTCATATGAGCTTCTCCTAAAGCTGAGCTTCCACCCATAACGACGTTTAGGTAAAAATTTGGATTATTAATTTTGATATCTGAAGATAATTTACTCTCTAAGTCACCAAAATGAAAAACTTTTCCGTCATAATTAATGAGTTTTAGATTTCCTTGCGAGATGTTCTTTAATTTATTCAAGACAAATTTTTCTGTAATTTTAAATAGACTCATTAATATTCTTCGTAACTTAGATTATTCTTTAATTTAGTATTTCTTTTTCTGTATATTGCCCCTTTTTTCCATAAAAGTAATGCTTCAAAATGTATCGAACTAATAATTTTAATTGTCATTAACGGATACTTAAAAAAGTTAAACATGAGTTGTTTCGAACTAAATTCTTTTTTCTCTCCTGTTTGGGTGGCTGTTAAAACTGTTCCTATCGAGTCTGTTTGTTTAATAAAGACTGAGAGTTTATCATTGGGATTGAGTAATTTAAAATTATAGTAAGTTTCCATATCCATAAATGGCGATACGTAAAACTTTTTTTTGCATTTTTGAGCTATTTCCTCATTATCTTTAATTTTAAAAATGTATGTATGCTGCTCATTAAAAGTATTTTTTACCTCATAAAAAATCGCCTTTATTTTATCATCCTCGTAGCAATAAAAAATACTTAAAGGGTTGAACACATAACCAAAAATTCTTGGATAACAAAGTATTTTAACTTTATTAATTTCACCTTTTATATTTAACTTACTAATGTTTTTGAGAACCCATTCTTTTAAATCACTTCCGTCACGTTCTCCATGATCTTTGTCATAAAAGCTAAAAATGTTAAACTTATTATGAGAGAAAATATTTATTGATCTGTCTAATTGACTGATTTCATCTAAATCAATTAATAATGAAAAAGTTTTATATTTTAAAAAATGTCTTACAGGTTTAAATCTTGTATGAGTTACTTCGCCATTGTAAATGCAGGAGTTCATCAAATTTTAAAGTTATTTATCAAATCTATAGACGATTTTAATCCATCTTCATGAAATCCGTAACCAAAATAACTTCCACAAAACCAAGTCCTTTTTTTTCCTTGTATTAATCTTAGATCTTTTTGAAGCGCGGTATTCTTTGAATTCAAATATGGGTGGGTAAAGTTAATTTTTTTTATAACAGAATTTTCATTAATTTTACAAATAGGGTTTAAAGTTAAAAAATAGTCTTTAGATGTATCTAAATTTTGTAATTTATTTAACCAATAGGTAATACATGTCTTTTCTCCGTCTGAAACAGAATTCCAACTAGACCAGGCTCTTTTTTTGTTAGGCATTAGTCTCTTATCAGTATGTAAATAAGCCTCATTCTTCACGTAATTAAATTTTTCCAATATATTTTTTTCTAGTTCCGTTGGTTTTTCTATCATTCTTAAACTTTGGTCTGCATGGGAAGCTAGTACTACTTGATCATAGTCAACATATTCATTTCCAATAATTACCCTGATATTGTCGTCGCTTCTAATTAACTTATCCACTTTATAATTTTTAAAAATTTCTCCACTAATTTTATCTGTTACTTTTTTTACATAAGCTCTACTTCTATTTGAAACTGTGTACCATTGCGGTCTATCTTTAAATTTAAATAAACCATGATTAGTAAAAAAATTTAAAAAAAATTTTAATGGCATTTCCTTTGCCTTATTAAATGGCATCGACCAGATAGCAGCAACCATGGGAATTAAGTGATACTCGATGAAGTATTTTGATAACTTTTTTTTATTAAGAAAATTTCCTAGAGTCTCTTCTTTAATTTCACTTTCAAGTAATTTTGGAGCAGTTTTATAAAATGAAATTATCTCTCTAATCATATATAAAAATTTTAAATTAAGAAGATTTAATTTATTAGCAAAAATACCTCCTATACCACTTCCGCTATATTCAACATTACTATTCTTAATTGATACAGAAAATGACATGTCGCTTTTTTCATAAGGAACTTTTAATTCATTAAAAAAATTTACTAAATTTGGATAAGTAACCTCATTAAAAACTATAAAGCCTAGATCTACTGGAACAATCTTATCATCTTCTTTTATCTCGTAGGTAAAAGAATGACCTCCAAAGTGATCTTCTTTTTCGTATAGATCAACTTTATATTTTTTTGAAAGAAAATATGCGGAAGATAATCCTGAAATACCTGAGCCGATTACAGCGATTTTCATTTAAAGAGATTAAGCAGCTTCATCTTTATATTCATCCATTGAAGGACATGAACATACTAAATTTCTATCTCCAAAAACGTTATCCACTCTAGCAACTGGTGCCCAATATTTATTGTTTTTTACATACTCAGTGGGAAAAGCCGCTTCCTCTCTTGAGTAAGCATGCTTCCACTCGCTGGAAGCTAATTCGACATAAGTATGAGGTGCGTTTTTCAGCGGATTATCAATTTTGTCAAACTTTGATGACTCCACTAAATTAATTTCTTTTTTAATTTTTATAAGTGCATTACAAAATTTATCAATCTCCTCCAAATTTTCACTTTCAGTCGGCTCAATCATAATTGTACCAGCAACAGGCCATGACATTGTTGGAGCATGGTAGCCAAAGTCAATCAGTCTTTTTGCTAAATCCTCCTCAGAGATTCCTGAACTTGCTTTTATTGGACGGATATCAATTATACATTCATGTGCAACATTTCCATTTTTGCCAGTATAAAGAACTTTGTAATCTTTGGATAATTTTTTTGAAATGTAATTTGCATTTAAAATTGAAACTTGTGAAGCTTTTTTCAATCCCTCAGCACCCATCATCTTTATATACATCCAGGATATTGGAAGTATGCTTGAACTACCCCAAGGTGCAGCTGATACAGCTCCCATTCCGTTCTTAGGGCCTGCCTCTTTAATAATTTCATGTGTTGGTAAAAAATCAGCTAGATGCTTCGCGCAAGCGATTGGTCCCATTCCTGGTCCGCCTCCACCGTGCGGTATGCAAAATGTTTTATGTAAATTAATATGACAAACATCTGGTCCAAATTTCCCTGGTTTTGCAACACCTACAAGTGCGTTTAGATTTGCTCCATCCATATAAACTTGTCCGCCATGTTTATGAATTACTTCACAAATATCCATAATTTTTTCTTCAAATACTCCATGAGTAGAGGGGTAAGTAACCATTAAAGCAGCTAAGTCTTTTGAGTATTTTTCAGCTTTATTTTTAAGATCGTCTATATCCACGTTTCCATCTTCATCACAATTGACTACAACCACTTTCATCCCACACATTTGGGCACTTGCTGGATTAGTTCCATGAGCTGAGTCAGGAATTAGACAAACGTTACGATTTTCTTGTTTATTATTTTTATGGAATTTTCTTATAGTCATTAGACCTGCATACTCTCCTTGAGCCCCAGAGTTAGGCTGTAAAGAAACTGCGTCATATCCAGTAATTTCTTTCAGATCGTTTATTAGATCATTAAAAAGAATCTTATAACCCTCCATTTGATTTGTAGGGACAAAAGGATGTGGAAGTGAAAACTCTTTCCAAGTAATAGGAATTAATTCTGCTGTTGCATTGAGTTTCATTGTACAAGATCCTAAAGCAATCATTGATCTATTAAGTGCAATATCACAATCTTCTAGTTTCTTAAGATATCTTAACATCTCAGTTTCAGAATGGTATTTGTTAAAAACTGGATGAGTTAAGTATTTTGAAGTTCTTAAAAGATTTTTTGGAAGATTATCCAGTTCAACCTTAACGTCTTGTTTAATTACTTTAGTTATTCCAAATGTTTTTAACAATAAGTTTACATCATCAAGTTTTTTTGCTTCATCAAACGCAACAGATAAATGATCTTTATCAACTTTTCTAAGGTTTATATTCTCTTTAAGTGCAGCCTCAAAAATAGGATTTGTTTTTTCATTGGTTTTAATCGTAACGGTATCGAAGAAATGATCTGATAGAATTTTATAACCGCTTGCTTTAATATTATCAGCAAAGATTTTTGCTAATTTAGAAGTTCTATTCGCAATTTTAAGTATTCCTTCAGGTCCATGATAAATTGCAAAAGCAGCAGAAATGATAGCCAATAAAGCTTGAGCAGTACAAATATTGCTTGTTGCTTTATCTCTTCGAATGTGTTGCTCCCTAGTTTGTAAAGAAAGCCTGTAAGCTTTTTTTCCGTGTCTATCTTTTGAAACGCCTATTATTCTTCCTGGCATTGATCTTTTAAATTCCTCTTTTGTAGCAAAAAATGCAGCATGAGGCCCGCCGTAACCCATTGGAATACCAAATCTTTGAGCACTACCGACAGCAATATCAGCTCCAAGTTCAGCTGGAGTTTTTAATCTAGCTAAAGCCAATAAGTCACAAACCAAAATAGCTTTTCCGTTTTTTTTGTGAATTTGACTGATGCTTTCACTAGGATCGTTTATCTCACCTAAAGTTCCCGGATAAGATAAAACACCGCAAATTATATCTTCATTAATTTTTGAAAGTTCTTTTTTTTCATCACCAATGATCAATTCTAAACCAAAAGGATTTGTTCTAGTCTTTATGAGATCAATTGTTTGAGGATTACAATTGCTTGAAATAAATATTTTTTTTGAATTAGTCTTATCTAATCTCTGGCTTAATCCTACTGCCTCTGCTGTCGCTGTTGCTTCATCTAACAAAGAAGCATTAGCTATATCCATGCCCGTTAAGTCAATTATTGATTGTTGAAAATTTAAAAGCATTTCAAGTCGACCTTGCGCCACTTCAGGTTGGTAAGGTGTATAAGATGTATACCATCCTGGATTTTCTAAAATATTTCTAAGAATTACATTAGGTGTAATAGAATTATAGTAACCCATTCCAATAAAATTTTTGAAGATTTTATTTTTTTTAGATATAGATTTTAATTTTTTTAAAGCATCGTTCTCTGACATTGGCTGATCGATTCTAAGATCATCTTTTAATAAGATTTTTTCTGGTACAGTATTGCTCATTAAATCCTCTAATGATTTATACCCAACATATTGCAACATTTTGGTCTGATCTTCTTCGGAAGGACCAATATGTCTTTTAATAAATTCTTTTGAATTATCGTCAATCATTAACTAGGGTTCTCCTTACAAAATTTATCATATTCGTCTTTTGACATTAGGGAGTCATACTCACCTTTATCTTTTATCTTTAACTTAAAAAACCAGCTGGCACCTTCAGGGTCAGTATTTACGCTTCCGGGATCATCTGCAATGGCTTTATTTCCCTCAGTAATTTCTCCAGAAATAGGAGAATAAACATCACTCGCAGCTTTAGTAGACTCTACAACGGCTGCTTGACCTTCTTTTTCTACAGCTTTACCTGCATCAGGAACCTCCACAAAAACAATGTCACCGAGCATTTCTGTTGCATGCTTAGTTATTCCTACTGTAGCAACGTCTCCATCTAGTGAAACCCATTCATGTTTTTTAGAAAATTTTTTTTCACTCATATTTGTTTCCCCTTATTTAACATAACTTTTTTTATAAAATGGAAGTTCAGAAATCTTACCCCCATATTTTTTTCCTCTTACTTCAAGCTGAATAGATGTACCTACTTCAGAAAATTCTGATTTAACATATCCCATTGCAACTGGAGCGTTCACACTCGGGCCAAAAGTACCACTTGTAACGAAACCTATTTCATTATTATCTAACGAAAAGATTTTAGTATTTTCTCTAGCTATAACTTTTCCATCTGGCTTTATGCCAACCCTAATTTTTTCACTTCCGTTTACTAATAAATTTTTTATTTTTTCCCATCCATTAAAGCCGCCAACTTCTTTTCTTTTTTTTGCTATAGCCCATCTTAAATTAGCCTCTACCGGATTTATTTTTTCATTTAAATCGTGACCATATAAACACAGACCTGCCTCTAATCTTAATGTATCTCTTGCTCCCAAACCTATAGGTTTAACTTCATTTGAAATTAAGTAATCGATTAGTTTTTCAACTTTTGTATTAGAAATTGAGATTTCAAAACCATCTTCGCCTGTGTATCCAGATCTTGTTACATAAAGTTTTTCACCCTCATAATCAAAATTACTTCCTGTCATAAATTTTAAATTAGCGACACCTGGTATTAACTTTTCTAAAATCTCTACAGATTTGGGACCCTGTAAAGCTATTAAAGATAAATCATTGTTTAAAAGATGTTTATGATCTTTATTCAAAAATTGTGAAATTTGTTTAATATCGTTTTCCTTACAAGCTGCATTTAAAATTATACAAAAACCTTTTTCTGTTCTTGTAATAATTAAATCATCAATTATTCCACCTTCGTTATTTAGTAAAAAAGAATATTTTGAATGGTTAACTTTTAAATTTTTTAAATCTGCTGGAATAATTTTTTCTAAAGACTGTATTAATGTTTCATCCCCTTCTAAAAAAAATTGTCCCATATGTGACACATCAAAAAATCCAGCGTGTGTTCTTGTAGAAATATGTTCCTTTACAATACCATCTTTATATTGGATAGGCATCTCATAGCCAGCAAACGGAACAAATTTTGCTCCTAAGTTTTTATGATAATTATATAAAGCTGTTTTTTGTACTTCCATAATAACTCTTATCTAACCCCATCTGTCTATGTACCTGAGAGATTTAATCCTTCGGTGAGGCTTTCGCCTGCTTTCCAGAGTTATTACGGTAACGGTCCTTTTGCCTGAGAGTTTCCGGGGTGGTTGCTCCTTCGGCGCCTAAATGGTCTCTCCCGTTACGCTATGGACTCTCCTCTAAATACAATAAAAAGTCAAATGCAAATTATTCAAGTCTTGCTATGTTTTTTATCAAAACTCTTCAATATTATTGCAGAAATTATGACTGCACCGCCTATAAATACACTTATTGGAGGAATTTCATTTAAAAATAACCATACCCATAGAGGCGCACATAAAGTTTCCATCAACATTAAAAGTCCTACTGTTGCTGATTCAATAGTTCTTGATCCAATTGTTATACAAATAAAGCTAACTGCTAATTGTGGAACTCCAAGAAGAAAACCCATCCAAAGATCGTGTTTAGTGAATTCAAATGACTCTGCTAAGAAAAAACCGTAAATCAAACTGAATATTCCAGAGTAAAAAATTGCAGGAACCATATCAACTTTAGTATTTTTTCTAATTATCATTACTAAAATTGCAAAATTTATTGGGATCGCTAATGCCACTACATTTCCGAATAGTGATCCGCCTGAAATAGAGTCACCAACCATTATAATAATACCACTCATCGCAAGAAAGATTGATATTAAACCGATTAAAGAAACTTTTTCTTTTAAATAAAAGTAACCAAATATTGCCAGAAACATAGTTTGGGTGCTTATAATAAAAACGACATTTGCTACTGTTGTATTGCTCATCGCAACTACAAAAGCAACAAAGCTAAATGATAAAACAAAGCCACCTACTAATCCCGGAAGGCCAGACTCTTTAATAATATTAAAGGTATTTTTTTTATAAGTTACCAAAAGAAAAGCTATTAAAGCTAAAAGGAAAAAAAATGATCTAAGAAATAATATTTGCCAGAT
>CACNEM010000006.1 GCA_902619495.1 uncultured Pelagibacteraceae bacterium
GCGATGATATTTACGAACATATTACTTATGACGGTTTTAAATTTTTTACAATTGCGCAAATTGAAAAATTAAAAAGCAGAACTTTAACTATGAATGGAGTGAGTAAATCTTACTCAATGACTGGCTGGAGAATAGGTTATGCAGCAGGTCCAAAGGAAATAATTAAAGCGATGGCTAAAATTCAATCCCAATCAACTAGTAATCCTACATCCATAAGCCAAGCAGCTGCGGTCGAGGCTTTAAACGGAACACAAGATTTTATTTCAGAAAGATCAAATTCTTTTAAAGAGAGAAGAAATTTCGTTGTTGATAGTTTAAATAATATACAAGGTATAAGCTGCTTAAGCCCTGAAGGAGCTTTTTATGTTTTTCCAAACTGTAAAAAGCTACTAAACAAGAAAACAAAACTGAAAACCGATAAAGATTTTGTAGAGAAACTGTTAGAAAAAGCTGAGGTAGCTGTGGTTCAAGGATCTGCTTTTGGTTTAGATGGTTACTTTAGAATATCTTATGCTACCTCAATGGAAAATTTAAAGAAAGCAATGCAAAGAATTAAAAATTTTTGTGATAACCTTAATTAGACTCAGAAAGATATTTTTCAGCTTCAAGTGCTGACATACAACCCATTCCAGCAGCGGTAACAGCTTGTCTGAAAATTTTATCCTTTACATCTCCAGCAGCAAAAACTCCTGGAATATTCGTCTCTGTAGAGTCAGGTTTAGTAATTAAATACCCTTCATTGTCCATTTTAAGTTGATCTTTAAACAAAGATGTTGCTGGGTCATGACCTATCGCAATAAATAAACCGTCAACTTTTAGATCTTTTAATGTATTATCTTTTACATTTTTAATTTTTAATGCATTAACAGTTTTAGGTTCTTTATTGCCAATAACTTCTTCAACCACTGTATCCCAAATAATTTCTATTTTTTTATTAGATTTCAATTTTGCTTGAAGCATTTTTTCTGCTCTAAGTTCGTTTCTTCTATGTATCAAATACACCTTTGAAGCAAATTTAGTTAGGAACATTGCTTCTTCAACAGCAGCATTTCCTCCACCAACTACTGCTACTTCTTTTTCTTTAAAGAAAAATCCGTCACAAGTAGCACATGCTGAAACCCCAAATCCTCTAAACTCTTGTTCAGACTTTAGATTTAGCCATCTTGCTTGTGCTCCAGTTGAAATTATAAAACTATCTGCAGTGTAAACCTGACCACTATCACCTGTTGCTGTAAAAGGTTTTTTTGTTAAGTCTACTTTACTAATATGATCTTGTATCATCTCTGTTCCCACAGCTTCTGCCTGACCTTTCATTTCATCCATAAGCCATGGCCCTTGAATCACTTTTGAATACCCAGGGTAATTCTCAACATCTGTAGTGGTAGTTAATTGTCCTCCAGGTTGAGAACCATGGACAAGTATTGGTTTAAGCATAGCTCTAGCCGCATAAATGGCCGCTGTATAACCAGCAGGACCAGATCCAAGAATTAACACTTTTGTATGTTTTGTTGATTTATTATTCATTATGTAAGGATATATAATAACTAATGTTAGAATTAAAAGCACTTCTTTTAACGCAAGGCATGCACGGTATGGTAAGCCAAGTAGAAGGATTGGCAAGAGCTTTGGGTTTGAGATATAAACACCAAAAAATTGAACTAAAATCCTTTTGGAATTTCATTCCTCCAAAGATCAGCCCAATATCAGAAAATTTAGTAAAAAATAAATTTGTATGTGATTGTAAAGTAATTATATCTTGTGGAAGAAAAAGTGTAATACCTTCAATTGCCTTAAAAAAAAGATTAGGTAATCAAATTTTTAATATACACATACAAGATCCTAAAGTTTCTTTTAAAAACTTCGATCTGATTGTAAGCCCCGAGCATGATAATTTAAAAGGAGAAAATATTATTAATACAATAGGAGCTATTCACTATTTAAACAAAAAAGAAATTAACGATAACTCAAAATATCTTGGAATTGAGAAAGATAAGAGAAGAGAACTAGTTGCATTTATAATCGGAGGACCAAATAAATATTACAAATATTCAGAAAAACAAATTCATGAACTTTTTAACAAAGTTAAGACTTTATTTACTCCAGATAAATTTAAAATTATTGTTGTTCCTTCTTACAGAACCCCTGAAAATATTTTAAAAATAGCATTTAACACTTTTAGTATTAATCATCACGTGATTAAAAATATTGATAAAAATGCTTATCTTTCTGCATTAGCGATTTCAAATTATATAATTGTAACATGCGACTCCACGTCAATGATTTCAGAAGCTGCAATAACTGGAAAACCTGTTTATATTGCCATGATGAAGTCTTTTAAGCCAACTGGAAGATTTAAAAAATTTTATTCACAATTGAAAGATTTAGGTATAACAAGAGAGTTAGAAGACAGAGTTGAAAGTTGGAGTTACAATAGTTTAAACGAAGTAAATAGAATTGCTCCAATGGTAAAAGCAAAAATGAAAAAAAATGGAATTATTTAAATCTTTAGAGAGTAGAACAAAATTATATAGTGACCCTTTCAAACATTTTGAAATCAATAAACCGTTAACACAAAATGCAATTGACGAAATATGTAATGCAGAAATAGCTGATCCTAGAAAACAAAATTTAAAATATGACGGTACTAGAGCTCTTGATGGAGGGGAAGGGGCCTTCAGAGCTGGAATTAAAGATGGCGGCAAAGCAAAAAAACTCAGATGTTATGTTACCAAAGAAAACTCTACACAATTTCCAAATTTAACAAAGTTTATTGAAGAATTAAGATCACCTGAAGTTTATAAAAAAATTGGATCATTAATTGGAAAAGATTTAAGCAATTCTTTCGTAAGACTAGAGGTGATTTGCGATCGAGAAGGATTTTGGCTTAAACCTCATTGCGATATTGAAGAAAAATTAATGTCTTCAATAGTTTTTGTAAATTTACACAATGAATCGGAAAATCTAGGAACTGATTTTTATGATGCAAAATTAAATAAAGTTAAAACAGTTCCTTATAGACACAATTATGGATATTTCTTTACAAGTGGACCAAACACTTGGCATGGAATGGAAAAAAAAGAGATTAAAAAAGAAAGAAGATGCATCCAAATAAACTACGTAACTTTCGAGACTGACTGGAAAGTAAAAATTTAGATATCTTGCAAAGAAGTAACATTAATATCTTTCAATTTCAGAGATTTTATTCCTTCCAGACAAACTTTAGCCGTGGACATATTAGTGCAGTAAGGAACCTTGTTAGCTAAAGTAGCTCTTCTTAAAGCCACAGCATCACTCAACTGTGCTTCACTGTTTCCTCCTCCAGTGTTAATAACCAAAGCTATTTTTTTAGCATTTAAAACATCTACTATATGTGGGGAACCCTGATTAACTTTGTTTATTTTTTTACATTTAATTCCATGCTGGTTTATATAATCAGCGGTACCTCCAGTTCCACAAAGTTCAAAATCTAACTTAATTAATTGTTTTGCTAATTGTACACCTTCTTTTTTATGACTATTTTTCAAAGAGATAAAAGCTAAACCTTTTTTAGGAAGGGAGTTTGAGGCCGCAATTTGACTTTTAGCAAAAGCCATACCAAAATTTTTATCAAAACCCATAACTTCACCTGTTGATTTCATTTCTGGTCCAAGTAAAAGATCGCTGTTCGGAAATTTGTTGAATGGAAAGACCGCCTCTTTTACTGCAAACATATCTTTTGTTTTACTTTTTAAATTGAACTTTGATAATTTTTCCCCTGCCATCACTCTTGAGGCTATCTTAGCAAGAGGTAAATTTTTCGCTTTTGAGACAAATGGGACAGTCCTACTAGCTCTTGGATTGACCTCTATCACATAAATCTCATCTTTTTTAATTGCATATTGAACATTCATGAAACCTTTAACTTTTAGAGCTAAAGCTAATTTTTTCGTTTGATTTTCAATCTCTTTAATTAAATAAGGTTTTATTGATACTGGAGGTAGACTACATGCGGAGTCACCTGAGTGTATGCCAGCTTCTTCAATGTGCTGCATAATGCCAGCCACGAAAACACTTTTACCGTCTGATATTGCATCAACATCCACTTCCATTGCGTTATCAATAAATTTATCTATTAATATTGGATTTTTTTCAGCAACTTTAAATGCTTCCTTAACAAAATCTTTAAGCTGTCTTTTTTCATGAACAATCTCCATTGCTCTTCCACCTAATACGTAAGATGGTCTTACCATTAAAGGTAAACCAATTTTATCTGCAATTTTTATTGCTTGAGGGAAAGTCCTAGCTATACCACTTTCAGCTTGTTTTAAATTAAGTTTATTTAAAAGATTTCTAAATCTATCTCTATCTTCAGCAAGATCGATCGATGAATATTGAGTTCCTAAAATCGGAAGCTTGTTTTCGTATAAAAATTTTGCAAGTTTAATTGGAGTTTGTCCTCCAAATTGAGTAATGACACCTTTTACATTACCTTTTGATCTCTCTCTTTTTATAATATTAAAAACATATTCGTCTATTAAAGGTTCAAAGTATAATCTATCACTTGTATCGTAATCCGTTGATACAGTTTCTGGATTACAATTGACCATTATAGTTTCATATTTAGCTTCCTTAAGAGCAAAACTAGCTTGGCAACAGCAATAATCAAACTCTATTCCCTGACCAATTCTATTAGGCCCTCCACCAAGTATTATAATTTTATCTCTGTTAGAGGGATCAGCTTCACATTCTGAACTAGAAGAGAAATTTCTTTGATATGTAGAATACATATATGGGGTGAAAGATTTAAATTCTGCAGCACAAGTATCGACTTTTTTGTAAACTGGTAAAACTTTTAAAGCAGTTCTTTTCTTTCTAATTACCGACTCTGAAGTATTTGTAAGTTCAGATAATTTTTTGTCAGAAAACCCTATCGACTTGATATAATTAAATTCATTAAAATTTTTAGGAAGACCTTTTTTCTTTATTCTAATTTCATTATCTATAATTTCTTTTATTTGATTTAAAAACCAAGGATCAATTTTTGAAAGTTTATTTATTTCCTTTAAATTTATTTTTTTTCTCATAGCCTCCCCAACAAGTAAAATCTTATTTGGAATATTTTCTTTAAGTTTTTGTCTAATTTGTTTCTTATTTAAATTAAATATTTCGTCTACTCCTGAGAAACCTGTCTCTAGAGAGACCAAAGCTTTTTGAAGAGACTCTTTAAAATTTCTCCCAATAGCCATCGCCTCTCCTACCGATTTCATTGAAGTTCCTAAAACTGCAGCTGAAGAAGAGAATTTTTCAAAAGTGAATCTTGGAATTTTAGTGACCACATAGTCTATTGTAGGCTCAAAAGATGCAGGTGTTACTTTCGTAATTTCATTTTTTAATTCGTCCAAAGTATATCCTACAGCTAACTTCGCTGCTACTTTTGCTATTGGAAATCCTGTGGCTTTGGATGCTAACGCTGATGATCTTGAAACCCTAGGATTCATCTCAATTATTACCATTCTTCCATTTTTCGGATTTATAGCAAATTGAACATTTGATCCTCCAGTTTCTACACCAATTTTTCTTAAGCAGGCTATAGATGCATTCCTCATAACTTGATATTCTTTGTCCGTTAAAGTAAGTGCAGGTGCTATAGTCACGGAGTCCCCAGTATGAATGCCCATGGGATCTAAATTTTCTATTGAACAAATGATAATGCAATTATCATTTTTATCTCTGACAACTTCCATCTCAAATTCTTTCCAACCCTCTAAACACTCTTCAACTAAGACTTGACTAACAGGTGACTCGTGAAGTCCATTTTTAATTATTTTATAAAAATCTTTTCTATTTTTTGCTATACCACCACCTAGACCACCAAGAGTAAAAGCTGGTCTTATAATTGCCGGTAATCCAATCTGTTTTAATACTTTTGAAGAATGTTTAAAATTATTTACTATTTTTGATTTGGGAAGATCTAAACCAATCTCTATCATATTTTTTCTGAACTTTTTTCTATCTTCTGCATTGGATATAGCTTTTGAGTTAGCGCCAATAAGTTCAATTTTATATTTTTTAAGAATTCCTTTTTTTTCTGCCTCCATTGCTAAATTTAAAGCAGTTTGACCGCCCATGGTCGGCAAGATCGCATCAGGCTTTTCTTTGATAAGAATTTTTTCAAGAACTTCTATTGTAATAGGCTCAATATAAGTTTTATCAGCGACGTTTGGGTCTGTCATAATCGTTGCTGGGTTTGAATTTATTAGAATTACTTTGAAACCTTCATCTCTTAGAGCTTTACATGCTTGAGTTCCTGAATAATCAAATTCACAAGCTTGCCCAATAATTATTGGCCCCGCACCAACAACTAAAATTTTTTTAATATCTTTTCTTTTTGGCATTTTTTTTCATACTCTCCACAAATTTATCAAATAAATAAACACTATCTTGAGGACCAGGGTTGGACTCCGGATGATATTGAACTGAGAAAACGGGTTTATTTTTTAGCTCGATACCCTCAATGCTGTTGTCAAATAAAGACTGATGAGTAACTCTTATATTTTTAGGCATACCTTTTTTAATTACTTCAAATCCGTGATTCTGACTTGTGATTTCAACATTGCCTTCAATCAAATTTTTAACAGGATGGTTAGCTCCTCTATGCCCTAATTTCATCTTTTCTGTTTTAGCGCCGAGTGCTAAAGCTAGGATTTGATGGCCTAAACAGATTCCAAATAATGGTAACTTTTTTTTGATTAATTCTTGAATTGTCGGTATTGCATATTTCCCAGTCGCCGCAGGATCTCCGGGCCCATTTGATAAAAATATTCCATTAGGCTTGAGTTTTAAAATATCTTTTGTACCTGTTTTGCATGGAACAATTGTAACCCTACAATTAAAGTCTGAAAAATATCTTAAAATATTTTTCTTTATTCCATAATCTATGGCTACCACATGTAATATTTTTTTTTTATTTTTTAAATATCCATTCCCTTTTTTCCATGTTTTATAGTCTTGCCATAAATAATTTTTCTTAGTAGTAACCATTTTTGCTAAATCTAAGTTTTTAAGACCACTCCATTTATTTGTTATCTTAATTAGCTTTTTTATATTTAATTTATTTTTGTTGTGAAAAGATATCGTCCCCTTAGGAGCACCTTTATCTCTAATGAAATTTGTTAAATTTCTAGTATCAATTCCAGTTATCCCAACAATCTTATTTTTTTGTAACCATTTATCTAAATGTTTTAAAGATCTATAATTTGATGGATTAGTTATTTCGGTGTTTATTATTACCCCTTTAGTCCATATTTTATCAGATTCATGATCCTCTTTATTTGTTCCTACATTACCTACGTGAGGAAAAGTAAAGTTTATAATTTGATCTGCATAAGAAGGATCAGAAATTATTTCTTGGTAACCAGTAATTGAGGTATTAAAACATACTTCACCAGTTGCAGTCCCCTTGTAACCCAAACCTACACCTTTAAAAAATTTACCATTTTGCAGAACTAAAATAGCAGTGGAATCGATCTTTTTAAGATTTTTTTTAGAGTTTATATTTTGACCAATCTTCTTCAAATACAACTCATGAGTTAAAGTAAAAAACTTATAAACATGATTTTGCGCAACATATGAAATAGAAACAAAATCGTCAACAAACTTCTTTTTATTTTGTATTAAAATTGTGATTAAAATAAATCACAATTATGTCTCTAAAAAAACAAATAGAAGATAAGTTAAACCAAGCCTTAAAAGCCAAAGACAAAAATATTTACCCAACTTTGAGGCTAATTGTTTCAGCAATTAAAGATGCTGAAATCGCAGGAAGGTCCAAAGGTCAAAAAGAAATAAAGGATAGTGATATTATTTCACTACTTAAAAAAATGATAAAACAAAGAAACGAGTCTAGCGAAGTTTATGAAAAAGCCGGACGTAAAGAGCTTCTTGATAATGAAAAAAAAGAAATAGAAGTTATCAATATTTTTTTGCCAAAACAATTAAGCGAAGAGGAAACTAAAAAAATTTGCGAAGAAACAATCAAGTCTGTTGGGGCATCATCAATGAAAGATATGGGAAAAATTATGGGAACCTTGAAATCAAAACACGCAGACTCTTTAGATTTTTCCAAAGTAAGCTCAATCTTGAAAGGGCTTTTGAATTAAGAATGAAATACCCTAAAGAATACCTGGATGAAATAAAAACGAGAATAAAAGTTTCACAAGTGGTTGGTAAAACCGTACAGCTTAAAAAAAGAGGAAAAGAGTTTATTGGTTTATCACCTTTTAAAAATGAAAAAACACCTTCTTTCACAATAAATGATGAGAAAGAATTTTACCACTGTTTTAGCACAGGCGAGCATGGAAACATATTTGATTTTTTAATGAAGACTAAATCAGTTGGTTTTGGAGAAGCTGTAAAAATTCTAGCAGCCGAAGCAGGAATGCAACCATATCGTTTCACAAATTTTGATAAAAAAAAAGATCTTAGGTTTCAAACATATAAAAAGATTTTACAAGAATACTCAGAACATTTTCACCAGCAAATTTATAAAGAAAATAATAAAGAAGCCTTAGATTATTTAAAAAAAAGAAATTTAAATAAAGGTCTAATTGATGAATTTAAATTAGGCTTCGTGCCTTGGAAAAATGACTTTTATAAAGAATTATTAAAAAAATATTCTGAAGATGAAATTAATTTAACGGGTTTATATTATAAGAGCGATAAAACTGGAGTTTTTGTTGATAGATTTAATTCAAGAATAATATTTCCTATTAATAATATACAAGGAGAAACAGTTGCTTTTGGTGGAAGAATAATTAAAGATGGAAAGTTAGCAAAATATATTAATTCACCTGAGACAGAATTTTATAAAAAGGGTAATATAATATTCAATCTTGATAGAGCCAAAAATAGTAGGGCTAATACAGACGAAGTTATAATCGTAGAAGGCTACATGGATGTTGTAAGTCTTCACTCATCAGGTATCAAAAATGTTGTAGCTAATTCTGGCACAGCTTTAACTGAGAGACAAATGAGCTTAATTTGGAGATTTTTTCCTAATCCAATAATTTGTTTAGATGGAGATATAAGCGGACAACAAGCAGCTTATAGGATTTCAGAGAAGTTATTGCCATTTATAAACGAAAAAAATAAAATTTACTTTTCTGTAATGCCAGAGGGAGAAGATCCTGATGATTTTATTGCTAAAAACGGAAAAAAAGAATTTTTAGAACTATTAAAAGAAAAATCAATTATTCAATCCTTTATTTGGAACTACAATTTAAGTAAAATAAGTTTAAATAATCCATTTGAGGTTTCGAACTTTGAAAAAGAGATTAAAAAATTAACTTATTCTATTCAAGATGAAACATTAAAAAAGTATGTGTTAGAGGATTTTCTGGAAAAATTAAAAAATTTAACGCCATTACAATCATCAAGTCAAAAACTTTACTATTCAAAATTTACAAAGAAAAAGAATTTCAAAATACTAAATGAAACAAAAATTTTACATCAAAAGAGAAAAGATCTTTCAAAAATTCAAATTTTAGAGTTCTCTATTTTATATATTATTTTAAATAATTTTAAAATTGCTGAAAAAAAAATTGAAGAATTATCTAAAATAAAGTTATTGTCTGAAAAAAATGAAAGTTTAAAAAATGAAGTTCTAACTTTACTTTCTGAGCAAATTGATAAAAAAACAATTCAACAAAAAATTAATACTGAATACAAAATGCTTATAGAAGAAATAAAAGAAAACTCAAATATTCAAATTATTACTCAAGATAAAACTGATGAAGGTATATTTCATATGTTAGATGAATTAATTGTAGACTTTAAAGAACAAGATAATCTTAAAAAAATAGAATCTCTTGAAAAAAAACTAATTAATAATCTTGATGAAAGCTCTTATTCCGAATTAATTAGGCTTAAAAGCCAGATAAATAGTGAATAAAAAAAGTATAGATTTTTTCAATTGAGTCATTATATATATCCAACTTACCCTTTTATGGCTGAAAAACTTATAACAAAATCATTCGAGAGACTACTTGATAAAGGTAAACATAGAGGTTTCATCACTTACGAAGAATTAGGTAAATCCTTAGGAAAAAGGAACAGCACTAATGAAAATATTGAACGAGCCTTCTTAATAATCGTAGATGAGAAAATAACATTAGTTGAAAAAAAATCTCAATTTCAATCAAATAAAAAAAAGGAAACTGCAAATACAAGCGAAGAAAAATCATCAGATAAAAGTGATGATCCAATAAGAATGTATTTAAGAGAGATGGGCGGAGTAGAATTGCTATCTCGAGAAGGAGAAATAGCAATTGCGAAAAGAATAGAAGCAGGTAAAGACGTAATGATTAATGCATTGACACAAAGTCCTATAGTTGGAAAGAAAATTAATGAGTGGAAAGAGCAAATAGAAACTCAGCAACTTTTGGTGCGGGATATAATTGATATTGACTCAACTTATGAAGATTTTGAAGCAATGAACGAGGAAGACGATTTAAAGATAAATAAAAAAACTAAGCCGAATATTAAAGAAGAAGAAAAAGACAAAAAAGAGGAAGGTGGTGACAAAAAAGAAGACTCCTCTGAAGATGATGAATTTAACGTCTCGCTTGCTAAAATGGAGGAAGAAATTAAACCAAAAATTATCAATATTTTAGACGCTTTGAGCAAAAACTACTCAAAACTTAAAAAATACCAAATTGAAAAACTAGAGTGTCTTTTAAATTCAAAAGAATTGTCAGTTTCAAAAAATAAAAATTTTAAAAAAATTCAGGAAATACTTGTAGATAATTTTAAAAATTTACAACTAGCACCTCATATAGTGGAGGAATTAGTTCAAGCTCATTATAAAGAGAATAAAAGAATAGTTTCGTTAGAGGGTGTTTTATTACGTTTAGCGATGGATAACAAAATCTCACGTGAGGAGTTTTTGAAATATTATGTAGGAAATGAGATAAACCCAAAATTTGAAACTTTTTTAAAAGAAAATGCTACCTGGAAAGCTTTCTTTAAAAAATTCAAAAAAGACTTTGCTGAAATAAAAGAGAGACTTGTAGAATTCAGTAAAAAAATAGGTTTATCTGTCGGAGAATTTAAAAAACTTGTAAATAGAATTCAAAAGGGGGAGAGGGAGTCTAGAATAGCAAAAAAAGAAATGGTTGAAGCAAACCTTAGACTCGTAATATCAATTGCTAAAAAATATACTAACAGAGGCTTACAGTTTTTAGATTTAATTCAAGAGGGAAATATTGGTCTGATGAAAGCAGTTGATAAATTTGAATATCGAAGAGGATACAAGTTTTCAACTTACGCAACTTGGTGGATCAGACAAGCAATTACAAGATCAATAGCTGATCAAGCTAGAACTATACGAATACCAGTTCATATGATTGAAACAATTAATAAAATTGTAAGAACTCAAAGACAGATAATGAGTGAGTTCGGTAGAGAACCTACTCCTGAGGAGCTAGCTAAAAAATTAGCTATGCCATTAGAAAAAGTTAGAAAAGTTCTAAAAATAGCTAAAGAGCCAGTTTCTTTAGAAACACCTGTTGGAGATGAAGAGGATAGTAGTCTTGGAGACTTTATTGAAGACAAAAATGCTTTACAACCTCTTGATACTGCAATTCAGTCAAATCTTAGTGAGTCTACTACAAAGATTTTAGCGTCATTAACTCCTAGAGAGGAAAGAGTTTTACGAATGAGATTTGGAATAGGAATGAATACAGATCATACTTTAGAAGAAGTCGGTCTTCAGTTTTCTGTTACAAGGGAAAGAATAAGACAAATTGAGGCCAAGGCCCTAAGAAAACTCAAACACCCTAGTAGATCAAAACAACTAAAAAGTTTCTTAGAAAAATAAATATTTGTGATATAAGTAAATCCTTTGGGCCTGTAGCTCAGTTGGTTAGAGCAGTACACTCATAATGTATTGGTCCCAGGTTCGAGTCCTGGCGGGCCCACCACATTAATTCTTGTTAACGAAATCCTCTAATTTACTTATGAGAATTCCAATATCATTATCATTTGAATTTAGTATTGAAGCAAACTCCTCTTTTTGAGTTCTAGCTAAACTTAATCCCTCAACAATTAAATCTCTTATTAATGGTTTTTCAGGATTTTTTGTATAAACTCTCCAATCAATTTTGATCTCTGGACCGTTGTCTGGCAAAACTTTAGAATTTACTATAGTGTAATTTGAACTTTTTTTATCATCACCAATAATTTCAAATCTACTTGATGAATAATCTGAAAGTCTTGAAGTTAAGCTTTTCAAAAAATAACTTCTGAAAACGTTTTGAAATTTGGCTACGTCTTGTTCATTTAAGGTCTTTCTTATATCTCCAAGTGTGTATAAACCTAATGCATTTATATCCACATTATCCAATGCGATTTTTTCAATATAAAGTGATTTTTCTTCCTTATTTAAATCTTTGTCAGATAAAGTCTTTATAGAATCGTTGACTAATTCGGATATAAAATCTCTTGGATTTGAGCTGTAGGCCCATAGAGACGAATACAAAAATGAAAATGAAATAAGAATAAGAATAGCTTTTTTCATTTAAACGTTATTTATCTAAATTTCCCCAGTCATCCTGATCTTCTGAAGAGTTTTTGACCTCATTTTTTCTTTTTTGTAGATAAACACTTTTTATAGAAGAGTATAAATCAATAGAGTTTTTTTCTAAACTCGTGAAATTTAAATCATTCTCTGCTCTAAAATTTATGGCAGTTGCTCCCTTAACTGAATAATAATCTAATGCATTTCCCGAGGTGCTTAAAATTTCATGCTCTCTAATCGTCATAATTGCAAATGGATCAATAAATGAGTCAGCAAGTAAACCAATCGAATCTCTTACAGTTGTAGGACCTAATATTGGTAAAACAAAATAGCAACCTGTTCCAATACCATAAGTTCCTAAAGTTTGACCAACATCTTCTTTATGAGAGTTTAATCCTAATTTTTCAGCAGGATTAAAAATTCCTAGAACTCCTACGGAAGTATTAACAATAAAACTTCCCATAGAGTGCCCAAGTTGATTAATATTTCCTTGTAATATATTGTTTGGTATAGACAAAAGTGTTCCGATGTTAGATGTAAAATTATTTGTGCTTACTTTTATTGGTTCAGGTAATTTATTAAATCCTTTAGCAATTGGCTCCAAAATAGCATCATCCAGAGCCATATTAAATTTAAAAATCGCTCTACTTGTATTTTCAAAACATTCACTAGTCGCTTTCGCTTGCAGAGAAAAAAGTCCAACTAGGAGTATGAACGAGGTAACAATTAGCTTTAAATTTTTTAAAATCATATAAATAAGGTATATATATATTTATAATCTATAATCTATATAAAATTTAGCTTAAAAATGGTCATAATTAGTGACGATAATGATTATAATTTATAAATTAATGAAAAAAAAAATTGATCTTTCCCCTAATTGTTCAAAGAAATCAAGGATAAAAAAACATATAATTTTTGTGATTATTCATTACACAGGAATGCAATCTGAAATTGAATCTCTTAAAAGGCTTAAAAATCCAAAATCAAAAGTTAGCGCGCATTATTTAATCAATAGAAGAGGATTTATTACTCAAATGGTTAAAGATGAGAAAATCGCTTGGCATGCTGGAAAGTCTAAATGGAAAAATTATAAAAATTTAAATAAAAATTCGATAGGTATAGAGCTTGTTAATAAAGGACATAAATTTGGGTACCAAAATTTTACTAAAATTCAAATAAGAAATTTATTAAGATTATGTAAGTTTCTTAAAAAAAAATTTAAGATTAGTAGAGAAAACTTTCTAGGTCATTCTGATATAGCCCCACTACGAAAAATTGATCCTGGTGAAAAATTTCCTTGGAAAGTAATGAGCGAACATAATTGTGGTATTTGGTATAAAAAGGGTAGAAAGGGAATTAATTATTCAAATAAAAAAAAGATGCAAAATATTTTTTTTAAGAATATTTTTAAAATTGGGTACAGATATTTTTCTGTCAAAATCAGACGAAAAAACGATAGACATATTATTAAAACTTTTCAGCAAAGATACTTGCCAAGGAAAGTCACAGGTAAAATTGATCAAAAAACACTTGAAATTAGCAGTTTATTAGCCAATAAGGTTTTTCTTGAAAAATCAAATTAATTCAATTAATAGTTGATCGCTAGATAATTGGATGTTCGCTGTATGATTTATTACAGAGGAAAGTCCGGGCTCCGTAAAGACACAGTGCCAGTTAATGACTGGCGAAGGTGACTTCAGGGATAGTGCCACAGAAAATAAACCGCCTTATCGAGGCAAGGGTGAAACGGCGAGGTAAGAGCTCACCGGTTTTTTGGTAACAAAAAACGCAAGGCAAACCCCACTGGGAGCAAGGTTAAATAGAGAAGGCAATGCGTAAATACGCTAAAAACAGTCTTTAGTTCGTCTTCTGGGTTAACCGCTTGAACTTAAATGCGAATTTAAGTCTAGATAAATGACATCTTCAATGACAGAACCCGGCTTACAGATTGTCTAGCAATCCAAAATGAATGTTCCCTTTTTGTACTTTATTGCAGATTCAATGTATTGACTAATTTATAAAAACCCATACTATCCCAAATTATCCCATAATGGAGGGTGATTTGAAAATAATTAAGAATATAAGGTTTTTATATAAAAATGTTTTTATCAAGTTTCGAGAACAAAATAGACAAGAAAGGTCGAGTATCTGTGCCAGCTACTTTTAGATCACATCTTAACTCTATGGGTTATAATGGCTTTATAAGCTATCCATCTTTTAACCATACAGCTTTAGAGGCATGCTCTCAGGATAGAATTGAAAAATTATCAAATACAATAGACTCTCTTAATCCGTTTGAGGAAAAAAGAGATTATTTTGCAACTTCTGTTTTATCAGAAAGTGAAAATCTTCAATTTGATACTGAAGGCAGAGTTTCAATTTCAGAAAAATTATTAAGCCATGCCAAAATTAAAAATAATGTCTTATTTGTTGGGTTAGGGAAAACATTTCAAATTTGGGACCCTAAAAATTTTGATAAATTTAAAACTCTTGCTAGAAAAAAGGCTTTTCAAAATAGATCTAATTTAAAGTGGGAAAACAAACAGAAAGGGGAGGTATTATGAGCATAAATGTCGGCGGCGGTGAGTTAAGGGAGTTAAAACCTAGAATACTAGTAGTTGGAGTAGGAGGAGCTGGGGGAAATGCTATTAATGCAATGATTGAAGCAGGAATGCAAGGAGTCGAATTTGTTGCAGTAAATACTGATGCACAAGATTTAAAAATGAGCAAGGCAGATGCAAAAATACAAATAGGTATGAATTTAACTAAGGGACTCGGTGCTGGAGCAAAGCATGATATTGGTCAAGCCGCAGCTGATGAGTCTATAAATGAAATAGTAAATTATATTCAAGGTAGTAATATGGTTTTCATCGCTTCAGGAATGGGAGGTGGAACTGGCACTGGTGCCTCTCATGTTATTGCGAGAGCTGCAAGAGAAATGAATATTTTAACTGTAGGTGTTACTACATTACCATTTTCATATGAGGGCCCTAAAAGAATGAGAAGAGCAATTGCAGGTCTAGAAGAATTGAAAAAATATTTAGATACTACGATTGTAGTTCCTAATCAGAATTTATTTAAAATTGCTAACGAAGCAACTGGGTTTGAAGAGTCATTTAGCTTATCAAATGATGTTCTAAAGCACGGAGTACAAAGTATAACTGATCTAATGGTAAGACCTGGGATGATCAATTTAGATTTTGCTGATGTTGAAACTGTCATGAACTCAAGTGGAAAAGCAATGATGGGTACAGGTGAAGCTGATGGAGAGAATAGAGCTATGGCCGCAACCGAGTTAGCTTTAAATAATCCGTTAATTGATGAATATTCTTTACAAGGAGCAAAAGGATTGCTTGTAAATATAACTGGTGGAAGTGACATTAAACTTTTTGAAGTTGATGCGGCCGTAAACAAGATCAGAGCTGAGGTAGATCCCGAAGCAGAATTGATATTTGGTGCAATAAAAGATGAAACTATGAATGGTAAAATAAGAGTTTCAATTGTAGCTACATCTCTAAAAGGTTCTACAATTTCATCAGAATCAAGACCAATTCTGAATATTGTAAGTAATTCAAATAATAGAAATAATTTTTCTGAAAATTTGTTTTCAAAAAATAGTATTGAACAAAATGTTATGAGCTCAATCGAGGGCGCAAACGCTTTGAAGCTTGACGAAAGTTACGAAATAAAAAATAACGAAGAACAAAATGCGCTAATAGATAGCTTCGAAAGAAACGAGGAAAACCAGATTGCAGAAAATTCAATTAACAAATCTCATTCAGCAGATGAAATTCCCTCTGGTGTATCTATTGAAAGTACCACATATATAGAAAACAATTTAGAAAATGACACCTTAAATGAGAACGTAATCACTGACAATAATTTTGATCAAGAAAATATAAAAGAAGAATTTACTCCTAAACTTTTCAATGAGGAAAATAATGATTTCGATAACTCTGAGGAAAAGGATTTAAGAGAGAATAATGAAACAGATCAATTATTCGATCAAGAGCTAAAAGAAGAGGATTTTGAAATTCCTGCATTTCTAAGAAGACAGAAGTTTTAATGATCATTTTTAAAAAAAATGAAAACCCAAACTACATCACTGGAATTTTCCCATTTTCCAGTAATGTTGAGCGAAGTAATTCATATTTGTTCACCTAAAAAGGGTGGACTATTTGTTGATTGCACATTTGGAGGTGGAAATTATTCAAATGCGATTCTTGAATTTCCAAAAACTAAAGTAATTGCTATCGACAGGGATAAAGCCGTGATTTCAATTGCAAAAAATCTTCAGAAAAAGTTTAAAAATAGATTTCAATTTCATCAATCAAAATTTAGCCAAATAGATACAATTTTAAATAGTGAAGTTGATGCAATTATTTTTGATCTTGGTCTTTCATCTATACAATTAAGAGATCTAAAAAGAGGTTTTTCATTTAAATCTAGAGATAAATTAGACATGCGGATGGGACTCACTGAATTGTCAGCACTAGAAGTTATTAATAACGTTAATGAGAAAAAACTAAAATTAATTTTAAAAATTTTAGGTGATGAAAAAGAAGCATCAAAAATTGCAAAAAATATTGTTAAGGCTCGACAGGAAAAAAAAATTACCAAGGTTGATGAATTAGTTGAAATTATAGAAAAGAGTAAAAAAAAAAATTATTCTTCAAAAATAAATCCAAGCACTAAAACTTTTCAAGCTTTGAGAATCTTTGTTAATAAAGAAATTACAGAGCTGATGGAAGGAATTACAAAAGCGACACAACTATTGAAACCTGGCGGAAGGATTATAATTGTTAGTTTTCACTCAATCGAAGATAAGATAGTAAAATTTTTTTTTAGTAATTTTTCTCAAAATAAATCTAAACCCTCAAGATACTTACCAGAAGAGATTAATAATAATTCTTTTTTATTTGAAAATTACAATAAGAAAGCAATAAAACCCTCAATAAATGAAATAAACAAAAATAACCCATCACGTTCTGCGAAACTAAGATTTGCCACAAGAAGTAAAAATAAGTTTGTTTATCCTGCGAATTTGTTTTCAAAATTTAATAAATATATAGATATCGAGGCTCACAATGCTTAAACTTAAAATAATTGTTTCAGTTTTAATTTTTTCATTTTTATTAATTTCAACATCTACAATAAAAAATCAAACTAGGGAAATAGAAAAAAAAATTTTTAGTTTAAACAATAAAATTTTGAATAAAGAAAAAGATTTAAATGAGTCGCAATTAGACTTCTCTTATCTAACATCACCTTCAATGATTGAGAAAAAAATAGAATATTTAGATATAAAGAATTACTTTCCAATGAATTATTCAAATATTTTTTTAAGTATCTCAAATTTCTTAGAACTGGAAAATAAATATGCAATTCAAAAAAACTGAAATAAAAAAAAAACGAAAAAAAAACAAGAATTTCAATAGTAATCAATCAAGCTTTTATTTTGAAGATTACATGGAAACAAATAAGAAAAATAAATTTTCAAAAAAAAATAACTTTTCCCAAGATCGAATTTATCTATTATTTTTTTTATTTTTTTCATTAATCTTTATTTTTAGCATTAGAATTATTCATGTATCTCTTAATACAATAGAAATATTTCAAAATGAAAACACCTCTAACAAGTTCACTTTGTTACGAAGAGACATTGTTGATAGAAATGGCGAGCTTATTTCTAGAAATATAAAATCTTTTCATGCAGCAGTAAATCCAAGCTTAATCAATAATAAAGAAAATTTTTTGATAAAATTACAATTAAATTTCCCGGAATTACAAATAAACAAAATCAAAAATAAAATTAATAGTGGAAAATATTTCTACATAAAAAAACGTATTACCCAACTTGAAAAAGAAAAATTATGGAGTTTAGGTGAAAAAGGAGTAATATTTGAACCTTTTCAATCAAGAATTTATACCCATGGTAACTTATTTAGCCACGTTATTGGTCAGGTAGATTATGATAATTATGGTGTCTCTGGAGTAGAAAAATATTTTGACAAAGAACTAAAGAATAATAAATTTTATAATGAACCTTTAGCGTTAACTTTAGATGCTAATATTCAACATATAATTAGTAAAGAGTTGAACAAAGCACTGATTACTTTTAAATCAAAAGGAGGAGCTTCTTTACTTATGGATGTTGAAAATGGAGATATTTTATCTTTAGTATCTCTTCCAAATTTTGACATTAATAAAAGAGCTGATTTAGTAGATAAAAAGTATATTAATAAAATTACCAAAGGCGTTTATGAGCTAGGTTCAATTTTTAAAACTTTTACCGTAGCACTTGCCTTAGATAACGAACTTGTAAAACCAGACACAATATTAAAAAATATTCCTCAATCAGTAAAATGCTCTAAATATGAAATATCTGATATAAAAAAATTTCCAAAAAATTTATCTGTAGAAGACATTTTGGTTAGATCTTCAAATGTTGGAACTTTGCTTATTGCTAGAAAAATTGGTGAAGAAAAGTACAAAAAGTTTATCGAAGATGCGGATTTGCTAAAAAGTCCAAAAATTCAATTAGAGGAAGTAGGAAATCCGATAAGTTTTAACTGGAATAAGTGTAAACTAGAGACCATTTCATTTGGACATGGGATTACCACAACACCATTACAAGCAGTGTCTGTTTATTCGGCATTAACTAATGGAGGTATACTAGTTGAACCAAATTTGATTAGAGATAATAAAAGTCAAAGAAATATTAGACTGTTTTCCGAAAAAACAAGTGAAAATATTAATAAAATTTTAAGAAAAGTTGTAGTTGATGATGAGGGAACAGCAAATTTTGCTAATATTCATGGTTATAATGTAGCAGGAAAAACTGGTACTTCTCAAAATTACAAGGATAAAAATAAAAATTTAAATACTTTCATATCTGTTTTTCCTTCTTACAAACCAAAATACGCATTGTTGGTAATGCTTGAAAACCCTCGAGTAGCGAAAGATTTAATTTACAATTACAAAGGTATGAAAATTAAAGGTTCTCGAAATGAGGCTGGGTGGAATTCAGTATACGTTGCTGGCAAAATAATTAAAAAAATTGGACCAATTTTAGCCATAAAAAGTGAAGACTTTAATAATCAATATGTTGCTGAAAAAAATAATTAACAATCTCCCTAAAGAAAAAAAAAATATAAGAATTTTAGGACTATCAACAAACAGCAAAAAAATTAAAAAGGGTTTTATATTTTTTGCAATTAAAGGTCATAAATTTGATGGTGAAAAATTTATAGACGAGGCTTTAGAAAATGGAGCTTCAGTGCTTGTATGTTCTAAGAAATGTAAATACAAAAATGATAAAATTACAATCATAAAGACCTCAGATATTAGAAATTTATTAAGTTTAATTTCATCAAGATTTTATACTTCAAAACCAGAAAGTATAATCGCAGTTACTGGAACTAATGGAAAAACGTCTGTAGCAGATCTTTTCTACCAGATATTAAATATTAATAATATTCCTGTCGCAACAATCGGTACTCTTGGAATTAAATATAAAGGCAAAGCTTCAAAGTCAGATCTGACGACCCCTGAAACAATTTCACTTCATCAAACCTTAGAAAGATTAAAAAAAAATAAAGTCCGTCATGTTATGATAGAAGCATCAAGTCATGGTTTACATCAAAAAAGATTAAATCACCTTAATTTAAAAGCAGCAATTTTTACTAACTTTAGTCAAGATCATTTAGATTATCACAAAACTATGCGACTATATTTGAATTCAAAATTACTCTTATTTAAAAAAGTTTTATCCAAAAAAAAAACAATGATTGTAGATAAAAGTATAAAAGAATTTTCAATATTAAAAAAAATTTCAAAAAAAAAAGATCTACGTTTAGTCGATATCAGCTCAATAAAAAAGAAATTGAAAAACAAAAACAATTTAAAACTTAACGAATTTCAATTGAAAAATTTATCAATGGCGATTGCAGCAGCAAAATTATGTAATTTAAGTGAGAAAAAAATATTTCGCTCTTTATCAAATATTAAAGACGTTAATGGCAGACTTGAGTTTGTCAAAACTTTTACAAATAATATAAAAACGTATGTCGACTTTGCACACACACCTGATGCATTATTTAAATCTTTAAAAGCATTAAAGGAAACTCATGGTGAAAAAATTTCTTTAGTTTTTGGTTGTGGAGGAGATCGAGATCATAAAAAAAGGCCAATAATGGGGAAAATTGCAAGTTTAAATTGTGATAAAATTTATGTAACCGATGATAATCCAAGATCTGAAAAACCAGATAAGATAAGAAAGGAAATAATTAAAAATATAAATAACATCAATTGTTACGATATAGCAAACAGAAAAAAGGCTATAAAAACTGCTATTACAAATGCAGAACCAAATGAAGTTGTTTTAATAGCTGGCAAAGGTCATGAGGTTCAGCAAATTTACAAAAATAAGATCCTTGAAATTTCAGATAAAGAAATAATTAAAAGATTAAAGATTAAAACAAAAAAAATATCAAATAGAGATAATAATTTTGCTCAAAATAAAAAAATTTTAAGAGAAATCGTTAAAAGAAAAAAACTAGAAAATTTCCACGGACTTTCAATTGATACAAGAAATATTAAAAAACAAAATTTATTTCTTACAATTAGGGGAAAAAAAAACGATGGAGCTAAATTTATTTCACAAGCAATTAAAAAAGGAGCTAAATATATTATCTCCTCAAAGAGCATTAAAAAATTTAAAAATAAAATTATAAAAGTAAAAAATGAGATACAATTTTTGAATGATTTTGCCTCAAAAAAAAGGGAATATAGTAATGCAAAAGTTTTTGCAATAACTGGTAGCGCAGGAAAAACTTCACTTAAAAATTTAATCAAAAATTTATTACAAAACTACGGAGAAACATTCTGCTCACCAAAATCTTATAATAATCATTTCGGAGTTCCGTTAAGTCTCTCTCAACTCAATACGATACATAAATACAGTATTTTTGAAGTTGGAATGAGTAAGGCAGGAGAGATAAATTCACTATCTAAGATTATAAAACCTCATATAGGAATAATTACAAATATTGGGGAGGCCCATATTGAAAATTTTAAAAATTTAAAAGCTATAGCAGATGCAAAAGGAGAGATCCTAAATAATATTAAAAAAAATGGAACTATAATTTTAAATCGAGACGATAAATTTTTTAATTACCTTGAGAAAAAAGCAATTCTTAAAAAATTAAAAGTTGTCTCTTTTGGAATAAATAAAAATTCAGATATTTGTCTTATGTCAAAATATAAAGATAAAAAGAAACAATTATTGAATATTAAAATCAAAGATAAATTTCTTAAAATAGAAAATAACAATATAAATATTTATAATATTCTATCCTCTTTAGCTTTATTGAAAGAATTGAATTTAAATCTTAACAATATTACTAACTTATTTAAAAAATATGAACCAACAGAGGGTAGGGGGAAAGTTCACAATATTAAAAGATATAATAAAAAATTTAAATTAATTGATGAAAGTTACAACGCGAATCCTTTATCAGTTAAAAATGCAGTTAAAAATCTAAATTCTATTAAAAAACAAAAATTTAAAAAATATTTGTTATTAGGAGATATGCTCGAATTAGGAGATAAATCTGACAAATTGCATAAAGATTTATCAAAAGTTATTAACAATACAGATATAGACAAGGTGTTCATAAAAGGTGAAAAAACTCTTATCACTTATAGAAATATTCATAAAAATAAGCGAGGCAACATTTTTCAACAAGAGGCAGATATAGATTTTACTTTAAATAATATTATAGCTAATAATGATTACTTAATGATTAAAGGATCTAATGCGACAGGTTTAAATAACTTTAGCAGAAAAATGATAAAAGGTTACTAAATGTTATTCCATTTATTCACTTCTTTGATTGATCAATATTCTTTTTTTAATGTATTCAAATATTTGACTTTTAGGACAGGGTTATCTGTTATAACTTCATTAGTCGTAGTCTTTATAATTGGAGCTCCGCTTATTAAAATTTTTTCAGAAAAAATGATTACAGGCCCAATTAGGCAAGACGGCCCGATTGACCATATCGTTAAAAAATCTGGCACTCCCACAATGGGAGGGGTAATTATTATTATAGGAATAATTTCTAGCACTTTACTTTGGGCAGATCTTACAAATTTTTATGTTTGGACATTAATATTCGTATCCTTAAGTCTTGGTGCTTTAGGACTTTTAGATGATGTACTAAAAATCAAACACAAAAATTCCAGTGGATTAAAGTCTAGATATAAATTTTTTGGTCAATTAATAATAAGTGCTTTAGCTTTATACGCTTTAATTGAATACTCTAATCACGAATTTTTATTTGATCTTTATTTCCCTTTTTTTAAAAATTTTATCTTACACATGGGTTTATTTTTTATTCCCTTTGCATTATTTGTTATAATTGGAGCATCTAATGCTGTTAACTTAACGGATGGGCTTGACGGTCTGGCCACAGTTCCAGTCATGTTAGTTGCTCTTTCATTTACATTAATCTCTTACGTTGTAGGAAATACAATTTTTTCTGAATATTTAAAGATTCAGTACATACCCGATGTAGGTGAGCTATCAATTTTTTGTGGATCAATAGTTGGAGCTTGCTTAGGATTTCTTTGGTATAACGCTCCTCCAGCAAAAATTTTTATGGGTGACACGGGCTCTCTTTCTTTAGGAGGATCTCTAGCCGCGATTGCAATTATAGTAAAACATGAAATTGTTTTGGCAATAATCGGTGGTTTATTTGTTTTGGAAACAGTTTCAGTCATAATTCAAGTAATATCTTTTAAGCTTACTGGAAAAAGAATTTTTAAAATGGCACCAATACACCATCATTTTGAGAAAAAAGGTTGGGCGGAGCCAACGATTGTAATTCGTTTCTGGATCATTGCTATTATCTTGGCATTAGTAGGATTAGCGACACTTAAACTAAGGTAGCAGATGCTTTCCACTAGCAATATTAAAAAATTATCTTTTCTCGTTTATGGATTAGGACAGACAGGCCAGTCTGTAGTTAATTTTTTTAAAAGAAACAATTTTCAGAGTTATAAAGTATGGGACGATTTTAATAAGAATTTATATAAAAAAAAAAGAGTAAATAATTTAAATAAAGCATTGAAAAATGTAGATTTTATAGTTCTAAGTCCTGGAGTAAGTTTAAATCAATCCAAAAATAAAAATAAATTATTTCAGTTTAGAAAAAAAATTATTACAGATATAGATCTTATTTATTTACTAGGAAATTTTTCTAAAAGTATTGTTGTAACTGGAACAAACGGGAAATCGACAACTTGTAAGATAATAAATCACATATTAACAAAAAATAATTACAAAACATTTCTTGGAGGAAATATTGGAACACCAATTTTAAATTTAAAAATGAATAGAAGAAAATTTTTAATAATTGAAGCCTCCTCTTTTCAGCTTTCTCACTCTAAATTTATTCGTCCAGATTATGCCTTACTTCTTAATATAACCAATGATCATCTTGATTGGCATCGAACAAAGAAAAATTATATTAATTCAAAGTTTAAAATTTTTAATTTACAAAAAAAAAACTCAATTTTCAATTTTAAACAACAAATTCAAAATCGAGTTTAAAAAAAGAAACTTACATGGAAAATTAATTGTACCTAAAATTAATTCATATCTAAAAATCAAACATAAGATCAAAAATTCGTATTTAAAATTAGATATAAATGACGAAAACATGTCTTTTGTTCTTACCTTATCAAAACTGATCGGAATAAGTGAAAAATCATTTGTTAAATCATTAAATACTTTTATTGGTTTACCGCATAGGTATGAGGTTTTTTTGAAAAAGAAAAATTGTGTATTTATAAATGACTCAAAGGCCACCTCATTTGAGGCTACAAAGTTTGCTTTAAGAAATACAAAAAATTTATTTTGGATTGTTGGAGGCTTACCTAAAAAAAACGATAGAATAACTTTGAACAACCTGAAAAAAAATATAGTAAAATCATATATTATCGGGAAAAATACAAACTTTTTTAAAAAACAAGTTCAAAATAAGATTAATTTTCACGTTTCCAAAAATTTAAGAAGTTCGATAATTAAAATTTTAAAAGATATTAAATTGTTCAATAAGAAAAAAAATACGATTTTACTAAGTCCTGCATCAGCTTCTTATGACCAATTTTTAAATTTTGAAAAAAGAGGTGAAATATTTAAAAAACTAAGTAAATATTATGCTAGAAAATTCATTTAAAGCACAGTTAATTAATTATTGGCGTAATATCGATAAAAAGATTTTTTTTTGTTTTGTAATACTATTTGCCCTAGGTTTATTTTTCTCTTTTTCCTCTACATCATCATTAGCCGGAGAACGTCTTAATAAAGATTATTATTTCTTTTTTTTAAAGCATTTAACTTTTACCTTTTTGGCTTTAACAATAATGTTTTTAATTTCAGTTTTAGAAACCTCACTGTTAAAAAAATTTATAACGCCATTATTTATTTTCTCTTTTATTTTTTTAGCCCTGGTTCCAGTAATTGGGATAGAGGTTAAAGGAGCTAAAAGATGGTTAGACTTTTATTTTTTCAGACTTCAACCAATAGAAATTTTAAAACCCTTTTTTATACTTGCAACAGTAAAAATTTTAACATTAGAAAAACTACAAAATTCTCAAGTGAAATACTTTTTTAGTTTTTTACTATTAACTTCCGTTATTATTCTTCTCATTGATCAACCAGATTTAGGCCAATCTATTTTATTAATAGGCAGCTGGGCAGCAACAGTGTTCATTTCAGGAGTGAGTTTGTTTTATATTATCGGTTTCTTCTCAATTTTCTTGTTTGTATTTAGCTCATTACTTTTTTTTATGCCTGAAAAATTTGGTTATATAATTAATCGTCTAGTCTCATTTATTGACCCCTCAAAAGGAGACAAATTTCAATCGTCGTCGGCATTAGATGCTATAAAACTTGGCGGTCTTAAAGGGCAAGGTATGGGAGAAGGAATTTTAAAAGATAGTGTTCCAGAGGCACACACGGATTATATAATTGCTATTATATCCGAAGAATATGGCTCAATAATCTCAATAATGATCATATTATTATTTTTGTATATTTCATTTCGAATAATAAAAAATTGCATTAATCAAGAAGATCAGCTTATCAAAATTTCTTTGTGCGGTCTCGCTTCTCTTTTAGTATTTCAAACCTTCATACATGTTGGTGTAAACACAAGTCTAATTCCAACTACCGGAATGACTTTACCATTTCTTAGTTACGGAGGTTCATCTTTAATTGGAAGTGCGATACTCGCTGGTGTAATTCTTAATTATACAAAAAACAGAAGCTATCTTTATGACTAAAAAAATAAAAGCAATAATAGCAATAGGAGGAACAGGTGGTCATGTTTTTCCAGGATATAATCTAGCCATTCACCTAATTCAAAAAGATTATAATGTAGAATTAGTTTCAGATAAAAGAGGATATAAATATTTAAAAGAATTCAAAGATTTGAATATTTCGATATTACCATCTTCACCATTTAAAAATAATAATATATTTAAATTAATTTTTTCTATTGCAACAATTTTTTTTTCAATTTTAAGGTCTTTAATATTTTTAATATCCCACAAACCTAGAATTATCTTTGGTATGGGTGGTTATGCCTCTTTTCCTATATGTATTGCTGCTAGTATTTTAAAAATAAAATTTGTTATTTATGAAAATAATTTAATATTAGGAAAGGCAAATAAATTTTTATTACCATTTGCGAAAAAAATATTAGTTTCTTATAACGAGCTTGAAGGAATTCCAAAAAAATATCAAAATAAAGTTTTCAAAATAGGAAATATTATCAAAAAAGAAATAATTAACTACTCTAAAAACAATAATATTAAAATAGAAAATAAAACGCTAAATATATTTGTTCTTGGAGGCAGCCAAGCTGCTAAAATATTTGCAGAAATATTACCAAATATTTTTAAAAAATGTATAGACAGTGGTATTTCTCTTAAAATTTTTCAACAATGTTTACCAAATCAAAATGATAATCTAAAATTTTTTTACGAAAAGTCTAATATTGATTTCGAAATATTTAATTTTAGTAAAAATTTGGCTAAATATTTTTCAAAGGTAAATTTAGGGATTACAAGATCAGGATCATCTATGCTTGCAGAGCTGGCCAATGCAAATATACCGTTTATTGCCGTACCTTTACCAACATCTGCAGATAATCATCAACTCAAAAATGCAATTTATTATAAAAATAAAAATTTCGGTTATATGTTAGAGGAAAAAGATTTAAACGAAAGATTATTTAACCTTATTAAAGATATTTATGAAAATAAATCAATGTTAAATAAGATTGTAAATAATTTAAAACAATATTCTGACAAAGATGTCTACAATAATATCGACAAAATGATGAAGGAATTATTAAATGAAAAAGATTAATTTAGGTCAAAAAGAGATAATACATTTTGTTGGTATTGGTGGAATTGGAATGAGTGGCTTAGCTCAAATTATGAAAAATATGGGTTTTAAAATTCAAGGAAGTGATCAAAATAAAAATAAAAATACTATTTCCTGCACAAAGGCAGGTATAAAGGTTTTTATTGGCCATTCTAAAAATAATTTAAAAAGTTCAACAATATTGGTTAGATCGTCAGCAATAAAAAATAATAATAGCGAAATTAAATTTGCTCGTTCAAAAAAAATACCAATTTATTCTAGAGCAGAAGTTTTAGCAGATGTAGTTTCTTTGAAAAAAAATATCATCATCACAGGTTCTCATGGTAAAACGACAACTACATCATTAGTTTCGAAAATATTATCAGATCAAAAACTCGACCCCACTATAATTAATGGTGGCGTTATAAATTCTTTCAATAGTAATGCAAGGCTTGGAAAAGGAGATTGGGCAATTTTAGAAGCAGACGAATCAGATGGGAGTTTTCTGAAACTACCAATTAATTATTCAATAGTAACCAATATCGATTACGAGCACATCGATTATTATAAAAATTTTAAAAATTTAGAAAAATCATTTATTAAATTCATTGAAAAAACTCCTCCTACTGGTAAATCAATTATCTGTTTAGATAACAAAAATATCAAAAAAATATTTAATAAAGTAAAAACTAAAAATATTCTTACTTATGGTGAAAGTAAAAATGCCAATTATAAAATATCAAATATCAAATATAAAGTTGACTTTTCTATTTTTGATTTAAGTTACAAAGATATAAAGAAGAAAAATCGAAAAATAAAAAATATAAAGTTAAGGTTATTAGGAAAACATAACGTTTTAAACGCAGCTGCAGCTTTAACCGTATGTTTAAATCTTGGTTTAAATCAAAATATAATTAAAAAGTCTTTAAAAAAATTTTCAGGGGTTCAAAGAAGAATGACGAAAATTTTTACTAAAAATAAAAATGATTTTTATGACGATTATGCTCATCATCCTACTGAGATAGAATCTATTTTAGAAGGTGTTAAAAATGTATATCAAAACAGATTTATTATCTCTGTTTTTGAACCTCATCGCTACTCAAGAGTATTATCCTTAAAAAAAGAATTTGCAAAATCATTTAATAAATCAAACCTCGTACTTCTTTGCCCTATTTTTGGCGCAGGTGAAAAGAAAAACTCTAAATTTAACGCATTAGAATTTGGAAAATTAATTTCAAAACACTCAAGGACTCAAGTAATAGTAATAAAGGATTATAAAGAATTAGAGAAATTTTTTAAAAAAAATTTAATATCCGATGAAATAATTATAGGTATGGGAGCAGGATCAATATCAAAACATATGAGGGGACTTAAATATATTTTATGAGTTTAAATCAAGAATTGATTAAAAAATTTAGTGAAAATATTTCAAATAACACAAAACTGTCAAATTATAGCTGGTTCAATCTTGGCGGACCTGCAGAATATTTATTTAAACCTGAAAATAAATCACAGTTGATTGAGTTTTTGAAAGAAAATAAAAAAAATAAACTTAAAATCACTATTTTAGGAGCTGGTTCAAACACTCTCATACGTGATAATGGTATAAAAGGAGTAGTAATTAAACTTAGCTCAAATTTTTCTTATATAAATTTAATAGATAATAAAACTATTGAGGTCGGTGCTGCAACACTAGATCGTAAAGTTTCAAACTTTGCAAAAGATAATGCAATAGCTGATTTAGAATTTCTTTCTTGCATACCAGGTTCAATTGGCGGTGCAGTTATTATGAATAGTGGTTGTTATGGGTATGATATTTCGAAGTGTTTAGTCTCAATGAAGGTAATAGACATAAATGACTGCAAGGAAAAAGAAATTAAACGAGATCAAATTAAATTTTTTTATAGAGGAGTCAATTTACCGAGTGCATTTATTATAGTTTCGGTAAAACTTAAAGGAACTAACAGATTAAAAGAGGAGATACAAAAAAAACAAAATGAATTTATTGAAAGAAAAAAATTCTCTCAACCTAGTCAAATAAAAACATGCGGAAGTACTTTTAAAAATCTCAACAATGAAAAAAAAGCTTGGCAACTAATTAAAGAAACTGGATGTGATCAATTTACCGAGGGCGATGCTGTGATTTCAAAAAAACACTGTAATTTTTTTGTAAATAACGGAAAAGCTAAATCTTCGGATATCGAAAGGTTAATTAATAAAGTTCAAAAGGCAGTTAGTATAAAAACAGGAGTTAATCTCGAATTGGAGATCAAGATAATTGGTGATTAAAAAAAAATTTAAAAAAGTTGTCGTAGTGCTTGGTGGAACTTCAGGAGAAAGAGCAGTAAGTCTTGATAGCGGCAAAGCATGCATAAAAGCTCTTAAAAAAAAGAAGTACTCTGTTACTAAGTTTGACCCAAAATTTAAAAATTTGAACTTAATAAATAAAAACGAAACTGATGTAATTTTTAATGCATTGCATGGAAAGGGTGGTGAAGATGGTTTGGCACAAAGCTATTTTGAATATTTAAAAATCCCTTATACTCACTCAGGAGTTATAAGTTCTTATAATTCAATGGATAAGATTATTTCAAAAGAAATATTTTTAAAAAATAAAATTTTGACCCCAAAATATTTTTCAATTTATAAAAACGAAAATAATAGTAACATTTTAATGACAATGTTAAAAAGAAGAAAGATTTCTTTTCCCGTTGTAATTAAACCAACAAATGAGGGATCAAGTCTCGGAGTAAAAATAGTAAAAAATTTTAAAGATTTAAAAAAAGCAACTAAATTATTGTTTAAAAATTATACACAATTAATTTTTGAGGAATTTATAGGAGGTCAGGAAATACAAGCAGCTATATTAAATAATCTTGCTATTGGCGCTATTGAGCTAATACCCAAAAGATCATTTTACGATTATAAAGCTAAATATACAAAATCTGCAAAAACAAAACATATAATGCCTGCAAGACTAAAAAAAAATAAATACCTTGAAGTTTTAAAAATAGCAAAAAAAGCTCATCTAGCTCTTGGATGCAAAGGCGTAACAAGAACTGATTTTAAATTCTATAAGAACAAATTTTATATTTTAGAATTAAATACGCAGCCTGGTATGACTAGCCTTTCATTAGTACCAGAAATAGCAAATTACAAAGGCATAAGTTTTCCCGACTTGGTAGAAAAAATATTGTTAGATGCTAGTTGTAATAAATGAAAAAAAAATTATTTATAGCTATTATATTTTTATTTCTTTTTACCACTTTTCATGCACAAAACGGTTTCAATTTTAAAGTAAATTCTAAAGTAAAGGAAATTATAATAGAAAATAATTTTATAATTGATGAGAGTGAAATTAAAAAAGACTTGTCTTTTTTGTATAATGAAAATCTTTTTTTAATTAAAAACTCAGATATAAATGAAAATTTGAGTCAATCGAGCTTTATAGAAAGTTTTGAAATTAAAAGAATTTATCCTAGTAAATTAAAAATTAAAATTTACGAGAAAAAACCCATCGCAATTTTACAAAATAAAAAAAAAAAATACTACTTTACAGATAAAGCAGATACTATTGATTTTATGAATTTGGAAAGATTTAATAATTTACCACTAGTATTTGGAGATAAAGTTAACTTTAAAAAATTTCACAATAGTTTAAAAAAAATTGACTTTCCGATTAGTTCGATAAAAACTTTTTACTTTTTTGAAACAAAAAGGTGGGATTTAATCACTAAAGAAAAAAAAACTATTAAACTTCCACCAAAAAATTTCGAAAAAAGCTTAAAAAATTATATGAGCATTAAAAATAGAGAAAATTTTGATAAATATAATATCTTTGATTATAGGATAAAAGAACAACTTATAATTAAATAACTTATGCAATATAAATCCTTAGTTTTTTTTGTTGAGATAAATGATCTAGAATTTTCATTTATTGTTGGAGATAACATTAATGAAGAACAATTTAAAATAATATTTACAAATTCTATACCTATAAAAGGAATTCAGGATAATAAAATTACTAACCTGGATCTAGTTTGTAATACTTTAAAAGAAAATATATTAAAAATAGAAAAAAAAGTAAATTTTGTTTTTAAAGAAGTTATTCTTGTAATAAATAATTTTAATTTTACCCTTAATTCATGTACCGGTTTTAAGAAATTAAACGGTTCTCAACTCACTAAAGAGAATATTACTTATATACTTAATTCTCTTAAATTATTAATAAGCGAAACTGAGCAGGATAAAAAAATTATTCATATTTTCAACACCAGATACTTTTTAGACAAAAAAGAGACGACAAATTTACCCATAGGATTATTTGGAAATTTTTATTCTCATGAATTATCTTTTTTTCTTATAAACAATAATGATTATAAAAATTTAAAAAATATTTTTGATAAATGTAATTTAAAGATTAACAAAATTATTTCTAAAAGTTTTATTGAGGGAGTTAATTTAATTAATCTTAATAAAAATTCAGAGTCATTTTTTAAAATCGAAATTAAAGATACGAATTCTCAAATTATCTTATTTAAAAATTCATCTTTAAAATTTGTTCAAAACTTTAAATTTGGTTCTAATTTAATCTTAAGCGATATTTCAAAAATAATAGCTATTAAAGAGGATTTAGTAAAAGATATGTTATTTAACCAAACTTTTTTTAATGAAAATTTTGATAATGAGTATTTAGAAAAAAAATATTTTCAGAGTCAAAATTTTAGAAAGATAAAAAAAAAACTTATTTATGAAATTGCTGAAGCAAGAATTTTTGAATTAGCTGAAAAAATTCTGCTTAAAAATTTAAATATTAACAACTTTTTAAAAAAAAATGTCACTATCTTTTTACAAGTTAAGGATAAAAATTGTTTTAATTCTTTTGAGAAAATTTTCATGAATTCTTTTTCATTTAAAAAAAAATATGATCTGAAAACTTTAGAAAATCTTAATATTGAATCTTTGTATGAAAGTGCTAATAAACTTGTTCAATATGGGTGGAAAAAAGAGGCGGTGCCTATAATCCAAGAAAATAATTCAATTATCGCAAGATTCTTCAACTATATTTTTAAATAACAATTGTTATTTTCAGAAACATTTGTTGTTTTAATTCATTAAATGAGATTTTGTATAAAGCGACCTACATGAAAAATATAAGCCAAAAAACTCTAAGAGATAAAATTGAAATTGATGGAATAGGCCTCCATAATGGAGTTAAAGTAAATTTAATTATAAAACCAGCCAAACCTAATTCGGGCATTGTATTCAAAAGAATTGATATTGAAAATAATAATATTATTCACGCTAACTTTAAAAATGTTGTTGAGCCTATTTTATGTACTAAGTTAAAAAATGATAGTGGAGCTAGCGTATCAACAGTTGAACATCTTATGGCAGCCTTTTATGGAGAGGGAATTGATAATGCTTTAGTAGAAATAGATGCTCCAGAGATTCCAATATTAGATGGTTCTGCAATTGATTTTGTAGATGCGATTAAAGGAGTTGGTATAGAAGAACAAAACGTTAAAAAAAAATTTATTAAAGTATTAAAAAAAGTTGAAGTAAAAGATGGAAGTAAATTTATTTCCATTGAACCTCTTAATTACGATCTAATTATTGATTTTGAAATTGTTTTTAACAATCCATTAATTAGAAAAAGACGTAAGGAATTTAAATTAAGTTCTGATAACTTAAGTGAAATTTACAACTCTCGAACTTTTTGTTTGTATGAAGATATTGATAATATTAAAAGAATGGGTCTAGCAAAAGGTGGGTCTTTAGAAAATGCTATTGTAGTGCAAGGGGATAAGATTTTAAATGAAGATGGTTTGAGAAATAGACATGAATTCGTTTATCACAAAATACTAGATTGTATGGGAGACATCATGCTATCTGGAAATCGTATCTTTGGTCACATTAAAACTTCCCAAGGCGGTCACGCATTAACTAACAAATTATTAAAAAAATTCTTTTCTGAAAAGTCTAATTGGTGTTACGAGAATTTTGAAAATACAGAAAAACAAAATCAAAATTCTTACGAAAAACCTTTGGCTATTAATGTATAAGATCGAAAAAATTTACCATTTCATTATATTCTGATATTAGTCATATAATGTATGGAAAAATTTTAATTTTTATCTGTTTAGTTTTTTTTCTTAACTCTTGTTCAAAGAATAAAATTTCATACGAGCCAACTGAAAAAATAGATCCTTATACTTTATACAAAGAGGCTATGGATTCTTTCGAAATAAATGATTTTGTACTAGCTAACAAAAAATTTTCCGAGGCAGAAATAAATTTTTCTGATCCTATTCTGGCTGCAAAATCTTCAATCATGTCATCGTTTTGTCTTTATAGTTTAAATTTTTTTGAAGAAGCTGAGGAAAATTTAAATCGTTATTTAAAGAATTACCCAGGAGATAAAAATGTAATTTATGCTAACTACTTATTGGCTATAGTTTATTTTGAACAAATAGGTGAAGAAAAATATGACTTAAAACCGCTGCTTGAAGCTGAGAAGAAAATTGACTCTTTTCTAAAAAAATATCCTAACAGCGAATATGCTATCGATCTAAAATTTAAAAAAGATTTGGTAGTAAATCAATTCGCTGCTAAAGAGTTGCATATAGCAAAATATTACATATCTGTCCAAAAATGGGTGCCTGCAATTAATAGATTAAAAACTATTGTAAATGATTATGACAAAACTATTTTTATTGAGGAAGCACTACACAGGTTAGTAGAAATTCATTACCACATAGGACTAAAAGAGGAGGCAAATAAATATGCCAGCATTTTAGGTTATAACTATAATTCAAGTGAGTGGTTTAAGGAGTCATATAAGTTATTAAATAAAGATTATGTGAAAATGTTAAAAAAAGAAAAGAAAGAGGATAACAGAAAATTATTCATGAAAATTATCGACAAAATTAAATTAAAATAATGAATTCTAAAGAAAAGATTATTGAAAAATATCAATCAAATATTAAAAATTTAAAAAAACATAATGATCTTTATTTCAATAAAGATAATCCTAAAATTTCAGATGCTGAGTATGATAAGATTAAAAAAGAAACTATTGAACTGGAGAAGAAACACGATTTTTTAAAAAAAATTGATTCAGTAAAAGATATTGTTGGCGCTACTCCAACCAATAAATTTAAAAAGATTAAGCATTTAAAACCAATGTTATCTTTATCGAATGCTTTTGATAAGGATGATATTGTAGATTTCATTAAGAAAATTAATAATTTTTTAAATATTAATAAAAAAGATATTGAATTTTTCTCAGAACCAAAAATTGATGGTATTTCTGCAACACTGATTTATGAGAAAGGTATTTTATCTAAAGGTTTATCAAGAGGGGATGGTATTACTGGAGAAGATATTTTAGAAAATTTAAAAACTATTTCGAATATTCCCAAGAAGATTGAAGGAAAAGATGTTCCAAATTTATTAGAGGTAAGATGTGAGATCTACATAAGTAAAAAAGATTTTGTTAAAATTAAAGATAAATTTGCTAATCCAAGAAATGCAGCTGGTGGATCTTTGAGGCAAAAAAATCCAAAGGAGACGTCAAAAATTCCTTTAAAATATTTTGCTTATGGTTTTGGAGCTATTGAACCTATGAAATTTGAAAAACAATCTGAATTTTTAAAAAAAATTAATGGTTGGGGATTTTCAATAAACTCTTTATCTAAAACTGTCAGTGGAATTAAAAACATCGAAAATACTCATCAAAAAATAGACAATCTAAGAGCATCACTTGATTATGATATTGATGGATTAGTCTTAAAAGTAAATGATTTAAATTTGCAAAAAAGACTTGGTAATACCTCAAATTCTCCTAGATGGGCTATTGCTTATAAATTTTCTGCTGAGCAAGCGGTTACGAAAATTAAAGATATAATTATACAAGTTGGAAGGACTGGAGCTATCACTCCAGTTGCTAAAGTTGAACCTGTTACTGTTGGTGGTGTTGTTGTTTCAAATGCGACCCTACACAATGAAGATGAAATTGAAAGAAAAGATATAAGAATTGGAGATACAATTAAAATCCAGAGAGCTGGAGATGTAATTCCCCAAGTAGTATCTGTTGACTTTTCAAAAAGAGAGAAAAAAAATAAAAAATTTATTTTTCCCATAAACTGTCTTTGTGGCGCTCCAACTAAAAAAGAAATAAGCAAAAGCACTAAAAAAAAAGATGCTGTTAGAAGATGTCTGAAAGGTTATGACTGTAAATTTATTGCTAAAGAAAAACTTAAACATTTAGTATCCAAAGAAGCATTTAATATAGACGGTTTAGGAAAAAAAGTTGTTGATCAGTTTTGGAATTTGAACTTAATAAAAGAGCCATCAGATATCTTTAATTTAGATTATGATAAAATTAGAGATTTAGAAGGCTGGGGAGATTTGTCTGTAGAAAATTTAAAAAGCGCAGTTAATAAATCCAAAATAATAAGTTTAGACCGATTTATTTACTCAATTGGGGTAAGACATATTGGTCAAGAAAATGCTAAAATTCTTGCTGCTTTCTTTATATCAATTTCAGAATTTTCTAAATTATTCGAAGAAAAAAAAACTGATAATATTCTCAACAGTTTAATTGAATTAGATGGAATTGGTGAAACACAAATAAATGCAATCAAAAATTTCTTTTCCAATTCGAAAAATAAAAAAATTAATATAGATCTTATCAATCAATTAAATATTTCTGACTATGCTAATAAAAATGAAGATGGAATATTTAGTAATAAAAGACTCATGTTTACTGGGGGTTTTCAAAATATGAGTAGATCTGAGGCTAAATCTATCGCTGAAAATAATGGAGGTAAAGTATTAGGATCTATATCTAAAAAGTTGGATTTTCTAGTTGTGGGGGATACAAAACCAACAAAAAAAAAGATTGATCAGGCAAAAAGGTTAAAAATAAAGATTATAACAGAAAAGGAGTGGAATAAGATTTTAAATAGCTGAACAAGCTTTTTTAAGTTCCAATTTTTCAACTTTATTCATTTCACTCTTGAGGTTATTAAAAACTTTTTTATGATAATCGTTAATCCACGTTTTCTCTCTCTTATTAAGAATAGTTTTGTCTATTAAGTCTTTATCAATTGGTGCCATTGTTAAATTTTCAAAATATTGTCTTTTTTTATCTTTTTTTACAAAAATAAGATTTTCAATTCTTATACCAAATTTATTTTTTTCATAATATCCTGGCTCATTTGAAACAACCATTCCCTCTTTAAATGTTACATTATTATTTTTAGTAATAGCTTGGGGACCCTCATGAACATTTAAAAAATATCCAACACCATGCCCTGTCCCATGAGGGTAGTTTAAACCAATCTGTTTTAAATATTTCCTTGCTTTATCATCAATTATTGAACCAGTGGTATTTTTATTCAATTTATAATTTGCAACTGCGATATGTCCTTTAAGAACTCTAGTAAAAATATTTTTAACTTTCTTATTTGAATTTTCTAGGGATATAGTTCTCGTTACATCTGTGGTTCCAAATTCATACTGCCCACCTGAATCAACTAGATAAATATCACCTTTTTTAAGAGTTCTATTAGTTTTTTTTGTTGCCTTGTAATGAATTATTGCTCCATTTGGACCAGTGCCAGAAATGGTAGGAAAACTTAAAAACTTAAACTTTTTATTTTTTTTTCTAAACTTAAATAATTTTTGAGATGCACTCAATTCGGTAATTTTTTTTTTAATAAAATTTCTTTTTAACCAAAACAGATATTTCGTTAAGGCTATTCCATCATAAATATGTATTTTTTGAATATTCTTTATCTCTTTTTTTGTTTTTATAGATTTTAAATTATAAATAGGATCTTTAATATTTAAGATTTTGTTTTTTTTTAAAATTATATTCTCAAAATATAAAGAACAAGTATTTCTATCGATAATGAATTTTTTATTATGAATTTCAAAAAGAACTTTTTCAATGTTTTTAATTGACATAAATTTAATTTTATTAAAAGAATTTTTTAGAGAAAAAGATATTTTGTTTAAATCACAAAAGAAATTTATCTCCTTTTTTTTATCAATTAATATATATCCATATGGTAGTGGTGAAAATTTGGAATCTGAACCTCTTATATTAAGAAGCCAGGCATTATTTTCTGATGCGCTTATAAACTGAAGATCGGCACCTGTTTTTTTTAAGTTGTTTATAATTTTACTTATTTTCAAATTAAAATCATTACCAACAGAATTCTTTGGTAAACAATAAAACTTACTTTTATTTTTTTTTATTTTTCTTTTCCATATTTTATCAATTAAATTATAATTTATTGGTTTAAATTTGTTGATACCACCAAAGGACAAAGCTTTTAAGGTTTTTTTTGTAAAAAGTTTTGGGTCATATCCAATAGATAATTTTTTCTTTTTTAAAAAATTAAAGGCATCTTTATTTGGAAATGTAATTATATTAAAATCTTTTCCACATTGGCTTTTTGCCTGCAAGGTGTATCTTCCATCAACAAGTAAATAGTTCTTTTTTTTAAGAATTATTGCAAAACCAAAAGTTCCTGAAAAATTTGAAATATATTTTAGTCTGTCGTTGTGATCAGGTATGTATTCTCCAAAAAATTCATCATTTTTTGGGATTAAATAACCATCAATTTTTTCATTACCAAAAATTTTTTTTAATTTTTTTATTTTTTCCATTTTAACATTTTTTTCTTGTATCTGTCCCAACCAGGACTTCTGTATTCATCATTAAACTCTATGGAATTATCTTGATTAAATTCAAAATCTTCTGATCCTGTTAAATCTATTTCGTTTTTTTCAACGCTATCATCGGGAATTTCGTTAATGAATCTTGAGGGCAGTGCATCCATCCAGTCTCCATGATATGCTCTTTTCATCGCAAACGATAAATATGCCTCTTTTTTAGCTCTAGTAATTCCAACGTAAGCTAATCTTCTTTCCTCTTCTAAAGCAAAATCTCCCTTCTCTTCTAAGGACTTTTGATGTGGAAAAAGCCCTTCCTCCCAACCTGGCAAAAATACGACATCAAATTCTAATCCTTTAGCAGCATGCATCGTCATTAAATTAATTTTTGCACCTTCCCATTCTTGATCGATAGAAGTAGCTAATGCTACATGCTCAAGAAAACTTTGTAAATTCTCATAATCTTGCATTGCCCTCAACAACTCTTTTAAATTTTCTAGTCTATTTTCATTTTCTAAATCTTTTTTATTTTTAAGCATTGAAGAATATCCCGACTCATCTAATACAAGTTTCATCAAATCATAATGTTTCATGTTAAGAGCATCTTTACGCCATTTATGAATCATATTAATGAGTTGATTAAGTGAGGTTTTAATTTTTGGTTTAAATTCTCCTTTTTCTGATATCTTTATAATGGAGTCTTCAAGACATAATTTGTGGGTTTTGCAATAAGTATAAAGTTGATTGAGAGTGCTTTCTCCCACTCCTCTTTTAGGCGAACCAATAACTCTTTCTAAGGCAAGATCGTCAAATTTTTGATTTATAATGCGTAAATATGAAACTGCATCTTTAATTTCTGCTCTTTCATAAAATTTTATACCTCCAAGAACGCGATAGCCAATACCAATTTGCAAAAATCTCTCCTCAAATTCTCTTGTTTGATAAATCGCTCTTACTAGTATCGAAACATTATTTAATGAATACTTCTTTTTTAATTTTTGTTCAATTATATCACTAACACCTTGAGCTTCTTCTTTACCAGTTCTATAACAATTAAGTTTAACTAACTCACCTTGACTTGCTGATGACCATAACTTTTTATCAACTCTATTAGTATTATTTGAAATTAAATTTGAAGCAGTTTCTAATATATTTTTTGTTGATCTGTAGTTTTGTTCTAATTTAAAAACTTTACATCCTTGATAAATTTTATCAAAAGTAAGAAAATTCTTTATCTCTGCGCCTCTCCAGCTATAAATAGATTGATCATCATCACCAACACAACAAATATTTTGCTTATTATTTACTAACAAATTTAACCATTTATTTTGAATAAAGTTTGTGTCTTGAAATTCATCAACTAGAATATATTTAAAATTTTTTTGATATATTTCTTTTATATCTTGATGTTCCTCAAATAATTTTACACAAAACAAAATTAAGTCTCCAAAATCAAATGCGTTTAAATCTTTGGTTTTGTTTTGATATATTTCGTAAACTTTTAAAATTGATTTCATCATATTTCCAGATTTCTCTAAATTAACATCGTTTGGTAGAAAACCCTTATTTTTCCATTGATCAATGTGATAGATAATTAATTGAGGAGAAAACTTTTTTGCATCCAAATCTTCAGCTTTTACAATATTTCTTATAAGTTTTTTCTGATCATCAGTATCTAAAATTGTAAAGTTGCTTTTATAGCCAAGGGCTTCAGCATGTCTTCGCAAAAATTTAACACTTATCGAATGAAATGTTCCCAACCAAGAAATTGCCTTTGAACTTCCCTTTAAGTGCTGCATCACTCTATTTTGCATCTCTTTTGCAGCTTTATTTGTAAAGGTCACACACAAAATTTGATTTGGAAAAGCTTTTTTCTGGTTAATAATATGAATTAGTCTTGTTGTTAAAACTTTAGTTTTACCAGAGCCAGCACCAGCGACAATTAAGTTTGGACCTTCTGTACTAAGTACCGCCTCCTTTTGCTCTTTGTTTAGGTTTTCAATTAATTTATCTATGCTATTCATAAGTAAGAATTTTCATTTATATACTAATTATAAAAATAAAAAAAATGATTAATAAAATTTTCAAAATAATTAACAACAAATTCTCTAGACTTTTCAAATTTGTTTTTTTTATTAGATATCTTTTTTTAATTTTTTTTGTCGCAATAGCATTATTTTTGTCTATACCTCAATTTTTTGATTATAAAAAAAAGATTGAAATAATTAAAGTAAACCTATTTGAAAACTATGGCTTAGAGTTAAAAAAGATAGAAAATATCAGTTATAATTCTTTACCGGTGCCTCATTTAGAAATTAGCAACTTATCAATAAATTTTTATTCTGATAGTACAAATCTAATAACAAATAAATTAATAATTTATCCAAAATTACTTAGCATTTATAACTACGAAAATTTTCAAATTAAAAAAATTAAATTAGAAAATAATGATTTGAAAATTAATTATGGAGAAATAAAATCTATAATTACAAAAGTTTTTAGTTTTAAAAACAAGATACATCTTAAAAACTTAAATTTAGTAATATACGATAATGGTTTAAATATCGTAGAACTTAAAAAAGTAAATTTTTTAAATTATGGATATAAAAAAAATTTAATAGATGGAAAAGTTTTTAATAAAAAGTTTAAGATTAATTTAAAAGATGATCTCAGTAATTTAGATTTAAAATTAATTGACTCAGGTATTACCGCTTCTCTTAGTATTATAGATTACAATCAAAATTCGAGAATAAAAGGTATTTTTAAAGGAAAAGTTTTAAAATCAAAATTTAAATTGAACTTTGTGTACGATCAAGAAGAAATAAAAATAAAAGATTTTTATTTTAGGAATAAACAATTGTCTTTTGATAGCAAAGGACATTTAAAATTCAAACCGTTCTTTTATACTAACTTAACATCGAAGATTAAAAATATAAACCCAGATCTATTAAGACAGTTAGATATAGAAGAATTATTAAGTTTTAAGGATCTTATAAAAAAGTTAAACACTCAACATAATATAAATTTTGAGTTTAAAAAATTTAGTAAAAATTTAATTAATACCTTGGATATTAAAATTAATCTTGCCTATGGCAGACTTAATCTTTTTAAAAAACTTTTTATATCAAATAGTAATTTTAATTGTGAAAGCAATGTGAATCTTTTAAATGAATTTCCAATTCTTTATTTTAATTG
>CACNEM010000007.1 GCA_902619495.1 uncultured Pelagibacteraceae bacterium
TTTTTATTTGTGATGATCCAGTTTTTCCAGCAAAAGTAAATTTTGGATTTTCTAATCTATGTCTGTAAGAAGTTCCACCTGGCTCATTCGATGATGAAAACATTGCATCTTTAATTAAATTTATATGTTCTTGATTTTTAAATAAAGGTTTCAAATTGAAATTTGAAACTAGTAAGTCAGTTGGGAGAGGATCATTTGGATTTTCATTTTTATGTTTCAAATAATTTCTAAGATTATCGTTTTTTTCATCAAATATTATTCTTGGTTTTATTTCAAAACCTCCATTTGCAATTTGAGCTGTCATTAAACATAGTTGCAACGGTGTGCTTTGGAAGTAACCTTGGCCTATTCCTGAGTGAAGAGTTTCACCTAGATACCAATTTTGTCCAATAAATTTTTTCTTCCATTTTGTATTTGGAACTACTCCTGATCTTTCCTCAATAAAATCGTTTAAAACTTTTTTTCCTAAACCAAATCGTTTCGCAGTTTCTGATAGTCGATCAACACCGAGTTTTCTAGCGACTTCATAAAAATAAACGTCACATGATCTTTGGATTCCTTTTCTTAGATTTACTATGCCATGTCCATCTTTTTCCCAACAATGAAATTTTTCTCCATATAACTCTATTTTACCTTTGCACGTAAAAGTATCTAATGGTCTAATAATTTTGTTTTCTAAAGCACTTAGCGCTACCAAAGTCTTAATTGTAGATCCAGGGGGATATAATCCTGCTAATGCTTTATTCGCTAAAGGTTTCTTTTCATCTTTTATTAAACTATTCCAGTAAGCTTTATCTAATCCATGAACAAATTCATTAGGCTCAAAAGTAGGTGAAGAAACTAAAGATACAATATCTCCATTATAAACGTCCATCACACATACTGCGGCTGCTTTATCTTTTAATAGTTCATTAGTAAATTTTTGGACCTCGTAATCTAAAGTTGTTTTAAAGCTTTTACCTGCTTGACCTTCATCAATTTTGATTTCTCTTATTCTTTTACCATAAGCATTAACTTCATAACGTTGATAACCAACCTTACCAATTATCTGTTCATCTAATTTTCTTTCCAAACCAGTTTTTCCAACAGCCATTCCTGGTACAGCTAAATCTTTGAGGTATTCTTTTGTTTGTAAATCTTTTGTGCTTATTTGCGAAACATAACCTAAAATATGAGCTGAAGAATTATCAGGATAAGTTCTTGCAACAGACACAATAGGTTCTACGCCTTCAAGTTCATGTAAAAATAAATTTATTCTTGAAAAATCAGCCCAAGTTAAATTTTCAGAAACTATTACAGGTTCCCAGGGTTTTTGTTTCTTTATTACCCTTTTTAAGTAAGAAACTTTTCTATCAGTGATATTTAAAATTGCCTTTAATCTTACAAACAAATTATCCAGGTCTTTGGCGTTTTCTGGAACTAAATGTACTTGGTAAAGTGGTTCACTTGATGCAATTTCTATATCAAAGAAATCTTTTATTGCCCCTCTTTCAGGTGCCAACTTCCATTCTCTAAATCTATTTTTATCAGATAATGATTTGTATTTAGTTGCTTGGTTAATCTGAAGAGAGATAAGTCTTCCTACTAAACCTACCATCACAACAGCTTTTGCAGCAGTTATTAAAAACATTCTTCTACTTATAAGTTTTGATTTAATTACAGTATTACCTGAACCAGGACTAAGCATCTTGAACTCCTATGAAACTCATTTGATAAAGATTAAAAAGAAACCAAAAAACTGGGAATAAAAACAGAGTAAAAAAAGTATTATAACTAATTTTTGCATAAGAAATTGTAATGTCTGAAAAATTATTAAGTAAAGAAAAGAAAAGTAAATTAGCAAATAGCAAAGCTATTAGAAAGGTGAACCAGTCTGAAGCGATTGTGGTATTAACACTTTTGTTTCTAACATAATTTCCTACAAAACAAACTACTAGGTAAGATAGTGAACTAATACCTAATGGAAACCCCATCACTACATCATTAATAAGTCCTGCAAGAAAAATATGTCCTGTTCCCATTAGATTAGGGCGTTTTATAATCCAAAAATAAATTATTATGATTTGTAAGTTCAAAGATAAAATTTCAAAAAGTTTTTCTAAATTTGTATCTATTTCACTTATAGATAGATAATACAGCAAGAGTAAAGGACCGGATGCAAATAATTTATTTAATATATTTCCTTTTGCCATTAAAAAACTTCCTTTGTTGGTTTTATTAAGTTTACAGTCACAAAAGATAATTGATTAGGATCCACGAATAATTCAACTTCTCCATTCTCTGTGGTTTTTCCGATAGGTGTTCCTGCATTAAAGATTCCATCTTTTCCAGATGCAAATACATTAGTATTTTCTAAAATTTCATAATCTTCAGGCAAGTATTCTAAATTAGGATTTTTACCACCACTGCCAGATAGGATGGCTTGAGCGCCTTCATCCAATGTTACTGGAATTCTGCTGTTAAGATCATTAAGTAATAATACTCTCGACGATAAATAATTGGTTTCAACGACTCTTCCAACTAAATAATTGTCTTTAGTGACTGGCATGCCTTTAAGAATACCAATTCTTGTTCCTTTATTAATTATAATTGACTTTAGAAAAGGGCTATTTTTATCAACCAGAACTTTTGCTAGAATAATATTAGTTAGATTTTTATTAAAATATTCTGTTTCTAGGATTTTTTGTAAATTCTTATTTTCATCAGACAAAAATTCAACGTTTAACTCAAGAGACTTATATTTTTCTAGCTGTTCCTTTAATTTCTTGTTTTCTTCTCTGACACTTAAATAACTTGATATATCCTTACCTGCTTGAGGAAAAAATCTAGTTGGTGTTGAGGCCAAAAAAGTTACTCGATAAACTACATCATTTATAAAGCCTCTAATAGGTTTCGTAAATTTTACGCCATAAACATCTAGAAAAAAAATTATAAGAGCCAAAAATATTAATGAGAGAACTGAAAATTTTTGAGCCCCTCCTCTTTGAAGAAGAGCAGAACGAAAAGCTATACTAAAATCATCTCTACTAACTGACATTTATTCATTAAAAAATAAATTAGTACTCAGATAACATAGTAGAAAACAATTCTTCGTTTTCTAAAGCTCTTCCAGTTCCTATAGCTACACATGACAAAGGGTCATCCGCTATTGTTACTGGTAAACCGGTATCTTGAGAAATTAATTTATCTATATTTTTTAATAAAGCACCACCACCTGTTAAAACTAATCCCATATCAATTAAATCTGCAGATAATTCAGGTGGAGTATTTTCTAATGCTTCCTTAATACCTCCTAAAATTTGATTTAAAATTGGCATCAATGCTTCGCAAGCGTCTTTTTCAGTTAGTTCGATCTCTTTTGGAGTTCCAGATCTTATATCTCTACCCTTCATTAAAAATGTATTGTTTGTTGAAGGTATGGCTGTACCAATTTCTTTTTTAATTTTTTCAGCAGTGGAGTCTCCAATCATCAAATTCATTTTTTTTCTCATATAAGCAATAATTGACTGATCCAGAGCGTCTCCAGCCACTCTAAGTGACTTTGAGTAAACCACGCCACCTAAAGACATTACCGCTATTTCAGTTGTTCCACCTCCTATGTCTACTACCATTGATCCTGTTGCCTCTGAAATTGGTAACCCAGCTCCTATTGCTGCTGCAATAGGCTCTTCGATTAATTGTACTTTTCTTGCACCTGCTGCCAAAGCTGAATCTTGTATAGCTTTTCTTTCGACCGGCGTAGATCCAGTAGGAACGCAAATTAATATCCTAGGATTAGCAAAAGCGTTTTTTTTATGAACTTTTTTTATAAAATGCTTAATCATTTCCTCTGTAACTACGAAATCAGCAATCACCCCATCTTTCAAAGGTCTTATAGCTGAAATATTTCCTGGAGTTCTACCTAACATTGTTTTGGCTTCATCACCTACTGCAAGAACTGATTTTTTTCCAGCGTCTTCGATAACTGCGACAACCGAAGGTTCGTTTAATACAACTCCTTGATCTTTAAGAACTACTAAGGTGTTGGCTGTACCAAGGTCTATCGCCATGTCTTGTGACCATAATGAAGTTAATCCTGTTAAACCTTTAAACATACTTTCCTTTCTATATTTGGGCGCTTAGATTTTCGTCATCTGGCGCTGTTTTTTTTCTTTTAATAATTAATTTATTTAGAGCATTTAAATATGCATTTGCAGAAGCTACTAGTGTGTCAGTATCAGCAGCTTGTCCCACTGTAGTTTTACCTTTCTCTTCAATTCTAACACTTACTGTGGCTTGGGCATCAGTTCCCTCTGTAACAGCGTGCACGTTGTACAATAAAAGCTTAACATCATGAGCATAAAGTTTTTTTATACATTTGAAAATAGCGTCAACTGGTCCATCTCCTGTTTCAGAAGCTGTCTTAACTTCACCAAAAACTTCTAATGTCATTTCAGCTTTTTGTGGTTCACCTGTTCCAGCATAAACTTTCAAAGACTTTAATTTAATTACATTATCCTCAGTTACTAAACTATCATCTACTAATGCCACAATATCTTCATCGTATATATGTTTTTTCTTATCAGCTAATATTTTGAATTTTCCAAAAGCCGTATTGATTATATCATCAGTTACATCTACATAACCCATGTCTGATAATTTATCTCTAAAAGCGTGACGGCCTGAGTGCTTACCCATCACCAATGAAGTTTTTTTCACTCCAACACTTTCGGGTGTCATAATTTCATAAGTGTTTCTATTTTTTAACATTCCATCTTGGTGTATTCCTGACTCGTGTGCAAAAGCATTTTTTCCAACGATTGCTTTATTAAATTGCACAGGAAATCCTGTAGCGTTTGAAACTACTTTAGATGCTTTGCTTAAAAGTTTTGTATTAATGTTTGTAGTGTAAGGCATTAAGTCGTGTCTTGTTCTCATAGCCATTACAACTTCTTCCAAAGCTGCATTACCAGCTCTTTCTCCTATGCCATTAATTGTACATTCAATTTGTCTAGCACCAGCCATCACTCCTGCTAATGAATTTGCTACCGCTAGTCCTAAATCATTATGACAATGTGTAGAAAGAATTGCTTTATCAATATTTGGAACTTTATTTATTAAAGTTTCAATAATCTTTTTAAATTCTGAAGGAACAGTGTAGCCAACAGTGTCTGGAATATTAATTGTTTTTGCTCCAGATTTTATTGCAAGTTCAACTGTCTTGCACATGTAATCCATATCAGTACGTGTACCGTCTTCACAAGACCATTCAACATCATCTGTAAATTTTCTAGCATAAGTCACGCTCTCTTTAATAGATTCTAAAACTTCTTCAGGAGATTTATTTAATTTATGCTTCATATGAAGCGGACTCGTAGATATAAAAGTGTGAATTCTAAAATTTTTTGCGTGCTTTAAAGCTTGATGACATGCGTCAATATCTTTTTTAGTGGCTCTGGCTAATCCTGCAGGCACTGAACGCTTAAGAGTTTTACTTATTTCAGTTACAGCTTCAAAGTCACCAGGCGAAGCTATTGGAAAACCAGCTTCTATGATATCCACTCCTAACTCATCAAACACTCTAGAAATTTGTAATTTTTCTTCTAAACTCATTGATGCACCCGGAGACTGTTCTCCATCACGCATTGTTGTATCAAAAATTATAATTCTGTTTTTATCTGTCATAGCTTAATATTTTTTAAAAATTTAAAGCTTCTCATATTACAATCAAAGCTAGAATTTGCAAATAATTATGTAGTTCAACTTAGTGTTTTAGACTCAGATTGGGTTAATTTTTATCTTTATCGACTAGTTTATTTTTACCAATCCATGGCATCATTGCTCGCAGTTCTTTACCTACCTTTTCAATAGGGTGTTTAGCCAGATCTTGCCTCATTTTTAGGAAATTTTTCTGACCTGATTTATGTTCATCCATCCACTGTTTAGTAAATTTACCAGATTGTATGTCTTTTAAAACTTCCTTCATTTTTTCCTTAGTCTTCCCATCAACAACTCTTTTTCCAGAAACATATTCACCATACTCTGCAGTATTAGAAATAGAATAATTCATATTTGCTATGCCTCCCTCATAAATTAAATCCACTATTAACTTTACCTCATGCAAAGTTTCAAAATAAGCCATCTGAGGTGGATAACCAGCCTCAGTCAAAGTTTCAAAACCATTTTTAATCAATTCTACTAAACCTCCACAAAGAACTGTTTGTTCACCAAATAAATCAGTTTCACATTCATCTTTAAAAGTTGTTTCTATTATACCTGCTTTGCCTCCGCCAACAGCAGACGCATAGGATAATGCTAAATCTTTTGCTTTTCCTGAACTATCTTTGTGAACAGCCATTAAACATGGAACTCCACCACCTTTTTGGTATTCACTTCTTACAGTGTGTCCTGGTCCTTTTGGCGCAACCATAAAGACATCTAAATCTTTTCTAGCATTAATTAAATTAAAATGAATGTTCAAACCATGTGCAAAGGCTAAACTTGTTCCCTCTTTCATTCTTTGCTCAATATGATTTTTGTAAATCTCAGATTGAAGTTCATCAGGCGTTAACATCATTACTACATCTGCCCAGGCAGCAGCATCTGATAATGACATTACTTTTAATCCGGCACTTTCAGCTTTTTTAATACTTGAAGATCCCTCTCTTAAGGCAACTACAACTTCTTTAACACCGCTATCTTTTAAGTTTAATGCATGAGCGTGCCCTTGGCTTCCATATCCAAATATGGCTACCTTTTTATCTTTAATTAAATCTTTGTTTGTGTCCTTATCGTAATAAGTTTTCATAATTAATTAAATATTTTTGATCCTTTCGTCATAGCAACAGCGCCTGTTCTAGAGGTGCTTATAAGTCCTAATCTTTTTAAATCAAGAGCTAATTTATCAATTTCAGCTCTTAATGCAGTTACTTGTATCACAACAGATTTATTTGTTTTATCGAGGATCACTGGGTTAAATCTTTTGCAAATTTTTTTAACTTTTTCAAGTTTTTTTGAATTACCTAAGATTTTAAACATTGCTAATTCTCTAAATAATATATCCTTTTCACCTCGCCTAAAGTCAGCTACTTTATGGACAGGAACAAGTTTTTTAAGTTGAAGATTAATTTGCTCAATTACTTGCGGTGTTCCCTCTGTCACTATTGTAATTCTTGAAATATGTTTTTTTTTATCAACTTCTGCAACAGCTAAAGACTCAATGTTATATCCTCTTCCAGAAAAAAGTCCGGCAATTCTAGCGAGAACTCCAGCTTCATTATCAACCCATACGACAATTATATGTCTCTCAATTTTTCCAATTTTACCAGGAACACTGTAAGCTGATTTAGATTTTGCCATTAAACTAAAACTTTCCCTTCATCTGAAATTTCTTCCTCTTCTTCTGGACCTAAGATCATTTGATTGTGTGGTTTACCTGAAGGAATCATTGGGAAACAGTTTTCTGCTTTGTCAACAACACAGTCAAATATGACTGGCTTATCAATATTTATCATTTCTTTAATTTTTTCATCTAATTCTGATGGTGTTTTTGCTCTTATACCAACACATCCATATGACTCGGCAAGCTTAACAAAGTCTGGCAATGCAGCTGTATAACTTTCGGAATAATTTTTTTCGTGTAAAAGTTCTTGCCATTGACGAACCATACCCATGTACTCGTTATTTAAAATGAATATTTTAATTGGTAATCTATATTGAACGGCAGTAGACATTTCTTGCATTGTCATCAAAACAGATGCTTCTCCAGCAATATCAACTACTAGTTTCCCAGGATTTGCAATTTGAACTCCAATAGCTGCTGGGAGCCCATATCCCATCGTGCCAAGACCTCCAGATGTCATCCATCTATTTGGTTTATTAAATTTATAATGTTGAGCTGCCCACATTTGATGCTGACCCACTTCAGTAGTAATAAACGTATCTTGATTTTTTGTTAATTCATACAATCTTTGAACTGCATGTTGGGGTTTAATAATTGTATCACTATTAGTAAAGTTTAAAGATTTTTTTTCTCTCCATTTTTCAATTTGTTCCCACCATTTAGACGTTTTTTGCTTGTTAGAATTAACAAAGTTTTTATTTTTTTCTTTGAATCTTTTAATTAAAGATTTTAAAAGTGTAGTAACATCACTAACAATAGCTAAATCTACTTTAATATTTTTTCCAATTGATGATGGATCAATATCAACATGAATTTTTTTTGAACGAGGTGAGAATTCATCAACCTTTCCAGTAATTCTATCGTCGAACCTTGCACCAATATTTATCATTAAATCACAATCATGCATCGCATTGTTTGCTTCATAAGTTCCGTGCATACCTAGCATGCCTAAAAATTGTGGATCGTCACCAGGATATGCTCCAAGGCCTTGTAGAGTTGATGTTATTGGAAACCCAGTTAAAGAAACTAATTCTCTTAAATGTTTGCTCGCGTCAGGTCCAGAATTAATAACTCCTCCGCCAGTATAAAAAATAGGCTTAGAAGATTTTTTTATAAGATCAATAAACTTATCTAATTCAGAGTTAGGTATTTTATAAGTAGCTTTACCATTAAGTTTTTTTTTAAGTGTATTCTTGAAAAATTTGTATTTACCTTTTTTAAATTGTATGTCTTTTGGAATATCGATTAAAACTGGTCCAGGCCTACCCGTGGTTGCTACCTCGAATGCTAAATGTAAAATTCTTGAAAGATCATTTACATCTTTAACAAGCCAATTATGTTTTGTACAAGGTCGCGTTATTCCAGTTGTATCACACTCCTGAAAAGCATCTGTTCCTATTAAATGGGTTGGTACTTGTCCTGATATACAAACAAGAGGAATCGAGTCCATGTAAGCATCTGTAAGAGCTGTTACTGCATTAGTGGCACCAGGCCCGGAAGTTACTAATAATACTCCTGGCTTACCACTCGACCTCGCGTACCCCTCTGCGGAATGACCTGCGCCTTGCTCGTGTCTTGCTAAAATATGTTTTATAGATTTATGATTTTTTAATTCATCATAAATTGGCAATACAGCACCTCCAGGGTAACCAAAAATATATTCAACTTTTTGGTCTTCTAGTGCTTTAAATACAATTTCTGCTCCGCTAAATAATTTTGGCATTCATACAATCTAGCCTAGAAATGATTTGCGTCAAGTTTTAGCTGACGACTTTTAATGATTTTTTTAGAAGAATTGAGAAATTTTTCGAATAAAGCTTATTCCAATTCTTCATATGGCCTCTTGCCCAAGTATTTTGTCTCTTAGCGTATTGTCTGGTCTTTATATTGATAAGGTCTTTGCATTGGTCTAGCGAGATTGATCTCTTCAAAAAATCATTGATTTCTTGAACACCTATTAGTTTATTCGCTGATAAACTTTTTTTAATTTTAAGTTTATTGAATTTTCTTACTTCATTAATACATTGATTTTTAATCATTAGCTCTGTCCTTTGAGAAATTTTTTTTAACAATTCTTCCCTTGGAATATCAATGAATATTTTTTTTATTTCAAAATCTAAAAAATCAGATTTTGTATTGGTAAACCAGTCAAGTAATGATTTTTTTGTTTTAATCTTTACTTCATAAGCTCTTTGAATTCTTTGTGAGTCAGTTGGAAGAATTCTGCCCTTAATTTTAGGATCAAGTTTAAGTAGAAGATCATAAAATCTTTTAAAGCCGATTTTTTTATACAAATTTCTGACTTTATTTCTTGTTTTTAAATCTATATTAGGAATTTTACTTATACCTTTTGTAATCGTATTAAAATAAAGGCCAGTTCCTCCGACAACTATTGGAATTTTTTTCTTTTTCAAACAAAAATTAATTTTTTTTTTTGCTTGTTTAAGCCAGTCTCCTGCAGAAAAATATCTTTTAACTGAAATTACCCCATAAAGATGGTGTTTGATCTTTTGAGTATCACTTGAACTTGGGCGAGATGACAAGATTTTAAATTCTTTAAATACTTGCATACTGTCCGCATTAATAATTTCTCCATTTAATTTTCTGGCTAAACTAATTGCTAGTTTTGATTTTCCTGATGCTGTGGGTCCAGCTAAAAGAATAATTTTTTTTGACAAACTAATTTATTTTAACACCTAAGTATCGTCTTCGATTATCTTTATTAATTATTGTTAATAATAATGTTTTCTCACCTTTCTTAAAAAAACCTTCAACTTTTCTTTTAAGATCAGAAGAATTTTTTACAGAAGTTTTTTGAACTTCGATAATTATGTCATTAACACTTAATAAATTATACAAAGGACTACGATTTGAGATATCTGTTATTACTACTCCTGTAGTCTTTTTATTTAAATTTCTTGAAGAAATATCTTCGTTTGTGATTTCTCTCACTGCTATTTTTAAATTCTCAATATCAATATCTTTTTTAACTTTTTGAGGTTTTGTTTCTTTAAATTCTTCAGAAGTTTCAAGTCTACCAAGAATCAGTCTTTTGGAAATTAATCTTTTATTTCTCCAAATTTTTAATTCAACACTTTTGCCAACCTCAGTGCTTGCAACAACATTTGGAAGTTTTTTCATTGTATTAATTCTTGTGCCGTCAAATTCCAATATAATATCTCCAGCTTTAATTCCTGCTTTTTCCGCAGGACTATTTTTTCCTACACTTGCAACTAATGCACCCTCAGGTTTTTTTAATTTTTCTACTTCAGCAATCTCTTTACTTACTTCTTGTATTCTTACACCCAACCAACCTCTTTTTGTCTCTCCAAATTTTAATAACTGATCTATAACATTTGATGCTGCGTTAGCTGGAATAGCAAAACCAATTCCAATAGAACCTGACTGACCAGGAGCTATAATTGCAGTATTAATCCCTATTACTTCTCCTTTCATATTAAATAAAGGTCCACCGGAGTTACCTCGGTTTATTGAAGCATCAGTTTGAATAAAATCCTCATATCTTGTTAGTCCGATCTGTCTGTTTCTAGCAGAAATTATACCAGAGGTTACAGTGCCACCTAAACCAAAAGGATTTCCTATTGCTACAACCCAGTCACCAACTCTTGCCTTGCTAGAGTCACCAAATGAAACTGGTTTAAACTTATCATTGGTTTCCATTTTTATAACTGCAATGTCCATATATGGGTCTGCGCCAATAACTTTTGCTTCATACTCTTTTTCTCCTACTCTTACTAAAATATCCTCTGCATTAGCAACTACATGATTATTTGTAATAACAATTCCTTTTTCATCTATGACAAAACCAGATCCTAGAGATGAAGCTTTTCTCTCTGTTGGTCTTTCAAAATCTTTAAACATTTCTCCAAATGGTGATCCTGGCGGAAACTGAAATGGAAATTGATTTGTTGTTGTTCTTACGGTTTGAGTTGTAGAAATATTCACTACGGAAGGCATTAATTTTTCAGCTAAATCAGCAAAAGACTCTGGCACAGGTTTTGCGTTAGCAAACGAGAAATTTATTATTAAAAATAAAATAAGTATCTTTTTAATAGAAGTCATTTAACTTTTTATATACCAAATTATTAAAAAACCGATAATCAAAAAAACTGTTCCTAATAATCTTAGTTTGTTCTCAGGAGTATTTTTAATTAATTCTAATATGCTTTTAATTCTTGACGGGAAAATGGCTAAAAACAGACCTTCCACAAAAAAAATCAAGCCAATTGCTATAATAAACTCGTTCACGATTTAAATTTTATTTATCTTTTAATATTTGGTTTAATTGACTTACCAAAAAACTTAAAGAATTCGCTGTCCGGCGATAATACTAGTGAAGTTTCTCCACCTATCAGTGCTTTTTCATATGCTTGCATTGCTCTGTAAAAAGCAAAAAATTGTGGGTCTCTTCCGAAGGCATTAGCAAAAATCTTATTTCTTTCACCATCTCCCTCACCTTTCATTATCTCGGACTTTTTATTTGCCTGAGCTAAAATTACAGTTACATCTTTATCTGCTGTTGATCTTATTTTTTGTGCAATCTCAGCACCTTGTGCTCTGAATTCTTTTGCTTCTCTTTCTCTTTCGGTTTGCATTCTTTTATAAATTGCTTCACTGTTGGCAGGTGGTAAATCGGCTCTTTTAATTCTTACATCTACAATATTTATTCCAAAGTTTTTTGCTTCTTCATTTACTTGTGACTGTATAATCTGCATCTGTCTCGCTCTATCAGTTGATAGTAAAGTTGCTAATTCTTGTGTACCTAGTACACCTCTAATTCTAGAATTAATGATCGTAGATAATCTTGATCTTGCAACTCTCTCATTTCCGACTGAAATATAAAACTTTAATGGATCTACAATTTTAAACCTTGCAAATGCGTCAACTATTAATCTTTTTTGATCAGCTGCAATAACTTCCTCTGGATCGTTATCTAAATTTAAAATTCTTTTATCTAAGTAAACTACGTTCTGAATGAAAGGTAATTTAAAATTTAATCCAGCTTTTGTAACAATTTTCTTTGGATCACCAAATTGAAGTACGATTGCCTGGCTAATTTCTTGTACAATAAATAATGATTGGAAAACGACTACTCCAACCAATAATATTGCTGGAACTATAAATTTAACGCCTTTCATTAATTGTTACTCCCTTTTTTTAATTCCGGTAAAGGCAAGTAAGGAACTACACCTGAACCTGATTCTTTATCAATAATTACTTTATCTATATCTGCTAAAACCTTTTCCATTGTCTCAAGATACATTCTTTCTTGTGTAACTTGTTTTGCGTCTTTATACTCGTTATAAATTGCTAAAAATCTACTAGCTTCACCCTCAGCTTTCGCTACAACTTCTTTTTTATAAGCTTCTGCTTGTTGTAAAACTTGCTCTGCTTCACCTCTTGCTCTTGGAATAACATCATTAGCATAAGCCTCTGCTTCGTTTTTAGATCTTTCTCTATCTGCTCTAGCAGCCTGTACATCTCTAAATGCATCTATAACTTGCTCAGGTGGGTCTGCTTGTTGAGTTTGAACTTGAGTTAATTGAATTCCTGAACCGTACTCATCTAAAATTAACTGAGCTATCTCTTGGACTTCTACCTCAATTTTAGATCTACCTTCAGTTAAAATATTTTGAATTCTATTTTTTGCTATTACCTCTCTCATCGCAGTCTCTGATGCAGCTTTAACTGTTTCAACTGGACTTTGAATATTAAATAAAAACTTTTGTGCATCTTTAATTACCCAAAAAACGGAGTAATTTATATCTACAATATTTTCATCTCCGGTTAACATAAGACTTTCTTCTGGAACGTTTCCTACACCAGATGATCTCCCGCTATCACTCGCTGGTCTAAAACCAACATCTACACGATTAACTTTTGTAACCTTTGGAGTTAATACTCTCTCAAAAGGTGTTGGAAAATGATAATGCAATCCTGGTTGAGTTGTGTTTACATATTTACCAAATCTCAACACGACACCTTGTTCATCAGGTAATACTCTGTAGAGACCACTTGCAACATAAAGTAAAGCAATTATTATCAGGCCTATAACTATAGGTCTTGAGCCTCCAGACTTTCCTCCAGAGAACTTATTTATGGTTTTTTGAAAATTTTTTATAACATCGTCTATACTTGGCGGATCTTGTCTTGATCCAGATCCATTTCCACCTGGAGAACTTCTTCCACCGTCTCCACCCGGAGGAGTTCCCCATGGAGATTGGTTTTTTAAAATCTTATCTTTGAAACTCATGACACTTTATATAGTGACTTTTGTTATAAAAACAAGTTAAGTAAGAGCGTTATTATGACCATTAACTTATAAAATTATGAGCAAAAAACCGCCTCCAAAGCAATTTGTTAAAAATCCAATTCAGGGAACGAAATTTACTTTACTAGTTTCTAGCGCTAAAGGCGGTGTTGGTAAATCTACAGTTGCTGTCAATCTCGCTTTTGCCCTACAAAGCCTAGGGCTAAAAATAGGTATATTGGATGCTGACGTTTATGGTCCATCACTGCCAAAATTAGTTAATATAAATGAAAAGCCAAAAAGTGAAGATGGTAAAGCACTGGTTCCAGTTGAAAAATATGATGCTCAATGTATGTCGATGGGTTTATTAGTTGATGAGCAAACTCCAATGATTTGGAGGGGGCCAATGGTAATCAGTGCTATTAAAACAATGACTCAAAAAGTTTTATGGAAAGATCGAGACATAATTATAATTGATATGCCTCCAGGAACAGGGGACACACAATTAACATTTGCACAAGAAGTAAAAGTTGACGGAGCAATTATAGTTTCTACTCCTCAAGATTTAGCTTTATTAGATGTTAAACGTGGTATTCAAATGTTTGATAAAACTGGAGTAAGAATCTTAGGACTCATTGATAATATGAGTTTTTTCAAAGGAGATGATGGTAAAGATTATAAAATTTTCGGAGAAAGTGGTGTCGAAAAAACTGCAAAAGAATTCAAAAAAGAATTTTTGGGCCACTTGCCTATTCATCAAGATTTAAGGAGTTCAGCAGATACAGGAAAGCCTTTAACTTATTCTGATCCTGATCACGAGGTTTCTAAACTATTTTTAAATATAGCAAAAAAAATTAAGATTTCTCTAAATTAAATTTTTAATATTATATCTTTTTTGCAATTATTCTTAAAACCTTAGGATTTTCTTTCTTAAAGATTGCAAATCCTTTAGAAACTTTAAATTCAATTATTTTAAAATGTTTTTTAATTTCTTTTTTTAGCTCTTGTGGGTTTATAAACCGCCTATAATGTGAAGTAAGGAACTCATTCTTGCCAATTTTTTTTCCAATTCCAAATAATTCATCATAAATTGTTCTGGCCTCAATAAATAAATAATCTAATTTTTTAAGTTTCTTAATTTTATTTATTAATATTTTTTCTTGTTTTTTATTAATAGTATGAATTGTAAACCTTGAATAAATTGAAAAGTTTTTTTTTATATTCTTATAAGGGAAGCTGACGAAATTTTTTTTTATAAAATTATTTTTAATTTTTTTAAATTTTTTTTTGTTTAATTTAATAACAGCCGAACTTTGATCTAAACCTATACATTTAAGTTTATTTTTATTAAAAAAAATTGTATCTCTACCATTTCCACACCCAATGTCATAAATATTACCTTTATAATTTTTTAAAAATTTTTTACAATGTTTAGAAAAAGAGGAAGGTTTTAAAACACCTTTAAAATCATTGTAATAGTTATCCCAATAATTTTTCATAAGTTAAATTTAAAATTAAAAATTAATGAACGATTAAACTAATTTATCATCAAATGAAAATGAGTGCATTAGTTCATTCCATTCTCTTTTAGAAAGACCTGAGTTTTCAAGACTTACCTTTTCGCCTTTCGCCATTTGTTGGATTACTTTTTTTCCTTTAGCGGAAACATGAACAGCGCCAACTCTATAATCTAAAAATGCTGAGTGGGTGATTGGTACCCATTTTTTTACTGTTTCTAACATCGCCTCAGCATATACTCTTATTTCATATTGAGCGTGATTATCAGCTCTTAAAAATAAAAAATTTAATAAGTTTAATAAGTCTGTTTTCCAATACCATTGTGTATAAGAATTTAATGTTAAATTCATTCTAGCTAATTCTCTTGCGAGACCAATTTTATTTTCATCAATTATTTTACCATCGAATCGTTCGTTAAGCATTTTTTCATAGTTATCGTAAGTTCTGGTGGCATCATCTTTTAATATTTTTAACACTTCATCTGCTTGTTCTCCTGAAATTAAATCACCTCGGCCTTGTCTATTGGAAGTTGATTGAGCTGAAAGCTGATCTTTTGAAGGAATATAAAATTCTTTATCTAAAATTGAGTATCTTGCAGAATATTCATTAACATTTGCTGTCCTGTGTCTAATCCATTGTCTTGCTATAAAAATTGGAAGTTTTACATGATACTTTATTTCACACATTTCAAAAGGTGTAGAATGCCAATGCCTCATTAAATATTTAATCAATCCTTCATCTGTAGAAACCTTTTTTGTACCTTTTCCGTATGAGACTCTGGCTGATTGAACTATTGAACTATCATCACCCATATAATCAACAACTCTTACAAATCCGTGATCCAGAACTGGTATGGCTTCATATAAAATTTTTTCTAACTCAGAAGATGTTACTCTTTTTGTTTGGCTTCTTTGAGCTTGTTGTTCGGCTATTTCTTTCTTTTGTTCAGGTGTTAATTTCATGATTATAAAGATGTTTAAAAATATATTAATAAAATTAAATTTCAACCAACATTAAATTTAAATAGTTGATAAAACAAAACTATAAAATAAAATTTATTTCAACTTATAGATGTAATAAAAAAAGAGAAGAACTGTACGATTTAATTTTTGTAAAATTTTTCGATAGTATTAACTACATGCTTAATATGATTTTTTTTTATAAATTCATGCACAGGAAGTGACAATGATGTATTTGCTAATTTCTCAGCTACTGGAAAATCGCCTTTTTTATACTTTAAAAATTTTGCTGCTTTTTGTAAATGAACGGGTATTGGATAATGAACTTTAGCATCAATATTATTCTTTATTAAATATTTTTTAAGTTTATCCCTTTTTTTAACATTAATATGATAAAGATGAAAAACTTCTTTCAAGTGTTTATGTCTTTTAACTAAAGTGATATTTTTATTTTTCGCAAGCAATTTATCTAACATTATTGAGTTACTAATTCTTTTACTTGTAATGTTATCTAATTTATTTCTCATTTTATAATTTGCAACTACAGCTTGGATAGTATCTAGTCTAGAATTATAACCAAAAACTTCTACACTATTTCTGTTCTTTAACCCGTGATTTCTAATTAGGTATAATTTATCTGCCAAAGATTTATTATTCGTAACTATAAATCCACCATCACCCCAAACATTAAGATTTTTTAGTGGATGCATACTATATGTGCAGGTATCTCCATAATTTACTAAATGATTTTTTTTAAATCTTGCTCCAATAATATGAGCACTATCCTGAATAATTTTTAGATTGTACTTTTTTGCTATAGATTTTATTTTGTCCATTTCACACGGTCTACCTGCCCAATGGACTGGCATTATCGCTTTGGTTTTTTTTGTAATTGCTTTTTCAATCTTTGTCTCATCCATGTTATAATCCTCTTTCACATCTACAAAGACTGGTTTTGCTCCTGCTGTAACAATTGAACCAACTGTTGCAACAAATGTATATGGAACAGTTATAACCTCATCTCCAGAACCAATGCTAAGCGCTTTTAAACTTAACAATAATGCGTCTGTTCCATTTCCAACACTAATTGCAAATTTTGCGCCTGTCCTCTTTGCAAAATTCTTTTCACAAATATCTACAGCGCTTCCGAGAGTATAATCGCCTTTTTTAACTACTTTTTCTATTTCTTTGAAAACTTTTGAATAATCAGCAAACTGCTCAACTAAGTAGCTATGATTTATATTTAGCTTCTCGTTTTTTTTGTATTCTTGTGGTAAAAAATTTTTCATTATTTTTTAAGTTGTTTATCTTGGTATAGTAAATCTTTTTTTGAAAATATATTTAAATACTTCTTATGATAAAACATTATCTCCTGTAAACCTTTTTTTAAAGTATAAACTGGTTTCCAGTTCAACTCTCTCATAGTCATATTAGATCCTAATTTGTAAATAAAGTCTTGACCTACTCTACTTTTTATTTTCTTCACTAATTTTTTTTTATCGTAGGACTTTAGGTCGCATACATTTCTGATTATATCATTAACACTGTAAAATTTTTTTCCTGAAAAATGGTATGTTTTTCCAATTTTGCCTTTAAGAATCATTTTTTCAATTCCAGAGGAAAAATCATTTGAAAATATAAAGTTTCTTTTAGATAGTCCATTGCCTTGTAAAGTAAATTTTTTTTTATAATCTACACAATTAATTAATTTTGGAATTAATCTGTAAAGTGGTTGACCAGGACCATAGAAATTTGAAAATCTAGAAATAATCAGCGGAAAACCAAAATTTTTTTCGTAATTTTTTAGAAGATTCTCAAAACTTAACTTTGATGTAGCGTAAGGTGTTTGAGGTGAAAATAAACTACTTTTTTCATCTATATATTTTTTTGATGATCCAAAAATTTCAGGAGTAGATATATATATATATTTTTTTAAAAATTTAGAATTACTTAAAAATTCAATCATCTTAGTTTTAGACAAAACATTTATTTGAAAATAAGTACCTGAATTTTTCCAGCTTTCATTGACCATACAGATAGATGCAAAATCTATTATCACCTCAGGCCTTACTTTTTTTATAATGTTAATTAAATTGTTTGAATTTTTTAAAAAATCAATTTTATATTGTCTAAAATTTTTTTTTTTTTTGTTATACTTGTATGGTAAGTAGCAATTTCTTTTTTTTTTTCTATATGTACCAAATATTTGATAGCTATTTTTATTCAATAAATAATTGACTGTGGATGCACCTGAAAAGCTAGAGCTACCTAAAATCAATATCTTTTTTTTCATTTAATTAAAAAGGTCCTTTGAAATTTGAGTCAGGCACATCATGAAGAATAGTGTCAGAGTTTTTTAATTTAATTTTTTTTCCAACAAGTTTACTTATATCGTTTAAAATATCATTTTTTTTAATATAAAAATCTCTCGTATAAAATGTACTAGTTGGTGTTGGTATATCGGGTAATGTTTTTAATAAAGGTGGTTTGATTAATTTAATATTTTTCTCTCTGTATAATTGAGATAATATCTCTGATCCTATTGAACAAAACGGATGAGAAATAGAGTCAAGTACAAGAAGTCTTTTAGTCCTTTTTAAAGAGTTTTTAATTACTGATATGTCTAGAGGTTTGATTGATTTTAGATCGATTAAATCAAAACTTATCTTGTTTATTTTTAATACATTTTTTATAGAGAGCATTTCAATTGTAGAAAGAGAGTAAGAAACCGCTGTAAAATCTTTTCCTTTAGAAATTAATTCCGTTAAGTTTTGTTTATTTTTATATTTAATTTTTTTTGTTTCTTGTTCAATATTGTGTAACCATCTATGCTCAATAAAAATAACTGGGTTTGGATCTCTTATTGATTTTTTTAAAAGGTTATAAGCATCTGAAGGAAATGAAGGCATGACAACTTTTAAACCAGGTATATGTGCAAACCAACTTTGTAAACTTTGAGAGTGAGTTGGACCTTGTCCCCAACCCTTTCCAACTACTAATCTAATTGTAATTGGTACGCTATTTTTTCCTCCAAACATGTAATGCCATTTTGCTGCGCTATTAACTAGTTGATCCATAGCTAATAAAAAAAAATCTAATCTTTGATGCATCATAACACATGGATTATTGTTTAAAGACATACCGACGCCTATTCCAGTCATGGCATTTTCTGAAGTTGGAGTCTCAAATACTCTTTCAGATCCAAATTTTTTTACCAATCCTTTTGTTGTTCCAAAAAAATTAAGGCTGTCGTTCACCCCTAAACCAAAACATACAAGTTTTTTATTTCTACTCATTTCCTCTGTGAGAGCTTTATTAATTGCTTGTGAGTAAGTTATTTTCGTCATCTTTTATATACAAGTTTACTAATGTTTTTGAATTGAGGTTTTTTTAGTTTATTCAAATAATTAAAATCTTTGTCTACAAAATTTGTTATTTTTTTGTCTAAATTATTTATTTGACTAATTTTAAATATCTTATTTTTTATTAAATATTTTTTTGAAAAGTCTATTGGATCCTTTTTTTTCCACTTTTTAACATCCTGTAATTTTCTATATCCAAGAAGAGTGTCATCGTTTGGTCCACAATGCTCAAGATATCTATATGTTTCTACTTCTACAAAATGTGTTTTCGGATTTTTTCTTATTTTTTTGAAAAGTTCATCAAATTTTTTGAATAACTTAAAAGGGTTATCTTGTGTAAAAAGATGTGAAGTTGCACCCATAGCTGAAGCTAATTTATAGATCTTTCTCTTTTCTGGTTGTCTGTCTTTAATATGAGTATAAACAGAATAGAAATTATTTTCACAAATGAAAATTACCGGTAATTTTTTAAGAATACTAAAGTTAATTGATTCAAAGAAAACTCCTTCTTCGACTGCTGCGTCACCTATATAAATACAAACTAAATTTTTTTTTTTTGCTAATTTTAGTGAGTAAGCTAGTCCTACTCCAATTGGAATAGAATTTGAAACAATTGCTGTACTACCGTAAAAATTATTTTTTAAGTCTACTAAATGCATTGAACCTCCAATACCTTTGCTGCAACCTTCCTCAAAACCATGAAGTTCCGCAAATAGCTTTTTTGATGATCCACCTTTAGCTAAAAAATGAGCATGTGATCTATGGTAACTTATTGAGATATCATTTTTTTGTAATGCTAAACCGCTAGAGGCTGCAACTGCTTCTTGGCCTATTGAGAGATGTGTAGGGCATCGCATTTTATTTTTGCTATATTGAGATGCAATTTTTTCTTCAACAACCCTGATTTTTTTTTGAATTTCATAAATTTTTTTGAAAAAATTCTTCTTAATCATAATTATTTTACATTTAGTTTTTTCATTTTCTTAAGGTTAAAATTATTTACACCGAATTTATTTTTATTTTTACTATCAAAATAATTTATTAATTGTTGAATAGCTTTTTCAACATTATATTTCGGCATAAAACCAGTTTTTAATAATCTTGATGAGTCTTGTCGATAAGACCTGATATCTTTACTTCTATTAATCTTTATTTTTGATCCCAATTTTTTTTGTATCATTTTAGCAATTTGTAAAATGCTAAGATTCTCAAATCCAATATTGTAAATGTTATGTTTAAATTTTTTTTTGCTAAGAGCGAAATGATCTATAATCCTGACAATATCTTCTATGTGAATATTTGGTCTTATTTGGGCACCTCCATCAACAAAGATTTGTTTTTTAAAAAATCCATCAAAAGTCAATTTATTTACAGTAACGTCTAATCTTAATCTGTCTGAAACTCCGCATACAGTGGCTGGCCTCAAACAAATAATGTCAATTTTATCTTTGAAACTTAAAAAAACTCTTTCTGCAATCATTTTTGTCTTGTTATAAACTGAAATTGGATTTAATTTTAAATCTTCTGTTACGTTACGTTCCTTTTTAACTCCATAAACACTTCCGGAACTAAAAAATATGATTTTTTTAACTTTATTCTTAATTGCATGGTCAGCAATAATTTTAGAAGCAAGAACATTTATTTCCCAAGATATTTCCGGATTTAACTCCACAGTTGGATCATTAGCTACATTTGCTAAATGAATAATAATATCAACTTTTTGTATATTTAGTTTATCAAAGTTTCTTACGTCACCTTTTATTACTTTTAAATTTTTATGTTTCTTTAAAGTGTTACCAAACCAAAAACTATCATAAACTAAAACTTTATGTTTAAGTTTTAATAAGTGTTGCGTTACTCTTGAACCGATATATCCGCATCCCCCGGTGATTAAAAAATTCATTTATTCAATATTATTATTTAAAAATGTGGCTTAAATGTTTTTTCAATATATTAAAATTAAAGGTAGAAATATTACCTAATTGATTAATTGAGTAACTGGCTGCGAGTGAACTTATTAATAATCCGACTTTTTTATTTACATTAGAGCCTAATGTCAGTGAAGATAGAGCAAAAAAAGTATCGCCTGCTCCAACCGTATCTATAGAATTATCATTAAATGCAGGACAAGAAATTACTGATTTTGAATTATTGTTGAATAATTTAGCTCCCCATCTTCCCCTGGTTACTATAATATTTTTTAAAGTTAATTTTTTAAACAATTTTTTTGTTAAATCCCCGAGCGAAGAACTTCTATCTTTTAATTCGTATCTTAATTCACTTTCATTGATAATATATGAGTTCATATTTTTATATTTAAAAACAGAATGGTAACCTCTATTAAAAGAATTAATTTGTGTGTTTAAAAATAATTTTTTACCAAACCTAATAATTAAATTTCTTATTTTTTCAGTTATAATTCCATGTCCATAATCAGCAACTATAATTATATCGTATTTTTTTAAATTAGATTTCAACAACTTATATAACTTAGTTTCTTCTTGCCTCGTGATTAAATCATCATTTAATTCATATACACCTAGCATTTTTGTTTTTCGATAGTCATCTAAATATCTAGTTTTAGTTATCGTCGGTGAGTTTTTTTTTATAAGGAAATGATGCTTTATACTTTTGTTTAATTTATTAAATACATATTTTTTTTCTGAATTTTTTTCACCTAAAAAACTTATAACTTTTACTTCTTTTACAAAGCTTGAACAAAGATTGGCTATATAACCCACCCCTCCAAGGAACTTAATTTTTTTCTTCTGCTGAACCACCATCATCGGTTCTTTACCAGATTTACCAATTGCCTCTGTCGTGATGTACTCATCAATTATTGTTTCCCCTAAAACCAAAACCTTTTTGCTCTTAATATCTTTTAAAAACTCATTAATCTTATTTTGATGAAATTCTTTACGAAGAGAGTTGACAAATTTTTTGCATTCTACGCTTATATTTTGCAACTCATTTTCATTTATATACTTACTTGAGCTAAAACTTGGCTCATTTATCGCTCGAAATTTTCCTTTATTTAATTTAAGCACCTGCAATTCTTTTTTAAGATTAATATCGTTTTTTAAATTTTTATTTGAATAATCATTTCCCTTACAATAAAAGTTAGGTTTTAAATTCTTAATAATCTTCTCTGATGTAAAATCATTACTTATACAAACGTAATCAATAGTGCTGATCTCTTTTAGAAATTTTACTCTATTGCTAATTGTGAAAGCTGGTCTACCAGGGCCTTTATTAACAAATTGATCTTCTGTTACTGAAACAACTAAAATGTCACCTAACTTCTTTGCTGATTGAAAATAATTTATATGGCCTACATGAAGTAAATCGAAAACTCCATGACATAGGACAATTTTTTTTTTTTTAAATTTTTCTTTGATTTCTTTTAGTGACTTTATATCTACAATTTTATTTCTCAATGACATAATTTTATAAATTTAGTATATTCTAAACATGTTTTGGTTAATTATATTTTTATCTTTAGCATTAAATATTCTTTATTATTTGGTTAGTCAAAAACTAAAAATTAAAATTTTTTCGAGGTATTTCGTTGGATTTATCCTTTATAGCTCTCTAATTTTAAGCTTACTAATATATTTTAAATTAGACTTTATTTTTGTCAATTTTTTCTCTTTTTTTGTAATTTATTTACTTTTCTTTATATCGCTTTTTTTAAGCATGTCTATGAAATACATCAAAAGCCCGACTTACTTGATTTTTAAAATTTTAAATAAAAAAAGCACAAAAAAACAAATTATAAAAAAATTAGAAAAACAAAGAATACTAGAAATTCGAATAAACGATTTAGAAAAACAAAATCTTCTTTCAATTAAAAATAAGAAAATTTCATTAAAGGAAAATTTAGGAATTATAATTAATCTATTCTTTTTTATGAAAAAATTTTTAAATATTAAATCAGAGGGATAATGAGTATAAATTTTTTAATTCTTATGAATATAATTAGTTACTTTTTATCGTTAAAGATATTTTTTTTTATTTTTAAGATGAGTTACGCTTTTCCTTTTAGACGTGCAGATTTATTAAGTTTTATATTTAATTTAATATTATTTTCAATAATTTCATTTAAATTTTACCCAGAATATTTTTTTATTTTTTTATTAATTAATCTTAATTTATTTTATATTTTTTTTCATTTAATAAATATGATTGTTACGTCACCCAGAACTAAGATGTTAATTGATCTTAAAGGTCTCAAAAATAATGAAATTGATATTCGACAATATTTAAAAAAATATAATTGTACTGTAATTGTAAATAATAGAATAAGACGGCTTAAAACTAGCGGACAAATTATTGAAAAAGATAATTATTTTTTTTTAAAGAAAAATAAAATGAATTTCTTATATTTTATTTCCTTAGTTTTTTCTTTTATAGAAAAAATTTAACATTCTATAATAAATACTTTTAATAAAAATTTTTATAACTGAGACAATTACGATAAAGGAATTTTTTACACGAAATGCTTTCGATCCTTTTTTTCTATCTTTTAGAATGGTTGGTATAATTTTAATTTTAAGATTATATCTATGATAGAGGAAAACAAAAATCTCAATTTGATAAGAAAAGCTTGAGTTTTTAAAATCAAGTTTTTTTAAAAGTCTGCTTCTATATAATGTTATACCATTAAAGTAAGGAAAAGCAGTGCCATAAATTAAGTTTAGAAAAGGAGTATAAATTAAAGTAAATAAATTTCTAAAAAAACTTCTTTCAGTATTATTTGAATAAAAAGTGGTGACAATGTCGTAGTTTTGATTCTTAAGACTAATTATTTTACTAATTTCTTTAAAAGGATGAGAATTATCAGCTGGTATTTGTATTAGATATTTGCCTTTGCTTTTAGATATACCTTTAAAAAAATTATATCCAACTCCAAAGTTTTTTTTGTTTCTTAAAATCTTAATCTTTTTATTTTGTTTTTTAAGTTTTTTTACAATTGAAAGACTTTTATCTACACTTCCATCATCAATAAAAAGAATTTCGTAACTTGAAATTTTACTATACTTTAGCGCTTTAAATATCGAGACAAAACTTTTTTTTACAAGAGTTTCCTCATTATAACACGGTATAATTACTGACAGCATTTGCCTACAAAAAATTTACATGAAGAGGTTTTTGGCCTTTTGAAGGTGATATTTTTGCTAACCCTTTTAAATGATTGTCTAGCGCCTCACTTACATAATGTTGAATCGGCATAGATCCCATCATTGTTTGCGCATCAAAATTTGGGGAAGCTAAATAGTTCATTATTTTTCTATATCTTTCAGATTTAAAAATATCCTTAAATCTTTCATCAACAAAGTTTCCCATATGAAGTTTTGAATATCTTGCATTAAAAAACATGCCTGAAGGTGCAACTAACCCGCTACCACTAATTTGTAATAAAAATTGAGGACCGTAAAATCTATTATAGGTAGGTTTTCCTTTTCTTTTAATTTTGGACCATTTAACAATCACTTTTGTTTTTTCATTACTCATAGACTCAGCTTTTTTAAGAGACTCATACATCTCTTCATACTTATTGTAGTCAACGCCAAGAGTTCCGAGCTCGTCATCTGAACAATGTTTAATCACTCCATAATCTACGCCAAGATCAAGAGCAAGTTTTGCAAAAGGTAAGATTTCATCTTTGAATTCTGGCATCAATACCATTTGAATTCCTAAAGTAACTTTTAAATTTAATTTTTTTTTAAGTTCTACTGCGTATCTGATGTGAGACATTGCTCTATCAAATACCTCAGTATGTTTTTCACTTTTAAACATTATTTTTGAATATCCCTCAGGTGTACCTGCGGCGACAGTAAATCTTACCCAAGTTAAAGATGGAAGAACTTGATCGATTTTTTCTGGCTCCCATTCCCATCCATTGGTCGCATTACCAACGTCGATACCTATCTTTGATGCATGTTGAATAAATGGAACGTAAGCTTTTGAAAGCGTACTTTCACCATCTGAAATTAAAGAGACAGCTTTTATGCCTACTTCTGCAAAGTCATCTAAAAGGTTTAAAGCTTCCTTTGTTTTGATGCTTGCTCTCTCTTGAGGTTCTTGAACCATTGCGTAACAGAAAGAGCACATAGCACCGCAGGCTCTTGTCAGTGCCATATCAACTGTTACTGGTGCAATTTGCTCTCCATTTTCCCAGGCTTTAACTCTATCATAATGATAAGATAGTTTATGGGAATCCAAAATAAGATTTCCCTCTTGAGTGCTCACAGCATTTAAGTTTTCTATTTTTTCAATAGCGCTCATTAATTAAATTTGATTCCTCTTAAATTTCTCAACTTACTTTTATCTCCAACAGGTTCTAACCAAACACTGATACCTTTATCTAATGAAGATTTCAACTTTTCTTCCAGCTCTAAGAGCAAAATACCTCTTTCTTTCGCTGGTATAGTTCGCTCAATTTTGAGAACTATTTGGCCATTATCCGGGGCTTCTACAACTTCAAAACCATCATAAATTTTATTTTTTTTTAATTCTTCGGCAATCATTTCAATTCTAATGCTTTCGGAGAGGTTTTTCCACTTTTCACTTGGTCTAGGCGTTTCTTGATTTGAAAAGTTTTTCACCATAATAATTTTATTATTTTCTATTATTTTTCATGTAAAGGCCAGGCATAAATATAAGTAAATATTTAATTAAATAATAAGTCACAAGTGATGTAAGAGTAACATATAAGGTTTTTTGAGAAGTATTAATGAATTTAACTATTCTTCTTGCGGCTTCTTCTGATGAAATTTGTAAAAACCTGTAAATTATCCCTGCAATGCCAGAAGGTTTTTTTAAATTTCTAGAAATTTTAGTTTGTACTGGTCCTAAAATTATTGATTTAAACTCATTAGTATTATTAAAATTTAAAAGGTGAAAATTTTTTTTTAATAAAAACTTACTTGAAAAATAACCTAACGCCTTTGGATTCGGAATAATGTTCGATGTTGATGAAATACAAATTATTTTTTTGTTTTTAATTTTAAGTTTTTCGATTGCATCAACGAAATTCATAACACCGAAAAAATTGACCTCAAAACATCTTCTAAAGAGATCCATGTCTAAAATTTTATCATTATCATAAATATTTATTCCAGCGTTTAAAATAAAACATTGCGGAATTTTATTTTTTTTTTTTAATTTTTTTAAAAAGTCATAAACAGATTTTTTATTAAGTATATTAATTTTGTTTGGAATATAATTTTTATTTTTGAAAGTATTATTTAATCTTTTATCAACTCCTAATACTTTTAAATTTCTAGATAAGAGTAGTGATGTTACAGATTTACCTATACCGTTTGTAGTTCCAGTTACTAAAGCGAACATTTTAAAAATTAATTAATAAATGCAGCTTCAACATAACCTTTTCTGTACGTTTTAGAAGAGTTATTTTTTTGTACATTTTTTGAAATTAATTTACTTAATTTTTTCAAATTATACCAAGGTATGTTAGGAAATATATGATGTTCGTGATGATAGTTTACATTAAAAGAACCAATTAAAATTTTTTCAAGAAAAACAACGATAGCAGATTTATATGAATTTACTTCTGTAAGGAATGATCTTGTGTAAAAAGTACCTGCTGAATTTGTTTCAGCTGTGCATCCTAATTGATTACTTTGACCGTGCTCAGCCAAACCTCTAATTCTCATTAAAAACATATGTGGACTAATTAGAGGAATAATCCAAAATAAAATATAATTGATTATGTTAAAGCCAAATAAAGCAAGTATAAACAGTTGTGTAAGACTTAATTTTGTTAAAGTTAAAAAAAATTCTTTTTTTGATTTTTTTTCAATATTAACAGTCTCTGTTTTATTTTTACCATAACTTAAAAAAACTTCTAAAGCACTTATCCCGATTAGATCTTTTATAAATAACTTATATAAATCAAATTTTTTTGTATCTACTACTCTATATTTGTCCAAATCAGTTGGGCTATCATTCGGAGTAGCAGTGTTTACATGATGATTATTGTGACCAGATCTAAACCCAGCAAAATTAACTCCAATCGGAAAAGCACATAAATAATTTCCAAAGAAATCATTTAATTTATGATTCTTGCTAACCAAAAAATGTGAGGCTTCGTGAACTAATTGTACGAAAGCGCCTTGACGTCCTGCAATTAAAAATATGCATGGAATATAAAATAAAAAATTATAGTAGGTTAATTTTATTGAAACAAAAATAAGTAATGCTGTAGTTAAGTAAAGAATTACAAGAGCTATGAATGTTTTCTTCTCGTCTAAAGTTTCAAGAGCTTTTAGCTCAGATAAATCTAATCCTAACTTAAATCTGTTATAGATTTCATCTTTAGAGAAGCATTTTGTATTATTAGACATCATTAAGGTTAATTACACCAGATGGGTACACGTTTCAATAAACTAATAATAGTCAAAAAGATTAATTTTAGGGCTAATATCCAAAAAAATTCGACTGCGACAAAATTAAATTTAATCATAATATTTTATATAGAAATAACTCATTAGAATAATTGCAATCCGGGCAAGCTAATTGCAAATTTTTGTGATTTATAGAAAAGGATGAAATAATAAATTCTGCTCCAACTTTTTTCGCCTCTTTAAAATTTATTAATAAATTTTTCTTATCACTAAAAAATAGATACACTCTGTTTCCCCATTCATCATAATATTTTTTTAACTTTTGATTTTGATTAAGTTCATCTTCTATAATTTTTCTAAACTTTTTCTTGTACGATAAAGGATAAATTTGATGATAGCCGTCGATTACATAAATATCGTTCATAGCTGCAATCATTGGGTCAACTCCCAATGAAGCTACTTTAGAATTACCTGTAATATTCTTAATTTTTTTATAAATATCAAATTTATAATAAACATCAAATGAGTTGGTAGCTTTTACTCTCAGACTTTTAAAAGTATAATTTTTATTTTCAAATATTATTTTAATTGAGTTTATAATATCTCTATTTTTGTAACTTTTCTTTATCTCTGCTAAAGATTTTTCCTCAAGATTTTGTTTAAAAAATTCTTTTGAATACTCAATAAGGGGAAAATAGATTTGCAAAGATATTGATGAAAAAATAGTGAAAATTACAAATAATTTTTTATATTTAACATTACTTGTTATTTTTAAAGTCAAAACTAACAAGATGCTAAAAATAAAAGGAATGAAATTTGATATTCTAGAAAAATTATAACCTTTAAGAAATATAAGAAAATTTTCAAAAATAAATTGCAAGACTGAAGAAGAAAAAATAGTTTTTAAAATATAAGTAAAAAATAAGAAAAGTAAAAAAAACCTAATCTGCTTATTTTTGTAATAAATAATTGATCCTAATATAAACAATTTAACCATATTCATTGGCAAAAAAAATAGCTTAATAAAATCATTTATCATAAAATTATTTGCTAAATTCGATAACTCATTAATAATTGCACTTAATAAACTTGGTTTATTCATTATAACTCTGTTAGTCGGTTCACCTAAGATTGATAAAAATGATGGTATCGATGAAATAGAAAGTCCAATTAGTACTAATATTGAGATTATAAAGAAATTTTTTTTATTATGACTATCCAAGTAAAAAGAACTCAAAATTAAAGCCATGATTAGAGACGGTAAGTCAAAAATTATAGAACTATTTAAACCAATAAAAAATATAATGAGATAATGTTTTAATTGGATTTTTTTTTTAATTAAAATTAAATAGATGAGGTAAGGTAAAAAAAGATAAAAAAATCGTAGGATTATCATTATTATTTATTAAGTTGACCAAACTTGCATAAAGTATCGCTCCCAAGATTGAATAATGTTTATTTTTTGAAAAAGATTTAGAAAATAGATAAAATGAGAAGTAAGCAGCAATTTTTTCCAAGATTTCAACAAAAAAATAAAAATGTTTATCAGAAAAAATTATGTGAAAAAAATTAATTGGATAAAGAACTTTATCAAGATAGAACCATTTAAATTCTCCTGATAAAAATAATTTAAAACTGTTAAAATCTCCTTTGTATATTTTTGAAATTACATGATTATAAACTGTATTAATCTCCAGATTATCATGCGGATATAGAACTACAGAATTAAATAACAGGAGTGAAATTAAATAATAGGAAGAAAAAATGAATAGAGCTATAATGTGTAAATTTAGTTGTTTATTCAATTTTATTTTTAGTGTTTATTTATTTTTTTTTATATCTAAGATCCGAATTAATAACAACTTTATATGTATCAATGAAAAAAAAACCTGCCGCGTTTTTAGATAGGGATGGCGTTATCAACTATGATTATGGCTATGTTTTCAAATATGAAGACTTCAAATTAAGGCCGGGTGTTATTAAAGGATTAAGATATTTAAAAAAGAATAACTATAGAATTTTTTTAATTACAAACCAGTCTGGTATAGCTCGCGGATTTTTTACTGAGAAAGACTTGAGATTACTGCACTCAAAATTTCAAAGGTATTTAATAAAAAAAAAAATAAAATTAGATGAAATAAAGTATAGTCCATATCACCCCAAAGGAAAAATTAAAAAGTTTACTAAATCACACGCTTCAAGAAAGCCAGATAATTTGATGATAAAACAAATTTTAAAAAAATGGTCAATTGATAAGAAAAAAAGTTTTATGATTGGAGATAATCTCTCTGATAAAAAATGTGCAAAAAAAAGCAAATTATATTTTCAATATGCCAAAAAAAATTTTTATCTTCAGGTAAGAAGTATTTTAAAAAGTAAAAAATTTAGATAAATCTATTTTATTTTATTAATCTTAATCAAGTCGCAAACTGCCAATAACCAAATTTGATGTGTATTTTCAATATGATTATAGATGTTACTGTCAACCCACAAGTTAATATCTCCGAGTTTAGAAAGTGGATTGTTTTTTTTATGACCTGTAAAAGTAATTATTTTTTGAATTTTTTTTCTTCTCGCAGCTTTACAAGCATTTAACATATTTTTAGATTTACCACTTGAGGAAATTAAAATTAATATATCACCCTTACTTCCATAAAATTCTATGGCTTTTTCAATCCATTTTTCATATCCATAATCATTAGAAAAACAAGTAATAAGATCAGCTTCGTTAAAATTCATAGCTTTAACTTTAATATTTTTAGTCATATCAACACTTACGTGACTAGCAATTGCTGCACTTCCACCGTTTCCAAATATCAAAATTCTCGAGTTCATTTTTTTAGCTTTCAAAACTAAGTTTTTAATTTTTATAATATTTGCTAAAATTCTATCATTAGGAATAATTTTAGAACTTATCTTACTTAAATATTTCTTGGCGCTAAATATGTCGGACATTATAACTTATATATTAAATATTTTATAAATATGTAAGTCATTAAAAAATTTTATTGTTTCTGCAAATATTACCATTATATTATAATTGTCAGTTTACTGACTATAACGATAAACGAATTTCGTAATAAACATCACGGACGTGGGGGCAGTACCCACCACCTCCACCAAATACTTATGGGGGTGAATTAGGATCGACGGGTGTCTAAAGGCTGTTCTTTCGTTCGAGATAGTTCCGACGTTACGGGCTAATTTATAAATGCAAATCAAAAATTTGCACTTGCAGCTTAATTAACTTAGTTAATTAAGTTACGGGGTTTGGGGCACCTGGCAACAGAACGCCCCTTAATTTCTCTTAAAATTTTTATAAATTAATCCATAAATTAAAATATTAATAACTATCAGCGATATGCCAAGATAAATTTGAATTTCCGTAGTTAAGCCTTCAGGATAAATGATTGGAAAAAGATAGTTATTGATAAAATCATTAGAATAAGTTGATAGCTCACCTTTATACAAAAACCAATTTTCTAGATAAGTTAATGGGCAAATAGAATTAGTTAGTTCAATGTAAATTCCCCATAATAATGCTGGAAGGTGGATATAAATGATTTTTGGAAAAATAAAAAAAATCAGTCCGCCAAAAACAACAAATAAGATAAAAGTTAAATGTACAATTAAAGTAAGATTTGCAAAAAATTCGTACATTCAATATATTAACTAAAACTATAGGCACCTGGCAACAGAACGCCCCTTATTACTTTTAATAATTTGATATGAAAAAAATTCTCTTTCTTGGATATAATCGTGATCAAACATCACTTATCGACAAAATTCAATTACATAAAAAAAATTGGAGTGTTGAACAAACAGAAAAAAAAATTGACCTAAATTTAGCTCAAAAATTTAATTCAATTATCAGTTTTGGTTATAAACATATAATAAATCGAGAAATTATCGATAATCTTAAATATCCTATAATCAATTTACATATTAGTTTCTTGCCCTACAATAAAGGAGCTCATCCAAATTTTTGGTCTTTTGTTGAAAACACACCTTCAGGAGTTACAATCCATCAAGTAGATCATGGTATTGATACAGGAAAAATTATTTATCAAAAAAAAATTGATTTTGATCTTTTCAAAAATAAACAAACTCTTACTTTTTCAAAAACTTACAAAGTACTTATTAATGAAATAGAAAATTTATTTTTAGAAAATATTGAAGATATTATTAATCAAAAGTTTATTTCGATTGAACAAATTGGCAAAGGAAGTTATCATAGCAAAAAAGATTTACCTAAACTATTAGATAATTGGGAACAAAATATATATCAAACAGTTTTGAAATATAAAGAATTAAATAAATTAAAAAATATAAAGGTTGATTAACCCAATTAAATAAATTGTAGCAAGACCAGTATTTAAAGCTACTAAAGATTTTTCATTCCATAACCAGGAAACTATAGCCAAACCGCTATTGCCTATTAAAAAAATATAACAGTATAATGGATAAAATCCCAAAGCTGCTGAAATCGCTCCAGCAAGAATAGTTAAAGTAGAGCACCATGCCCAAAATTGATACGGTTTCGGTTTCAATTTCTTCATATTAAAATTTATTGAAATTAAATAATATACTTATCTACCATATATATAGCTATGCCAGCAGCTATGCCTAAAAGTATCCAATGGTAATTTTTTTTCATCATGCAACAAATTTATTTAAATCTGGTTTGAAATAGTTTGGTCCCTTCATTACTTTGCCTTTTTCGTTATAAATTGGTTTCCCATCTAAACCCAATTTGCTCATATTTGAACTTTGAACTTCCTTAAAACATTTGTCCAGATTAATTCCAAAAGCATGTCCAGCACCATATGTAACATATAATATATCTGTTAAAGCATCTGCAACTTCTCTGATATCTTTTTTTTCAATTGCATCTTGCAATTCCTTGAGCTCTTCCTTTATTAAATCGTATCTTAAAGATATAATTCTTTCGCTCGGAAATTCAGCTTTTTCTTTAACTTCTTGACCAAAAGTTTTCATAAATTTTTTAACACTCTCAAAATTACTCATTTTTTATCCTTTATATTTATAATTATCTAATAAAAGTGTATTATATCAATGAATCAAACATGAAATACAGAATAGAATTCGATAGCATTGGAAAAATAAAGGTACCTGGTGATAAGTATTGGGGAGCATCCACAGAAAGATCAAATAAATATTTTAATATTGGTGATTTTTTGGTTAGACCTCTTGTCATTCACTCCATTGCAATAATTAAAAAAGCTGCAGCGATAGTTAATACTAGAAATAAAGATCTAGATCCAAAATTAAGCAAATATATTATCAAGGCTGCTGATGAAATTATAAAGGGAAAACATGACCAACATTTCCCTCTTAAAGTTTGGCAAACCGGCTCTGGAACTCAAACAAATATGAATGTGAATGAGGTAATAGCAAACAGAGCTATACAAATTATGGGAGGAAAAATGGGTACAAAAAAACCTATTCACCCAAATGATCATGTGAATAAATCACAATCAACTAATGATGTTTTCCCAACTGCTATGCATATTGCTATAGCTTTAAAAACTAGAGAAAAACTCTTACCGTATTTAAAACTTTTAGAAAGAGAATTAGCCAAAAAGTCAAGAGAATTTAAAAAAATAGTAAAAGTAGGTAGAACTCATTTACAAGATGCAACTCCTTTAACTTTAGGTCAAGAATTTTCTGGTTACCAATCTCAATTAAAAAAATGTATCATAAGGATAGAGAGTGCACTTAAAGAGATTTATAGCTTAGCGCAAGGAGGAACAGCTGTTGGTACTGGTTTGAATACTAGAAAAAACTTCGACAAAAAAATTATTAAAGAGATAAGTAAGATAACAAAAATTCCTTTTAGACCCTCAGCTAATAAATTTGCAGCTCTTGCAGCTCACGATGAAATCGTAAACTTTTCAGGCACACTAAACACAACTGCTGTTTGTTTAATGAAAATAGCAAATGACATAAGATTTTTAGGTTCAGGTCCTAGAGCGGGATACGGGGAATTAATACTTCCTTCTAATGAACCAGGTTCCTCAATAATGCCTGGTAAAGTTAATCCTACGCAATCAGAAGCTGTTACAATGGTTTGCGTAAAAGTAATAGGAAATCATAATGGAATTACTATGGCGGGCTCACATGGTCACTTTGAATTAAATGTTTTTAAACCATTAATAATTCATAATATTTTACAATCTATTGAAATCATGAGTGACTCGGCTAAAACATTTGCTCTTTATTGTATCAAAGGTATTAAAGCAGATAAAAAAAGAATCAAATATCTTTTGGATAACTCTTTAATGATGGTTACTGCACTGGCTCCTAAAATCGGATACGACAAAGCAGCGAGTATAGCAAAAATGGCTCATAAAAAAGGGACTACATTAAAACATGAGGTCATAAAATCAGGTCTAATAGATGAAAAAGAGTATGAAAAGATCATGAGCCCTATCAAAATGACTAGACCGAGATAAATTATAAAATTTCAAGCATAAATTTTCTTATTTTTGATAAATTAAATATCTGAAT
>CACNEM010000008.1 GCA_902619495.1 uncultured Pelagibacteraceae bacterium
GACTAAAGGATTGTTAGAGAGTTTACCTAAACTAAAATATATTATGACATCAGGAATGAGAAATAAAGCGATTGATTTAGAAACAACTAAAAAAAAAAATATAATTGTTTGTGGCACAGAAATTAATTCTAATCCTGCAGCCGAAATTACTTGGGCTTTAATTTTAGGACTTTATCGAAATATGAAACAAGAAATTGATAATATGTTTCAAGGATATTGGCAAACATCTATTGGCTTTGAGTTAAAGGGCAAAATGTTAGGTTTAATTGGTCTCGGTAAAATTGGAACTCAAATAGCTAAAGTTGCAAAAGCTTTTGGCATGGAGGTTTGTGCATGGAGTGAAAACTTAAATTTATCTCATGCAAATGAAATAGGTGTGCTACCAATGAGTAAAGAGGATTTACTAAAAAATTCGGATATTGTCTCAATTCATTTAGTTTTAGGCGATAGGTATAAAAATCTTATCACAAAGAAAGAAATAGGGATGATGAAAAAATCTGCTTTCCTTATAAATACCTCAAGAGGAGCAATAATTAATGAAAATGATTTAGTACAAGCTTTGAAAGATGAAATAATTGCTGGTGCAGGCTTGGACGTTTATGATAAAGAACCTCTGCCAGCTGACCATAAATTAAGATTTTTACCAAATGCTTTATTAATGCCCCATATTGGATATGTAACTGTTGAGAATTTTGCTAAATTTTATACTCAAATGGTCGAAAATTTAGAGAGTTGTCTTAATAATAAGCCCCTAAGGGTAATTTCATAAAATATATACTTCCATCACAGGTTGTATTTGATATACTCATAATGAACGGATTTATTGTATTTATGTTTACATAAATTCAATAACCTAAAAGAAAAATATGAGGGAGTATGCGTAAAATTTTTGTTTTATTAACAGCCCTATTATTACTAAACGGTTGTGCAGAATCCGTCGCTCTTCTTGGAACTTCAATTGGCGGAGCTTCGAATGGCAAAATACTTCAATCTTCTCTAAATTCAGGGTTAAGCTATGCAATTAAAAAGCAAACAGGCAAAGGTCCGATAGAGCATGCTAAAACATTTGCTGAAAAAAAGAATTCTGAGAGAAAAAAAGAACCATGCGTCGCTTTTCTTGAAAAGACCAATTCAGAAATTTGCGCAATTGTAAAAAAAAGACTAATATTGACAAAATCTAAAATAAAATTCTTAGATTAAACAATTCAAAAATAAAATAAAATCCACAAAGTTTAAATTTTAACTACTACAAGTTGTGTGAATAAGAATCATTCACTACATAATAAACTTTAATTTAAGAAAGAAGCAGGTATATGGAGCATCAAAGTCAATCAAACAATTATGAAAAAAGTTTTTTTGTTATTAATGTCTCTTGTTTTGCTAAATGGATGTGCAGAGTCCGTTGCCTTACTTGGAGGTTCAGTCGGTGGAGCTTCTAGTGGAAGAGTTCTTCAATCCTCATTAACCTCAACACTAAGTTATGGAGTAAAACATAAAACAGGAAAAACACCTTTAGGTCACGTAATTGAGTACGCAGAAAAAATAAATCCTGAAAAAAAAAAAGATACATGCATTTCTTTTATTGAAAGCACAAGATCAGAATTTTGTACGATTGCTAAAAAACAAATATCTCTAACTAATATTGCATTAAAAAAGAAAGTATTAAAAGTTGACCAACTGCAACCAAAAACTAATAAGATTAAGGATGAAATTTTAGAAAAAGAAAACAATTTGAAAAATGTTTATTTAACAAGAAAATCTCCCAGAAAACTCGCTATAACTTTTCAATCAGAAATGAGGAAAAAAAAAAATAGCTATGGCCCCAATTTAATAAATTGAGGCCACAATAATTCTTAAGCCGCTAAAGCTTGCTTAATATCTGCAACAATATCGTCTGGATGTTCTATACCAATCGATAATCTTACGTAACCTGGTGTAACACCTGCAGCTAACATTTCTTGCTCAGTTAATTGACTGTGAGTTGTTGTAGCTGGATGAATTGCTAAACTTCTAGCATCACCAATATTTGCTACGTGGTAAAGCATTTTTAAGTTGTCAATGAACTTAGCTCCTGCTTCTTTTGTACCTAGATCCATACCTATTAAAGATCCATAACCACCTTGCATATATTTTTTAGCTCTATCTCTAATTTCACCTTGATAATTAGTTGGATAGATAACCTTTTTTACTTTTTTGTGACCATCTAAGAAATTCACAACTTTCTCTGCATTACTACAATGTTGTTTCATTCTTAAAGCTACAGTTTCCAAACCTTGAATGATTTGAAAAGCATTGAATGGACTTAAAGGAGCGCCTAAGTCTCTCAATAAAACCACTCTTGCTCTGATAACAAATGGAATATTAGCACCAGTTAATTGTGGAACTGCATCTGCCCAAACTGCACCGTGATAACTTTGATCTGGTTCATTTAATAGAGGTTGTCTTTTTCTATCTTTTATCCAATCAAAATTTCCTCCATCTACAATTATTCCTCCAATTGAAGTACCATGACCACCGATATACTTTGTCAAAGAGTGCATTACAATTGCAGCTCCATGAGCTAAAGGTTTACATATTACTGGCGAAGCTGTGTTATCGATAATTAAAGGAATACCTTTTTTTCTACCAATATCAGAAACTTCTTTAATTGGAAAAACACGAAGATAAGGATTTGGAAGAGTCTCACCATAGTAAGCTCTTGTTTTATCATCAGTCACTTTTTCGAAGTTTTTTGGATCTGCAGGATCTGCAAATCTAACTTCAATACCTTGCTGTCTTAAGGTATTTTTGAATAAGTTAACTGTACCTCCGTATAAATCAGTTGAAGCAACAATGTTATCTCCAGCTTGTGCTAAGTTTTGAATACACATTGCTGATGCTGCTTGGCCTGATCCCACTGCACATGCTGCTACACCGCCCTCAAGCGCTGCAACTCTTTTTTCTAGTACATCTACAGTTGGGTTCATTATACGTGTATAAATATTACCGAACTCCTTTAGACCAAATAAATTTGCAGCATGTTCTGCGTTTTTAAATTGGTAAGAAGTTGTTTGGTAAATAGGAACTGCTACAGCCGTTGTAGTAGGATCAGCTCTATAATCACTACCATGTAAGCCAATAGTTTCCGGATGTTTAAAATCAGACATTGATTTTCCCCCTTATTGTTTCTCTTGTTGTTTCTTTTTTCATATTATTATAGCCTCCTTACGCTACTTTTCCATACTCTTTCATGTGCCTAGGTATACGTTTATTGTTACCGTACATGAAATGGTTGGACATATTTTCCCTAAATCTGCTTGCCGGAACCCTTAATCCAATAGCTTCAGCCACCTCTCTGATATGCATTGGACTTGCTCCACAGCAAACACCTATGTACTTGACGCCTAAATCAAATACCTCTTTTGCAAAATTTCCAATCTCATATCTATTGCATTGCAATGGATCCAAAGCAGTAGGGAAAGTTCTACCATGAGGAGATGGACAATTACATCCATTATTATCTGGAAGATTAAAAAATGTTGGATGCTTTTTAGTTGTTCTGTAAGGAACAGGTAAAGCAGCAACATGACATTTTAATTCTTTTCTTATTTCTTTAATATAAGGAAGCATTGTAGCCGGACCTCTAAAACAATTTAAACCAACAACATCGGCTCCAAGTTCCTCCAACTTTTTGCACGTTTCTAGAATAGTGTAACCATCTCTCATTTTATTTTCACCCATCGGGGAAATTGTAATTACAGATGGAAGACCAGATTTTTTTATTTCTTCAAGTGCCGCAAATGCCTCTTCTGCATAATAAAAAGTTTCACCAATAATAAAATCAGCTTTTTCTTCTTTTGCCCATTTTACCATTTCTGCAAACATATTTTTTACTTGAGTTTGAATTTTAGGATTATTTACTTCCCAAATATTACTGTTAGAAATATTACCGGCCATCAAACTTACACCTAAACCCTTAGGTGGATTATCAGCACATTTTCTAGCAATTCTTAAAGCAGCTCTATTCAAAGGCTCAAGCAAATGCTCCTTATTGATCACTCTCATTTTTTCTCTATGACCATTATAAGTAAATGCTTGAACAATGTTAGAACCTGCGTGTTGAAATTCTTTATGAAGGTTTTCCAATACTTCAGGATGTTCTAGTGCTACTTCAGGAACAAATTCACCAGAAGTTAAATAACCTCTTCGTTCCATTTCAAATAAATAACCTTCTGCACAAATTAAAGGTTTTTTCTTTAACGTGTCTAATAAAATATTACTCATGTTCTCTCCAATTAACCGGAGAGAGATGAAATCTGTCGAGGGGGTTTATTGATTTCATCTACTTCTCCTTTTTAGTACTTCGGCATATGCCAGGTGTACAATATGGTTCAAATACCCGGTTTCGTTTTAGATTGTTCCAAAAAAAAACCACCGGCTAAAGCGGTGGTAATTTGATTTACGACGCTTTAGCTGGATTTATAAAGCGCCCGCAAGTTGCCTTAACTCGGCGCTGACGGGTTTATAGCAAAAATTCTATATCTCTGTCAACATGTAATTAAATATTATTCCAGAACACCTTTGCAAGGTTTATTCCAGACAAATCTTTATATGCAGCCAGTCCAGTAGGGCTAGTTACATTTATATCACCTATTAATCTTTCTTGAATAAAATCAATTCCAGCAAAATATATTTTATTTTTAAAGAGTAATTTACCAATTACTTTACTTGCTTTAACCTCTTTTTTTGTAAGTTTTGTTAATTTAGCCTGAGCTCCCTTGCTCATGTTCGATAAAATACTCCCTTTTTTAGGCACTCTAGATATTGCGCCTACAATCTTTCCTTTAATTATAAATACTCTTTTATCTCCTCTAGAAACCCCAGGTAAAAACTTTTGAAAAAATACATGATTATGCGTTTTTATTAATTTTTTTATTTTACTAGCATTAAAAGATTTTAATAAAATAACGTTATTTCCACTAAAACTATTAATAGGTTTAGCTACAACAGCTTTATATCTTTTAAAAAAAATCCTTATCTCATTAAGATTTTCACTGATTAGAGTAGGAGGCATATACCTCATAAAATTAATAGAAAAAAGCTTTTCAGAAACATTTCTTACTGCTGATGGGTTATTGATTATTTTTACTTTTTTGGAAATATGATTGAGCAAAAACGTTGTATATAAATAACGATTATCAAAAGGAGGATCATTTCTAATTAGAATTACCTTTGATTTTTCAAGGTTAAAATTAATTGTCTTTAACAATGAGTAGAATTTTTTTTTGTTATTGTGGATCTTTATATGCTTACATGAAGCTATAACTTTACCATTTAAAAAACTTAAATTTTCTGGCTCAAAATAATATATTTTAAATCCCCTTTTTTGTGCTTCCGTGGCTAGGAGTATAGTCGTATCTGTTTTAAGATTTACTCTTTGAAGATCAGAACCCTGAATAGCTAAAATTTTCGTCATGATTAACTAAAAAGTTTAAGTTTTTTGTTTTATTAAATTGTTCAATCAACATTTCTGCTCTGGTTTTTTTATTCTTAATTATTTCCTTTATATGTTTTAAGTAGATTGTCTCATTTTTTCCACTTTTATTAAGCTCATTTCTTTTATCTAAGCCTTTTTGAGACAAATCTAAAAATATTTTTGCCCAATCAATTAATTTTTTATTTTTTAGCACAGTGTTTAATCCTTGTTTGGGTGCGTTTAAATACGCTTCCATTACCTCTTCTTTTTTCCAATTTTTGATTATTTCATAAGTCTCATCTAAAGATCCATAAATTAATCCTGTAAAGAAGGAAGGACCATTGCAAATACAGCCAAAATTACATGTATCTAAAGATCTAAACTCTATAACTTGTTTCAATCTTATCTCAGTAAAAATAGTACCTAAATGATTTTCAAAATCTTCTAAAGTTGGTTTTTCTCCTTTTAAAAAATTTAAATTACCATTTAAAAAATCTTTGAAGGTTTGACCGTTTGGCGAGTAGTATTTTCCGTTTTTTTTAAGAAATAAAATTGGGTAATTTATTGTATGATCAATATATTTTTCAAAATTAACATTTTCAAAAGTAATCGGCATTATTCCACCTCTATTTGTTTCTTGCCAAACTTTTCCTCTATAAGATAAAAAACCTGAAAGTTTATTTTCATTAAAAGGAGAGTTTGCAAAAAGAGCAATAGTTAATGGAGCTAAATAGTTACCGATTTTAAATTTTTTTTCAAAATCTTCTTCAGAAGTGTAATCATAATTAATTTGAATACCGGCAGTTTTGTACATCATATCTAAACTTAATTTGCCACCTTTTGGCATTTCAGCTGTCATAATTTTGTAACGTTCTTTAGGACTTTTAGGGATTTCAATTAATTTATTGAAGGGATCGTATGCAATAGATGAAGTTGTTATTGAGGCAGAGCTAAATACTTCTTTCAACTCATTGAAATGAAAACTATTTTCTGAACAAACTAAATGTATATTTTTAAAAGGTGCACCTGATAATTCATATTGAAACCCTGGCTCAGTAGTAATCTTTTGATTTTCCCTTTTTAAACCAATTATTTTATCTTTTTCATATTGAAGCTCCCAACTATTATTTTGCAGATGTTCAAATACTTTTTTTATCTTTTCATGATCAATTCTTTTAAGATCTTTTTTATTAAAAAGAAATTTTTCGTGCTCAACACCAATTCTAAGATCAGTATCCTTTTTTATCCCATCCTTAAAATATTGGATCAACTGAGTTTTATTTTCAATGAATGAATTTGATTTTTTAGTCAAACGTTTTTAACTCTAATACATTTCCGTTTGGATCTTCAATAAAAAATGTATTTTGCTCAAATTCAGTTCCTTCAAATCTAGTGTAAGGTTGGTCGATGTATTTAATTTTATTTGCTTCAATATTTGCTTTAATTTTATTAAAAACATCTTTTTTTAGATGCACTCCAAAATGTGGAACTGGAACTTGACCCATATCTACGTCGTGTCTTTCTCTTGGAAGCTTCATGGATGTTTGGTGCAAAGTAAGTTCATTACCCCAAAAATCTATGTCGACCCATTTACCGTCTTCACGATTTCCAGTTTTACATCCTAAAATATTGGTATAAAAAGCTTCCGCTTTTTTTAAATCCCCAGCTGGGATCGCTAAATGAAATGAACTACTCATGCGCATTTATATATATTCTTCTTTAAATTTATCAAGTAGTCATTATATACATCTTATGAACGATTATTTAGAATCTATAAAAAAGAGAGATCCTGCGGCAAAATCTATAATAAGTATCATTCTTACATACCCTGGTGTAAAGGCAGTTTTTTTTCATCAAATATCAAACTTTTTTTACAAAGCAGGATTTGACTTAATAGCTAGAATTATTTCACAAACAATTAGATTTTTTACAGGTATTGAAATTCATCCTGGAGCTACGATAGGTAAAAATTTATTTATTGATCATGGTATGGGTGTAGTAATTGGCGAAACTTCTGAAATTGGGAACAATGTTACTATATATCACAACGTCACTTTAGGTGGGAGTTCTCCAAGTATAGATAGCGAAAGACAACGACATGAAAAAAGACATCCAACGATTGGCAATGATGTAGTGATCGGCTCGGGTGCACAAATAATTGGGCCAGTCAAAGTTGGTAACAATGCGAGAATAGCAGCTAACGCAGTTGTGGTAAAAAATGTTCCGGAAAACGCAACGATGGTTGGTATCCCTGCTAGAGCAGTCAAGATGGAAAATAAAGGTAGCTTCAGACCTTATGGTGTAGACGATAAAGTAAAAGATGAGTAAAGACTGGGATCCAAATTTAACTCCAGAACAAAATTATGTTTTAAAACAAGAGGGTACTGAAACCCCTGGCAGCAGTCCATTGAACCAGGAAAAAAGAGAGGGTTCTTATCATTGCGTTGGATGTGGAACAAAATTATTTGAGTCTTCTACTAAATACGAAAGCGGTTCTGGTTGGCCTTCTTTTTTTGAGTCTATTCCTGGTGTATTTGAGGAAAAAAAAGATATGCACATTGGTTATCCGAGGACCGAATATCATTGCAAAAAATGTGGAGGTCATCACGGTCATGTATTTGATGACGGTCCAAAACCTACTGGAAAACGTTATTGTAATAACGGTATCTGTTTAGTCTTTAAACCAAAAGGCGAGTAGTTATACACAAACCAATTAAGTGTTTTAATACAACTTATCAAAAAATTATAATCTGATTTGCCATGTCCTCTAGACCAAGGCGACACAAATTTGTAAGATTATCATTTCATCCACCATGAAGAAGCAAATTATTTCCCTACTTATAATCATATTCTCGTTAATTTCATTTCTTACTCACGCATCAGAACAAAATTGGAAACCAGCTCAGGATGGAGATAAAATTATTTTAATCAGACATGCTAAAGCTCCTGGAGGCGGAGATCCAGAAGGATTTAAAATTGAAGATTGTAAAACTCAAAGAAATTTAGACATGATGGGAATTAATCAAGCAAAAAAAATTGGTAAACTTTTAAGAGAAAAAAAAGTTAAAATTGATAAAGTTTTATCAAGCCAGTGGTGTAGATGTAAAGATACCGCAAAATATGCTTTTGGCAATTTCAAAGAATTTTCCGCGTTAAATTCTACTTATACTCCACCATATGACCAAAATGAAAAACAGCAGATTAAGGACTTAAAAAAATATGTAAATAATTGGAATGGTAAAGGGGGAAACCTAGTTTTAGTTACGCATTATGTAATTATCTTGGCAATAACTGGAGAAACAACCCGATCCGGTGAACTAGTCATCACTGATAAAAATTTTAAAGTTTTATCTACAGTTAATACTTTTTAAAAAAATATAAAATATCCAACTGCTATTAAAATTAAATATTCAATCAATGTTTTAATTTTTAAAAGAGTGTTCTTATCCTGAAATTTGTTATTGATGAATAAAGTTAATCTAGAAAAAGCCAAGTGAACCAAAATAATACTCAAAGCTATACCAATTAAAGCATGGTAGAAGCTAAAATTTTTAAGGCCATAAAAGCAAGCTGCGATAAACGTGAACCAGGATATATTGGTTACAAATAAAGTAATTAAAATACCTGATCCTTTTTTAAAAATACTTTGAGACTTAATGAAAGTATATGACCACAAAAGAGTGAATAAAAAACCTGCGTATTTTATTATCATGAGCCAATATTGTAATTGCGGTAAAGTTCAAAGGCAAATATAAACGTAATATGATCATTAAACTTGTGTTTGCTTTTGGGGCTGGATTTATTAGTTTTCTTACCCCTTGCGTACTTCCAATTATCCCTGGTTATATTTCTTATATTACTGGAAAAGATTTAGGGGAAATAGATAAAGACAAATCAATAGTTATAACTAAAACTATTCTTTTTTCACTTGGTTTCTCCTTTGTTTTTATAACACTTGGAGCTGCTGCCTCTGCAATAGGAAACGTGCTTCTTTTCTTTTCAAATGAATTACGAATTGTTGCAGGATTAATAATTATTATTTTTTCATTACAAATGTTAGGTTTTCTAAATTTTTCTTTTTTAAATACTGAGAAAAGAATTCAAACTAATTCAAATTATAAGGATAATTATGCATTTCCTTTTATAGTTGGCGCGGCTTTTGCTTTTGGTTGGACACCTTGCATTGGTCCGGTTTTAGGATCTATAATTGCTTTGTCTGCTACTGAGGCTACAATTAGTAAAGGAATTTTATTATTATCATTTTATTCTTTAGGATTAGCTATCCCATTTATATTATCCGGATACTATATGAGTAGATTTTTAAATTCTAAAAAAGGTTTTGGAAAATATTATGGAACTATTACAAAATCTGGCGGAGCTATTCTTTTAATTACGGGCATCTTGATTACTACAAATTATATTCAAGTTATAAGTTATTATATTTTGACGACCTTTCCAATTCTCGCTAAAGTTGGTTAATGAGCGAAATTACAGTCTTAGGAATTTTTGTTGCTGACATAAGTTTTTCAGGACCTAAAATCCCATCAATAGGTGAAACTATTTTGGGCAAAAAATATAATGTGGGTCCAGGAGGAAAAGGTTGCAATCAAGCCATAGCAATTTCAAGACTGGGTGGAAATACAAACTTTATAAGTAAAATTGGTAAAGACGCATATGGAGAGTTAGCTCTTAAAACTCTTGAAAAAAATAAAATTTCTACACAAAATATAATTCAAGATGGCAATCAACAAACTGGCGTAGCAGGAATTTTAGTAGATCAAAATACTGGAAAAAATGCAATCAATGTAATTGTAGGCGCCCCAAGTTCTTTAAAGAAAAATGAAATCGAAAAACAAATTAATTTAATAAAAAGATCAAAAATTTTTTTAACTCAATTAGAGGTTCCAAAAGATGTAACCTTACATTGTTTGAAAACTGCTAAAGAAAATGGATGCATTACTATTTTAAACCCTGCACCAGCATCTGAAATTTCAAAAGAGTTTTATAATAATATCGATTTTTTTACGCCTAATGAAACTGAGGCCGAATTTTATACTGGAATAAAGATTACTAGCGAGAAAGATGCAAAGAAGGCTGCAGATAAACTTTTAAATTTAGGAATTAAAAAAGTAATAATAACTCTTGGAGAAAAAGGACTCTTTTATTCTGATGGAAAAGAAGAAACTTACTTAAAAGCCAGTGCAGTAAAAGCTATTGATACTACTGGCGCAGGAGATGCTTTTAATGGGGGTTTAGCTTTTGGGTTATCTAAAGAAAAACCAATAAAAGAGTGTTTAGAAATAGCAAATAAAGTTGCTGGGATTTCTACGACAAAACTTGGCGCCGGTGATGCTATGCCTTTTTTAAAAGATATTAATTAGGTTAAAAGCTTATCTAATTCTCCACTTCGATTAGCTTCTTGAAGTTTATCATTTCCACCAATGTAATGATCACCTATAAAAATTTGAGGAATAGTTCTTACGCCATTGGTTCTTTGTAACATTTCTTTAGCGTTAGCTGGATCTGCCCAAATATCAATTTCCTCTATCTCAACATTTTTTGTTTTTAATAAAGCTTTTGCTGCCGCGCAAAATGAGCAAGGGTTGCCAGTATACATTGTGACTTTTTTCATAATTAATATATATCAGTTATTTTTATTTTTTCTCTAAGTTTTTTTCTACCTAACTGAAACTTTTTTCTATGCTTGATGCTAGTATTATGCACTCTTTTTCTCCATAGCCTAAAAGAACCTGGTTTTAAATTTTTTCTCATTATTTTAATGACTTGAGACTCATTCTTTCCAGTTTTTTCTTTTATTTCTTCAAATGTAATCCTATCGGCCCACGCAGCCCAAATAATCCAATTATCATCCTTTTCTTTTGGCTCAGAGTTTTTAACTCTTGTTTGAGGGATAAAACTTTTTTTCTTCATAAATTTATATATAGTGACTAATCAAATGTTTCCAACAGACTATATAATATTTTTACAAATCATTTTATTTTTATTTATTTCTCCAGGTCCGCCCAGAGTTGTAATAGTTTCACACACATTAAACTATGGATTAAATAGATCTGTTTGGACTGCTTTGGGAGATATATCTGCAAATACTATTCAAGCTATTTTAGTAGTTTTTTTAATCGGTTCTTTTTTAAGCGATAACCCACAAGTCCTTTACTATTTAAAATGGGCAGGGATATTTTATATAGTTTATTTAGCCTATGATACTTTTACTTCTAAAATTAGAAGTTTTAATTCTAAAGACCAAAATTTAAAATCACCGCTCTCATTTTATAAAGACGGATTGTTAGTAGCAGGTTTAAGCCCAAAAGCACTTTTATTCTTTGGAACAATATTTCCTACTTTTATAAATTTTGGATCAAATATAATTTCACAGTTTTTAATATTATTGATTACATACGTGATTTTAGATTTTTTAACGTTAATGATATACGGATTAGCAGCTGAAAAAATTTCAGTATGGTTAAGAGGCAAACCAAAGCTATTAAATACAATCTCCGCGTGTGTTCTCTTAATATTAGCGGTTTACATTGCTGCGACACAGAATTTTTAATCAATTCTAACTGTTGTCAAAAACTCTATTTCTTGTTTTAATTATTTAATTTAATTAATTAATTAACAAGAAGGGAAATAATGAATAAAATAGCAAAACTATTTGTTACATTTTTTTCAGCATTAACTTTAGCACTTGTTTCTTTCACTTCTTCTTTTGCAAAAGTTGAAGGTGATTACATTGTGTTAGGTTCTGCAATATCTCTTACAGGTAAATACTCTTCTAATGGAGTTCATACTCAAAACGGTTACAATATGGCCGTTGACAGAATAAACAAAATGGGTGGAGTTGAAGTACAAGGTAAGAAATATAAGTTTGAAATTATCTATTATGATGATGAGTCAAACCCAAAAAGAGCCGCTCAGTTAGCTGAAAGACTAATTAAACAAGATGGCGTTCATTACATGCTTGGACCATACAGTTCAGGTTTAACGAAAGCCATTGCACCTGTAACCGAGAAATATAAAATTCCTATGGTTGAGGCAAATGGTGCATCTAGATCTTTATTTACTAAAGGATACAAATATTTGTTCGCGGTGTTATCACCAGCTAACCAATACCTTGAAGTAGCTATTGATTTAGCGGTAGAGAAAAACGGTGGTAAAGGAGTAAGAATTGCTCAAGCATTTGAACAAGATGCTTTCTCTCAAGACGTGAGACTTGGTATTTTAGATGCAGCAAAAAGAACTGGATCTGAAATCATCATCGATGACAAACTACCAAAAGAACTTAATGATATGGCAGCGACATTGGCAAAAGTAAAAGCTACTAAGCCAGATGTGCTTGTTGTATCTGGTCACACAAAAGGTGCATTAACTGCAATCAGACAAATTTCTGAAATGAAAGTTGATGTTCCAATGTTAGCGATGACACACTGCGATGCCGCAAAACTTTCTAAACAACACGGAAAGAAATCTGAGTATGCATTATGCGCTTCTCAATGGCACAAAAATTTATCTTACAAAGATAAGTTTTTTGGTGGTGGTAAAAAATACGCTAGAGACTTCCAAAAAGAATTTGGATATGACCCGCCATATCAATCAGCAGAGTCTTCTGCAGCATTGTTAGTATTTAAAGATGCGTTCGAAAGAGCAAATTCTTTTGATAGAGATGCAGTTAGAGATGCGCTAGTTGATACAGAAATGCAAACTTTCTATGGAAACATTAAATTTGGACCTGGTGGCCAAAACGTTGCTAAGCCAATGATCTTGTTCCAAGTAAGATGTAAAGGCGATGATTGTGAGAATAGAGTAGTAGCTCCTACAAAATGGGCTTCTGACAAATTCTATCATCCAATCCCGAAATGGTCTGAAAGAAGCTAATAACTTCTGAATAATTTGAAAAGCCCCTAGTTTTCTAGGGGCTTTTCTTTTATAAGTTTTGAAATTTTATGGACTTTCTTATTTTTAAAGCTCCAATGTTAATGGTCCAGGCTTCACTGGACGGAATTCTTTTAGGTATATTATTTGCATTAATAGCATACGGCATGGCTCTTCAATGGGGTGTAATGAATATAATTAATATTGCGCAAGGTGACTTAGTTATTCTTGGAGGTTACATTGCATACACTATTTATCTTTGGGGAATTCATCCTGCTTGGGGAGTTATTATCTCTCCAATTATAATGTTTTTTGTGGGATGGGGACTTTACAAACTTGTGATAAATAAAGTTGTGGATCGAGATTTGTTTATTTCAATATTAGCAACTTTCGGTATCGCTATTGTATTCCAACAGTTAATGAATTTTATTTTTGGTGCTGACGTAGTTGTTGCACAGTCTGAATACGGAACAACAATGTTATTTGATAATTCAGTAACTCTGCCAAATTCAAAAATATTCTCAGCTTTTATAAGTGTTTTATATGCAGTAGCCTTGGTTATTTATATGAAAAAATCCAGACTAGGACGGGCTATTAGAGCAACAGCTCAAAATGCAAGAGCTGCAAAAATTTTAGGTGTAGATACAGAAAAAGTTTATGCTGCAACTTTTGGAATTAACGCTGCATTATGTGGAATTGCAGGAGCTTTAATTTCAATAACTCTTACACTTCACCCTTATGTAGGACTTCCATATACAGTAAGATCTTTCATGATAGTTATTGTTGCAGGTCTTGGTAATTTACCAGCTGTAGCAGTCTCAGGAATGGGGCTAGGTCTTTTTGAGGAATTCGCCGATTATATTTTAGGAACAGAATTTAGAATTGGCGCAGTATTTTTACTCCTAGTCTTAATCTTAGTTTACAGAAGATTTAAACTTTCGAAAAAAAGGGAATATTTAAAATGAGAAAAATTATTTTATTTCTAGCTTTGTTGATGGTTTCATCTGCGTTTGCTGATGAAAAACCAGGCAGATTTTTTAAAGATCAGCCAGATGTAACAAATGATCCACAAGTTCATTTCATATACTTGTTAAATAAAGATAGCAAAGACAGGGAGTGGGATATTAATGGTAAAATGGAATCTGAACTCATGGAAGTAAATGAAAAATTTTTTGAAATGACAAAGGGAAAACAAAAATTTAGATATGATATGAGAAAAGATGGAAAACTAGATATCTCGTTTGTTCGTTTTGATAAAAAATACAAAGGAAATTATGGAATGAACTATCCAGATGCTTTTCTTACAAAAAATGGATTTAATGATCCAAATAAACTTTATTTTTCATGGGTTGATGTTGGTCATCGAGATGGTGGTCAAGGATCCGTTCATCATGGATACATATTTTTAAAAAGTAAATACATTGGTAATAAAGCAAAAAGAAGTATTATGACACTGCATGAATTAGCTCACGTGGCTGGTTTTGCCTGGACGTGTAACAAAGGAAATTATGGAGGCAGTCATATTAGAAATACAATCGTTGGAGGACCCGAGAGTGGTGATAAATACAGATTAGGTAGTATATATGATCACGGAGATCCTGCCTGCCCAGATATGAAAGACTTAGTTTTTTTAACACCAACCTCAGATAAACCTTTCAATCCAGTGGAATTAAAATGTGCTATGGCCGCAGAAGTTGGAAGAGGTATCGCGCCTAACCCTGATTATAAATGGAGAGATAGATATTCTCATAAAAAATTACAAAAAGTATCCAAGAAAAGAACTTGGTGCACTTATAACCGTTATAAAAACTTTAAAGAGGGTCAACATTAAAAATGAAACAAAAAGATTTAATTTTATACTCTAGTTTAATTATCTTAGGTTTAGTGGCACCTTATTTGTTTTCTGCTTTTAAAGTTCAGCTTACATATCTTTGTGTTTTGATTGTTCTAGCAATGACTTGGAATCTACAAGGCGGAGAGATGGGCTACAATACTTTTGGAAATATACTTTTCTATGGGTTAGGAATGTATCTTACTGCCTCAGTTCAAGTAGGAATGTTTTTCCCGTTAGCTGAGTGGACTGAAAGCGGCGGTGAAAAAACTTTTGTTCATACTACTGCACAATATTTTCAAGGAATAGGTGTCGGATTATTAGTTTCAGCAATTGTTCCTGCTGTTATTGCTGGCGCTATAGGTTACGCTATTTTAGGATTGAGAGGACATTACTTTGCCATTTGCACTTTAGGTTTAGGTATCGCTGCAGGTGAAATTGCTGGAGGAATAGAAATCATTGGAGCTGGTCAAGGATTTACTACACCACCTTTTCCTGCCGAAATAGTCGATACTGAAGCTAGAGGAAAGTTTTTCTACTTTTTAAGTTTTGCATTATTAGTCGGTACATTTATTTTTGTTAAATATATTTATGGTTCTAGATTTAGATTAATTTTAAATGCAATAAGAGATAATGAAGATAAAGCAGAGGCAATGGGTATTCAAACTATGAAATATAAAATTGTGGGTTGGATGTGTTCAGCCTTCTTCTGTGGTCTTGCTGGTGGAATTATGGGCGGACTAATTGGGTATATAGACTCCACTGATGTTGCTTTTGACGGAAGAGAGATGGGAGTATTCATGGTTCTTATGGCAATTCTTGGTGGAAAAGGAACTTTGTGGGGCCCAGTGATTGGTGCAACTTTATTCCATTTCTTTAAAGAAGGTCTTTGGACTTTAATATTAGGCTGGCAGTATGTAGCGTTAGGAGTTTTAATTGTTGTAATCGTAGTTTATTTCCCAGAGGGATTAATGGGTTGGTTAAGAGAAAAATATCCTGAAAGATTTGGTGAAGTGATAGATGAAAAGGATCGTAAAGCACAGGTGGAATTAAAATGAGTATCTTACAAGTTAAAAATGTAAGTAAATCTTTTGGCGGTGTTCAAGCTAACGTAGATATTTCAGTTTCGGTAGAACAGGGATCTATAGTTGGTTTAATAGGACCTAACGGTTCAGGTAAAACTACTTTATTTAATTCTATTGTTGGAACTCATCCGATTGATAAAGGATCAATTGTTTTTGATAATACAGAAGTTTCCGAAATGCCAGTGCCAGCAGTAGCTAAACTTGGTTTGTTAAGAACCTTTCAACAAACAAGAATTTATTCAAAACTTAATTGTGTAGAAAATATGCTAATAAGTCACAAAGCTAGTGACTCAGGGTTTATTTTTGCAAAAGTACCTGCTGAACTTACTGAGAAAGCAGAAAATATTTTAAACTTTGTAGGTCTTTATCAAAAAAGAAATTTGAGAGCAGGGGATTTATCATTTGGACAACAAAAATTACTCGAATTAGCAATGGCTTTGATGAATGAACCTAAAATGCTTTTATTAGATGAGCCTACAGCTGGAATTAATCCAACTTTAATTAATGGAATTATAGATAGATTAATTAAAATAAATAAAGATTATGGAATTACTTTATTAGTCATAGAGCACAATATGAAAGTAATTATGAGTTTAGCACAAAAAATTTTCTGCTTAGCGCACGGTAAAATGCTAGCAGAGGGTTCACCAGACCAAATTAAAAATGATAAGCGGGTTGTTGACGCTTATTTAGGAGCGCAGTAATGGCAAATCAATACGATGTTCTAGGTAAAGCACCTGGTTTAGAAGATTTAAACAAATTATCTCCTAACGACGTTCATCTAACCATAAGAGGCTTAAATGCTGGCTACGGAAAAATGGAGATACTACATAATTTTGACTTAACAGTCAGTAAGGCTCAATCGTTATGTTTAATAGGACCTAACGGTGCAGGAAAATCTACAATTCTTCACTCCATATACGGATTTACGAATATTTTTGATGGAAAAATTGAATTAGAAGGAAATGAAATTACTACATTAACTCCTGCTCAGAAACTAAGTAAAGTAGGTATAGCTTATATCTTACAAGATAATTCAGTATTTCCTGATATGACAGTCGAGGAAAATCTTTTAATGGGCGGATACATTAAAGATAAACAGGACGAGGCTTATGAGGAAGCTGAAAGAATTTTTCAAAAATATGAGAGATTAAGAAATAGAAGAAATCAACCTGCAAAAGTTTTATCAGGCGGTGAGAGAAGATTATTAGAAATTTCAAGAGCATTAGTTATGAAGCCATCAGTTTTACTAGTAGATGAACCATCAATTGGTTTGGAGCCAAAATATATAAATATGGTTTTTGAAATTTTAGAAGATCTTCAAAAAGCAGAGAAGAAAACAATAATACTTGTAGAACAAAATGCAAAAAAAGGTTTAGAGTTTGCAGATATAGGATACGTTTTAGTATCTGGTCAAACAGCTATTGCAGGAAAAGGGGATGATCTTTTAAAAAATCCAGACGTAGGAAGATTATTCCTTGGTGGATGATTAATTCACAAGCTTTCTTTACAGGTTTAAAATCTTTAAAAGGTGCAAGAAGTCCGGCGTTACCTTTAGCAGCGTGTTTTGTTGCTTTAGGCGCTTTACTTAAAGATGCTGGATTTAATATTCAACAGAGTGCAGCTTCAAGTTTTTTTACATATGCATTACCTGGACAATTAGTAATGGCAGAGTCATTATTACTAGGTGCATCTATCGTAAATATTTTTTTAGCAGTTTGGTTAGTGAACTTTAGACTTTATCCAATGACAGTGTCTTTATTTCCTTTACTTGAGCATAAATCCCAACCTAAGTGGAAATATTATTTATCTTGTCATTTTCTTGCAGTTTCATCCTGGTTAATTGCTAAAGAAGCTTATAAAAAAATTAATCCAAAATATCGAATAGATTTTTGGATAGGCATTGGTACTGGAACTTGGTTAACAGCTGTACTTATGACAGTTATTGGGTACTTAGCAGCAGATCTTTTAAATAAAGAAATGTTAATTGGATTAGCAATTGTAAATCCAATTTATTTTTTTTGTATGATGATAGGCGCTATGAAAAACATAGCCATATCTATTTCGGTAATTTTAGGAACAGCTTTAGGACCAGTAATTTATTTATTTTCTACTGAGTGGTCATTATTATTTGCTGGATTAATAGCAGGGACTGTTGCTTATTTATTTGGAGAAAAAGATGGCAAGTAGTCAACTTATAATTTTTGCAATTATAGCAACATCAATAGCTACATACATTTCTAGATTTATGGGAGCATTAACTTCAGAAAAAGTAAGCATTAATTCAAAAATATTCAAATGGTTTAACTGTGTCGCCTATTCAACTTTAGCAGCTTTACTTGGAAGAATGATAATATTTCCTGCAGGAGTTTTAGCAGACTCAGAACTTATAATGAGACTAATAGTATTCTTTACTTGCATTGCAATATTTATAATATCTAAAAAAAACTTAGTAATACCTACGGTTACTTCTGCAATTTTACTAAGCTTTTTGACTAACATTTGATTTATGGTAAAATTACAAAATGGAACCAATACTAGCAATTTTTATTGTTTTGTGGATTATGGGTACTATTGAGTAAATGAGCTTTTCATTATCACATCATAATAATTCAAAGAGAGTTCGTGTAATAAAATTAAATGAAAGCGACCTTGATAGATTGATTTTTCCTTTTAAAAAACATTCAATTTTATCTTTAGAATATAAACCATTTTCGAGATTTAGCCTTGCCAAAAGCTTGGATGAAGTATTTCAAAATAAGTTAGGTAAAACTTTAAATGATATTCTTAATGACCGTAATACAGGAACTGCGATTGTTGAACCCGATATAAAGAATAAAAAATTTGATAAAGATTTTTTAGTTAAGCTTTCAACGGGTCTTGCTTATCTAGTTGGAAATCCCAACTTTGACTCCATGACAGGGAAATACTATGCAAGATTTCATGTAAAGCACCAAGATAGTAGCGACTCCTATCTTAGAAAAGCTTATACAAATTTAGATCTTCATACAGACGGAACTTACGTTAAAGAGAAAACCGATTGGATTATAATGACAAAAATGGAAGAACAGAATGTCGGTGGAGGAGAAAGTGTAATTTTACATTTAGACGATTGGGAACATTTGGAAGATCTAAGTAATGATCCTGTCGGTCAAGAAGATTTCGTATGGGGATCTCCAAAAAGCAAGAATGTTGATTATAAAGTTGAACATCCTGTATTTACAAAAGATAAAAATGGCAAGCCAGTTATTTCTTATATTGATCAATTTCCTGAACCAAAAAATATGAAACAAGGTTTATTTTTGCAAAAATTATCAGATGCTTTAGAGCAAAGTAAAAATAAAATAAGCTTTCCACTACCTGTGGGGTCGACAATTTTCTCAAATAACTATTTTTGGTTGCATGGAAGAAAAGCTTTTAAAGAGCATTCTGGGTTATCAAGAGAATTACTTAGAATTAGAGGAACTTTTTTTCATTAATACCTAGTTGACTCTAGATTAGTTATTTATTTTAATATGAATAATTAATAAACACAGGGGGAAATAATGTTCAATAAGTTCAAAAAACTTATCAGCCTAGTTTTCGCAACTGTTCTTTTAACTTCAGTTTCAAACACATCTTTCGCTGCAGACAAATTACACTTTGTAATTGGTGGTGGTGCTGGTGGTGGTTGGGATGGAACTGCTAGAGGAACTGGTGAAGCTTTAACTAAAGCTGGTTTTTTAAATAGTGCATCATTTGAAAATATGTCAGGTGGTGGTGGAGGAAAAGCTTTATCATACATGATAAATACTAAACCTTCAGATACGATTTTAGTTCAATCTACTCCATTAGTTCTTAGATCAATAACTAGACACTCTGGTTATGTAGATAAAAAGAATGCAGCCAAGGTTACATCTTATAAAGATGTTGTGCCAATAGCTGGTGTAATAGGTGATTACGGTGCAATTGTTGCAGCAAAAAACTCACCTTATAATTCTTGGAAAGATGTAGTAGCTGCTTACAAAGCAAATCCAAAATCAGTTAAAATGGCTGGTGGATCTGTTAGAGGAAGTATGGACCATTTAATTGGTGCATTAGCATTTAAAGAAGCTGGTGCCAATCCAAATGATGTTGTTTACATTCCTTACGATGCAGGAGGAAAAGCATTAGCTGGACTTTTATCAGGTGAAACTCAAATTCTTTCAACTGGTTTAGGAGAAGTAATGGGTGCTAGAGATCAAGTTAAAATTCTTGGTATTACAGCGCCTAAAAGAGTTGCTGACGCTCCAGATGTTCCAACTTTAAAAGAGCAAGGTACTAACGCTATCTTCGTAAATTGGAGAGGTTTCTTTGGCCCTCCAGGTATGAGTGATGGTGAGAGAAAGAAAATTGCAAAAATGTTGGGCGATGTTCAAAAAACACCTGAATGGGAAGCAGTCAGAAAAAGAAATGCTTGGGTAAATATTTACAACCCAGACAAAAAATTCGTTAAATTTTTAGAAAAACAAACAGTTGAGATGACTGGATTGTTAAAAAATTTAGGCGTAATTAAATAAATAGTTAAGGAAAGAGCAGTGAAAATTAGTCCTTCAAAGATTATTTCACTGCTCTTTTTTATTTTTTCAGGATTTTATCTTTATACTGCACATCAGATTCAAGTTTTTACTTTTGATGAAAATGCAGCATTCAACGCAAAAACTTTTCCAATTTATTTAGGCTATGCAGGTTTAATATTTTCTGCACTTTATGTTCTTTTGCCAGAAACTAGACCTTCAAATGTAGATTTGTCAGTTTTAGATTATAAAAAAACAATCACGTTGGTTTTACTTATGATTTTGTATGGAATAACAATTTTAAGAGCAGGCTATTTTCTATCAACCTCAATTTTTTTAGTTTTATCTTATATTGTTTTAGGTGAGAGAAAATGGTTATGGATATTTCTTTTATCATTTCCTTTCGTAGCAATATTTATGTATCTCCTACACGGACTATTAAATATTTATCTTCGTGATCCATTTCTACAATTTATTGGAGTTATGGGATGATCGAAGGAATACTCATTGGATTAGAAACAGCTTTTTCATTAAAAAATTTAATGATGGTTATGATTGGTTGTTTTGCTGGAACCATAATCGGAATGTTACCAGGTTTAGGACCAATGACTGCAATAGCATTAATGATACCTATTACTTATGGCTTTGAACCTTCAACAGGTTTAATTTTAATGGCAGGCGTTTATTATGGCGCAGTTTTTGGTGGATCTACATCCTCAATTTTAATAAATGCACCAGGAATACCTGGAACTGTTGCAACATCATTTGATGGATATCCAATGGCGCAACAGGGAAAAGCCGGTAAGGCTTTGGCAATTGCAGCTTATAGTTCATTTGCAGGTGGAACGATTGCAGCAATATTTCTTTTGATTGCAGCACCGAGTTTGTCAAAAGTTAGTTTAGCATTTAGATCCCCAGATTATTTTGGTTTAATGATTTTAGGTTTGACAGCTGTATCCGCTTTTTCAGCTAAAGGACATTTTTTGAAAGCTATGATGATGGTAGTCCTTGGATTAATGCTAGCAAGTGTTGGCCAAGATACTCTCTCAGATATTCCAAGATTTACATTTCAAAATATGAATTTATCAGATGGTATAAGTTTTGTCTTAGTAGTAATGGCAACTTTTGCGATGAGTGAGGCGTTAACAATAATTTTTAAGGCAAACGATCCTACAAGAGTGGCCAAACAAATTTCATTATCACAATTAGGATCAATCAAATTAGATAAAACCGAGACAAAAAAGATGGTGACTACTATTCCTCGTTCATCAGTCTTGGGATTCATAATAGGAGTTCTACCAGGGGCTGGATCAACAATAGCGTCTTTTTTAGCTTATGGAATGGAGAGAAATTTTGTTAATGATGAAGAAAAGCAAAAATTTGGAAAAGGTAGTGTAAATGGATTAGCTGCTCCGGAAACCGCAAACAACGCAGCCTGTTCAGGATCTTTTGTCCCCTTACTCACTCTGGGTATACCTGGTAGCGGAACAACAGCAGTGATGCTTGGAGCTTTACTTGGCTTTGGAATTCAACCGGGACCGAGACTTTACCAAACAAACCCTGAAATTTTTTGGTCAGTCATAATGTCGATGTATATTGGAATGGTAATACTCTTAATTCTTAATCTTCCTTTGATTCCCTACATAGCGAGAGTTTTGGCAACACCAAGAACTTTTTTAATTCCTTTAATTTTGTTTTTTTCTGTTACTGGAATCTACTTAATGTCGTTCAATAATTTTGATATTTATTTAATGATAGGTATTGCAGTATTTGCAACTGTTCTGCGTTTATATGATTTTCCAATGCCACCTTTAATTTTAGCATTTGTTCTAGGTGGACTTATGGAGGAAAATCTAAGAAGATCTCTTTTGATTAGTGACGGCTCTTGGTCTTTTCTTTGGAATAGGCCTTTAACCTTGTGTATTATGATATGCATTTGTTTGATAATAGGCTGGCAAAGCTATCAAAGTTTTAAAACTAAAACTAGGTAGGTGTTACATAAATATCACAAAAAAAACTAGCAAAATCAAGCTTTTTTTAACATTTTGATGATTTTTTAAATTTGACTCTTTAAGTCGGTATGATACCTAATCTTTAACGTTAATTTATAAATTAAGGAAAATACTTATGAAGAACTTTATTAGATGTTTAGCTGCATCGCTGATGTTAGTATCGCTAACAACTGCGAAAGCTGAAATTCAATATGGTTTAGCTTTAATAGCTGGTCAAACAGGTGCTAGTGGTACTGAGAACGAAGGTACTGCTTCAGATACTTCAGATAGATCTAAAAATATTGAAGAAGTATTTGCTGGTGGTGACATTTTCGTAGAACATGTTGGTGATAATTTCACCTTCGGTGTTTCTTATGTTCCACTTGAAATAGACCTTGGTGACGGTAAAAGAACTGATACCAATGCTGGTGCAGATATTGCTGCAGAAGCAGATACAGGTGATCGTTCTGCTGCAGCTAAGTTAGAGGATTTATTTACGTTCTATGTAAACTATCCATTGGGTAATGAAGGTTGGTATGGTTTAGCTGGAATGCATATGGCTACTTTGACTACACAGGAAACTTTAAATACTTCATCATACGGAAATGAAGATTTATTAGGTTTAATGTTAGGCGCTGGTGTAAGAGCTGGAAATTTAAAATATGAAGTTGCATATTCTAAATTTGAAGATATCGAGTTAACAGCTTCTGGCGGAGGCACAAATACAATTGATGCTGAAGCAGATGCTTTAACTTTAAGAGTATCTATCGGTTTCTAAAGCTACAAACCTTAAAAAAATTTAAAACCCACCTAAATTTAGGTGGGTTTTTTATTTATAGTCTTACGTATTTTTTCTCTCTATCTACTGCCCAATCTCTTGTCCCATTAGCTACTATAAATAAAAATCCGCCAGCTAATCCAATATTTTTTAAAAATGCTATTTTTTGCATCGGATCTGAAAAGTCAAAATGAAAAATAAAAGCTGTAGCTATACAAAAAATTGCTAGTAAACCTGCTGAAATTTTTGCGTTGTAACCAACTATTACAAATAAAGGTAATATAATTTCTAGCGCAATTACAGGAAAAAGTAAAAAACCAGGAACCCCGTAACCCTCCATCCAACTTGTAGTTCCGTCGATACTTAGTATTTTATTATAAGCTGAAATTAAGAATAAAGCTGATATAAATATTCTACCAAGTAAGTCAAAAATATTAGCCATGTGAAAAAGTTAATGACATTTAATCATAATGTCAAAAATTTATTGTTTAATTCAGGTTTTTTTTAAAAACCTCAGTATTAAAGGCACTATAAATAATATCATTAATAATCGGATGATATGATGAAAAGAAACAAACTCTGGATCAAGGTCGAAAAAGATTGCAATCACGGCTACCTCATAAATTCCTCCAGGGCAGTACGATAGCAATAATGTAAAGAAGTTTTTATCAATTATTAATCCCGCAACGACTGCTGCGGCAACACCTAATGCTACTAATAAAAAAGTTGCTACAAAACTATGTAATGCGTTTCTTCCTATTTCACTAAAAGTTTTATCTGCAAATCTACATCCCACTGAGGAACCTAAAATTAATAGGCAATAATCGATAATGTCTGGAGATATTTGATAACTTGCAACTTCTGAGATTTGTAATAGACCGCTTGCTACTAAAGTTCCTGTTAACAAAGAAGCAGGAATTTTTATTTTTTCAAAGAACAAAATCAAAATTACTGATGATAAAATCAAAATTATTAAGTGATATAAATTTTGATTTGTGATTACTTTTTCAGAAATATTTACGCTATCTACATTGTAAAAACTATTCACAATGAAAGGAAAAACTGTAATTATAATAATTAATCTTATTAGATGAGATGTAGCTACTTGACTTAAATCAGTTTTTGCATCTTCAGCCAATATCATTAATGGACCTAATGCACCTGGTGCAGCTGAAAAAATAGAAGTTTTTTTCTCATATTTAGAAAATTTTTCTAAATATCTTGAAACGATTAGAACACTTAAAATTATGTAAATTAACATTATAAAAGAGGTCCAGATCCAATCTTGCATTTGACTAAATAAATCTTTGTCTATGTAGTTTCCTATATACAGGCCAAGAATGATTAGTATGGAGGATAATACTAACTTTGGCATTTTAGTTTTAAGACCCATCAATGAAGCCAAAGAAGTAATTAGCATTGGCCCTAAGAACCATGCTAAAGGAATCTTAAAATATTCAGCAATTACAGCACTTGGTATTGATATTATGATGACAGATATAAACGGTATTGAAAATATCTGCTTAAAATTTTCTTTATTAAAAGGAATAGCTTGGTTATTCTGCATCATTCATGATTTTAGGATTTATAGGAACTGGTAAAATTTCATCATCAATTATTTTTGGTATTTTCAAATCAAAGTTAAAAATTAAGAGAATTTATATATCTTCAAGAAATAGAAACCTAGCTAAAAAACTATCTAAAAGTTACGGAAAAATAAAAATATTAAACAATAATCAAGAAATAATAGATAAATCCTCAGTAATATTTTTGGGTGTAACACCTAATGTTGGAAACAAAATATTACCTAAATTAAGATTTTCAAAAAATAAAAAAATTATAAGTCTTATTTCGACTATTAATTTGAATGAACTAAAAAAAATTACAAAAAACAATAATATCGTTAGAGCAATACCTTTACCTCCAATTGAAATCAAAAAGGGACCAATCATTGTTTGTCCTCCATCTAAATTTGCTAAGAACATTTTTAAACATTTAGGGCAAATTCTAGAACTTAGAAATGAAAAACTTAGCTATAAGTTTTGGTCTACAGCTTCTTTAATGGCAACATACTATGAGGTACTTAATACGAGTTCTAAATGGTTGAGCAAGAAAGGTATTAACAAAAAACTAGCTGATACATATATAGCTGAATTATTTTTAGCATTAAGTCAGGATGCTCTAAATAAATCATCTCAAGGGTTTAAAAAACTCGTAGCGGACTCACAGACACCAAAAGGCCTTAATATGCAGGTTCTTAATGAATTGAAAAAAGGAAAATTCTTCACTAAATTCAGCAAAGCTCTCGATAATGTGAATAAAAGAGTAAGTAAGTAAATCATGGAATATTTTATACAACAATTGGTTAACGGGATTACTTTAGGTTCAATTTACGGACTTATCGCCATTGGTTACACCATGGTCTATGGAATTATTGGAATGATTAACTTTGCGCATGGAGATATTTTTATGATTGGAGCTTTTGTTGCTTTGATATCATTTATTATCTTCGGTTTAACCGGGGTGGCATTACCAATTATTTTACTTTTAGTTTTATTAATAGCTATGCTTTTTACAGCTTGCTATGGATGGACAGTTGAAAAATTAGCCTACAAACCCTTAAGAGGATCTTTTAGATTAGCTCCGCTTATATCTGCTTTAGGTATGTCGATTGTATTACAAAATTATGTCCAAGTTTCACAAGGCGCAAGAGTAAAACCAATGCAGCCGTTATTTTCAGGAGGATTAGAGTTTTTTAAGAATTCAGAATTTATTGTTACGGTTAGCTATCTCCAAATTTTTATTGTTGTATTAACAATTATTTTAATGGGAATTTTTACATATTTAATCACAAAAACTGATTTAGGAAGAGCACAAAGAGCCTGTGAACAAGATAGAACAATGACCGCTTTACTTGGAATTAATGTCGATAGAACAATTTCAATTACATTTATAATCGGATCTTCTTTAGCATCAGTAGCAGGAATGATGTTTGTACTTTATTACGGCGTGATTGATTTTTACATAGGATTTTTAGCTGGCATAAAAGCTTTTACTGCAGCAGTATTAGGCGGAATAGGATCGTTGCCTGGAGCAATGTTAGGCGGCTTGTTAATCGGACTTATAGAAACCTTCTGGGCTGGATATGTTTCACTTGAATATAAAGATGTTGCAGCATTCAGTGTTTTAATTGTTGTTTTAATATTCTTCCCTACAGGTTTTCTTGGCAAACCAGATATTGAAAAAGTTTAATGCAAAAACAAGATATAATTAAATCGTTTAAAGATAGTTTGTTTACTGGCTTGATAGCTTTAGCTTTATTTGGCCCTATTGTTGGACTTAGAACTGCATCAAAAGGTGAAGGGCTATTCATAACACCGCAATGGGGAGTAGTTTTTTTACTTGTTGGATTATGTATTTTAGGAAGATTCTTAATTAATATTAATTCTGCAAGAAGAACAGAATTTAAAATTTTTTCAACACTGTCATCTAAGTTTTCTAGTATTACCGAGGATAAAGCAAAACATTTTGCAATTACAGGTATTTTGTTTGCAGTAGTATTTCCGTTTCTTCCATTTACCGACAGATACTTTATGGATGTAGCGATAATGATTTTAACTTATATCATGTTAGGGTGGGGTTTAAACATTGTGGTTGGTTTAGCCGGTCTTCTTGATTTAGGTTATGTAGCCTTTTATGCTGTTGGAGCTTATTCGTATGCACTTATTGCAACGACTTTTGGTTGGTCTTTTTGGATTTGTTTACCATTAGCCGGGCTTTTTGCTGCGTTCTTTGGAATTTTGCTAGGCTTTCCAGTTTTAAGATTGAGAGGAGATTATCTAGCTATTGTAACATTAGGTTTTGGGGAAATTATTAGAATTATTTTAATCAATTGGTATGAAGTTACAAATGGTCCAGACGGTATAACAGGGATTCCTAGACCATCATTCTTTGGTTTACCTTTTAAAAGATCGCCAGATGAAGGTGAAATGAGTTTTCATACTTTTTTTGGATTAGAATATTCCACTATGCATAGAATAATTTTCTTGTATTACCTAATTTTAGTTTTAGCCTTAATCACTAATTATTTCACATTAAAGATAAGAAAACTTCCAGTTGGTAGAGCATGGGAAGCTCTAAGAGAAGATGAAATTGCTTGCAAGTCTTTAGGTGTTAATCCCACTAATACTAAGTTAACAGCATTTGCAATAGGAGCAATGTTTGGAGGGTTTGCAGGATCATTTTTTGCTACAAGACAAGCTTTTATAAGTCCAGAAAGTTTTACATTTATTGAGTCAGCGATCATAGTTGCAATTGTTGTCCTTGGAGGGATGGGCTCTCAAACTGGTGTAGTGCTCGCTTCAATTTTTTTAATTGGTATAACAGAAATTTTTAGAGATCTAGAACAATATCGAATGATCGCATTTGGAGGAGCCATGGTGCTTATCATGGTATTCAAACCTAAAGGAATTCTAGCTAATAGAAAACCAACTATTCTAATGCATGGAGACAAAAAGTGAGTAATTTATTATCAGTTGAAAAATTGACAATGAAATTTGGCGGTCTAGTAGCAATAGACGATTTAAGTTTTGATACAAAAAACAATCAAATCACTTCTATTATTGGTCCAAATGGAGCTGGAAAAACTACAGTCTTTAATTGTTTAACAGGTTTTTATAAACCAACAACCGGCCAGATGTATTTACATCAGGCTGACAATAAAGTTTCTTTAAGAAAGTACACTGATTTTAAAATTGCTCATGTTGCAAAAGTGGCTAGAACTTTTCAAAATATAAGATTATTTCCAGCAATGTCCGTATTAGAAAATCTTTTAGTTGCTCAACACAATGAGTTGATGATTGCTTCAGGATACTCACTTTATGGCTTACTTAATTTAAAATCTTATAGAGATAAAGAACAACTAGCAGTGAACAAAGCAAAGTATTGGTTAGATATTATAGGATTGACGCATAGAGCAGACGATAATGCAGGAGATCTACCATATGGGGATCAACGTAAACTGGAAATAGTTAGAGCAATGTGTATTGAACCTAAACTCTTATGTTTAGATGAACCAGCAGCTGGACTAAATCCAAAGGAGTCCGCAGAGTTAAATAAACTTTTGAAGTTTATTAAAACTGAAAAAAAAACAGGTATTTTATTAATTGAACATGACATGAGTGTTGTGATGGGTATTTCCGACCACGTTGTAGTATTGAATTATGGAAAAAAAATATTTGAAGGAACTGCTGAGCAAACAAAAAAAAGTAAAGAAGTAATTGAGGCATACCTAGGAGTAGATGAATAATGCTTAAAATTTCAAACGTTGAAACATTCTATGGAAAAATACAAGCCCTGAGAGGAGTTGACATAGACGTTAACGATGGGGAAATAGTTTCTCTAATAGGTTCAAATGGCGCCGGTAAGTCTACTTTATTAATGACAATAAGCGGTGTTAACAAAGCTAGAAATGGAAATATAACTTTTAACGGTGAGAGAATTGAAAACAGAGATCCACATAAAATAGTTGATCTAGGGATATGCCAAGTCCCTGAAGGAAGAAGAATATTTTCAAGATTAACTGTTGAAGAAAATTTAAGATTAGGTGCTTACACAAATGAACTAGGCAAACATTTTGAGACAGATATCAAAGAAGTGTATGACTTATTTCCAGTATTAAGTGACAGAAAAACACAAAGAGGGGGAACATTATCTGGAGGAGAGCAACAAATGCTGGCAATAGGTAGAGCGTTAATGAGTAAACCAAAAGTATTACTCTTAGATGAACCTTCTTTAGGGATAGCCCCAAAACTAGTAAATCAAATATTTGCCTCAATAAAAAATATTAATAGAGATAAAAATGTTACTATTTTTCTAGTTGAGCAAAATGCAAAAAAAGCACTAGAGTTAGCAGATCGTGCGTATGTTTTAGTAAATGGTAAAGTTACCATTATGGGTTCTGGTCAAGACCTACTCAAAAACAAAGATATTCAAGCAGCCTACCTCGAGGGTGGTACAAAAAATTAAGTTTTTTTCATATTTACAAGTTCATATTTAAGGTGTTCAATATCAATAATTAATTAATTAATAACAAAGGGAAATAATATGTTTAGAATGTTTAATAAACTTCTTTCATTAATTGCCGGAACATTAATGCTTGCAACAGTATCAGCTAAAGCTGACGTTGTTGTTGCTTCTGCTGGACCTATGTCTGGTCAGTACGCTTCATTTGGTTCTCAGTTAAAAGCTGGAGCTGAAATGTGGTTAAAGCACGTTAATAAAAAAGGCGGAATTAATGGTGAGAAAGTTAAATTAGAAATTGGAGACGATGCTTGTGATCCTAAACAAGCTGTAGCTGTAGCCAACAAATTTGCTGGTCAAGGTGTAGCTTATGTTGCAGGTCACTTCTGCTCTGGTTCTTCAATTCCAGCTTCTGCGGTTTACAATGAAGAAGGAATTATTCAAGTTTCACCAGCTTCAACAAATCCAGCGTTAACGGATAAAGGTGGTAAATATACTTTTAGAGTTTGTGGTCGAGACGACCAGCAAGGTGAAGTAGCTGGTAAATTCTTAGCTGATAACTATAAAGGTAAAAAAGTAGCTATCCTTCATGACAAAACTGCTTACGGAAAAGGTTTAGCAGATGCGACTAGAAAAAATATGAAGAAAGCTGGCCTTAAAGAAGCTATGTACGAAGCTTATACAGCAGGTGAAAAAGATTACTCTGCTTTAGTTTCGAAACTAAAATCTAATAACATCGATGCAGTTTATCTTGGTGGTTACCACACAGAAGGTGGTTTGATCGTTAGACAAATGAGAGACCAAGGTATGAAAACTAAATTAATCAGTGGTGACGCTTTAGTTACAGCTGAATATTGGGATATTACAGGTGATGCAGGTGAAGGTACTTTAATGACTTTCTCTCCAGATCCGAGAAATAATCCTGCAGCTGCAGATGTTGTAAAAGAATTTAAAGCTGCTGGTATTGAGCCAGAAGGTTATGTTCTTTACTCATACGCTGCTTTACAAGTATTTGAACAAGCTGCTAACCAAGCTGGATCAAACGACCCTGCTAAAGTTCTTAAAGTAATGAGAAAAGGTAAGTTTGATACTGTAATTGGTTCATTAAGCTTTGATAAAAAAGGTGACGTGAGCTTACCAGGTTACGTATTTTATGAGTGGAGCAAAGGTAATTACAAAGAACTGTAATTCAATTGCTTAACTATTTTAAAAGGGGGCTTAGGCCCCCTTTTTTATTTATAGAAAGGAATTTATGGAAATAACTTATGATGATTTTAAAAAAGTACAAATTAAAGTCGGTACTGTCTTAGAAGTAAAAGTAAATGAAAAAGCAAGAAAACCTTCATTAGTAGTTAAGGTAGATTTTGGAAAAGACATAGGGATTAAGCAATCCTCAGCTCAGATTACTCACTATTACACCCCGGAAAATTTAGTTGGTAAACAAGTTATCGGGGTTTGTAATTTTCCAACAAAAAATATAGCTGGTGTTGTATCAGAAGTTTTAGTACTTGGAGCTATTGAAAAAGACGGAAAAGTTGTCCTAGTGCACCCATCTCAGAAAACTGATAATGGTTTAGATATTGCATAATGAGTTCTGAAACATTTAATTGGAGCTGTAAACACACTTGGTCTAGAAGTGCAAAAAATACATTTTGGTGTTTATTAGGTTGTTCAATAGGTGATTTTGGAACAATTTTATTTTTTCAATTAACTCAAATTCCTTTTCCTGTTCTAGCTATTATGACTTTAGCAATTATAAACGGGATAATTACAAGTATAATTTTAGAAACTATTATCTTATTAAGACAAAATTTTTCTTTTAAGTTAGCTTTTAAAACAGCTGTTGGAATGAGTTTAATCTCAATGGTAAGTATGGAAATTGCTATGAATGCTACTGATTATTTTCTTACAGGAGGAGCTATTTTAACTTGGTGGGTAGTGCCGATAATGTTAGCTGTCGGTTTTGTTACACCTTGGCCATATAATTATTGGAGACTTAAAAAATTCAACGAAGCTTGCCATTAAGTAATCCTTTTTAAGATTTTATCCTTAAAAACAAAATGATGAACAATTACCGCAAGTATATGCAGACTTACAAGTGCTAATAATAAGTAATTAGCGTAAATGTGAACTTGGTAATAAGCATCAGCTAAAACAAAATTATCTTTTTCAAATCCATATTTAAAAAATATAAAATTAAGTGTTTCTCCCATATAAAGTTTCTTAAGAATTCCAGAGATAGTTATAGAAAAAATACTTAAATAAAGTAAGAAATGATTAACCTTCCCAATAAAGACTTGGCCTTTAAAAAAACTTCTAGTTTCAGATGGACTTGGGTTAAAAAATTTCCAAATTAGTCTAAACAAAGTAAGATAGAAAACGGTTATTCCAATTAGGATATGTATATTTTCAAGTTCAATTCTTTCATCAGAAAATTCAAGCCCTACTAAATAAAATCCAAAAGGAACTTGGGCTATTAAGACAATAAAAGTAACCCAGTGGAACAATTTGGCCAATAGGCCATATTCATTTGGACTGTTAAGAATTCGCATTATTAATTATAATTAACTATGTTATTTAAAAGCACCACATCTAAATTCATTATTTTTACAGTAGTGCTATTCTCTGTTTTTTATATCTTTAATTTTGTCACAGATAAAAAAGACGCTTTAGCCAATATTAACAATAAACAAATTGTTGAAGTTTTTAAGACACCCTCATGCGGATGTTGTTATGGGTATGTTTTATTTTTAGAAGAAGAAAAATTCAAAGTAAAACAAACAGATATGAGAAGCCTTCATACAATAAAACAAAAATATAATATCCCAGTAGAAATGCAGTCTTGTCATACTACTATTATGGGCAAATACTTTATTGAAGGACATGTCCCGTTTGAGGCAGTTGACAAATTATTAAAAGAGCAACCTGATATTGATGGTATAGCTTTACCTGGAATGCCTATTGGCACACCAGGAATGCCAGGTGATAAAGATGAGCCCTATGTCATTTATCAACTTAAAGATGGGAAATCTTCAGTATTCATGACAATATAAATTTTATGATACAAAAGATAAAAATAATAAAAACACTTATTATTATTTTTTCTTTTACCCTTTCTTTTTCTGCTAATGCTCAGACTGTGGAAGAAATTATTAAAGGTAGAAAAGCAATGTTTAGCGAAAACTATCAAAACGCTAAAAAAATATCCATATTATTGAAATCTAAAAAAATCGAGGAGGCTAAACCTTTAATGAAACAAATTTCAGATAATTATATAAAATTATTAGATTATTTTCCTGAAAATGCAAAAGAAGGGTTTAAAACAGGGGCACTACCGAGCATTTGGGAAAATAAAGATGAATTCAATGCTTTAATGAAAAAAGCATCAGATGATATGATAAAACTTGCCAAAGCCATTGAGACTGCTGAAGATCTAAGAGCAGCGCAGAAAGAATTAATGTGGAGTAATTGTTCGGCTTGTCATAGTAAGTTTAGAGCGCCTCATTAAATTAAAATGCAACTTTTTCCATTAATATTATTCGGTATTGCAACCGCGTTTTCTCCTGGTCCAAATAATATTATGACATCTTATACGGCTTTTAATTTTGGTTTTAGAAAAGCCATTCCCACTATGCTTGGAGTAATTATCGGATGGACGCTTTTAATTATTCTTTTGCAACTTACATCTGGAGCTATTTTTCAAAAGTATGCATTTATTCAAACTACAATAAAAATATTAGGATCAATCTACTTATTATATATGGCATACAAATTATCTTTTGCAGGACAAACAAAAGATAAAAAAATTGATCCAAAGCCAGTAACTTTTTTAAACACTTTTTGGTTTCAATTCGTAAATCCCAAAAGTATTATTGTTGGATTAACTTCAATTTCTTTATTTATTGATACACAAAATAACTATTTAAGAGACTCGATTGTTTTAACATTTGTATGGTTTTTGATGGCTGTTGGAAGTCAAACAGCCTGGTGTTTAATGGGTAAATACATGAGAAAATTCGCCACAAGTGATAAATTTATTAAGAATTTTAATTATACAATGTCTTTTTTACTTATCGTTTGTGTGATTTTGTTCTATGTATAGCGCATGAAATTTAATAGTAAAAATTCCTTTAAATCATTAGATAATATTTCATCATTAGGTAAAGATTATAAGATCTTCAATTTAAAAAAAGCCGAAAAGAATGGCTTAGACGGAATTTCAAAACTACCAAAATCTCTCAAAGTTTTATTAGAAAATTTACTTAGATACGAAGACGATATAACTGTAGATAAAAAACAGATTTTAGCAATAAAAGAATGGTTAAAAAATAAAAAATCTAATACTGAAATAGCTTACAGACCTGCACGTACTTTATTACAAGATTATACTGGAATTCCTGCAATTGCTGACCTTGCAGCTATGAGAGATGCGGTAAAAGATAAAAATAAAAACCCAGATAAAATTAATCCATTATCTACAGTTGATTTAGTTATAGATCATTCTGTGATGGTCGACGAGTATGCATCAGGAAAATCATTTAATCAAAATGTTGAGAGAGAATTTTCAAGAAATGGTGAAAGGTACTCTTTTTTAAAATGGGGGCAAAAAGCATTTGATAATTTTAGAGTTGTTCCGCCTGGTACAGGAATTTGTCATCAAGTAAATTTAGAATATTTGTCTAAAGTTGTTTGGTCATCA
>CACNEM010000009.1 GCA_902619495.1 uncultured Pelagibacteraceae bacterium
AATTAAAAATATTAATAATTTTTTTTTTCATAGTCTAAATCAGAATACATTATTAACTTCTATAGAGAATAAAATACTAAATGAATAAAAATTTTTATATAACTACTCCGATCTATTACCCTTCTGGGAAACCACATATGGGACATGCTTATTCAAGTATAATTGCAGACATTTTTGCTCGTTTTAAAAGATTAGAAGGATTTGATGTATTATTTTTGACCGGCACTGATGAACATGGGCAAAAAATTCAAAAAGAAGCAGAAAAAAACAACAAAGATCCTAAAAAATTTTGTGATGAATTATCAGAAACATTTAGATCTTTAACTAAAATATTAAACTTAACCAATAATGATTTCATTAGAACTACTGAGCCTAGACATTTCAAATCTGTAAACGAAATATGGAGTAGACTAATAAAGTCAGAAGATATTTATTTAGATAAATATAGTGGTTGGTATTCAGTTTCAGATGAAGCTTATTATGATACTGATGAAATTGAAGATAAAGAAGGTAAAAAAATATCTAAAATCTCAGGCTCTTTGGTTGAATGGGTTGAAGAAGAGTCTTATTTTTTTAAATTATCTAGATTCCAAAAAAAATTATTGGATCATTATAAAAAAAATAAAGATTTTATCTTACCTAAATCAAGAAGAAATGAAGTAATAAGTTTTGTAGAAAAAGGTTTAAAAGATTTATCAATAAGTAGAACTTCCTTTTCATGGGGAATACCGGTTCCAGATAATGATAAACACATTATTTACGTTTGGCTTGACGCATTAACAAACTATCTGAGTGCACTAAATTTTCCTAATACTGATGATAAAAAATATACATCTTTCTGGCCAGCGGACGTCCATATAATTGGAAAAGATATTTTAAGATTCCATGCAATTTACTGGCCAGCTTTTTTACTTGCTGCAAACTTGCCACTACCCAAAAGAGTATTCGGACATGGTTGGATACTTTCAGATGATAAAAAAATGTCTAAATCACTTGGAAATATCCTAGATCCAATTGATATAATTAAAAATTATGGAATCGACCAATTAAGATACTATTTAATTAAAGAAGTATCCCTAGGAAATGATGGCAGTATATCGATGGAAAATCTTAAAAATTGTATAAATAACGATCTTGCAAATAACTATGGCAATCTATGTCAAAGAGTTTTTTCTTTTATTAAAAAAAATTGTAATAATAAAATTCCTGATAATAATAATTTAAAGGAAAATGATATTAATTTAATTAATAACATTAAAAATAATATTCCAAAACTTATTGATTTTATAGATAATCAAAATTTAAATGATTATATAAAAATGGTAGTAAATTTTTCTTTTGAAGCAAATAAATATTTCAATGACTCAGAGCCTTGGTCTTTAAAAGAAAAAGATCCTAATAGAATGAAAGCGATTTTATTTACAATTATAGTACAGATTAAAAATATATCTATTCTATTAAATCCTATAATACCAATTTCTACACAAAAGGTTTTAAATACAATTAATTTATCTAATAAAGATATTTCAATAGAAAGTATTAAAAGGGACAATATTTTAGATTGTAGTTTAGAATTAAAAAGCTTAGATATTTTATTTAAAAAAATTGATAATGATAATTGATTCACATTGCCATTTAACTTACGAGCCAATGTCTAAAGCTCTAAATGAAACTTTAAATAGAGCTAGTAGAGATGGCGTTAAATATATACTTACTATTTCAACAGAAGATAAAAGTTATGATAAAATTCTTAAAATTGTAGATGAATATAAAAGCGTTTTTGGAACTTACGGCATTCATCCACATGAAGCAAAATCTCATCAAAATATAAAAAGCGATGACATAATAAAGAAAGTAAATCAAAATAAAAAAATTATTGGTATAGGTGAAACAGGTTTAGATTTTTATTACAATCATTCTGAAAAAAAAGATCAAATTAATTCCTTTGAAGAACATATATCAGCTGCACAAAAAAAAAATTTACCACTTATAGTGCATACTAGATCAGCAGAAAATGATACTTATGAAATTTTACAAAAATATTTAAGTAAAAAGGATTTAAAGATACTTATTCATTGTTTTACTGGAACAAGAGAATTTGCTTTTAAATTGTTGGATTTAGGTGCATATATTTCTGCTAGCGGAGTAGTTACTTTCAATAAATCACAAGATTTAGCAAATACTTTTAAAGATATACCCAATGAGAAGATATTAGTTGAGACAGATGCACCTTATCTTGCTCCAGTGCCTCTAAGAGGCAAACCTAATGAGCCAAGTTACATAATACATACAGTAAAGTTTTTAGCTCAACTAAAAGGTCTATCTTTTGATGAATTTGCAAATATTACAACTAATAATTTTTTTAATTTATTTGGAAAATTAAATTGAAAAATAAATTCACAATCTTAGGCTGTGGAAGTTCTTTAGGATCTCCATGGATAACTAATTATAAAGGAAATTTAAATAAAAGTTCAAAAAACATTAGGACAAGGTGTTGTGCTCATATTCAAAAAGGAAATTTATCAGTTCTAATAGATTCATCTCCAGATATAAAAAATCAATTTTTAAAAAATAAAATTAAAAATCTTGACTCAATAATTTATACTCATGAACATGCCGATCAAACAGCTGGAATATTTGAAATGAGACCATTTTATTGGAAAAATAAAATAAAAATTCCTATTTATGGAAGTCGAAGAACTATAAGGGCTTTAAAAAAAACATACAGATATTGTTTTGTAGAAGAGCAGGGTTACAAGCCAATTATGAAAGCTAAAATCATAAATAAAAACTTTTCTATAAAAAAAAATTCAACTAAGTTATCTATTAAAGCTTTTGATGTTACCCATGGACTTATAAAATCTACTGGATATTTAATGGATAAAATTGCATATATAAGTGATTGTAATAAAGTGCCTCAAAAAAACTTAAAATATCTTAAAAATCTTAATTATCTGATTTTAGACTGTTTGAAGTTTAATAGACATCCATCTCATTTTAATTTAGATGAAGCATTAAACCTCATTAAAATAACTAAGCCAAAAAAAGCTATACTTACAAATCTGCATACGGATTTAGATTATTTTGAATTAAAAAAAATGTTACCTAAAAATATAATCCCTGCATATGACGGATTAAGTTTTAGTTATTAAATTAAATCTTCAATAATTTTCATAAATTTTTTAGATGATGGTTTTGTAATTGAAGAAAAAGTATCAGCAACTCTTCCGTTTTTCCCAATTATAATTTTATGGAAATTCCATTTAGGAATAGCACCGATACCAAAATCTTTTCTTGCCCATTTATAGAAAGGGTGAGATTCTTTACCTATAACATTAATTTTTTCGGTCATTGGAAACGTAATTCCGAAATTTGTCTCACAAAAATCTTTGATATCCTTATTAGAACCTGGTTCTTGTCTGAAGTTATTTGTCGGAACACCTATTATAACTAAATTTTTGTTTTCGTAATTCTTCCAAAGCGATTGAAGATCTTCATATTGAGGCGTATATCCACATCTGCTTGCAACATTTACAACTACAATTACTTTACCTCTATATTTACTTAACTTAATCACATCTCCATCTATACCAGTAAACTCATATTCATATGCGTTTCCATTATTAGCAGCTGCTATTTTTGTAAAAAAACTGAACATAAATAGAATAATTATTAACTTTTTCATAATTTAAGAGCTTTTACTACTGCATCAATTGGTAAAAATATACACTTAAATCTATTTAAATTGTCGCTGTTAAGCAAATTTTTGTAATCAGATAATCTTCTTGGAATTTCTATTTTTTTATGATTTGAAATTTTTTTTAGTACTGCAAAATCATTCTTAATATCTTTTAAATTTACGTTTTTAATCTTTCTTGAAAGAAGACTTGCCGAAGCTTCACAATAAACACAGGAAACTGTTTCATATTTCATTGAATTTATTTTTTCTTTATCAACAATTAATTCTAAAGTAATTTTATCTCCACAAGTATTATTCTTTAAAGATATTTTATGTGAATATTTATTATTTAAACCAACGTTTGAGGTATTCGAGGCTAATCTGATTATGTTTTTATTAATCATTTTTTTGATGAAATTAATAATAAAAAATATCCAAATAATGTGGAAAGAAGTGATCCAGTTAAAACTCCAATTTTCACCCCATCCATGTATTCAAGATTATTTGCAAAGGCAAGATTTCCTACAAATAAACTCATTGTAAATCCTATACCTGTTAATATTGATACAGCGTAAAAAGCAGGCCATGTCGATCCAGTTGGCTTATCTGCAAGCTTAAATTTAACCGATAAATATGATAAAACAAAGACTCCTATTTGTTTTCCAAAAAATAGACCTAAAACAATTCCAAGCGGTACAGGATTAAGCAATGTATTAAAGGTAAGCCCCTCAAGTGAAACACCTGCATTAGCAAAAGCAAAAATAGGCATTATTCCAAAAGCTACGTAAGGTGATAAACTATGTTCTAATTTTAACAACATTGACTGTTTACTATCTTTTATATTATGAGGAATTGTAAGAGCCAATAAAACACCTGCGATTGTAGCATGTATCCCTGATTGATGAGTAAATTCCCATAAAAAAATTCCCACGATTAAAAAAGGAATAAAATTTTTAACTTTAAATTTATTTAATCCAATTAAAACTATTAATGATAATAGCATTAAAATTAAATATTTTATTTCAATGTTTCCAGAGTAAAAAAAGGCAATAATAACTATAGCTCCGAGATCATCTATAATAGCTAGAGCAGTTAAAAAAACTTTCAGTGATACAGGGACTCTTTTACCTAACAAAGAAAGAACACCTAATGAAAAAGCAATATCTGTAGCAGATGGTATAGCCCAACCGTTAAGTGTTGTGCTGTCAGAATAATTTATAACAATATAAAATAAAGCGGGAACAGCCATACCCCCAACGGCGCCAATAATTGGTAGCATAGCTTGTTTCGGGTTAGATAATTCACCTTGAATAAATTCTCTTTTTATTTCTAAAGAAACAAAAAAGAAAAAAATTGCCATTAAAACATCATTGATCCAATGAAGAACACTTAGTTTTAAACCAAATTCTTTAGTACCAAGTATGATATATTTTTCAAGAGTAGAAAAATAAATTTCACTATAACTACCGTTACTGATTATAAGAGCCAGTATAGCAGCAAATAATAAAACCAACCCTGAGGCAGCCTCAAGTTTAAAAAAATATTTAAATGGTTTTGTTATATGCTGGATCATTGGTATTATTTACTTCTATAGGGACCATCTTTCAATTGCCAAAATCGCTTAATTAACCTATAAAACAGACGATCGGGGCGTAGCGCAGCCTGGTAGCGCATCTGGTTTGGGACCAGAGGGTCGCAGGTTCAAATCCTGCCGCCCCGACCATTAAAATAATGAATTTTTTTAAACCAGAAAAACGATATAACATTAGTCTACAGAGCCCTTCTAAATCTTTATGGAGCACTTTTAAAAAAGCCTATCTAGATCAAAAAAATTTTAAATCTTTTTGGAATAAGCTTGATAAAAAGAATATTCCCACTGATTTAAAAAATGCTACTGAAATCTTTGTAAATAGTCCTAGTTATAGTTTAGTTTCTAAATTTTGGAGACATTGTTCTATAAATAATTTTAAAGATTTAAGTGAGCCAGATAATAAAGATACTCAAAAATCTATAATAAATAGAGATTACACGTCTTATACATTATTTAATGAATCAAATTTCAAAGAAATAAACTTATCTAAGTTAAAAGACAAAAATTTAAAATTCGATATTCTAAAAAAACATAACAAACTTAGTTTTTATGAGTCTATTAGTTATAATTTAGTTACTGCATTATATTTTTTACAGTTAAAAAGTTCGATAGACAATTATTATGAGCAAACTAATAAAAGGTTTTATGAAAATTTTAGTCATGAATTAAACATCAATGGTATGGATGTAAATCAACATCTACTATATTCACTTGCAGAAATAGAAAAAATTGACAAACTTATGAGTAACAAAAGTGAAAATTTTAATATTTTAGAATTTGGAGCAGGGTACGGAAGAACAGGTAATTTATTATTTTCTGTCAAAAAGAATGTTAAATATGTAATAGTTGATATTCCACCTTCTTTTCATATATCTACACTTCAATTTAATAAATATCATCCTAATTTAAAAATTAATCATGCGTTTGAAGTAAAAAATAAAAACCTTATGCAAGAAATTATTATTAAAAATGATATTACATATATTTTTCCTCACCAATTGAGTTTACTAGATGAGGATTTTTTTGATTTATCAATTATGTCTGGTGTCACCTTAGAAATGGAACCAAAAGATGTGAAATACTATATGAATTATGTTGGAAAATTATCTAAAAATCTTTATATGAAGACTTTTAAATATTCTGGTTTACCTTTCTCTTTTTATAAAGTCTATAGATATAATGTTAGAGATGATTATTTCATTCCAAAATCATGGAAAGAAATATTTCTCGATATAGGAATTGAAACTGACTTTTTTTGTCATTATGGTTATAAAATAAAATGAAAAAAGCAAGAATTTACATACCAACAAAAACAGCTACACAATCTGGAAGAGGAAAATTAAAAGATTGGGTGCTTGAGTTTGAAACTAAAGACCCTTCAGTAAATCCTTTAATGGGATGGGAAACCTCAACAGATACTCTAGAGGAAATAATTTTGAAGTTTCCATCAAAAGAAAAGGCAATAGAATATGCCGAGGCTAATAATATAACTTATACAGTAGTAGAGCCTAAGAAAAAAGAATTTGTTATTAAATCATACGCAGATAACTTTATTAAAAACTAATTATGTGGAGAAGTTTTTTTACAGAAAAAAAATGGTTACTTTGGTCTTGGGGTGGATTTTCTTTCATAATCTTATCACTATTAGCCCAAACTTACATAGACGTAAAAATTAACGAATGGTACAAAGGATTTTACGATTTACTCCAAAAAGCTCCTGAAAGAGAATTATCTGAATTTTATGATGGAATAATTCTTTTTATGAAGTTAGCGATACCCTACGTAATTATTTACACTGTAACAAATTATTTTACTCGTTTATGGGCTTTTAGATGGAGAGAGGCAATGACTTTCTCTTATATGCCTTATTGGAGAGCAGTAGATGCTAAAGTTGAGGGAGCCTCACAACGTATTCAAGAAGACGCAATGAATTTTGCAAAAATAGTTGAAAGCTTAGGATTACAAGTAGTTAGGGCAATTATGTTATTAATAGCTTTTTTACCAATACTTTGGGGTTTATCATCAAATGTAGTAATACCTTTTTTTAAAGATATTTCAGGATCATTAGTGTGGGTTTCTTTGGTAGCTAGTTTAGGAGGCTTAATAATAAGTTGGATAGTAGGTATCAAACTACCAGGTCTAGAATATAATAATCAAAAAGTTGAAGCTGCTTTTAGAAAAGAATTGGTTTACGGAGAGGATGATAGAAAAAATTATGTGCAAGCACCAACAATTCTCCAATTATTTACTGGAATAAAATTTAATTATCATAGGCTATTTTTACACTATGGATATTTCGATCTTTGGTTAATAATGTACAATCAAACTATGATAATAGTTCCATACTTATTAATGGGTCCGGGTTTATTTACTGGAGCAATGACACTTGGTGTTCTCATACAAACATCAAGTGCATTTAGAGAAGTTCAGAGTAGCTTTTCATTATTCCTACAAAACTGGACTAGAATTACTGAATTAAGATCTATACATAAGAGATTAATGGAATTTGAAAGCGCTATCAATTTTAAAAACAAGTTGAGAAAACCAAGAAAATCTGATGTAAGAGTTTAATGGAGCTCTACCTTAAATTAGCTGATGTTATACTCCCTGTTTTTTTTATAATCGGTATTGGATATTATCTTGGAAAAAAAAACCCTAATTTTAATACAGATTTTATAACTACTCTTGCAGGAAATATAGGAACACCTGCTATGATTTTTTATACTATAACCTCAACTGGAGTAACATTAGAGGTTTTTATTACTTTTTTTTTATATGCTTTAGTCATTATTGGAGGATTTTCTTTATTAGGTATTTTTTTTCTTTTTTTAATGAAAAAGGACGTCATTAGCGAATTACCACCTTTGATATTACCAAATACCGGTAATATGGGAATTCCAATTTGTTTATTTGCTTATGGAATAGAAGGTCTTGGTGTTGCCTCAGCAATCGCATCTGTAATTATCTTACTACATTTTACAATAGGTGTCTTTTTAGCTAAAAAAAGTTTTACAATTAAAATCTTGATTACAAATATGCCAATTTATGGAATCTTGGCAGCTGTGATTGTTCTTTATTTCAATTTACAAGTTCCAGGTTACATTGAAAACACAACATTTCTTTTAACTTATGCAACAATTTTTTTAGTGTTAATGTCTTTAGGTATAGCATTAACAAAACTTAAAGTAATTTCATGGATCAGCGCATATATTTTAGGCGCTGTAAGAGTTATTTTAGGTCCATTAATAGGTTTCTCTTTAATTAAATTTTTAAATCTAAGTGGCTTTGCAGCCGGCGTTCTTTTAATTCAATCTGCGATGCCTAGTGCAATATTAACCTATCTTGTTGGTTCAATGTATTCAGAGAAAAAAGTAGTAGATAGCATTGCAAGTATAATAGTAACTTCAACAATAATCTCATTTTTTACAATACCGATTGTGGTGTATATTTCACTGAAATATTTTGTATAAATATAATTATGTTAAATAAATTCAAAAATAAAAAAGTTACAAAATGCTTACTTTGCTCTAATAAAAAATTAAAGCAAATTTTTTATCTTGGAAATTTTTATGTAAGTAATTTTGTTTCTAAAAAAAATATATCTAAAGGTAATATAAAATGTCCACTAAATTTACTATATTGTAAGAAATGTACTTTAATTCAATTATCTCATATTGCACCCCAAGAACTAATGTATAGACGATTTTATTGGTATAAATCAGGAGTTACTAAGACAATGAGAGATGGACTTAAAGAACTATACTCTTCAAGTTTAAAAAACATAAAATTAAAAAAAAAAGATACAGTTTTAGATATTGGAGCTAATGACGGAACTCTACTAAAATATTACAAAAAAAATTTTATAACTATAGGTTGTGAGCCAGCAAAAAATTTAACTAAAAGTCTTAAAAAAAATTGTAAGTATGTAATTGATAATTTTTGGTCATATGAAAATTTATTTAAGATTTTAAAAAAAAATAACTTATCAAAACCTAAAATAATAACAGCAATTGGTATGTTTTATGATTTAGAGGATCCTAATAAATTTATAAAGGATGCTGCTTTAGCTCTACACGATGACGGTATCTTTATAGCTCAATTAATGTGCTTAAAATCCATGATAGAAAAAAATGATATAGGCAACATTTGCCATGAACATATTGAATTTTATTCGCTTAAATCTTTAAAATATCTTTTTGAGACTAATGGATTAGAAATTTTTAAAATTGAAGAAAATGATATTAATGGGGGTAGTTATAGGATTTATTGCAGAAAATTATTTAAAGGGAGTATTCACTTGAAGAAAGAAAATATTGAATTAATGATGAAAAAATTTGTAAAAAGATCAAAAGAAAATAAATTAAAAATGATAAAATTTATCAAAAATAAAATCAAAAACAAAAATAAAATTTTTTTATATGGTGCATCTACCAAAGGTAATACATTGCTTCAATATTATAACTTAAATTCAAAAATGATTCCTTTTGCCGCTGAGAGAAGCCCTGAAAAGTGGGGTAAATATACAGTCGGCTCAGGAATAAAAATTATAAGCGAAAAAGAGGCAAGAAAATTAAATCCTAATTATTTTTTAGTTACACCTTGGGGATTTATCAATGAATTTAAAAGAAGAGAGCGTCCTTGGCTTAAAAAAGGAGGAAAATTTATTGTACCTTTTCCTAAATTAAGAATAATTAAGTAAATATATGAAAAAAAAAATTTTGATTTTAGGAGTTACAGGTCAAGATGGCTCTTTATTGGCTGAGTACTTGATTAATAAAAATATTTTAATTTATGGGCTCATAAGAAAATCTTCTAACAGAAACTATAAGAATTTAGAAAAAGTCATAAAAAATAAAAATTTTAGTTTAGTTCACGGTGATGTACTTGATTCTTTTTCAATAGAAAAAATTATTAGAGAAGTTAAACCTGATGAAATATATAATTTTGCAGATCAGGATCATGTTAGATGGAGCTATCAAATTCCAAGTTATTCGTTTGATGTAACGGCCTTTTCTGTTTTAAAGATATTAGAAATTATTAAAAATAGTAATAAAAAAATAAAATTCTTCCAACCATTTACATCTAATATGTTTGGCAACATATCGAAAAATAAATTAAATGAAGAGGAAAAATTTGCACCTTTAAGTATTTACGCTCTTAGTAAGGCTAGTGCTTTTCATATATGTCAATTTTATAAGAATGTATTTAATCTTCGTATTTATGGTGCTATATTTTTTAATCATGAGTCAGAAAGAAGAACCCCTGAATATGTGACAAGAAAAATAACTCAAGCAGTAGCTAGAATATATTTAAATAAACAAAAAAAATTATATCTCGGAGATATAAATAATAAAATTGATTGGGGTTACGCAAGAGATTATGTAGAAGCTGCTTATAAGTTAACACAACTTAAAAAGCCAGATTATTTTGTCATAGGTTCGGGTAAAGCTTATTCAATAAAATATTTTGCAAAAAAAGCTTTTGAATATATGGGTCTTAATTATAAAAAATATATATCTATTGATAAAAAATTAATTAGAAAAAGTAAGACAAAAACATTAGTCGCAGATATTAGAAAAGCAAAAAAATATTTTAGGTTTCAACCAAAGACAAATATATTAAATCTAATTAAGATTATGGTTGATAATGACTTAAAAATTGAAAAAAATAATGATTAAAAATTCCATACTCTTGTGCACATTTAATGAGGCAAAATATATTAAAAATACAATACTTAATTTAGAGAGATCAATTCCCAATTTAGAAATTATTGTAGTAAATGATGCATCTACAGACAATACATTATCTATAATTCAAAATTTACAAACCAAATGCATTTTGAAGATAATCAATAGATCAAAAACAAAAGGTTTAGGATCAGCTTTTCAAAGAGCTTTGATAGAATCTCAGGGTGAAAATATCGGTTGGATTGATACTAATATGGGCGAGCTAGCTGAGACATTCCCCAAAATGATTGAAAAATTAAAAGATCACGATTTAATTCTTTTATCAAGATATATAAAAGGGGGGTCAGATGATAGAATATTCATAAGAGTTTTTTGTAGCAAATTAATAAATATTTTTTGTAGATTTATCTTAAGTAATAAAATTAAAGATTATACTAGCTCGATTTTTATCATGAAGAGAAAGGTTTTAAATGAAACATCGGTATTGGGCTATGGTCATGGTGACTTTTTTATTGAATTTTTATATTCTGTTATTAAAAAAGGATTTTCAGTAAATGAAATTCCTTATATACAAAAAAAAGATGATGAAGACGGTAATACAACTACATCACCAAATTTATTTCGATTTTTTATTTTAGGTTATTTTTATTTTTTAAGGGTGATAATAACAAGGTTTCGTAGAAATTAACTATGATTGAAAAGATTAAACACCAAAAAAAACTTTTCGCTTTAATTGTGAGAGGTAAATATAGAGGGAAAAAGGGGATTTCATTTTTTACAGATAATAAAGCAATTCAGCAATTTGGTTATATGAACCATAAAAAAGACCATATTATCAAACCTCATTTACATAAAAGACAAACAAGAAAATTACTTCATACATCAGAAGTAATTCTAATTTTAAAGGGAGTTTTAAGAGTAGATTTTTATAATAAAAAAAAAGTTTACTTATTTAGCAAACTTTTAAGAGAAAAGGATATTATAATGTTAGTTCATGGTGCTCATGGATTTAAAGTAGTTAAAGATGTACAAATGCTTGAAATAAAACAAGGTCCATATATTAATAAACTCGATAAAATAAAATTCGAAGAGGCCAATGAGTCAAAAATTAAAATTAAAAAATAAATTTATTCCAGTCAATACTCCTAAAATATTTTCTCAAGAAAAAAAACTTGTAATTCAGGCCCTATCTACTGGATGGATTTCATCTGAAGGACCTTTTGTTAAAAAATTTGAGGAAAATTTTTCAAAATTTAATAAAAGGAGATATGGTGTAGCAGTTTCAAGTGGTACAGCTGCTTTAGAAATTGTAATTAAATCTCTTAACTTAAAGAAGGGTGATGAAGTAATAATACCTACTTTTACGATTATATCTTCGGTGATGTGTTTAATAAAACAAGGCTTAAAACCTGTTTTAGTAGATAGCGATATCAAAAATTGGAATATGTCAATAGAGGAAACTATAAAGAAGATAAATAAAAAAACTAAAGCTATTATTATTACTCATATCTATGGTTTTCCTGTAGACATGCAAAAAATTATCAAAATAGCGAATAAGAAAAAAATTATAATCATAGAAGATGCGGCCGAAATGATAGGACAAAAATATAAAAAAAGAATATGTGGTAGCTTTGGTTCAGTAAGCACATTTAGTTTTTATGCTAATAAACATATAACAACAGGTGAGGGTGGAATGATAGTCACCAATGATAAAAAAATCTATGAAAAATGTAAGTCTTTACGTAATTTATGTTTTGGAACTAAAGGAAATCGATTCAATCATAATGACATAGGTTGGAACTATAGATTTACAAATATTCAAGCAGCAATAGGATTGGGACAACTTAAGAATATAAACTGGATAGTAAAAAGAAAAAAAGAAATAGGAAGAAGATATATTAAAAAATTAATAAATAATAAGAATATAATTATTCAAAAAAATAAGAATTCATATTCAGAAAATATTTTTTGGGTTTTTGGCATTTTACTGAAAAAAAATTATAAATTTAAAAGAGACTTTATAACAAGGAAATTATTAATGCATAATATACAGACAAGAAATTTTTTTTATCCTATGCATAAACAAACTATTCTTTTAAAAAAAGGTATATTCAAAAAAAATAATAAATTTCCAAATGCTGAATATTTGGCAAAAAGTGGATTTTACTTACCATCTGGTTTAGCTCTAACAAATGAAGAAATAGATTTTATTTGTGATAAGGTAAATAAAATTATTTGTTAATCTTCAAATCGAGTTCGTTTACTATTTTGTTTAAAAAATTTGAGATAATAATTCTTTCATTTTCGCTGAAAAAATTTTCTTTATCAGTTCCTTTTTCCATTTCTTTAAGAACTTTTTCTTTAATTTCAGTTCTTTGCGAATAATCTGTTAAAGATTTCACTTTTTTAGCATAAGTGTTTATTACTGCTCCTATGGTGATTTTGAATAGTATATATAGACCTATTAAAGCAATAACAATTTTAATTGTGTATTCTCTCATAAAACTTAATTATATTAATAAAATAAAATTTACCATTAAAATTTATCAATTCTTTTATACACTACCGATACCGGTTGATCTTCTACTTTTAAAACATGGTATTTAGTAAATACCTTTCGATCTATAGCTTTATAGTCACGAATTCTTTTCATTTTATTATCAATTATGTAATCTGCATTATCCATTTTAGAAAGAATAACTCTAGATTTATTTTTTTCGGATAAAAATAAATATGTATTTCTTAAACTAGTGAATCCTTTTGAATAAACATAAATTTTTTCACTATCATCGGTTTTTAAAATATGATCTAAGACTTGCTTATGTGATATACCCCACCAATCTAAATCAAAATTTTTAACAAAATAACCTTTACTAACGTTATTGAAATATAAATATTGATTAGGATGATAGTTAAACATCCAAATTAGATTATACGTCATATTAGTAAAAATTAATAAGATTATAAATTTAAAATAAATCCTCGTAAATTTTTGTTTTAAAAATTTAAATCCTAAAATAGTGAAATATATTATAATAGGATATAAAAAATATAAGTGCCTCCATCCACCAAACTTAGAAGTGTTTAACTCTGAAACTATAAAAAAGGTAAAGACTAAACAGAAAAAAAGATATAAATCGTAAAACTGATTAGTATCCATATTATAGTTTTTTTTAAGAGTTTTATTTAAAATTTTTTGTGTAGTAAAACATTGAAAAATAAATCCTATCGAAAATAAAAAAATTATTATTAAAGGTGTTGTAATTAAAAACCATACGAGCCTATAGTGCCAGGGCGTCATATCAGATTGTATATAATCACCAAAGTAAAAATTTATAACTACTAAACTTTCATGAGCTTTCAAAATATTAATAAATGCATAATACAAATTTGTTATTGGATTACTCCAAAGATATGGCCATAGTATATAAATTGAAACTATAGTGATTAAGAAAAATAAATAAATAATATTTTTTTCCTTTAATAATTTTTTTGAAGAATCTAAAAAATTGTACATATAAAAAAGTAAAAATAAAAAAATTGGAATAATTCCTAATATTTTTGTGTTTAAAAGAAGAGCAGTAAAAATAGAAAATAAGACTAAGTTTTTGATATTTTTATTTTCAATAAAAATATATCCAAAATATATGTAGAAAATAAATAAAGACATAAAAAAAATGTCTCTTGAATTATAAAATGACTCTCCAAATATTCTAGGTGATAAAACTATAAAAATTACAGAGAGAAATGAAAAGAAAAAATTTTTAAATCTTTTACTAATAAATTTATAAAAGATAATTAGACTAATACAAAAAATAATGAAATTTATTTGATGAGAAAATAAATAAATTTTATCAATAGATTGAATTTGAAAAATCTTAGACAGAAATACCAAAAAAAATTCAAATATAATAGGCCACTCTTTCAATTTGCTTTTATATAAATCTAGATTTATTTCAGGGTTTGTAATGTTTAAAAATAGGGCTTTTACATAATTGTACGTATTAAGACCATTTAAATAGTAAATTTCATCATCTAAGGTAACACCAAAATCTTTTAAAATGGGGAAACAGACAGAAAAGAAAAGTGTAATAAATACGTAAATAAAATACTTTTCATTTTTTTGCAGATAATTTACTTTATTCACTTTTATAATTTTCGTTTTTAAATAATAAATCTGATGATTTTAAATTGCTCATTATACTTACAGATTTAATAGGATACTCTTTTATAAATTCAAAACCAAAGTTATTCAAAAAACTTATTATCTTATTTTTTTTAAATTCAAAACTATTTTTCTTGGATAATACTTCAACATAAATTATATTAACACAATTCTTTTTTAATAAGTTTATTGTGCCTTTTAAAATATATTCTTCATGACCTTCAGCATCAATCTTTAATAAATCAATATTTTTAATTTTCTTTAATTTACAAAAATTATCTATCGTATTTGTTTTAACCTCAATTTTTTCAAATTCTTCTAATTTTTTTTTATTAAAGAAATTAAATAAATTTAGTACTTTTTTTCTTGAATTATTCCACATTTTATCGTTTTTTAATATTGTTTGAAAACTAGATCCGCTTGCCTCGAAAAATCTATTTAAATGAAATATTTTTTTTTTAATTTTATTATCTAACCCGATACAATTATAAAATATATTTTTATTATTTTTCTTTAATTTTTTTATATATTTTAATCCATTTGGATTAGGATCAAATAAGTAAAATTTAGAATTAATGCTATTTTTGTCTATTTTTAATATCTTTTCTGTAAATTTTCCTTTAAAGCTACCTACATCAAATATTATTTTTTTCTTGTTTTTTTTAATATAGCTAAAAATCTCTTTTTCATTGTTATTCATAAAAAAGAAATCCACTAAATTATATACTAAATTCATTTTTTTATATTATTTAAACTGTTTATTTCTTATTATATAACATGAAAAAATTTATCGACCTTATTATTTCTTATAAGTTCTCATTAATATATATTCTCTTTTATGAATTAATCCATATATTATTAGGTTATAAAGGAAATAGTTATTACATTAGACGAAATAAAAAATCTACAGACACAATTCCTTGCCCATACTATTTTTTACACAAGATATTTAATATTATTAAGAATGAGAATATTAAGTCATTTATTGACCTGGGATGTGGTAATGGCAGGGTAATATATTTTTTTAACAAAAGAATGAAAATTGACTACTTAGGTGTCGAGTTGTTCGAAGATGCCTATAATACTTGCTTAAAAATCTTTAAAAATAACAATAATGTTAAATTGGAGAATAAAAGTTTTTTTGATCTAGATTTTAATAACAGTTATGATTGTTACTTTCTAAATGATCCTTTAAAAGAAGTAGGAGATCATAATAGATTAATAAAAACTATCATATCTTCTTTGAAAACATCTCAAAAACCTCTATTTGTTACTGTTAATTTAACACACGGAAAAGATGATGTGTTTACCCCAATGCATTTAATATATTCTTTTACTATTAATTCCAGAAGTATTAAAATATACAAACCTAAATAGTTTAATAAATACAATAACTTACAATCTATTTTTAAAGTAAATTATTAATATATATATCAATACTATTTACCTATTATTTATAAAAGTTAAGTATTTTATGGACAAAAAAAGTAAATCTGCGGGCTGATAGTATTATCCTCACTATAATGATTTAATTTTTGTTATTTTGAAAAATTATTAGGCTTTAAAAAGTAATAATCTTAGGCAATTTGGACTAATTATTAATAATAATTAACAATTATTTTAGAAGCTTTGCAATTCAAGAATATACCTTTTAAACGGCCATATATAGCTAATTTTTTGCGATTTGGATTAATAGAGTACAACTTATTAGTGTGTGGATAAAAAATATAGTTAAATAGGGGAGAATAGACCCAATCGCCCGCCAAATAACAATTCTAGAGCATTATACCCTCTTTTTTTAGCAATAATCTCTTAGTTTTTACTCCACCTTTCCCTGAATAGCCTCCAAGTGATCCGTCAGATCTTACAACTCTATGGCAAGGTATTTTGGGCGCATAGGGGTTTTTTCCTATAGCATTCGCTACAGCACGGACTGCAAGGGGTTTTCCAATGGCTTTTGCCACTTGGGAGTAAGTTTTAACGCTTCCGCAAGGTATTTTCCTCAAATAAGCCCATACTTTAACTTGAAATTTAGTACCATTTAGCTTCATTAGTCAAATATAAGGTAAATTGTCATAGATATGCCTATTATAAATGTTATAATTAGGCTTAAAGCTATCTTTTTTCTACCTCTTGAGCTTGAATTGGTCCAGAAATAAGAAATTCCGTAAACTGCAGTTATAAATACTATAATTGGAAGGAGAATCTTAACCATGTAGATTTATAATTGATTTGACAATTAAATTTAACTAATATATTATTTCCGATAATTAATGGTTATCGGAAAATTATGAATGATTTAACTACTGAGATAAAAAAATTAGAAATAGAAACTTTAGATAATTTAAAGCTATCAAAAGCCAAAAACACCATAAGAGCTTATAAATCTGATTTTAGTGACTTTGCATTATTTTGTTCTAAACATAGTATGCAAAGCATGCCAACAGAGCCTAAAATTGTTTCCTTGTATATGACTTATTTATCAAAAAATTCAAAATTTAGTACTTTGAAAAGGCGTTTGGCGTCAATAAATGTCATGCACAAATATAAAGGTCATTATCTAGATACTAAACACCCAATAATTGTCGAAAACTTACTTGGTATTAAAAGACAAATAGGTATTCATCAAAAAGCAAAAAAACCATTATTGTTTAATGATCTAAAAGCATTAATTAATGTAATTAATAAATCATCAGCAAGCGAATTTAAAAAACTTAGAGATAAATCTTTAATTTTAGTTGGCTTTTCAGGTGGATTTAGAAGGTCTGAGCTAGTTTCAATTACTAGAGATGATGTTGAATTTGTTAAAGAAGGTGTAAAAATATTTGTAAAAAAATCAAAATCAGATCAATCAGGCGCAGGGATGATCAAAGCTATCCCCTCTTTTAAGCACATTGAATATTGTCCTGTTGATCATCTAAAAAATTGGATGTCCGAAAACAGAAATAATCTTGTTTTTCCAATATCAGATAAAAATGTTGCGCTAATAATTAAAAAACATGCGCAAATAGCAGGGCTGGACTATAAAAAATATGCAGGACATAGCTTAAGATCTGGCTTTGCTACAACTACTGCGGAACTAGGTGCAAGTGAAAGAAATATAATGGCCATGACTGGTCATAAATCGGTAGATATGGTGAGAAGATACATTAAAGAGGCTGATTTATTTAAAAATAACGCTTTAAATAAACTAACTGATCAATGAAAATCTTAAAAACTATTTATTACAAGAAATACTCAAAAGTATCTTATTCAATTAGTGGTGTTGATTTAATTATTGATAGAATATTTGCAAAACAAAAAAAAGGTATTTACGTGGATTTAGGATGTAATCATCCGATTAAACACAACAATACTTATTTGCTTTATAAAAGAGGATGGAAAGGTATCAATATTGACTCTGACATTAAATCAATTCAAGAATTTAATAAATTTAGACCAGAAGATTTTAATATTAATGCTTTGGTAAGCGACAGAAAAAAAAAAATAAAATATTTTTTTTATCATGATAGATCTCCACTTAATACAGCAGACCATCTTTTAGTAAGAAAAAGAAAAGCGAAACCTAAAAAAATTATTTTAAAAACTACTAATAGTTTAAATTCAATTATAGAAAACTCTCCATTTAGCAAAAACAAAATTAATTTTTTAAGTATTGATATTGAAAATCATGAATATGAAGCTTTAAAAAATTTCAAATTTAATAAATATAAAATTCAATGCATAGTTACAGAGCTTATAAACTCAGAAAATAAACAAATTGAGACTCAAAATCAAAACTTAGAATATATTCTTAAAAGCAAAATATATAAGTTGTTAATTAAAAATAATTATAAATTAATAAATTGGGTTAATTCTGATTTAGTTTTTATAAACAAAAATACAAAAATATGAAATTAAGAATTAAAGATTTAGAATTTTTTTTTAAAAAAATTTTTTTTTCTGACAGCTATTTATTAAAAAAAAGAGTTGTAAGAGCAATAAATAAAAATTATGAAAAAGAACTTTTTTTTATTAACCAGTTTGAAGATAAAACAAAAGTAGCTTTAGATATTGGTGTTTATAGAGGTGTATATTCGTATAAACTCTCAAAATTCTTTAAACATGTTCACTCATTTGAACCTAATCCCCTATTATTTCCATATTTAGATAAAAACTTAAAAAAAATTATAAGAAATATAAATTTGTATAATTTAGCCTTATCTAACAAATCAGGAGAAACAATATTAAAATTGCCTTTAAGATCAGGCTCGATTTTTAGAGATAACATTGAAGAACTTTATCAATTAGGAGCCGCTTCAATTCATCCTGATAATGAATTTAATGAGTCAAAAAAAGTTAAAGTAAAAATGGAAAGGTTAGATAATATTCATATTAAAAATATTGGATTTATTAAAATCGATGTTGAAGGACATGAGTTGGAAGTAATAAAAGGTGCAAAAGAGACCATCGTTAAAAATAAGCCAGTTTTGTTGGTAGAAATTGAAAAGAGACATAGCAAAAGATCGGTTGAAGAAACAATAAATTTTATAAATAATTTAGGATATGAATGTTTTTTTTTAAATGAAAAAAATTTAATTCCAATTAGTAAACTTGATGATAAATCTTTTGAAAATAATTTTTTTTTTTTACCTTCTAATTTATCAAACTTAAAATCTCTGATGCTAAAATCTTAAATTTTTTTCTATTTAAGTAATTATAATTTCTTAAATGACTAGTCCATGTATGATATGGATATGAACTATCAATTATATCAATCTGTTTAATATTTTTAGCTCCAGCTATATGTGTAATCCAACCATGGCATGTCACTAATAGATCAGAATTAAAAACAATATTTTCAATTTCTAACAAACTTTGATTATGGAAAATTTTTACTTTATCACTATTTAAATCATTTTTTATTTCACTTAGTAAATTAGATCCATTTTTTCCAGTGGTAATAATTATATTTTTATCTTTTAAAATTAAATCTTTTATAAAATTAATTAAATCTTCTTTTGTAGGTTCAATATTGGTATATTTACTTATATATTTATTATGTATCCATTTTTCATCAAAATGTAATTGTATATATTTATTAAAAGGTATTTTTGTATTTGAATAATCTCTTTGATCTAAAAAATTTAAACAGCTGTCATCATATTTCAATTGTAGCTCTTGGCAAGTTTTTTTTATTATATCGATTTGTGTATTAATTAGGTCAGTAACACATACAACTCTTTTTTTTGATTTTAAAAAAAAAGATATAAATTTTGATCTGTTTTTTCCATCATGTACTATTATTGCATCATAAATATTTTTTCTAATTTTGATTATAAGATTAATCTTTGATAAAATATTATTTTTCAAAGGTATAATTTTATCTATACCTTTAAAAGTATTTGCATACTCATAATTTTTAAGAGATGTTACTAAAGTTATTCGACAATTAGGAAAGTTTTTTTTAATTATTTTGATAAATATTAAAGAGAATAATAAATCACCTACTCTATCAGTGCGGAAAATAAGAATTTCTCTCATTAGTCATGCCAAAAGTATTTTTTTGTATTATTTATACCTAATGTTTTATTTATAATAAAATCTGCAACTAAAGATGAATTGAAATATTTCATATATTTTTTCTTTCCATTTCTTGCAATTTTTTTTCTTAGCTTTTCATCTCTTGAAATCTTTAAAATTTGTTCTGATAAATCATTTAAATTCTTATAAAATACCATTTCAGAATTATCAAAAAAATCTCGATATTGAGTTTTTTCATCAATTAGGCAAACTAGACCATTACCAACTATTTGAGTTATCCTATCGCTACTGTAGTATTTTATAGCATCTCCCCTGCTTAAATTTAATCCCATTTTAGCATTTGAAATAGTTTTAAAATAATGATCTGCCCAAATAGGCTGGATTTTATCAATACCATATATGTCAAATTTAACATCTGGAGTTTTTTTCTCTAATGCTCGTAAAAAATTTATCCTATCATCGATTTTTCCAGTTTTAAGAACTCCCCTATGTACTCCATGGCTAAGAGCAAAAAAAACATCCACATTGCAAGGTTTACAAAAATTATTTAGTGTTTCGAAAGAATTATCACTTGGATTTGGAATAAAATAGTTCTCACTATTTTTTGGTAAAAAATCTAAAGCAGAGGGGCAAGTGGTAACAAAAGATGAGTCTAAAAAATTAATTTTATCTAATATTCTCTGTTTATTTCTATCATAATCAGGCCCTCTCTTATTTAACGGATCTAAAAACCATTGGCCAAATTTTACATTTGGATAATCATCTCTTAACTCCCCTATTTGATCAGCGGATATTAAGTCGGCGTGCCCCAACATAATAATATCAGGTTTATAATTATAACATGTCTTCCTAAGCTTCTCGTTAAGAATTTTTGCTCCCTTTAAATCTTTAAAATTTCTATAATATTTTTGGATATCCCTATCACTAAATCCTAAAACACTATGACCTAATCTTATAAAACCATTATTTATTCTTCTTCCTGTATTAAAAAAAAGTCTTCCGTCTAATCTTTCATTAAAGTTTGTAATATGTAGAATTCTTAAGTTTCTTCTATTTTTTTTAATATTTATTTTATTTAAATAGCTAAATTTCTCAAATCTATAATTATCTATACAAGCAGTTACATATTTATGAGTTAAATAAAAATTTTTAATAGAGAGTGTTTGTAATTTTTTTCGAGAAGTATTATTTAGAATTAAATAATTTAATGATTTTTTTAACTCTTCTACACTTAGTTTTTTTAAAATTTTTGCATCAGTAACTGTTTCAGGTAAACCTCCTTTATTAGTTATTATAACAGCACATCCATTTGCTGCAGCTTCTAAACTAGTTCTACCAAAAGGCTCCTCCCATCTTGAACAAACAACTGCAATACTTGTCCTCTCGAAAATTTTAAGCACTTCGTTGTGTCTTCTAAATCCCAGTATGTTAGCTTTTTTGTGTGTAAGTTTAATCTTTTCTCTTTTTTCATCACCTATAATTTTAGCGGTCCAGTCTGGATGTTTATCTAAAATCTTTTTTATTGCAGCAGCAAATACATCATAACCTTTAGCTTTATTTAATTTTCCTACAAAAGTTATCCATTTTTTCTTTTTTTTAATTATCTCAATATTCATTTTTTTAGCTGATTGATGAAATATCAATAGCTTATCGCTATTTACAAATTTATTTTCTAAACCATCTAAAAAACGTTTTTTTGACCAAGAACTATTAAAAATTATTTTGTAACATTTTTTTAGCAATTTTTTTCTATCATCAATTGTTTTAGAACCATCCATTGATAAAGGGTCATTATGAAAATATAAAGTTAATATCTTATTTCTAGTTTCTGAATATAGAATGTGAATATAACTTGGTCGATTATGAACTTCAATAATTGTAGAATTTATTTTTTTTTCAATGTTTATAAATTTTTTAACATAACTTTTAGTTAAACTCTTAAATATATTTCTCTTTAAATCTATATTTTCGTACTTTAAATTAAATTTTTTTTTATACTCAGTATTGCCAAAGATAACTATATTTTTTCGGTATTTACTTTTTTTTGTAGTTTCATAAACAAACAAAGAAACAGCTCCAGGGTATTCAGGTGAGAAATTTTCTTTATAAGGTAGCAGTATTGAAATTTTCATTTTTAATTTTATTTCTTAATTTCCTATTATTCTTTATATAATATTCTCTAGAAATTGCCTCTTTTTTAGTCCTATATACTTCTTTGTAAATTAATTTCCACTTTCGCCCTCTTGTAAATTTTGCCCCTTTACTATTATTATGAAGATCTATTCGTCTTTTTAAATTATTAGTATAACCAACATATGTTATAGTTTTCTTGCCCTTTGATTTGAGCATATAAACGAAATAAGTCACTTAAACTTAATATCCTTTAGAATCTGGACCTTTTTTTGCTCCTTTAATTTTTTCTATGGCAGTTTTTGCTCCTGAGCTCATGAATCTTTGATCTGATCCTACAGTTACCAAATTGAAACCTTTTTCGATCATTTTTTTAGCGTACTCAGCGGTTCCATTATGAATACCAGCAAATAAACTTCTTTTTTTAGCGGCTTCTAATATTCTTGTAATTTCTTTGTAGGCGACAGTGTTCTCTGGTTTGTCAAAGCCAGGTTCTTCTCCAATTGCTAAGCTTAGATCAGCGGGCCCTATATATATACCATCTAAGTTTGGGGTATCTAAAATTTCATCTAAATTTTCAAGCGCCTCTTTGGTTTCTATCATTGCCAATTTTAAAATTTCATTGTCTGAATGTTTGGCATAATCACTTCCGCCATATAACAATCCTCTGATTGGCCCAAAACTCCTATAACCTTTAGATGGGTAGAGGCATGCCTGCACAAAATTTTCTGCTTCTTTTCTATTACTTACCATTGGACATATAACTCCATAACAACCTGCGTCTAATATTTTCATTATTTGACCAGGTTCATTCCAATTTACTCTTGCTAATGGAGTCACATTTGTTGTCGATATAGCTTGGAGCATATTTAGTGCATTCACGTAATCAACAACGCCGTGTTGCATATCAATAGTGCAAGAGTCCCAGCCTTGGTGGGCCATAACTTCAGCAGAAAAACCACTCGGAATTTGTAACCAGCCATTTACAATTGGCTTTCCTTCTTTGAACATTTCTTTAAGTTTGTTTTTTCTCATTCGTAAGAAATGCCAAAGTGAGTATATTTAATATTTAAGTAATCTTTAATTGCCATAGATCCACCCTCTCTTCCATATCCAGTTTGTTTAATTCCTCCAAATGGAGCTTCTGCAACGGCAACTACGGGTGTATTAACTGCTACACAGCCAGTTTCTAATTTTTCAGATGCTTGATTTGCTTTTTTTAAATCAGTTGTATAAACGTAACTTGCTAAACCCAAATCATTGTCGTTAGCTCTAGTCATTACTTCATCAAAATCTTTAAAACTAAGAATTGGAACTATAGGTCCAAATGGTTCTTCTTTCATGACTGTAAAATTATCTTTGATATTATCAAAAATAGTTGGTTCATAATAATAGCCTTTGTTAAAGTTTGCGGCTCTTTTACCTCCCAAGAGAACTTTTCCACCCTCTTTTTTGGTTGTTTCAACCAACCTTTCAACACCTTCTAATCTCTCTTTTGTACATAAAGGTCCGAGCAAGGTGTCTTTGTCCATACCATTACCCATTTTTAGTTTCTTTGTTTTTTTTACCATCAGATCAGCAAATTCATCTTTCTTTTTTTCATGGATATAAAATCTGTTAGGAGAAATACAAACTTGACCATTATTTCTAAATTTTGCTGTTATAGCCATATCTGTTACTTTATTTAAATCAACATCATCAAAAACGATAAATGGAGAGTGCCCACTTAATTCCATCGTTACTCTTTGCACCTTATCAGCAGCTTGTTTTAGAATTAACTTACCTACCCTAGTTGATCCAGTAATAGAAATTTTTTTGATAATATCAGATTGAATTAATTCAGAAGAAATAGCTGCTGGATCGCCAGATAGTAAGTTGACCACGCCTGGAGGAACACCAGCTTCTTTGCATATATCGACGATTTCCATAACGCTACCTGGAGTTATTACATCAGGTTTAACTATAACTGAACATCCAGCAGCTAAAGCAGTAGAAATCTTTCTTGATGCTAAAATAACTGGAAAATTCCAAGGAACTAATGCAGCCACTACGCCAACAGGCTGATAGATCACATGTATTTTTGTATTAGGAAAACGACTTTGGTTTATTTCACCAAAAATTCTTTTTGTTTCTTCAGAGTTCCATTCAAATATATCAGCTGCACCCCCTACTTCGCCCGCACCTTCAGATAGAGGCTTGCCAACTTCTAAAGTAAGCCACTTTGATAACGTATCAACTTTTTTTCTCATCAGATCGGAAATTTTTCTAATTACTTTTGATCTTTCCCATGGTGATGTATTTTTCCAAATTTCTAAACCTTTTTCTGCTGATTTAAGAGCTCTTTGAATATCTTTACTATTTGCCTTTGATGCTTTACCGATAATCTCTTCAGTAGCTGGGTTGATCACCTCATAAGTTTCACCACTAGATGATTGTTGCCATTTACCATCGATAAACTGACCAAATTTTTCGTACATATATTATATATAATTATTGAATATATTAAGTTAATTAACTATCTTATAATGAATTTATGAAAAACATTCAACTTACTTGTGCTCACGCGCTTGTTAAATTCCTAACAAAACAAAAAATTTTAATTGATGGAAAGAAAGAACCATTATTTCCAGGCGCATTTGGAATTTTTGGGCATGGTAACGTTGCGTGCTTAGGGCAAGCGCTTCAAGAAAATCAAAAAGAACTTCCCACATGGAGAGGTCATCATGAGCAAAATATGGCTCTAACTGGAATAGCCTACTCAAGAGCAAAAAGAAGAAAACAAATATTCATTGCAACCAGTTCAGTTGGACCAGGTTCTACAAATATGATTACAGCTGCAGCTGTTGCTATGAGCAATAGACTTCCAATATTATTTTTACCTGGTGATACATTTGCAAATAGAATGCCAGATCCAGTACTTCAACAGGTTGAACATTTCAACAATCCTGGAATTACTCAAAATGATGGATTCAAACCTGTTGTAAGATATTTTGATAGGATTACACGCCCTGAACAAATTATTTCTACTTTGCCTCAAGCTATTGAAGTTATGCTTGATCCTGCCGATTGTGGCCCTGCTTGTATTTCTTTAAGCCAAGATGTTCAAGGTGAAGTATTTGATTATCCTGAGGATTTTTTTAAGGAAAGAGTACATTCAATTAGACGACCAAGACCAGATGATTATCAAATAAAAAAAGCAGTAGAAGTTATCAAATCTTCTAAAAATCCAATAATAATTTCCGGAGGTGGTGTTTTTTATTCTGATGCTATGGAAGAATTATCTGATTTTGCAAAAAAACATAATATACCAGTAACACAAACTGTTATGGGTTACTCTACTATGAAAAGGGATCATTCTCATTTTTTAGGACCAATTGGTGGTCTTGGTGGAAAAGCAGCAAATAATATGGCAAAAAAAACAGATTTAGCAATAGCTATTGGAACAAAACTAGCAGATTTTACAACAGGATCCTGGGCAAATTTTGAAAACCCAAATTTTAAACTTGTATCCATCAACGCAGCAAGATTTGACGCAAACAAACATATGGCGCAGGCAGTAGTAGGAGACGCAAAAGTTTCATTATCAGAACTATCTCTAGCTCTTGGAAGTTGGAAAGCAGAAGATAGCTGGAATAAAAAAGCACAAATGGAATTAAAAAGTTGGAATGAATATGTTGATAAAGAGAGCGGCCCAACAAATCAAAAATTACCTAGTTACGCTCACGCTGTTGGGGCAATTTATAGAAATTCTCATCCATCAGACATAGCAGTAACTGCTGCTGGTGGTTTAGTAGGTGAAGTTGTTCAAGTTTGGAGGCCTAGAGAGCTAAATACTCATGAAACGGAATGGGGTTTTAGTTGTATGAGTTACGAAATTTCAGGTGCATTAGGAATAAAAATGGCAAATCCGAATAAAGAAGTTATAGCTTTTGTAGGTGATGGATCTTACCTCCTATATAACTCAGATATATATAGTTCAGTAATAACTAATAATAAATTGATTATTATAGTTTGCGATAACGGAGGTCATGCAGTTATTAATCGACTTCAGTTATATAAAGGTGGTAAAGAATTTAACTGTTTATTGAAGAGCTCAAAAACCCCAAATCTTGTTCCAGTTGATTTTGCCTCACATGCAAAAAGTATGGGAGCAGATGGTGAACAAGTTAATTCTATATCTGAACTGGAGGAAGCTTTTAAAAGAGCAAAAAAATCAAAGAGAACATATGTTATAAGCATTCAAACAGACGGTTATCAATGGTTAGAAGGCTCTGCGTACTGGGAAAGTCCCACTCTTTCACTACCTACAACTGAGGAAAATAAAAGAGCCCTAAAAGAACACCTAGACGGGAAGAAAAAACAGAGAAAAGGTGTATAAGCTTTTTAATGGGTAAAATTTTAAAAGTCGGCTTAGTCGGCTGCGGTCATATAGCTGAGACTTATTTTAGAGCACATAAATATTTCAATAATTTTAAAATAATTAAATGCGCTGATATAAATAAATTTGCAGCTCAAAGGTGTGCAAAAACTTATAAGATAAGTTCAGTTTCAGTAAATGAATTGCTTAAAGATAAAGAGATTCAAGTAGTTCTCAATTTAACAATACCTAATGCACATTATTTAATAGCTAAAAAATCATTAATTAATGGTAAACATGTTTATTCTGAGAAGCCTTTGGCAGTATCATTTAAAGATGGAAAAGAACTTATAAAAATTGCAAAAAGAAAAAAACTTTATATAGGAAATGCTCCAGATACCTTTTTAGGTGGAGGAAATCAAAAAGCAAGAGAGCTTTTAGATAATAAAGTGATAGGCAAAGTGAAATTTGGAACAGGAATATTTGCCTATCCAGGAATACAATCCTACCATCCTAATCCAGAGCCATGGTTTGCTAAAAAAGGAGGTGGGCCTGTTATAGATATGGGTCCGTATTATTTAACTGCCTTAGTAAATTTATTAGGTCCAGCTAAGGAAGTAACAAGTATAAGCTCAAAAGGAGTTAATAAGCGCACTATTGGTATAGGTCCAAAAAAAGGTAAAAGATTTAAAGTAGAGTGTCCAACAACTTACTTTTCTACTATAAAATTTCATAATGGCACAATAATTAGATTAACTTTATCTTTTGATGTTATTTCTCATCTAAGAAATCATATAGAACTTTATGGAGAAAATGGTTCTATGATAGTTCCAGATCCAAATATGTTTGGTGGATCTGTTTTAATCAGTAAGAAATTAGGCAGTTCATGGAAAGATTATCAAACAAATAAAATGACTCTTGGAAAAATAAATATTAGAACCCAAAGCTCTAGAGCAAATGAGTCTCCTACTAACGCAAATTATAGAGGCGTAGGATTATCAGAAATGATAAACTCTATTCAAAATAAGAGAAAACATAGGTGTAATGGAGTTTTATCTCTTCACGTTTTAAACATAATAGAAGCAATTCATTTATCTGCAAAAAATAATAAAAAATATAGAATTTCTATTAAATGTGAAAAACCAAAGCGGTTTTTAAACAAAGAAATTAGATCAATAATTAAATAGCATTTTGCTTACTCAATATTGCAGCTCCTCGAACACCACTGGCATCACCATATTTCGGTTTCAAAAAAATCGTTTTTAAATTCACATTTTTGATATTATTAAAATTTGATAAATATTTCTCTGTGGTTTTTTTAATTTCATCTAAAGATTCAATTTCATTTGACACACCACCGCCAAAAACAATTGCATCTGGATCAATTACATTAATAATTAAGGATAAACTTCTTGCTAGTTTTTTTTTAAATTCATCAATTATTTCTATTTCATTTTGACTATTATCTTTTGCATTTTTAAAAATTTCGTATGCAGAAAGATTTTTATTAAATCTTGCTGTAAATTTTCTTTCTAAACCTTTGCCTGAAATATATTCTTCGATGTTGGTTTCGCTATCAGGTTTTCCTATGGGTATATGACCCCATTCACCTGTAAATGAATTCGGCCCAATAATTATTTTTTTATCAATTACTAATCCCCCACCACATCCTGATCCCAAAATTATCCCAAAAACTGTTTTAAAATTTTTTGCAGATCCATCAAAAGCCTCTGATAAAGCAAAACAATTTGCATCGTTTTCACAATAAACATTTCTATTTAAACTTTTAGATATATCTTTTGAAAATGTTTGATTATTCAACCATGGAGAGTTAAAAGCGTTTTGAATAAATCCTGTTTCTAAATTTGTTGATCCAGGATGACATATTCCTACATTTAAATTCTTTTTAAATTTCTTTTCAATATTGTTTACTATATTTGTGATGTCACTAATTGTTTTCTGATAATTTTTTGGAGACTGTATTCTTTCTCTATGTAATTCAAGACCATTCTCTTTAAGAAGTACTGACTCGATTTTAGTTGCCCCTAAATCAATACCGATTTGCATTTTAATTTTTTCTGTTCATCTCTTGAAGTTCAACTTCTAATTTGTTTAATTCCTCACCACCTGCCATCATGCTTAATAATTTTTCTCTAGATATACTCTTTTTCTCATAAGTACCTAAACTTTTGCCTCTATTTAGTACGGTAAAACTATTACCTACTGGATATGCATGATGAACGTTATGTGTTATTAAAATTACAGCTAGCCCCTGAGAAGCAGCCTTGACTATATATTTTAAAACAACTGAAGCTTGGTGAACTCCTAAAGCAGAAGTAGGCTCATCTAAAACAAGAACTTTTGCTCCAAAATATATAGCTCTGCTAATTGCTAGACATTGTCTCTCACCACCTGACATTGTACCAACCGCTTGAGATGGATCCCTAACATCAATACCTATTTGCCCCATTCTCTCAGCAGCTATCTTGTTTGCTTTTTCTATATCAAACGTTTTGAAAAATGGTGGGCCTTTCATGGGTTCTCTGCCCATAAAAAAGTTTCTTGTTACACTCATTAAAGAGACTAAAGCTAAATCTTGATATACAGTAGCTATTCCCATATCCAATGCATCTTTGGGACTATCAAATATAGTTTTTTTTCCTTCAACAATAATTTCACCTTCATCAGGTCTGTGGACTCCAGCTAGTGTTTTAATTAAGGTTGATTTACCTGCACCATTGTCACCAAGTAGGCACATGATTTCACCTTTTTTTAATTTCATGGTTACATCTTTCAAGGCTATAACTTTTCCAAAAAATTTACTAATATTATTAAATTGGACTAAATAGTCAGACATTATTTGCTCTCTGTTACCTTCCTTCTTATATAATTATTAAAGATTACTGCAATCAACATCATTGCTCCTAAAAAAACTTTAAACCAGTCTGTATCCACATCGGTATAAAATATCCCCATCGACACTGTTCCAAAAATCAAAGCTCCAAATGCTGCACCAATTGCTGAACCATAACCGCCAGTTAATAAACAGCCTCCAACAACTGCAGCTGCAATAGCTTCTAATTCTTTTAAGGTCCCACGCATTGTATCAGCTGAACCAGCGTCTAAAACTTGGATTGTAGCAAAAATAGTTGCTGCTACTGCGGTACCTATAAATAAACTTATTTTTACTCTACCAACTGGTACTCCAACATTGTTAGCACCATTTTTATCTCCTCCAGAAGCAAATATCCAATTTCCGTATCTTGTTTTCATTAATATCCATGTTGTAATAATTGCTAAAACTATGAACCAGATTACAGATGGAGGTATTCCTGTGGCGAGTGGAGTTCCATCAGTTCTTAATGCAATCAGATTCATTGAACCTAACCAAGTAAAAACCCATTTAAAAGTATCAGTTGCAAATATCCATGCTAATGGATCATCCTCAATTAAAACTCTTAAACCTGGAACTTGAGTTCGACCAGTAATCAATCTTGTTAATGCTAAAGTTGCTCCTCTTAAAATAAAAAGCATTGCAAGAGTAACTATGAATGATGGTAAACCAGTTCTAACTACTAGAATTCCATTGAAATAGCCAACAAGCACTGCCATTGAAAATGCAAAGATTATGCTCATCCATAGAGGCCACCCCCAATAAATCGCAGGTATTGCAATACAAATACCAGCAAATCCTATCATTGATCCTATTGATAAATCAAACTCTCCACCTATCATCAACATTGCTGCAGCAATTGCTATAATCCCTAAATTTGCAGAAACATCTAAGAAATTTAAAACTCCATAGGCGCTAAACATTCCTGTATCGCCAGCTACTATTCCAAAAAATATAAATACTAGTATTGCTCCACCTAAAGCACCAAGTTCAGGTCTATTTAATAAAATTCTTAATTTAGAAACTTTTTTGAGTCTTTCATCCTGATTGAAATCAGTTTTTGTTTCAATACTTTTAGACTTTGTAGACATATAAAAAAACTTAAAAAAAAAGGCCTAGTGAATAATCACTAGGCCTTTTTAATATTTTTCTTATCTATAACCTTGAGCAGCCCATTTTATTACATCCTTTGCATTGTTAGGAGTAACAAAACCAGGTCCTGTCATTACAACACCAGCTGGCATTGTTCCATATCTCATATATTGAGAAAAGATAGCTATAGGTAAATAACCTTGTAGATACTGTTGTTGATCAATTAAGAACTCAACTTTTCCAGCAGCAGCAGCTTTTAGCATACCTGGCGACATATCGAATGTACCAAGTTTTACGCTTCCAACTTTACCAGCAGACTCTAATGCTTTTAAAGCAGCTTCTCCTGCAAGACCAGCTCCTAAAGTAAGAATAGTGTCATATCCACCACCTAATTTAGCAGCTACAGCTTTTTGAATTTCGGTCGGGTCATTTGATGTACCTAATATGTCTACAGATCCACCAAAGCCTTTTTTGAAACCAGCACATCTTCTATCTAAAGCAACGTTACCTACTTCGTGGTTAACACATAGTGCTTTTTTACCACCTGCAGCTTTCATTTTTTGTCCACCGCCTACACCAGCTTCAAACTCTGTTTGACCTACGTGAGCGCTAATACCTAGTTTCATGTAGTCATCTGAACCTGAATTCATAGAGATTACTGGGATACCTGCAGATATTGCAGCTTTAACAGATTTACCTAAAGCGGCAGCATCCGGAAGAGTTATTACAATACCTTTTGGTTTTTGAGAAACAGCATTGTCAATTAGTTTTGCCATTTCGACCATGTCGAATGTTGCTGGGGCTGTGTATTTGCAAGATACTTTCATATCTTTACAAGCTTTATCAACTCCATTTTTTGCAACAGACCAGAAAGGGTCATTTGCTTGTCCATGAGATACAACAATAATATCAACTGCTAAAGCAGCTACTGACATCATTGCCCAGCTCATCAGAGCAGCAATTGTTAAGTATACTTTTTTCATGATTATTTCCCTCATTTGTTTGTTAAATTTGCGCAATTAAAACAAAAAATTTATTAAAATTCAAAAGGAAAAAAGATACATACAACTGGAGGTAGTTATAATTACTTTAATTTTACTACCTTTTTTTGCTTCAGAGATTGATATGCAGCATTAGCAATTTTTAAAGCTAAATAACCATCTTTGAAAGTTGATCTGGGTTTAATTCTATTTTTATGAAGAGAAATCAGTTCATTTAATTGCAAATTATAAGCTTCTTTGTATCGTTCAATAAAAAAATTTAAAAGGGGCTTTTGAGAATGGGAGTGATTTGAATTAAATATCTCTGTGGCCGCGCTCTTTTGATTGCCCGATAAAAGCATTCCTTTTTTACCGAATAACTCAACCCTTTGATCGTATCCAAAAGAACAATGTCTAGAATTTGTGATTACACATATAACACCTTTTTTTGATTTCATAGTTACTGTAGCTAATTCATGATCATTAATCTTTTTATAAAAATTTTCAAATGAACTTACAGACGAACTTATTTCAGAAATTTCATCTTTATTCAAATAATACCTACATAAATCAAAATCATGAATCATCATGTCTCTGAAAATACCCCCAGAAGATTTAAGATAAGTCTTTGAAGGTGGTGCTGGATCTCTAC
>CACNEM010000010.1 GCA_902619495.1 uncultured Pelagibacteraceae bacterium
TATTGATAGTAAAAAAATCTTTTGAAATAGCTATCTTTGCGTCTATAAAAGGTAAATTATATTTTTTATTAAAAAAATAAGATTTATATATATTATTTTTTTGGCAATTTATTTTTTTTAAATTTATTTTTTTTTTATTTAAAATTTTTTTTGCTTGTTTATAAGTTCTTACATCCGGATCTTCAAAAGTGTAATAGACATCTTTTATTTTTTTTTTTGCTATAATATTTGTGCAAGGAGGAGTTTTTCCATAATGTGTACACGGTTCTAATGAAACATACATCTTTGATCCATTAAAATTTATACTTTTGTTTAGAGCATTAAATTCTGCGTGAGGTCTACCACTAACAGATGTTATGCCTGAACTAATTACAGAATTATTCTTAACAACAATACAACCAACAGAGGGGTTAGATTTAGTCTTACCCAAATTTTTTTCTGCCAGATTAAGAGCAAGATTAGAAAAATATCTATGATTTATTCTCATCAATGTTGCCAACAAATTCTTCAAAGTCTTTTGCTTCTTTAAAATTTTTATACACTGAAGCAAAACGCACATAGGCAACCTTATCTAATGCCGAAAGTCCTTCCATTATAAACTTCCCTATAGTTGGTGTAGGAATTTCACTTTCACCAAGACCTTCAAGGTTTCTAACAATTTTTGATATGAATTTTTCGATAGTTTCAGAGTCTATAGGTCTTTTTCTTGTTGCTATTCTGATAGATTTAGAAATTTTATCTCGATCAAATGGCTCTCTTTTTCCATTACCTTTGATTACTGTGAGCTCTTGAAATTGAACTCTTTCAAATGTTGTGAATCTCTCTTTTCTTTCACAACCACAAAGTCTCCTTCTTCTAATAGCTGTACCGTCCTCTGTAGGACGAGAGTCGACGACTGAAGTATCTTTTTCTCTACAAAAAGGACAGAGCATGATTAGATATTATTTACCATATATTGGGAATGATGAACAAAGATCAATAATTTCTTTTTGTACTTCATTCTCAATTTTAGAATTATCTTCTTTATTTTCACTAAGCCCTTTTATTACTTTAAATATTAATTCACCAACTAATTTAAATTCTTCTTGACCAAATCCTCTTGTTGTACACGCTGGTGTTCCAAGTCTTATTCCAGAAGTTACCATTGGGCTTTCTGTATCAAAAGGAATACCGTTTTTATTACATGTTATGTTTGCTTTTCCTAAACTTGCTTGAGCGTCTTTACCGGTAACTCCAAATGATCTTAAATCTAATAACATCAGATGCGTATCAGTCCCGCCAGAAAAAATTTTAAACCCTTTTGAAGTTAATCTATCAGATAAGACTTTTGCATTAATAATTACATTTTTAGTATATTCTTTGAAATCATCAGATAAGGCTTCTTTAAAACATACTGCCTTTGCAGCTATAACATGCATAAGAGGGCCACCTTGTAATCCAGGAAATATCGCACTATTAAATTTTTTAATTAAGTCTTCTCTGTTCGTTAAAATGATTCCACCTCTTGGTCCTCTTAAAACTTTATGTGTTGTAGATGTTACAACATCAGCATATTTAGTAGGATTAGGATATGCACCCCCAGCAACTAGTCCTGAGAAGTGAGCCATGTCTACAAGAAGGTAAGCTCCAATCTTATCACAAATTTCTCTAAATCTTTTAAAATTAATTACTCTTGAGTAAGCACTTCCACCAGCAATAATAAGTTTAGGCTTATTCGTTAAAGCTAGTTTTTCTACACTTTCATAATCAATTAAACCTGTTTCTTTGTCTACTTCGTAATGAAGAGCATTAAACCATTTACCTGATTGAGCAGGTTTTGCGCCATGAGTTAAGTGACCTCCAGAATTTAAACTCATTGCTAAAGTCGTATCACCAGGTTTTAATAATGCTAAATAAACGGCTCCATTTGCTTGAGCGCCTGAATGAGGCTGAACATTTGCAAACTTACAATTAAACAATTTTTTTGCTCTTTCTATTGCTAAGTTTTCAGAAATATCGACATGTTCACATCCACCATAATATCTTTTACCAGGATATCCTTCAGCATATTTATTTGTCAATATTGATCCTTGTGCTTCAAGAACAGCTTTGGAAACTATATTTTCTGAGGCAATTAATTCAATGTGATTTTGCTGTCTAGAAAATTCACTCTTAATTGATTCATATAATTCTTTGTCAGCGTCTTTTAAATCTAACTTAAAAAAACTGTTCAAATATTTATTTAACTTTATAGCTATCGACATATTTATATTTTTTTCACTCTTTTTAAGTGCCTTCCACCTTCAAATTTAGTTTTTAAAAAAATGTCAACTAATTTTAAAGATAATTTTTTTTTTGTTAATCTTGATCCCAAAGCTATTATATTAGCATTATTATGTTGTCTAGACAATCTAGTAGACTTTAAATTGTAACAAACTGCCGCTCTTATTGTTTTGATTTTATTAGCACTTATGGCCATTCCTGTACCAGAACCACAAACAAGTATGCCAACGTCACTTTTTTTTAATTTGATTCTATTACCTAGTTTTTTTGCATAATCTGGGTAATCTACGGATTGTTCATTAAATGGGCCTATGTCAAAAATGGAAATACTCTTGTCAATAAGATAATTTTTAATATCCTCTTTTAATTTAAACCCTGCATGATCTGAGGCAATACATACAGTTTTAAAAATTTTATTTAATTTTATATTGCTCATATTTATTAATTAAATTACACTATTATTAATTATAATAATATATTTGTCGCATTACATTGTATATTATCAGGACTTTACATGAAAATCATCGGTTCTTACCCTAAAACAAGGCTTAGAAGATTAAGAAAATCTAAATGGATGAGAGACTTAATCTCTGAAAACAACATATCTCATAATGATTTAATTTTACCTATTTTTATAAAAGAAGGAAAAAATAAGATTGATACAATTAAATCAATGCCAGGTGTCAAACGATATACATTAGATAAATTACCAAAAATTTTAAAAGAGGTAAAAAAATATAAAATACCAATGATCGCACTCTTTCCTTATATTTCTAATACTAGAAAAGACAATTCGGGAAGTGAATCTTTAAATCCAAATAATTTAATTTGTAAAAGTTTACGAATGATTAAAAAAAACTATCCTGAAATTGGTGTAATGTGCGATGTAGCATTAGATCCATACACATCACATGGTCACGATGGAATTTTGATAAAGAATAAGATAGATAACGACCAAACAATTAAAATTTTAAAGAAACAAGCTTTACTTCAAGCAGAAATGGGTTGCGATTTAATTGCGCCATCAGACATGATGGATGGAAGGATTGGTGAAATAAGAAAAATTTTAGATAAAAATAATTTTAAAGAAGTAAGTATTTTATCTTATGCTGTCAAATATGCTTCAAATTTTTATGGACCTTTTAGAGATGCAGTTGGTAGCAAGGGTAAACTTAAACAAGATAAAAAAACATATCAAATGGATTTTCGGAATTCAATTGAGGCTTTCAGGGAAGTTGGCCTAGATATAAAAGAAGGTGCAGATATGATAATGATAAAACCCGGGGCGATATACTTAGATATAATAAGTAAAATAAAAAATAAATTTAAAATACCAGTTTTAGCCTATCAAGTATCAGGTGAGTATACATTGATTAAAAATGGAATTGATAAAAAATATTTAAAAGATGACGCAATAATTGAAAGTTTGATTTCTTTTAAAAGAGCTGGTGCGTGCGCTATTGTTACTTATTTTGCATTAGAAATTGCAAAAAAAATTAAACAAATTAATTAAAATAATTTTCTAATATTATTCTAGCCTTTGGAAAAGGTAAATTGTATGGCAAAAAAAATCTATTTTGAATAATGCTTCGAGTAAAATATAACGAATTTTTAAGTAAATTTTTTGGTATATTTTTTGGTATTTTTTTTAGAATTAAAAATCCTGGAACATTATAAAAAAATGTATCAATTTTTATTTTTTTGATATCAAAATTATTTAGTTTGTCGTCTTTAAATTTTGATAAGTCTGGATCAAAACCTAGCTCCTTAATCAAATTTAATTCAAAAAAAACATACAAAATAATCCAATTTTCTAAATTAATAGAATTTAAAAACTCTTCTAAAGATAAATAAATATTTTTATTCGGTTGAGAATCTGGAAGTAAAATATTGAGAATAGCGCAGATTGAAGTTAGTGCGGATGTTCTTTCCTTATCATTAAAATAAAGCGGCGATATTGGTTTTATTAATTCTGTTTTAAAATATCCTAATTTGTTTTCATTTTTTAAATTATGTATGATAAATAATTTATTTGAAAGTTGTAAATAATTTCTTATTTTTCTAGAATTACCTCCATATACTATTCCAGATACTTTTCCTTTTGATTGAGAAAAAACATTGATTATATTAGCGTTCTCCCTAAATTTTCTTTTTGATAGCAAAAAACATTCATCTTCCCAGTTCATATATTAAGAATCTTAATTAATTTAGCAGCAGCATTTTGTTGAGCATTTTTTTTTGACGAACCAAAACCAATTATTTTTTTTGACTCTGGTATTTCTACTTCGGTTTTAAATAGAGGCTTATGTTGTGGTCCTGTTTTTGTAAAAAAAGTATACTTTGGTAGTTTTTTAAATTTTTTTAAACTATATTCTTGAAGTTTGGTTTTTGAGTCTATTAAAGTAATAATTGATTTATCAATATAGCTATCCCAACAATATAAAACAAATTTTTCAGCTGATTTAAGACCACTATCAAAATAAATAGCTCCAACTATTGCCTCTAGACAATCGCTTATGATCTTATCGACTGATCTCTCTAAATTTTTATGAGATGCTCCTAAATAAAGATATTTTCTTATATTCAATTTTTTTGCAATTTCTACACATGTTTTTTTGTTAACTAGGTTTGCAAATTTTTTATCAATTATTCCCTCTTTCTCATCTGGATACTTATCTAAAAGTTTTTTAGAAATAATTAGACCTAAAACCCTATCACCTAAAAATTCTAATTTCTCATTATTTATTTTATTATTAAAGCTTTTATGCGTTAATGCTTTATTTAATAAATCTTTATCTTTAAAATTATATTTTAAAATATCTTCTAATTCTTTAAGTGATTTTATCATTATAAGCCTTTAAATGTTCTATCAAATCTAAAAGATTTATGTAAATTCCAAAATTTTATTAAACTACTTATATTAGTGTCATTTGAAAAAAAAATAATTTTCGCTTTACCAACCAAATTTAAGTTATTCACAAAACCTACATCATTTTGGAATCTACTATCTTTAGAACAATCTCTATTATCACCCATTAAAAAATAATGGTTCTTTGGTACAATATATTTTTTTGTATTTTGTAAAGTCCCCTCTTTACTATAAGTAGCCAAGTGTCTAACACCATTGGGCAATGTTTCTACATAAGTATTTGTTTTTAAAAGAAAATTCCCACATCTTATGGGTTCTAGAGAGTCAATTGGTTCCCTATTTATTTTATTTCCATTTATAATTAGTTCTCCATTAATAAACTGAATTTGATCGCCAGGCAGCCCAATTAATCTTTTAATATAATCAGTCCTATTATCTGCAGGTGTTTTGAATACTACAAGATCTCCTTGCTGAGGATTTTTTGAAAAAAACCTTTTATCAGAAAAATTTGGACTAAATGGAAATGAATGTTTACTATATCCGTAAGTGAGTTTTGAAACAAATATTCTGTCTCCAACAAGTAAAGTTGGTTCCATTGAAGATGATGGAATATAAAAAGGCTGCATTAATAAAGATCTAATTAATAATGCTATGATAAGAGCCCAAGTTAGAGTTTTTAGATTATCCAATAAAATAAATAATTTTCCTTTTTTTTTCATATTGAAATAGTTACAAATGCAACAGCGTAGTTTTTTTCATCAGAAAGTGATAAAGATATTTTATATTTTTTCTTTTTAATTTTTTTTTCAACATTTTTTTTTGTTTGATTTAATAATTTTATAAACGGCTTACCGTTTTTTTCATTTAGTACAATTATTTCATTAAAATTAATTCCTCTAGAAATTCCAGTCCCAAGTGCTTTTGAAAAAGCCTCCTTAGCAGCAAATCTTTTAGCAAAACAATTTGATGAATTTATTGTTTTTTTACATTTAGAAATTTCATCTTTGTTGAACAATCTCGAAAGGAAAAGTTTATTATTTAAAGATCTTCTAATTCTCTTGATATTAACAATATCAGTTCCTATTCCGAATATTTTCATTTTAAAATTCTTCTAAATTTTTTAACAGTTTTACCTAAACCTAAAAAAATTGACTCACCAATTAAAAAGTGGCCTATATTAAACTCTTTGATTCCTTTAATTTTTGTAAGAATTTTAGCCGACTTAAAAGTGAGTCCATGTCCTGCATGAACCTCTAAGCCTAAGTCATTACCAAGATGGACTGCAGATTTAATCTTTTTTAATTCATTCGTATAAATTTTATTTTCATTCACTAATCTACAAAATTTTCCAGTATGAATTTCGATGCAATCAACGTTCAGTTTTTTTGATAATTTTATATCTTTTAAATTAGGTTCAATAAATAAACTAACCCTTGATTTATTTTTCTTTAATTTATTAATTACTTTTCTTAAAAAATTTTTATTAAAATTTAGATTAAGTCCTCCTTCAGTGGTAATTTCTCTTCTTTTTTCAGGAACTATACATATAAAAGAAGGTTTATTTTTAATCGCAATTCTCAACATCTCCTTAGTTGCAGCTATTTCAAGATTTAGTGGAATCTTTAATTTAGATTTTATTTGTTTAAGATCTAACTCATTTATGTGACGTCTGTCTTCTCTTAAGTGGATTGTGACAGAGTCTGCTCCATTTTTTTTTGCCAATAAAGCAGCTCTTAAAGGACTTGGATAATTTTCTCCTCTAGCATTTCTTACAGTTGCTACATGATCAATATTTACACCAAGTCTAATTCTGTTCATTAAAGATATCTACTTCCAGGTTTAACAGGTTTAATGTTAAGCATGTTTTTTGGCAAATTATCTTTTGTGTAAGTTGGTATACTTATTTCAACTTGAGAAATAATTTTTTTATTTATTAATGATTTACCATTAGACCTGTCTATTATACATGCAAAACCAACTATTAAAGCGCCATTTTCTTCTACTAATTTTGCGCATTCAAGACTTGATTTTCCTGTCGTAATTACATCCTCTATGATTAATACTTTCTGATTTTTTTTTATTGAAAAATCTCTTCGTAATTTAAATTTGCCATCAACTCTCTCTGAAAATATTGTTTCTTTTTTTAACAATCTACCTATTTCATAGCCTATTATAACCCCGCCCATTGCTGGTGATAAAATAATATCTATATCTTTTATTTCCTTTGTAATTTTTTCAGAGAGTGAAATACATATTTCTTTTGCTTTTGTTGGCCTACTCATTAATTGAGCACACTGGACATATTTAGGGCTATGTAATCCTGATGAAAGTATAAAGTGACCCTCTAAAAGAGCATTAGTTTCTTTTAAAATTTTCAAAGATTCTTCTAATGAAAGCATTTTTTTTCTGTTTATGTCGAATAATTTTAAATTTTAAATTACTTTGCTTTATCTGACTTATCAAGTTTGTAAAGTTTTTTAAATCTTTAATTTGTAAATCAAAAGAAAATGTTAAATACTCTTTTTTTCTTTTTATTAATTCTATGTTAACTATATTTCCCTTATTTAGTCCGATCAATGAACTTATATGACCTAGGGCACCAGGTTTATGTGGTAAGTCTACTTCAATCGTACTAGAATAGCTTTTATCTTTGAATTTAGTCTCTTTAGTCGATTTATTTTGCCAATATCTTCGAATTGCGGAACGAGCTTTTCCTGTTGTAGATGAAGAAAGCCAGTGCATAGAAGGAGATGCACTTTTAGAGGTTTCTATTTCAACCAAATCTCCATTTTTCAAAATTGTTTGAAGTGTAGCACGTCTTCCATTTATGTTGCAGCCAATTGCGCTGTTTCCAATCTTAGTGTGAACAGCGTATGCGAAATCTATGGGCGTAGCTTTTTTAGGTAATTTTATAACTGATCCTTTAGGCGTAAAACAAAAAACATTTTCCTGAAACATCTGCAATTTTGTAAATTCATAATAATGTTCAGGACTGGTGCCTGCCTCAATAATTTCTACTAAATCTCTTAACCAGTCATACTCTTTCCACGATAATTCTGAAAACTTTTCTGAAGACTTGTATTTCCAATGTGAGGCTATTCCTCGTTGAGCAAATTCATGCATTTCTTGGGTTCTTATTTGTATCTCAATTCTATTTTTTTTTGGGCCAATTACGGCTGTATGAACAGATTTATAATTGTTAATTTTTGGCGTTGAAATATAATCTTTAAATTTTCCAGGTATTGTAGAAAATTTGCTATGGAATACCCCAAGAGTTTTGTAACAATCATTTACATCTTTTACAATAACTCTAAAACCGATTATATCTGTTAGTTGTTCAAGTGAAACTTTTTTGTTTTGTATTTTTCTCCATATAGAAAATGGAGTTTTTTCTCTACCAGTAATTGTTGCGTTAATACCATTTTTTTTTAGAAGATCAATAAGTTCTATTGAAATATTTTTAAAAGTATCATCCTTATTATTTTTTATAAAATTTAATCTTTCTAATATTAAATCTCTAGCTGGCTTATTTAAAACAGCAAAAGATAAATCTTCTAATTCATCTCTAATTCTATTCATACCCATTCGATCAGCTAATGGAGCGTATATTTCCATTGTTTCTTTTGCTTTTCTGATAATTTTATCTTTATCTTTTACAAACTGAATTGTTCTCATATTGTGTAGTCTGTCAGCAAGTTTAACCAATAAAACCCTAATATCTTTTGAGGTGGCTAAAATTAATTTTCTAAAATTTTCTGCCTTAGAGTCCTCTGAGGCTTTGTCTTCTAAAGCAGAAATTTTCGTAACTCCTTCAACTAAGTTTGCTACTTCCTCACCAAACTCTTTTTTTACAGTTTCATAAGTAACGTTTGTATCTTCTATAGTATCGTGTAATAGGCCTGTTGTTATTGTAGCGCTATCTAATTTTAACTCAGTTAAAATCTTTGCTACAGCAACTGGATGGATTATATAAGGAACACCCTCTTCTCTTTTTTGATTTTGATGAGCTTCAAGGGCAAAATTGTACGCTTTATTTAATGAGTCTGAATTTAAAAACCTGTTGTATGACTTAATTTGATCAATTAGTTCATTATTATTAATCATAGTTGATATTAACATTTTTCTGCAATCTTGTAATCTCTATCCTGGATTTCTGGCTTAGTTTATTTATTAAAAATTGGGCATTTTTCTTAAATATTGGATGTGACCAATTAGGTTCTATTTCCATTATTGGGTATAATACAAAATTTCTTAAATGCGCTCTAGGATGAGGTAAAATCAAATCTTTTGAATTCTTAATCATTCCTTTGAAATCAATAATATCTATATCTATTACTCTCGGATTATTTTTTTTAGTTTTTATTCTTCCAATTTTTTTTTCAATCAAATTTATAATTTTTAGAAATTGTAAACAGTCATTTTTAAAATCTAAATTTATACCGACATTTAAAAATTTAGGGAAATTTTGATTTGGATAAGAAGGTGTTTCATAAAATTTAGAAACTTTATTTATCTTAATTTTTGACTCAACAAGCAAGTTTATTGCTATAATAATATTTTCAATTTTTGACCCAAAGTTTGACTTAAGGTTAGATCCAATATTGATATGTATCATTTATTATTCTTACGTAACAATCTAGCTTTTTCCCTATTCCAGTCCCTGGTCTTTTTAACTTGTCTTTTATCATATATTTTTTTTCCTTTTGCTACAGCAATTTCTACTTTTACTTTTCCTTTCACAAAATACATTCTTGTGGGAATAAGTGTTAATCCATCCTGATTAATTCTACCAATAAGTTTGTTAATTTCTTTTCTTTTCAAAAGAAGTTTTCTATCTCCTTTTGGATTATGATTATTGTATGAAGACTGTCTATAAAGAGGTATATGTGAATTTATTAAATATATTTCACCACTATTATCTATTGCATATGAATCTGCAATGCTACCTTTACCATCTCTTAGTGATTTAACTTCGGAACCCTTCAGAGATATCCCTGCCTCTAATATTTCTAAAAAAAAATAATTGAAACTTGCTTTTCTATTTAAACAAATTATTTTTTTTCCAGAAACAACTTTTTGTTTCATCAAAGTAATTTAGCTAATTTAAGTGCCTCAGATACTTTTTTTTTGGTTTCGTCTTTTATTTCAACTAAAGGTAATCGTACTTCAGGGCTGCACATTTTTAATAGTGACGCTGCATATTTTACAGGCGAAGGATTACTCTCTATAAATAAAGATGTGTGTAAAGGTTGAAGCTGTTTATCTAGATTAATTGCTTTATTAATATCGTTTTCACATGCTTTTTGAAAATCTGAAGTTAACTTAGCAGCAATGTTTGCTGTAACACCGATTGCTCCAACTCCTCCACGTTTATTAAATTCAAGAGCATTATCATCATTGCCTGTTAATTGTATAAAATCTTTACCCATAGCTTTTAGTTGTTGATTTACTCTGTTTAAATCACCAGTAGCATCTTTTACACCAGTTATATTTTTTAATTCATATAATTTTGACATTGTATCAACTGTCATATCAATAACTGATCTAGATGGAATATTGTAAATGATTATTGGAATACCGACATTGTCATTAATTTTTTTATAGTGTTGATATAATCCTTCTTGAGTAGGTTTATTGTAATATGGGGTAACAACAAGTAAAGCATCCGAGCCTGCCTTTTCTGCAAACTTTGATAAATCCACAGCTTCGTCTGTTGAATTTGAACCAGTTCCAGCAATCACTGGTATTTTGCCTTTACATTCACTTACTGCTATTTCTATTATTTTTTTGTGTTCACTATGAGATAAAGTTGGTGATTCACCGGTTGTTCCTCCCGGCACAACACCACTAGTCCCGTTTTTTAAGTGATAATTTATTAGTTTCCTATAATTAATTTCGTCAAGATTATCATCTTTGAATGGGGTAATTAATGCAACAATTGATCCTTTAAGCATAAAATAATATAAGGTAGATATCCTTAAACTTATGCTTAATAGATTAATTAGTCTAGTATTTTTATTATCTTTTTTGAATGTTGGGATAGCTTATTCGGAAAATAATTTCTTGTTCCCTCAAAAAAAACCTTCGATTTTCAAAAAAAATGAAAAACAACTTCAAGAAAATATAAGTAAAAACTTACCTGCTCCAAAACCAAGATTAGAGAAAAAGGATGATTTAAAACCACCACAAAAAGTATTGAAAGAAAAATCTGCTACTAAGCCTGGAAAGTTAGAAGAGAAAAAAGACATCAAGGAAAACATCTCATCTTTATTTATCCTTCCTATGAAGAAACCTGTAACTTATAAAGTTTCTTCAAAAGAAATAGTTAGTTCAAAAGTCCTTAATAAAAAAGATTTTGAAAGAGCTAAAGAGACAATTGAATTTATTAAAGCAAAAAAATGGAATAGTGCATTAAAAAGTGCACAAAAAGTTAAAGATAGTGAATTTAGAAAATTAATTACTTGGATGCATTTAAAAACGACTAGAAATGGTGCCTCGTTTAATGAATATAAAAAATTTATTGAACAAAATGATCATTATCCAAGAATTAATAGAATTAGATATTTAGCAGAAGAAAAAATATATTTAAGAAATAATTCACCAACTTCAATAATAAACTGGTTTGAAAAATACCCTCCATTAGGTGGATTAGGAAAAATTAAATTAGCTGAAGCTTACCTTGAGCAAAATAAACAAGATAAAGTCAAAGAACTTGTAAAAGATGGATGGACTACAGCGGATATTAGAAAAAATGATTTAGGTTATTATAGGGCTAAATTTAAGAAATTTTTGACTTCTGACGATCATGTTAAACGAGCTGATTATTTAGCGTGGGAAAGAAAATATTGGGATCTTAAAAGAATGCTAAAATATCTGCCTACTGATCAAAGGGCACTATATAATGCAAGACAAATTTTAATGAGTAATTCTTACGGTGTAGATAATGCCATTGCTAAAGTACCTCAATACTTAAAAAAGGATCCAGGTTTAGAATTTGATAGATTAAGATGGAGAAATCGGAGAGGAAGATTAGAGGGATCGTTAGAAATTTTATTTCAAAATGCTAATAGAACCGAGTCTCAAATGGTAAGGCCTGATAAATGGTGGGAACAAAGAGAAAGTGTTACTAGAAGTCTTATATATAAGGAAAGATATAAAACTGCTTACAAAATTTCTAGTGAACATTCACTTTCATCAGGCCCTTCCTTTGCTGAAGCTGAGTGGCTATCCGGATGGATAGCATTAACATTCCTAAAAGCACCAGAATATGCAATTAATCACTTTCAGAATTTTTATAATAATGTTGGTTATCCTATAAGTCTTGCTAGAGGAGCTTATTGGCTTGGTGCTTCTTATGAAAAACTTTTGGAAAATGATCTAGCAAATAAATATTATTCTGAAGCAGCCGCATTTCCTATGACTTATTACGGACAATTAGCATTTAATAAAATAAATCCTGGAGGAAATTTTGAACTAAAAGATGATAGTATTTTTGATAAAGATTTTGAAAAAGAGTTTAAAAAAAATAAACTTATCAAACATGTAATTCTTTTACATGAATTAGATGCAAGTCAATATGCAAAGGATATTCTTAAACACTTAGCTGAATTAAATATAGAAAAAGGAAGTGAAGTTTTAGCTGCTCAGTTATCTACTTCGGTTGAACGATATGATTTTGCAATTCAAATTTCAAAAAAAGCATCTTACGAAAAAAGATTTTTTAATAAATTTAATTACCCAGTAATATCCACTCCTAAAATGGTAAATAATAAAGTAATGCCTAAACAAGAAATTGTTCTAGCTATAATCAGGCAGGAAAGCGAGTTTGATAGAAAAGCTAACAGCTGGGCCGGAGCAAGAGGTATGATGCAATTAATGAAATACACTGCAAAAATAGTGGCCAAACAAGCTAAGCTTCCTTACAGCATAAGTAGATTAACGCAAGACCCTGAATACAACATTAAATTAGGATCCTATTACTTTAATGGTCTATTAGAGGATTATAATGGGATTTTCCCTTTTGCCATTGCAGCTTACAATGCTGGTCCTAATAGAGTCAAAACTTGGAGAAGAGTAAATGGCGATCCTTCTAAAGGGCAAATTTCATATATTAATTGGATTGAACAAATTAGATTTGAAGAAACAAGAAATTATGTTCAAAGGGTATTGGAAAATATCAATGTATATAAATACATATTAAGAAAACAACCTGTTCAAATTGACAGTTATTTTAATTAATGGCGGTGAGAGAGGGATTCGAACCCTCGGTAGCATAGTTAAATACTACGGAAGTTTAGCAAACTCCTGGTTTAAACCAACTCACCCATCTCACCACAAGCTTTACGTATCTTTATAAAGAAAATTAACTTATATTGCATCAATTTTGTAATGCAACAAAAACAACTATCAGGAATCTTTTATGCTACTTTTGCATCTCTTTGGTGGGGTGTTATAGGGACAATTTTTTTTAAATTCGTATCCTTTGCATCATTTATTGAATTAACAGTACACAGAACTATTTGGACTGCAGTTTTGCTAATTATTACTACTAGTATCTATAAGAAGTGGCCAGAATTTATAAAAATTTTCAAAAAGAAAAAAAATCAATTACTTCTTTTTTTATCAGGTTTGTTAGTAAGTATAAATTGGGGTACCTGGCTTTATGCAGTAAGTACCAATAGATTGTTGGACTCAAGTTTAGGCTATTACATATATCCAATTATAAGTGTTTTTTTAGGTAGAGTTTTTCTAAAAGAAAAACTTAATAAAAACCAATTTATCGCTGTAATATTAGTTGTCATATCTTTATTATACTTTTTAATTAAACTCGGTGAATTACCTTGGATTGGTTTAACTGTTGCTATAACTTTTAGTATTTATGGTTTGATAAGAAAAAAAATAAAAGTTTCATCAGACATAGGTCTTTTGATAGAAACATTACTTATCTCCCCCATAGCAATTGCATTATTTATAAGCCTAATGAGTTTAAATATGAATATTTTTTCTTACAAAGAGCCTCTTTTATCTTTTTATTTATTTTGGTCTGGCTTTATAACTTTAGTGCCTCTTTTTTTATATACATTAGGTTTTAAAATTATTGGTATTGGTCCCGCAAGTATGATTTTATTTTTAACACCAACTTCCCAATTTCTTTTAGGCATCACTTATTTTGATGAAATATTAACTTTAGAAAAGTTTTTTGGTTTTGTTATAATTTGGCTGGCTGTATCTATTTATCTTAATGAATTACGTAAAGAGTAAAATATTATTAGTGGTAATTGAATAATTATTGCCACAGCAAAAGAAATGAAAAGTAAATTTGTTGTTATAATTGAACTAAAAAATTCTAATGGCATTAAATTGCCAACTAATATGCTTGATTGAAAATCTGTGCTTGGGAAAAACAGTAATCCTAAAATTAATGCACTTATAATGGATAAGTAAGATAATCTAGAGTCAATTTTCTTATTAAAAAAGCCATAAAAAATTGTAACGACTGCTGCACAACAAAATAGATCTGCTAATAAGAATAAATATAAAATACTAAAACCTTTAGATGCTATAATAAAAACTAAAATACTTATTAATATAATTATATAATTAGTTTTATTTTTTACAGATTTTCCGGAGATTGATTTATTGATTTCTTTACCATTAACAATGAGGATACTTGATATTGCGTTTATTAAAGTGTCAATAGTACTCAAAGTTAATGCTAAAGCTAAAACTAAGACTGATATTATCAATAAATGATTATTTGATAAAACTAAATCAAAAAAAGCTAAATCAGGTAATACTTTTGGATTTAATGAAAAAGCAATTAATCCCGCATATCCCATCCAAAAAACTATCGAGAAAACAATTACAGAAGAATAGATTAAACTTTTTTTTAAAATTAAATTATTTTTTGCAGAAAATACTCTTTGCCAATTTCCTTGATGAAATAAATTAGTCGCCGCTACAGCAATAAAAAAAGTTAAACCAGCAGTATAATTTGGTAAATATTTTTTATTTATAAGGATTGGTGATTTTTTCTTAATTAATTCGATACTATTGAATTCTAAGCTTGCTAAAATTAAGATTACAGAGGCTAATATTAAAACCACTATTATAGCAAATTGGTATTTGTCAGTAATTATTGAAAGTTTAAAGCCACCTCTTATTATATAAAACAAACAAATTGTTAAAGTTACACTTGCTGTAATCCATAAAGGTGTTTTAGAGATAAAATTAAGTAGAAAGGCTATAGCTGTGACTTCGGCTATTAAAAAGATGATTAGATAAAATAAAATTAAAAATAAACTTATTTTAAGTATGCTATAACCGAAGCGTTTTTTGATAAATTCAGTTAATGTCAGTCCGTTTGGAAACTCTTTTCTAATTTTCGGTCCAAAATTGTACAATAATAGCATTGGAGTTGCTGCACCTAATGCGTATCCTAATACAGCTCCTAAACCTCCCCAGGTCGCAGCAGAAGCAGGGCCAAATAATATCCAAGCTCCTAATGCTGAAGCAGCTAAACTAGTTGTCAAAGAAAACGTGCTCTCGTCTCTATTCCCGATTATATACTTGCTATTATTTATGGTTTTTCTCGAGTTTATATATCCTAGTCCTATAAAAAAAAAACCAACTAAAATGATTACTAATAATGATGATTCTATAGATAAATATATTTTTTCCATAATTCCCTCACTGAATTACCGGTCAGGTTCTTTGGGTATGATCTCAGTCTTTTAGACACCCCATGTTTAAATTATATATTTATTTTAGGTAGGAAGTCAAATGAAGCAGTATCTATTCTAGATGAATGTTCTCTTCTCATTTTCCAATCATTGCTTATACCGGCTTGTGCTATACTAATTGCGTTTCGACCATATTTTGCATTAGTAAAATCGATTGCCCTCATTAACGGTTTAGATTTGTTTTCTAAGACCGGCGCTAATAAATTTAGCTCTTTTTCAGAATCTTCTCTAAGTTTCGATAAAATAACCCCGGCTTTTTGGTAGAAATAACCATATTTATAAATTTTTTTAAGCCCGTTAATAGCTGTTTTGACAAGTTCTATGCTGTTATTAGTTGCCACCGGTAATTCAATAGTAATGGTATTCGAGTAATATTTTCTATTTTTGTCGAATGGGCTAGTTCTTATAAATATTGTAATAGCTCTTGTAGTTTGCTTATCTAATCTTATTTTTTCTGCCGCATTTAAGCAATGGGTAGTTATGGACTCTTTTAATTTATCTAAACTTTCTACTTTTTTTCCAAATGATCTTGATACACAGCAACTTTTCCTTTTAGTTTCTTCAGTTTCTAAGTTTATACAAGGAATACCTCTTAATTCCATTACTGTTTTTGCTCCCAAAACATTTGTGCTTTTCTTAACCCATGTGTTTGAAATATTTTTCAATTTATAAGCATTGTCTATTCCATTTTTAATATATAATTTTGATAATTGTCTCCCTACGCCCCATATATCCGAAATATCAAAATCTTTTAATATGTTATCAATGTTTTCTTTTAGAAATATTACTCCTGCTTTATTTTTTTTAGCTATATGATTTGCAACTTTACTTAAAGTTTTTGTATTCGAAATTCCTACACTTGTTGGTATCCCTGTCCATTTTAAAACTCTTTCTCTTATTTGTTTTCCATATTTTTCAACTTGTTCATCCTTGATGTGCGATAAATCTAAAAATGCTTCGTCTATAGAATAGATTTCAATTTTACCGGTAAAGCCTTTTAAAACTTTCATTACTCTTCTAGAAAGGTCTCCATATAATGCATAGTTTGAAGAAAATATCTGAACGTTATTCTTTTTAACTAAATCTTTAACTTTAAAATATGGTTCTCCCATTCTTATTCCTAGTTTTTTTGCTTCGGCAGATCTTGATATTACACATCCATCGTTATTAGATAGCACCACGACTGGTACATTTTGTATTTTAGGATTAAATAATCTTTCACAAGAAACATAAAATGAATTGCAATCAATTAATGCAATTTTTTTTCTACTGCTGTTTGTGTATGACATATGTTACTACTCCCCAAATTATTATTTCTGGATTATCTGTTAAATTAATTCGATCTGATGTATTTTTTGAACCTGATGTTAAGTAGTTGTTACCCTTACTTTTAACCAGAGTTTTAACTACAAGTTCTTCGTTGATATTTGCTATAACAGTAGAGAAATTTTTAGGATTTAAACTTTTATCTACTATTAATAGATCTCCATCATATATGCCCACATTAGTCATAGATTTACCCTGTACTCTAATGATGAAAGTGGCTGGTGCATTTGTTATGAGATGAGAATTTAGATCTATATCATCCTCGATATAATCCGTTGCCGGAGAAGGAAAACCGGCTCCCACTTTATGTAAATAATAAGGTATTGTTAACTTCATAAATGTTCTTGTTTTGTTCTTTATAGCTGATAAACTACCTTTCAGTCAACCCTTTTTCAAAAGATTGATTAAGTGGGTCAAATTGCAAATCGAAAAAAAGAGAGAGATTAGCTATTAACATCATGTGATTAAAAAAATTTTTTCAGTTTTATTAGTATTACTTATAACAACAAGTGCTCAAGCAGCGTCTAAGTTAGATTCAATCAAAAAAAGTGGTGAGTTGAGAGTTGGTACAACAGGAGACTGGGATCCAATGTCAATGAAAGATCCAAAAACAAACAAGTACAAAGGGTTTGATATTGATGTGATGAATGAACTAGCTAAAGATTTAGGTGTAAAAGTGAAATTTGTGCCTGCAGAATGGAAAACCATTGTTGCAGGAATAACAGCTGATAGATACGATATATCGACAAGCGTAACCAAAACACCAAAAAGAGCAGAGGTAGCTGGGTTTACCGCTACATATTATAAGTATGCAACAGTCCCGCTAGTTTTAAAAAAGAATTTAAAAAAGTTTTCAACTTGGGAATCTTTAAATAGTAGTAATGTAACAATAGCCACAACGTTAGGTACATCTCAAGAAGAAAAAGCGAAAGAATTTTTTCCAAAATCAAAACTTCAATCGGTTGAAGCTCCTGCAAGAGATTTCCAAGAAGTTTTAGCAGGAAGAGCTGATGGAAATATAACAAGCTCAACAGAAGCAAACAAATTAGTTATTAAATACCCTCAATTAGCCATAGTACCTGATGGAGGAAAAAATCCTGCATTTTTAGCTATGATGGTTCCAAAAGGAGACAAAGTTTGGAATGATTACGTAAGTAGTTGGATTAAAAAGAAACAAGCATCTGGATTTTTCAAAACTTTATTAGCAAAGTACGATCTAAAAAGCTTATAATTTAAGTTTCAATAACTCCCATTAACAAATATAGTCAATTAGTGAAATTTTTAAAAATAATTTCTATTCTATTTTTACTTCAAGGATGTAGTTCAAACTATGAATGGGGTTGGTATATCCTAAGCCCAGATAATATAGATGGTTTAACAAACCTAAAATTTTTAATTAGCGGAATTACAACTACTGTTTATATTTCAGTTGTTTCAATTATTTTAGCTATGATTATTGGTTTAATAGTTGCTTTACCTTCATTATCAAATAATAAATTCTTAACTTATTTTAACATAACATATGTAGAAATTGTTAGAGCTATCCCTTTATTAGTTTTAATTCTTTGGATTTATTATGGCCTTCCAATCATGATCGGAGTAAGTTTCTCGCCATTTGTTTCTGGAATAATAGCTTTGACCATTAGTGAGAGTGCGTTTCAAGCAGAAATTTTTAGAGCAGGAATTAATTCAATTTCAAAAGGTCAACATGAAGTATCAGAGTCTTTAGGAATGGATTTCTGGAGAAAGATGAGATTAGTAATTCTTCCGCAAGCGATTAAAGTTGTATTACCAGCCATGGGAAATCAATTTGTTTATGTTTTAAAAATGTCCTCTCTAGTATCAATTATAGGTATAGGAGATTTAACAAGAAAAGCTAATGAGCTGGTCACCACCACTTACAGGCCCTTAGAAATTTATACTTTTTTAATTCTAGAATACCTGGTGCTAATCCTTGTAGTATCCTATTTTGTAAGAAAATTAGAGAATAAACTAGAATACAAGTAATTTTTTTAAAGAAATCCTAAATATTCTCTTTAAAAAAAATGGTACGAAAGTTAATACAACTAATCCCATCATCCAATTTGTTACTAAAATCGTATAAAAAATATCTTGATACTCACCATTTCTAATATTTATTACGTACCATAACGACATAAATGGTATTAACGTAAGTCTTAGGATTGTCATGTACAAACTAAAAATTGGTCTTTTCAGTGCTTGGAATAAAGCAGAGGTGATAAAGAAAACAGGATAAACCGGTCCAATTAAAGCTGCTACCTCTAAGTAAAGTGCCCCTCTTCGAATAACTTCTAAATCATTAGTGAAAAAAGAAATTATAATTTCTGAAGTTAAATAAACAAATATACCTGCTAATACCATAAATCCTGAACCGAACAACAGAGCTTTTCCATATACTTCTTTTACTCTAAAATACATTTTTGCTCCAAAATTTTGACCTGCAATTGATAAAACAGCAGTATTTAAACCTATGACTGGTAACAATAAAACTTGTTCTATTCTTACAGCAGTTCCATAACCCGCTGTAGCTAATTCTCCAAACTGACCAACAAAATAAAAAATATTGAATACTCCAAACATTATCATCAACATAGTAAACATTATTGGCACTGATTGTTTGAAGAGAGAGCTTAAGTACTCAATTTTTGGTTTGAAGCATTCTAGATAAAGGAATTTTTTTAATTTACAGCAATAAACTTTATTAGCTAAATATATTAAGCCGATACACTGAGAAACAAGCGTAGCGATAGCTAAACCAGCAATTCCAAATGCTGGTATAAATCCATAACCAAAAATAAATAATGGATTTAAAAAAATATTTAAGAAAAAGGTAACAATCAAAACATTTCTATAACTTTTTGTATCACCTTGGGCATTTAAAGTTCCGTTCAAAGATAATTGAACTAATACAATGATAGCTCCAAAAAAAATAATATCTAAATATTCGCGTGTTAAGATTATACTTTCTTTAGTAGAGCCCATAATTCTCAAAAGTTCATCAGAAAAATTTAAGCCAAATAAAGTTACGAAAATTGAAATTACGATTGCTAATACTATTGACTGAGCTACGTACATTGATGCTTTTCTATCTTCTTTGGCTCCGATTGAATTACTGATTAGAGCTGTAGTTCCGGCACCAATACCGACCGCGACAGCTATTGCTATGAAGTATATTGGCCATGATTTTGCAATCGCTGCTAACGCTTCTGGTGAAATTCTGCCTGCAAAATAAGTATCGACTAGATTATAAAAAGTTTGAAATAGTGATCCTGTGCTTGCAGGTATGGTCACTTTTCTTAAGAGTTGCCATATTGAACCTTTAGTCAAATCCATAATTAAATTTCCTTTTGAAATTTATGCTTTCTTCCAGCTTTTTTAGCAAGATTAATTTGATTTTGCCTCATACGAAATCTTGTTTTTTGTGAATTTGAGAGTGTGTCATAACACCTTGGGCACGAAACACCCTCTTCATATTTATAAGATTTTTTATCTTTTATTGAAAAAGTCATTCGACATCCACTGCATACAGAGTAGGTTCCTTGTTTTAATTTGTGTTTAAGAGATACTCTATTATCAAAAACAAAACATTCTCCTTTCCATAGACTGTCTTTTCTCTCAGTTTTTTTCAAATAATTAAGTATTCCACCTTTTAATTGAAAAACATTTTTAAAACCTTTTTTTTTTAAAAATATAGAGGCCTTTTCACATCTAATTCCTCCGGTACAGAACATTGCTACAGGTTTGGCTCTATCAACTTTTTTTAGATATTTTGGAAAATCTCTAAAATTTTGAATATTTGGATTTATAGAATTTTTAAAGGTGCCCACATCATATTCAAATGGTTTTCTAGCGTCTATAACTAAAGTTTCTTTATTTGAAATAAGTTTATTCCATGACTTTCCAGAAACATATCTATTAAGTTTTTTATTCTTTGAATTTATTTTTAAACCCAATGGAACAACTTCATTTTTGATTTTTATTTTACCTTTGTGGAATGGTTGAAAAAAACTCTCAGAAATATTCTTACTATCAAAATCCTTCAACCGATATTGTCTTTTTATAATCTTTATTATTTTACTAATATCATCTTTTTTGCCTGCAATTGTTCCATTTATGCCCTCTGCTGATAAAATTATTGTGCCTCTCACATTATTTTTAAAAATTTCTTTTTGAAATAAAGCTTTATTTTTTTTCAAAAATTTAATCTTTTTAAACTTATAAAAACCAAAAATTGTATACATTATTTTTTAATACAAATTGTAAGTCCATCACCTATTGGAATAATATTTTTTGCAACTCTGCTATCTTTCTTAATGTGTGTATTAAATTCCCTTATAATATTTGTAAATTTATCGTTTTTCGTATCATCTATTACTTCTCCGTGCCATAAAACATTATCTATAACAATAAGTCCATTTTTATTAATAAGATCCATAGATGCTTCATAGTATTTAAGGTAATTTTCCTTATCAGCATCAATAAAAATTAAATCAAATCTTTGACTTGAATCTTTCAATTCATTAAGGCTTTCAGTAGCAGGTTTTACAATTTGCTTTATTTTTTTTTCATTAGCTTTTTTATAAAATGATTTAGCTTTCATACTGAATTCAGGATTTTTATCTAAGCTAATTAGAAGACCATCAGATGGAAGGACTAAGGCCATTGATAAAGCGCTAAAACCTGTAAAACTTCCTATTTCTAAAATTCTTTTAATATTAGAGATTTTAATTAATGTTTGTAGAAATTGTGCTTGAGAAACTGAAATCTGTAATCTCTGTTGATCACCAAGACTTATATTATATTGAATTATCTCTTTCTGAACATCAGTTAAAGATTCTGAATGATCAATAATGTATTTTTCAAGATTTTCAGTTAAATCTAATTTCTTAGGCATAATTAGCCTTTTAAAAGTTTTTTTAGAATTTCATTTGTCAATTGAGGGTTTGCTTTCCCACCAGATAATTTCATAACCTGTCCAACAAAAAAACCAAACAATTTTTCTTTTCCAGCTTTATATTGATCAACTTTATCTTTATTTTTTGATAGTATTTCATTAATCATTTTCTCTAATTCTTTAGGATCGCTTTGTTGTTTCATTCCTTTTGACTCTATTATTTTTTTTGGGTTATCACCGCTTTCAACCATAATTTCGAAAACTTCTTTTGCTATTCTTCCTGAAATCTCTCCAGATTTAATTGATTGTACTAACTCTGCAAAATTTTTAGCAGAAATTGGTGAGTTAGAAATATTAAGTCCTTTGTCGTTGAGCATTGCAAATAAATCACCCATCATCCATGTAGCTGCAAGTTTTTTGTCAGATAATTTTGCTACTTCCTCATAATAATCAGAGATTTCTTTTTCGGAAACCAATACGTTTGCTTCGTATGAGTTAAGTCCATATTCTTGAATAAATCTCTCCTTCTTATTATCTGGCAACTCAGGCAAAGATTTTTTTAAATCATCAATTAATTTTTGTTCAAGTTTTAAGGGTAAAAGATCTGGATCAGGAAAGTATCTATAATCGTGAGCATCTTCTTTTGATCTCATTGATCTTGTTTCATTTTTTTTTGTATCAAATAATCTTGTTTCTTGATCTATCTCTTTTCCATCTTCTATTAATTCAACTTGTCGATTTGCCTCATATTCAATCGCCATTTGCATAAATTTAATTGAATTTACATTTTTAATTTCACATCTTGTGCCAAAATTTTTATCGCCTACTTTTCTTACTGATACATTTACATCTGCTCTTAATGAACCTTCTTGCATATTGCCATCACATGTGCCCAAGTATCTCATAATGGTTCTTAATTTTTTTATGTAAGCATTTACTTCATCGGGCGAACGAAGATGGGGTTTACTAACGATTTCCATTAAAGCTATTCCAGAACGATTTAAATCAACATAGGTGCTTGAAGGATCCATATCATGGATACTTTTACCTGCGTCCTGTTCTAAATGAAGCCTCTCAATGCCAATTTCTTTTGAACCATAAGGCATATCCAGTAAAACTTTTCCTTCACCAACAATAGGATTTTTGTATTGGGAAATCTGGTAGCCCTGTGGAAGATCTGCATAAAAGTAATTTTTTCTATCGAATACTGAATAATTATTTATTTTTGCATTTAAACCTAAACCTGTTTTTACAGCTTGTTTCACACACTCCTCATTGATAACTGGTAGCATTCCGGGAAAAGCAGAGTCAATTAAACTTACTTGTTTGTTAGGATCAGCTCCGAATTTAGTTGAGGAGCCTGAAAAAAGTTTAGAATTAGAAAGGACTTGAGCATGAACTTCTAAACCTATAACTACTTCATACTTCCCTTTCTCACCATTTATAAAATAATCAAATTTTTCTTTGCTCATGACCACCACTTTTTAATTTCATTTTTATAACCACAATTCTTTTCGAATGCGTAACCAATATTGAGAATTTTTTGTTCATCTAAGGCTTTACCTATCAATTGTAAACCAAGTGGGTAGCCTTGTTTATCTAACCCAGCAGGAAGAGATAAGGCTGGTAATCCAGCTAAATTTACTGGCACCGTAAAAATGTCATTTAAATACATTGATACAGGATCATTAGTTTTTTCTCCTATCTTAAATGCTGAGCTTGGTGTTGAAGGTGTTAAGATAGCATCAACTTTAGTAAAACTATCATCAAAATCTTTTTTTATTAATTGTCTTACTTTTTGGGCTTTTAAATAATATGCATCGTAATAACCAGACGATAAAACATAAGTACCTATTAATATCCTTCTCTTTACTTCATCACCAAATCCTTCTGATCTAGTGTTTTCATACATTTCAATTAAATCTTTTCCTTTTTGTGATCTGTAGCCATATCTTACACCATCATATCTTGCTAAATTTGATGAAGCTTCCGCAGGTGCAACGATATAGTATGTAGGCAAAGCATACTTTGTGTGGGGTAATGAAATATCAATTAACTTTGCGCCTAAATTTTTTAATATTTTTTTTCCCTTTTCCCAAAGTTGATCAATCTCCTTTGGCATATTATCTACTCGATACTCTTTAGGGATACCAATTTTCAATCCTTTGATATTATCTTTTAAATTTTTTGAGTATGTTTCTTTTTTTTTATTAATTGAGGTTGAGTCTTTTTCATCAAAACCAGACATTGCTTCAAGCATAATTGAGCAATCATTAACTGTTTTAGTCATTGGTCCTGCTTGGTCTAATGAGGAAGCAAAAGCAACTATACCCCACCTCGAACAAAGACCGTAAGTTGGCTTGAGACCCACAGTGCCAGTAAATGATGCAGGCTGCCTAATAGACCCACCTGTATCTGTTCCAATTGTTGCAGGAGTAAGATCAGCCGCCAAAGCAGAAGAAGATCCACCTGAAGAACCACCTGGAACTAGATGATCTCCGATAGGATTAATAACGTTTCCAAAAAAACTTGTTTCATTCGAAGAACCCATAGCAAATTCATCACAATTTAATTTTCCAAGTAAAAAAGCTCCATTGTTCCATAAATTTTTTGTTACAGTAGACTCATATGAAGGAACAAAATTATTTAAAATATTACTTCCAGCCGTAGTTTTAACATTTTCAGTACAAAATAAATCTTTTACAGCTAAAGGTACCCCGCTAAGAAGTTGTTCATTATTTGGTTTGTTATCAAATTTTTTTGCATTTTCTAATGCTTGATCAAATGTTGTAGTTACAAAAGCATTTAGTTTTTTTGCATTTTCAATGTTCTTTATATATGCTTGTGTAAGTTCTAATGAGGATATCTTCTTAGACTTTATACTTTCCAAAATTTCACTTAAACTTTGATTAGTTATATTGCTCATTACTCAACCACCTTTGGAACTACAAAAAACTCCTCATTTTTTTTTGGAGAATTTTTAAGAATTTTTTCTCTTATCTTGCCGTCACTGATTTCGTCTTTCCTTGATCTCAAAGACTGGTTTAAAATCGATGTTAATGGTTCAACTTTATCAGTGTTCAGTTCATTTAATTGTTCAATAAACTTGAAAATTGAGTTTAAATCTTTGGTTAAGCTATCTACTTTAGCTTCATCAACTGAAATTCGAGCTAATTTTGCTACATGTTTAATTTTCTCTTTATCTAAGGACATTTGTGCAATAAGTTAATTTAAATGTGTTTTATCACAAATTAGGTAAATTTCATGCTTGATATTGACGTATTTATTGAAAAAACCAAGAAAAAATCAAGATTAATAGGTATTGATCCTGGCGGTAAAAGAATAGGAATAGCTCTATCAGATGAAAATAAAATTGTAGCTACGCCATACACCACGATTATTAAAGAAAATTATAGAGACCTAGTTGATCAAATTAAGAAAATTGTCAAAGAATATGACATAGACGGAATAGTCATAGGTAATCCAATTAATATGGATGGAACGGAAGGGCCTTCTTCACAATCAGCTAAAGATCTAGCTAAAAATCTTTCAAAAGATATTACAGAAAATATCACTTTATGGGATGAGAGACTATCTAGCCAGGGAGCCTTTAATCTATCTAATGATTTAGCAATTAATTCATCAAAAAAAGTGAAGAAATTAGACGAGAATTCTGCTCAATTTATACTTCAAGGGGTTCTAGATTATTATCATAAAAAAAATACTTGATATAATATAGTAAAAGGCCTATAGAGTTGATTTTAATGGCAACTGAAAAAAAAGTTACAGCTATTAAAAACACTCCCAAACATCTATTAGGTATTCAAAATTTATCAGTTCTCGAAGCAAAAGAGATTTTAAACGAAGCAAAATCCTTCATAAAATTAAACAGAGGAAGTTCTAAAAAACTAGATGTCCTTAGGGGAAAAACTCAAATAAACTTATTTTTTGAACCTTCTACAAGGACACAGAGTTCATTTGATTTAGCCGGAAAAAGACTAGGAGCGGACGTAATGACGATAAATATGGGTAACTCTGCATTAAAAAAAGGTGAAACATTAATTGACACTGCCATGACATTAAATGCCATGCATCCTGACATTATTGTTATAAGACATCAAGACTCGGGTGCACCAAATCTTCTTTCACAAAAAGTAAATTGTACGGTCATCAATGCAGGTGATGGAAGGAGAGAACACCCTACACAAGCCTTACTTGATGCTTTAACAATTATTAATAGAAAAGGTAACATAGAGGGATTAAAAATTGCAATATGCGGAGACATTCTTCATTCAAGAGTTGCTAGATCTAACATTTATTTAATGAATATGTTGGGAGCAGAAGTAAATGTCATTGCACCAAAAACTTTAATGCCCAAAGGGATAGATAACTTAGGTGTTAGATCATTTACCGATATGAAAAAAGGATTAGATGGGTGTGATATTGTTATGATGTTAAGATTACAAAATGAAAGAATGCAGGGATCTTTTCTTCCATCAAAGAGAGAATATTACGAATTTTTTGGACTAACGCCAGAAAAACTAAAGTTTGCAAAAAAAGATGCTTTACTAATGCACCCTGGTCCAATGAACAGAGGTGTTGAGATTGATACTAAATTAGCAGATGACATAAATGTTAGTCTCGTGAAAGAACAAGTTGAATTAGGTGTAGCTGTTAGGATGGCATGTTTAAAATTGTACTGTAAATAAATGAAAGAAAAAATTTTGACAAATGTGAGAATTATCGACCCATCTCAAAAGATGGATGAAATAGGAAATATAGTTATCGATGAAAAAGGAAAAATAAAATCTATTGGAAAAAAATCAGGTACATCTAAATCAGCAGAAAAAATTGATTTGAAAGGCCTAGTAGCTATTCCTGGATTAGTTGATATGAAAGCTTTTGTTGGAGAGCCTGGCTTTGAATATAAAGAAAATTTTAGAACATTAAGCCAAGCAGCTTTGGCAGGTGGAGTAACTTCAATTGTAACTATGCCAAATACTAAGCCAGTTATAGACAACGTATCTATGGTGGACTTTATAATTAGAAGGGGTAGAGATAAAGCTAAGGTAAATCTTTTTCCATGTGCTTCGATTACTAGACAGATGGAGGGTAATCAAATGACTGAATTTGGTTTGTTAAAAGCAAGAGGAATTATTGGGTTTAGTGATGTTAATAAAACTATCCAAAATTCTGAATTGATGTCTAGAATAATGAACTATGCTTCTGACATTGATGTTCTGATTATGCAACATCCCGAGGATTATGAATTAGCTAAAAATTCATGCATTAATCAAGGCGAAGTGGCAACAAGATTAGGTTTACAAGGTGTCTCAGATATTGCTGAAAAGATTATTATTGAAAGGGATTTATCTTTGTTAAGTGAATTTCCTTGCAGATATCATATTAATCAAATTTCCTCAAAAAATTCTCTTAATGTTATTAAAAAAAATAAATCTAATGGAATAAAATTCAGCACAGGGGTTTCTATTAACAATTTATCGTTAAATCAAAATGACATCGGAGAATTTAGAACTTTTTTGAAATTATCACCCCCTCTTAGAAGCGAGGAGGATAGACTTTCATTAATAGAAGGAATAAAGAATGATCTCATTAATGTAATTGTATCAGATCACATTCCTGAAGATGAGGAAAGTAAAAGACTTCCGTTTGCACAAGCAGCGACAGGTTCTATCGGTATAGAGACATTGCTATCTTTATCTTTAGAGCTTTACCATAATGAATCATTGCCTTTGGAAAAAATAATTAAGTGCTTAACGATTAATCCAGCTAAGATACTAAAAATAGATAAAGGATCCCTTAAAGAAGGATCGGACGCAGATATTTGTATATTTGATCTGGAAAAACCATGGGTAGTGAAAGCTGAAGAACTTAAATCAAAATCAAAAAATACTGCGATTGAAAATAGAAAATTACAAGGTAAAGTGAAAATGACTTTGCTTCAAGGCGAAGTAGTATATTCGAACTAATGGACATAGATTTAATTATTGTAGCAATTTACTCATACCTTTTGGGATCAATACCATTTGGATTACTCTTGACTAGGATATTTCTAAAAAAAGATATTAGAACTGTTGGCTCTGGCAATATCGGAACTACTAATGTGCTTAGAACCGGAAATAAATTTCTCGCAATAACTACGTTAGCTCTTGATTTATTTAAAGGATACATTTCAGTTTATATAACAATATTTTATTTTGAAGACTTAACCTCTCTATCTGCATTAATTTGTTTCATCGGACATATTTTTCCTGTTTGGTTAAAATTTAAAGGAGGAAAAGGTGTGGCAACTTACCTTGGAGTAATTTTAGCTTTATCTAATAAATTTTTTTTAATTTTTATCATAGCGTGGATTTCTTTATCGTTATTATTTAGATTTGCATCATTATCTTCGATGATTTCTTCGTTAATAGTTTTTCTCTATGCATATTTTTACGAAATAAATAACAATAT
>CACNEM010000011.1 GCA_902619495.1 uncultured Pelagibacteraceae bacterium
TTGCGCCAGGCTCTTCAATTAATTTTAAAAGTGCGTTTAAACTATTAATATTAAAAATTTCTACATCATCTAGAATTATAAATCTCTTATTATTATTAATTGTTTTTTTAAAAAGATCGCTTTTTAATTTACGAATATCATCAATTTTTATATTTCTAAAATTATCACCACTTAAATGAATTAGGTTCGGAAAAAGATTATTTTGATATTGTTCGTTAAAAGGACTTTTCAAGTTAAAAGACTTTTCTTGTTCGTTATAGTTTTTTATGTCAAAATAAAAGTGCATAAAATGATTAATAAAGGTAAATTTTCCAATACCCTTATCACCTGTAAGCATAATAACATTAGGAAAGTTATCTTTAGATATAAACTTTTTAAAAAATTCAAATTTTTCAGTATATCCAATTAGCTTTGATGTTTTTTTTGGATCAAAAATATTTTTTAATATCATTTAATTTTCAAAAATTTTGAAGTTATACTAAATATCTCTTTTTCTAATTTATCATCATTATTAGAAGAATTTAATACAAAATAGTTCTTTTTATTTTTAGCTATCTTTAAAAAAGAATTTTGTGCCTTTCTATAGAAAGACTCCGAGAAATTATCATATCTATTTTTATTCTTTCTTTTTGATAATCTATCTTTTGCAGTTTTTTTAGACACTTTTAAAACAAATGTTAAATTAGGTTTTAAGCCTTGCAAAATATGATTATGTATATTCTTTATAAAGTTAATTTTAACTTTCTTTCCAAATACCTGGTAAGCTAAAGTAGAATCAACAAACCTGTCACAAATTACAACTTTTTTTTTTTTTAGCTCTGGTAATATCTTTGTTTTTACATGTTCATTTCTAGCTGCTAAATAAAGTAAAGTATCAGTATATCTATCAAATTTTTCTTTTTTAGATTTTTTGAAATAATCAATTAAAATTAACTTTCTTATTAACTCAGCGCTTTTAGTTCCACCAGGTTCACGAGTTAATAAAGTTTTAATTTTTTTTTTCTTTAGATTATTAAGTAATTTTTTACTTTGGTAAGATTTACCACAACCCTCAACACCCTCAAAAACTATAAAAAATTGTTTTTGTTTAAACATCGCCCCATATTAAATAATTTATTGAGGTGATTAAACTTTTAAAAAAATTTACCTTTTTCAAGTCATCTTGAGCAAATAAAGGCAAAGTTTTAATAATTTCATCTTTATTTTTAACAATAATTTCCGCTATTTTTTCATTTTTATTAATAGGTGCAACTATTGGACCATTATAATTTAATGATACACTTAAATTACGAATATCTTTTTTATTCACAGTTATAAAATAATCTTCTTTTGTTACAGCTTTAATTTTATTTTTTTTTCCCAACCAAGTGTCCAGCTCAAAAACTGAAATACCTTTTTTTGAAACTTCAAAAGTATTTGTGTTTCTAAATCCCCAATTTAATAATTTTAAAGACTCTGAACTTCTTAAATTTTTTGTTTGAAATCCAGAAGCAACAGCGATTAACCTTCTTTCATTTTTTAAAATAGAGCTAGCTAACGAATATTTCTCAACTGCTAAATAACCTGTTTTAACTCCATCTGCTCCAACATTTTTGTAAAGTAAAGGATTTCTGTTTCCTTGTTTAATTGGATCACCTCCTGTTCTATCCCAGGTAAAAGTTTTTTCTTTAAACAGTTCATAAAAAACAGGATAATTACTTATTAAATACTTTGACATTAGTGCAATATCTCTAACTGTAGAGACATTATCTGGATCGTTAATGCCTGATGAATTTGTAAAATTAGTTGAGTCCATACCAATCTCTGCAGCTTTTTCATTCATCATTTCTGCAAAATTTTCTTCTGAACCAGCAATTCCTTCAGCTAAAGCTACACATGCGTCGTTTCCAGAAGCTATTATTATGCCTTTTAATAAATCTTCTACGGATACTTCGTCATTGATCATTATGAACATTGATGAATATCCGCTTTGAGATAACCTCCACGCATTTTCAGATACAACAAACATATCGTCGAGAGAAAGTTTATTTTTCTTTAACAAATCGAACGCAATAATTGATGTCATAATTTTTGTCATTGAAGCAGGATAAATTTGAGCATCTGGATCATTTTCGAATAATATTTGATCAGAGTGAAAATCCATCAAAATAGCGGTACGAGCATCAATATTTGGATTTGCATGCAGAGAGGTAATTAATTTAAAGAATAAAAATATTGTAATTATATATTTAATCATTTGTTGTTATATTTAAATCTTCAAAACCAAGATTTTTTAATTTACTGTAATCATTTTTCATAAAATTAATAGTAGTATAAGGACCTGATATTAGGTTAATTTCTTTATTACTTTTTTTCTCTATTTTCAATTTTTTAGAGTCATAATTGGGTATTTCTATAGTGATTCTTTTTTTTAAAAAATCTGCAGTTTCTTTGGAGTAAAAAGTTCCTATCAAAATAAAAAGCTTTTCTTTTCTGTGTTTATTTTTCAGAGATTTATTTTTTGAAATATTTGATATTTTTACAGAAGTTACAGGAGCATTAGACGAAATTTTTTTCTCTTCATTAAAAATCTTTGCTTTTTCTGCAACAAAAGATTTATTCTTCTTTATTTCAATAATTTCAACCAGAGGTAAATCATTTTGTAAATTTAATTTTTCAGCAACTTTTGAGGTGATCAAAATTTTATAAAAATCAGGATAATTAATTTTTCGAGTATTTTTTATTGTTAAAGAATCTTTAGTTGTAGGATTAATTATTTTTATAAGTGTATTAATTTTTAAATCTTTATGAGCAATTTGTAATTGAGAATTATCCAATTTACCGTTTATAGTTTTTTTTTGATAATCTTCCTCATTATATATATATGCAAATCCTTTTGAACTAAATGTGGTTCTATTTTCAAATCTAGTAGAGTTTACTGTACAGGAACCTAAAATAAAAATTAATATAAATATTTTATATTTCATTTTTAAAACTTTCCCTTAATGTACATACCGCTAATGCAAATCGCAAAGATCGGTTCCATTTTAGTATCTTTTCATAATTTTCAAACACTATGAAAGCAGGAGAATAAGTTTCTGAACCTGGTATAATATCTTTATCTGGAATAATTATAGCCACTTTTTCATTTTTATTAATATCTAATTCATCAAAATTATTAATATATTTTTTATAAAAATTGGCTTTCTTTTTATTTTCTATTTTTCTAGCAGAAGAATTAAGAAATTTTTTTGGAATATTTTCTTTTAATGCTATTTTATAAAAACAAGGTTGATTTTTTTTCCATCCAATTTTTTTTAAATAATTAGCCGCAGAGGCAAATGAATCCTCTGTTTTTTTTAACTCGATAATTTTATTTTCATTAAAATCAATAGCGTAATTTCTAATTGTTCTTGGCATAAATTGAAAATTGCCAAAAGCTCCTGCCCATGAGCCAAAGAGAATATCTTTTTTTATAATCTTTTTATCAACTAATTTTAAAAGTATCAGCAATTCTTCAGAAAAAAATTCACTTCTTCTTTTATCAAAACTCAAAGTAGCTAATGAAGAAATAATATCCATTTTTCCCAGATACTTTCCGAAATTGGTTTCTATACCCATCAGAGCAAGTAATAATTCTTTTTCAACTTCAAATTCAATCTCAACTTTATCTATAATTTTTTTTTCTTTTTTATAAAGCCTTAAGCCATCTTTTATTTTTTTTCTTGAAGACCTTTTTTTAATATATGTAAAAGTGTCTTCATAAAATTCTGGCTGATATCGATCATACTCTATTACTTTAGGTAAAAATTTTGCTTCAGATAAAACATCATTAACTATATTTTTTGATATTCCGGATTGTATTGCTCTTATCTTAAATTCATCAAGCCAATTTTGAAAACTCTGCTCAGAACAATAAAGATTTAACGTAAATAGTAAGTTTAACGTAAAGACTAATTTGATAATTTTTGACATTTTTTTAACTATCATATTTATTATTTGTTAACTAGTATTAGAAATCAAATTACTTATTTATTGTTATTTTATAGCTTTGATAGTAATAAATAGTGTTGATTACTCAATGGAGAGGTGGCTGAGCGGTTGAAAGCACTGGTCTTGAAAACCAGCAACGGGGCAACTCGTTCGTGGGTTCGAATCCCACCCTCTCCGCCATTAAATTTTAAATTTTTTAAAAATTTTTGAAACTTCGTTTTTATCTATATCTTTTTCTAATAGATTAAAATTGTAAAAATTTAGTATTGTTTCATCCTCAAATTTTAGAAATTTTTCTAACTCTTTTAATTGACGATAGTCGAATCTATTAATATATCTTTTTACAAACTTACTTAAAATTAAATCCATTTCTTTAGTTCCTCTATATGAGGCTCTGTATAAAAGTTTTTTTTTAAAAATTTCTAATTCTTCATCCATAAATATATATTATATATGTTTTAATGAATTTAATAAAAAAAGATTTCATTTTTCAAGATATAAAAAAATTAAAGGGTGTTGGAACTCAATTATCTAAATATTTAAGACAAAAAAAAGTAGAAAAGATTAAAGACATTATATTTGACTTACCTTACTCAGAAACAGATAGGTCTAAATTATCAAAACTAAATGAATTAGAAATTGGTAAAATTCAGACGATTAAGGTTAAAGTAAAAAAGATAAATTTCCCTAGAATAAGAAATCTTCCAAATAAAGTAATCTGTGAAGATGAGACTGGTAAAATAGATATTGTATATTTCAATAGCCGTGAGGGATATTTAAAGAAAATTTTTCCTATAAATGAATGGGTAGTAATAAGCGGTAAAATTAATTTTTTTAGAAACAATTATCAAATTACTAATCCAGACTACGTAACAAATTTAGAAAAACAAAATTATGTCGTAAAAAATATACCTAAATATAAACTTACAAAAGGAATTAATGAAAAAAAATATAGATCTATTATAGATCAGGTTACACAAAACTTACCGATTGTAGAAGATTGGTTAAATGATGATTTTATAAAAGAAAATAATTTGCTAAACTGGAATGAAACTATAAAAAAACTTCATTTTACCGAGGAAAGCAAAAATCATAAATCCAAATCTTTTAGAAGACTTGTATTTGATGAAATTTGTGCCAATTTTATTGTTTTATCGGAAAATAGAAAAAGAATTAAAAAATTTAAAAAAGAAAAAATATTTAAAGAACTTATATCTAATAATATCATAAAGGCACTCCCATTTAAACTCACTAATTCACAATATGAAACTCTTAAAGAAATTAACTTGGATATTAAAAGTGATAAAAGGATGTTTAGAATTTTACAAGGTGATGTTGGATCAGGTAAAACAATAGTTTCACTTTTATCGATAGCTAATGTGATTGAAAGTAATTTTCAATGTGCTTTGATGGCACCTACAGAAATTTTGGCACTGCAGCATTTTCAGTTAGCTAAAAATATATTTAAAGATACAAAAATAATAGTTGAATTCCTTTCTGGAAAAACTGAAACAAAAGAAAGAAAAAGAATATTAAAAGATCTAGAAGAGGGAAAAATTAATTTAATAATTGGTACACATGCTTTATTTCAAAAAAAAATTAGATTTAAAAATTTGGGTTATACAGTTATAGATGAACAACATAAATTTGGCGTAAAACAAAGATCTAATCTTGCGCAAAAAGGAGGTAAAGATTGTGATGTGTTATTAATGTCTGCCACTCCTATTCCTAGAACTATGATGATGTCTTTATATGGAGATATGGATGTTTCTAAAATAAAAGAGAAACCCTCAATTAGAAAAAAGATAATTACTCTTAGTAAGCCTGAAAAAAAGATTAATGAATTGTGGCCCTTTTTACAAAATCAAATAAATGAAAAAAATCAAATTTTTTGGGTTTGCCCCTTAATAAAAGAGTCTAAATTCCTAGATTATTCATCGGCAAAGGAAAAATTTGATTTAATTCTAAAAAAGTTCCCTGGAAAAGTTGGTCTAATTCACGGTGCTTTGGATAAAATTGAAAAGGATAAAGTTTTAAAAAAATTTTTAAACAAAGATATAAATATCCTAGTTTCAACTACTGTTATTGAAGTTGGAATAGATTTTCCTAACGCAAATTTAATTATAATTGAAAATGCTAACAAGTTTGGCTTAGCTCAATTACATCAATTACGAGGTAGAGTCGGAAGAGGAAAAAAACAAGGTATGTGTGTTCTTATGTTCAAAGATGGATTAAGTAAAAATGCTATAAAAAGGCTTAAAATCTTAAAAAATTCTGACGATGGTTTTTTTATTGCAGAAGAAGACTTAAAACTAAGAGGTTTTGGTGATTTAATAGGTTTTCAACAAAGTGGGGATAAGAATTTTAAATTTGCAGACCCTATAGTTCATGAAGATTTATTTAAATTAGCTGAAAATTTGATATTTAAAATAGGTGATAATATTAATCAAAAAAAATATAGTTTTCTTCTTAAATTATTTGATAAAGCTGAAATTCTCAATTTAAAAGATGTTTAATTTATATTAGTTGTCCCAGCAGACACTATAAACTTAGAAGCTTGTTCAAAAGATACATCTAGATAAATAAGGTCATTTTTGGGTATCATCAATAAAAAACCACTAGTAGGATTAGGAGTTGTTGGAACAAAAACGTTTATTAAATCTTGATTGATTTTATCTCTAATAATTCCTTTATTTTCTTTTGTTGCAAATCCAACAGCCCAAATACCCTTTCGGGGATATTCAAATAAAACGACACTCTTTTGTTTGTTATCGGTATTAGTGAAACTTTCAGTCATTTGACCTATAGCTGAATAAATTGTCCGTAAAATTGGAATCTTTTTAAGTATGTTGTTAAATAAATCAAAAAATTTTTTTCCAATAAAAGAAAGAGAAATCCACCCAATAAGAGTAATTAAAAATAAGGCTATGATTATTTCAACTCCTGGTATGTCAAAAGGTAGATAGTTATTAGGATTTATTTCTTTTGGAATAAGGTTTCCAGAAATCTTAATTATAAATAAAGTTAAGTATAATGTAATACCTATAGGTATGAGAACTACTATACCAGCGATAAAATTATTTCTTATTTTTGATAAAAAAGATTTTTTTATGTTTTTGTTTGACATTTTTTAAGAATAGCTTGATTTTACTATAAAAATTATAATCAAAATAAAAATTGCAATTAACAATTTATTATTTAAAATCATGAGTCTAAAATGTATAGCATAAATAGAAGAAAATTTCTTGGCTTATTTGGTTGTGGTTGTTGCTCTTTGATGCTTCCTTCATGTTCAACCGTACCAATAACGGAGAGAAAACAATTAAGTTTAATATCTGAGGCAAGAATTAATCAACAGTCAGCAGCTGCATATGAACAGTTTAGATCAAAATCTAAGCTAATTAAAGCTGGTTCTCAGCTTAATGAAATTAAACTAATTGGAAAAAAAATAGAAAATTCAGTTGCTGCTTTTTTTCAAAAAGAAGGAAAAAACGATCCCACGCAAAATTTTGAATGGGACTATATTCTTGTGAATAATGATAAAGTTGTAAATGCGTGGTGTATGCCTGGTGGAAAAATTGCAGTTTATACAGGATTATTAAAAATAACAAAAAATACTGATGCTTTATCAATTGTTATGGGTCATGAGATAGCCCATGCTGTTGCTAGACACTCAATAGAAAGAGCAAGTCAGGCTTTAACAATAAATGTTGGAACAACTGTTGCCGATATTTTTCTAGGAGGAGCAATTAATAGAACAAGAAATACAGTAGGTCAAAATACTGGCCTTGATATTTTCAAGTTAGGAATAATGAATCCTTTTGGAAGAAAACAAGAAACCGAAGCAGATTACTTAGGTTTAATTTTTGCATCTTTAGCAGGTTATGATATCAGGGAGTCTGTTAATCTATGGCAAAGGATGGCTGATAAAAAAAAAGGTAAAGAACCTCCAGTTTTTTTAAGCACTCATCCAAGTAGTAAACAAAGAATACAAAATCTTAAAAATTGGATTAGTGAAGTTATTGTAAAATATCCACCAATAAAGTCATAATTATTGGTGAGCCCTGATGGACTCGAACCATCGACACCCTCCTTAAAAGGGAGGTGCTCTACCAACTGAGCTAAGGGCCCTTAAACACGATCTTTTATATATATATTTGCTTAAATTCAAATAATTAATCAAAAAATTTAATGTATTTTTTATAAAAATTCTTAAAAGTCCCATTTTTTATATTGTTTCTTATTTCCCGCATAAATTGTTGATAAAAATATATATTGTTCAGTGATATTAACATTGATGCAAGCATTTCGTCTGATCTTATTAGGTGATTTAAATAACTTTTAGAATACTTATTTAGATCTCTTATGTCGCATCCCTCATCTAAAGGAGATTTGTCATTTTGATATTTAGAGTTTTTAAGATTCAATTTGCCTTGCCAAGTAAAAGCTAAACCTGTTCTTCCTGATCTTGTAGGCATTACACAATCAAACATATCGATACCCTCATTAACAGCTCCCAAAATATCGGCAGGAGTTCCTACACCCATTAAATATCTAGGCTTTTCTTTTGGTAAGTAATCTGTTGTTTCGCTTAAAATTTCAAACATATCTGATTGTTTTTCTCCAACTGCCAACCCTCCCATCGCATAACCGTCAAAACCTATTTCAATAAGTTTATTAATACTTTCAATACGTAAATCTTTGTATAAACCACCTTGAGCAATTCCAAACAAAGCTTTAGATTTATTATTCCCAAATTCAATTTTACTTCTTTTTGCCCACTCTGTAGAAACTTTAATGGCACCAGAAATTATTTTTTTATCCTTTGTTAATTTAGGACATTCATCTAAAACCATAATAATATCAGAGTTGATTTTTTTTTGTACTTGAATACTTTTTTCTGGACTTAAAATTATTTTTTTTCCATCTAAATGTGATTTAAATATTGCACCTATTTTAATATCAATCTTATTTAATTTTGATAATGACATTATTTGATAACCACCAGAGTCTGTTAAAATAGGTTTATCCCAATTCATAAATTTGTGTAAACCTCCAAATTTTCCAAGAATCTCTGTTCCTGGTCTTAAAAGTAAATGGTAAGTATTTCCTAAAATAATCTGAGTATTAGTTTTTTTAATATCATCGGTAAAAATACCTTTTACTGTACCTTGAGTTCCTACTGGCATAAAAGCAGGTGTTTCTATATCACCTTTTGGAGTTAGTATTTTTCCAAGTCTAGCTTTGTCATCTTGAGCTTTTAACTCAAATGAGAATTGAGCGTTTAACATTTAATTTATTTTGATTTCAAAGAAATTATTTTATCTGGATCTGTTACTGCACCGGAATTAGGGTCACCTTTTTTAATTTTATCTACAAAATCCATTCCTTTAATTACTTTTCCAAATGCAGAGTACTGTCTATCTAAATGCGGAGCCGATTCAAAACATATAAAAAATTGACTATTAGCGCTATCTGGATCAGAAGATCTTGCAGCTGATAAAATTCCTCTTGTATGAGCAATATCAGTAAACTCGGCTTTTAAATTAGGCAAACTTGATCCTCCAGTTCCAGCTAAAGCTAAATTAAATTCTGAATTATTTGAATTTCCAAATTTTACATCCCCAGTTTGGGCCATGAAACCCTCAATAACTCTATGGAACACAACTCCATCATATTTTCCACTATTAGCAAGTTCCTTAAATCTCTTTACATGATTTGGAGCTTTATCTGGATAAAGTTCTATCTCAACATCTCCATAAGCTAATTTTAATATCATAATATCTTTTGCCATAATATTTGAACTTACTAAACTAATTAAAACTATAAATAAACAGATAAATCGTTTCATTAATATTTATTTCTTAACATTTTAGCAGTGTATTTAGTTACAAATCTATTTATATCACCACCAAGATTTACAATTTCTTTCACAAATTTTGAAGAAATAATTTGATTTTCAACATCTGACATCAAAAACATAGTCTCAATTTTTGAATTTAATTTTTTATTCATTCCAGCTAATTGAAATTCGTACTCAAAGTCAGATACAGCTCTTAATCCTCTTATTATAGCAGATGCGTTATATTTTTTACATAATTCAATAGTTAAATTATTAAAAGAAATTACTTTTATTCGTTTTCTGTCAAATTTTAAATCTTTAAACAATGAGTTATTTATTATATCTATTCGTTCATCTATAGAAAAAAAATAGTCTTTATCCGTGTTATTTGTAGTAGCCACTATTAGCTTATCAAAAATTTTAAGAGATTTTTTAATTACGTCTATATGACCATAAGTAATTGGGTCAAAAGTTCCTGGATAGACTGCGATTTTCATTTTATTGGATATTATCTTCAATTTTTATAACTGACACAACCTTTTCAGACCCTGATAATTTTTTTATTCTAACTCCTTGAGTGTTTCTACCAGCTATTCTAATTTCTTTAACAGCGCACCTCATCATACTCCCTTTATCAGTTGATAAAAGAATTTCATCTGTTTCGTTAACAACTAGAGATGAAGCAATATTTCCATTTCTTGGTGAATTGATAATACCAATTATTCCTTTACCACCTCTATTTGTTACTCTGTAGTCAAGATGTGAAGATCGCTTGCCATAACCATTTTCAGAGACAGATAAAATAAATCTTTCTACACCACTCTTAATTTTTTTGTCTTGGTTAATAGTCTTAGTGCTTATTTGTGTATTATCTAAAATTGATAACGAAATAACTTTATCTTTATCATTTAATTGAATTCCTTTGATACCCTTTGATGATCTACCCTTAAATAATCTAAGTTTTTTTGATTTAAATCTAATACATTTTCCTAACCGGGTGCTTAAAAGAATGTCCTGATCATCTTTGCAAATCTTTACACCAATAATTTTATCATCTTGATCCAATTTCATTGCAATTTTACCACTATTATTGATGTTAACAAAATCCTCTAATGAGTTTTTTCTAACATTTCCTTTTGATGTAGCAAATACAACCATTAAATTTTTCCATTCACCTTCGTCTTCTGGTAATGGCATAATTGAGCTAATAGCGTGATGACTTTTTAAGGGTAATATATTGAATATAGACTTACCTTTCGATGCAGCAGTTCCTTCAGGGATTTTATGTGCTTTAATTTTATAAACTAATCCTTGCGTTGAAAAAAACAAAACTGGAGTTAAAGTATTTGCAGTGAATATTTGAACTACAAAATCGTCTTCTCTTGTAGATATGCCAGATTTTCCTTTACCACCTCTTTTTTGTGCTTTTAATGAGCTAAGTGGGCCTCTTTTTATATATCCTTGATTTGTAATATTAATTACTACTGACTCTTTTTGAATTGTTTCTTCAATATTGTAATTTAATACTGCATCTATAATCTTCGTTTTTCTTGGTAAAGAAAATTTGTCTTTAATTTTTTCCAATTCTTCGATTATCAAATTATAAAGAGCTTTCTTTGAATTTATTATTTTTTTATACTCTTGAATTAATTTTGCAAGTTTAAATATTTCTGTCTCAATTTCGCTTATACCATAAGCTGTTAGTTTTTGTAATCTTAGTTCAAGAATAGCTTCAACTTGCTCAATTGATAATTGATAATTTGAAAAATTTTTTTTATTTTCTATGGTATTAATTATTTTAATACTTTTTTTAATTTTCCATTTTTTTGATAAAAGATTTTTTTTTGCAATATTAGTATCTTTTGAATTTTTTATAATCTTTATTATTTCATCTATATTATCAACTGCAACAGCCAAGCCGATTAAGATATGTGCTCTTTCCTCAGCTTTTTGTAGATCAAATTTTACTCTTTTAAGAACTGTATCTTCTCTAAATTTTAGAAATTCAGATATAAATTCTTTTAAATTTAATATTTTTGGTTTATTTCCAACAATAGCTAAAGTATTAAAACCAAAAGAACTTTCAATATTTGTTAATTTGTATAATTGTCTTCTAACAGTTTCTGGTTCAACACCTTTTCTTAACTCTATGACCACTCTAATACCTTCTCTATTAGATTCATCTCTTAAATCTCTAATTCCTTCAATCTTTTTATCTCTCACGAGCTGGGCAATTTTTTCAATTAGTATAGATTTGTTTACTTGATAAGGTATTGACTTAATAATTAAGATTTCTCTTCCTCCTTTTTTTTCTTCAAATTCTATTTCACCTCTAATTTTGAATGAACCTCTGCCTTTGTTGTATCCTTGCTTAATAATATCTTTTCCAATTATTACGCCACCTGTTGGAAAATCAGGACCAGGGACGTGTTTCATTAATTGGCTAATAGTTATTTCTTTATTATTTATGTAAGCTATTGTTGCGTTAATTATTTCACCTAAATTATGCGGGGGTATACTTGTAGCCATACCAACAGCTATTCCGCCAGCTCCGTTTACAAGAATATTGGGGTATTGAGATGGAAGCACCTCAGGTTCTTTTTCAGTTTCATCATAATTACTTCTAAAATTTACTGTGTTTTTCTCCAAGTCCTCTGTTAGAAACTGTGCAATTCTTGCTAATTTGGTTTCAGTGTACCTCATTGCTGCAGGTGGATCTCCATCTATAGAGCCAAAATTACCCTGGCCAGAAATAAGAGGCACGCTCATTGAAAAATCTTGGACTAATCTTACTAATGCATCGTATACAGATTGATCTCCATGTGGATGGTACTTACCAATTACATCTCCTACGATTCTTGCCGATTTTCTAAATGTTTTTGACCAGTCATATCCACCTTTGTACATTGCATATATTATTCTTCTGTGTACTGGTTTTAATCCATCTCTTACGTCGGGAAGAGCTCTACTTACAATAACGCTCATCGCATAAGACAAGTATGAGGAACTCATCTCATCCTGTACAAAAATAGGTTTGAAAGATTTATTTTTTTCTAGGGTATTTTTATCCATGAAAATTTAAAAAGGGATTTCATCATCTAGTTCTGAATTATCTTGATTTAAGTTATCATTTGGTAAAGAACTTTTATTTTCAGACACTAAATTTGAATTTGAACCACTATTCCTACTATCAAGCATTGTTAAGCTAGAGTTATATCCTTGTAAAACTACCTCAGTGGAATACTTGTCCTGACCAGTAGCCTCATCTTTCCATTTTCTAGTGCTGAGTTGCCCTTCCACATAAACATTAGCACCTTTTTTTACATATTGTTGAACAACGTTTACTAAACCCTCGTTGAAAATAACAACTCTATGCCATTCCGTTTTTTCTTTTCTCTCACCACTAGATTTGTCTTTCCAGCTTTGACTAGTTGCTATACTTAACCTAGCAACACTTTTTCCGTTAACCATTTGTTTTATTTCAGGATCTGCGCCTAAACGACCTATTAATTGTACTTTATTTAAACTTCCAGCCATAATATTTTGAATTATTTTAGATATTTATTATTTAAAGTCATAGATTTATATCATATTTAATAAGTAAATATAAGATGATAATTATTTAGTAGGAAAAATATGTTGAAAAAAATCGTTGTAAAAGGCGCAAAAGAACACAACTTAAAAAATGTTTCTTTAGAAATACCAAAAGAGAAATTAGTTGTAATAACTGGTCTTTCAGGATCTGGAAAATCATCTCTAGCTTTTGATACAATTTATGCTGAAGGACAAAGAAGATACGTTGAAAGTCTCTCTTCTTACGCTAGGCAATTTCTTGACAAGATGAAAAAACCCAATGTGGATTTTATCGAAGGACTTAGCCCTGCAATTTCAATAGAACAAAAAAATACATCTAAAAACCCTAGATCAACAGTAGCAACGGTAACTGAAATTTATGACTATATGAGAGTATTATTTGCAAGAGTTGGTGTTCCATACTCTCCATTTACAGGTAAACCGATTAAATCACAGTCTATAAGCGAAATGGTAGATAAAATTCAAAAACTTCCAAAAAATAATACTATATTTCTTCTAGCTCCAATAGTTAGAGGGAGAAAGGGAGAATATAAAAAAGAAATACAAAATTTTAAAAAAAGAGGTTTTTCAAAAATAAAAGTAGATGGAAAATATCTTAATATTGATGAATTTCCAGATCTAAACAAAAAAATAAAACATGATATTTCCATTATTGTAGATAGAATAATATTAAATTCAAACTTAGGTAATAGACTTGCTGATAGCGTAGAAACTGCTCTAAATCTCTCTGATGGTTTGTTAATTGTAGAATATGAAAATGAGACTTTGCCAAAAAAATATAGAAAAAAAGAGTCTATAATTTTTTCATCAAAATTTTCTTGTCCTGAGAGTGGTTTTACAATTGAGGAAATTGAACCAAGATTGTTTTCATTTAATTCACCTTTTGGAGCTTGTGAAGAATGTGAAGGTATAGGACATAATTTAAATATTGATCCTAACTTGGTTATTACTGATACTAAGAAAAGCCTACAAGATGGTGTTATTGAACCTTGGTCTAAATCAACCTCTTTGTATTATGCTCAAACATTGGCTTCTATTGCTAAGCATTACAAAATTTCATTATCTGAACCTTGGAGAAAAATTCCAAAAAAAATACAAGATATTATTCTTTATGGATCAGATGATGAGGAGATTAAATTTTCTTATGATGACGGTTATGAAGCTTATAATACAAAGAAAGCATTTGAAGGCGTAATTAATAATTTAGAAAGACGTTATCTTGAAACCGATAGTGAGTGGAAACGAGAAGAAATTTCACAGTATCAAAGCGAGACGGACTGTGAAAAGTGTAAAGGAATGAGATTAAAAGATGAGGCGCTATGTGTCAAAATAAATAATTTGAATATAAGTCAAGTAACAGAAAAATCGATTGATATCGCACAAAAATGGTTTGCAGAATTAGAAAATGTTTTTAACGAGAGAGAAAATAAAATAGCACAACACATTTTAAAAGAAATTAATGAAAGATTAAATTTCCTTTTAAATGTTGGTTTAAATTATCTAACTTTATCAAGAGAGTCAGGAACATTATCTGGTGGTGAAGCACAAAGAATAAGGTTGGCCTCTCAAATTGGATCAGGATTAACTGGAGTTCTATACGTCTTAGACGAACCATCTATAGGGTTACACCAGAGAGATAATAAAAAGCTTATAACAGCCTTAAAAAAATTAAGAGATCTCGGTAATACTGTAATTGTAGTTGAACATGATATTGAAACTATGGAAAGTTCAGATCATATAATTGATATAGGTCCTGAAGCTGGTTTGAAAGGTGGAAAGATAGTTGCTGAAGGTGAAGTAAAACAAATAATAAAAAATAAAAATAGTATTACAGGTGATTATTTATCAGGTAAAAAATTTATTCCGATACCAAAAAAAAGAAGACTTGCAAAAAATGGAAGATTTATAGAAATTAATGGAGCTAGTGGAAATAATCTAAAAAAAGTAAATTTAAAGATACCGGTTGGAACATTTACTTGTGTTACCGGAGTTTCAGGAAGTGGTAAATCAACTTTGATACTTCATACTTTGTATAATGCTTTTAATTTAATGTTAAATAAAAACAAAAGTAGAAAAGTTCCTAAAGCTTTTACTGGTTTTAAAGGCACTGAGTTAATTGATAAGATTATTGATATTGATCAATCACCAATAGGAAGGACTCCAAGATCAAATCCAGCCACATATACTGGGGCGTTTGGACCGATAAGAGAGTGGTTCGCAGGATTGCCAGAGTCAAAAGCAAGGGGTTATAAAGTAGGAAGATATTCTTTTAACGTTAAAGGTGGAAGATGTGAAACTTGTGAAGGAGATGGTGTTTTAACTTATGAAATGCATTTTTTACCTGATGTATTTATACCTTGTGATACTTGTAAAGGAGCTAGATACAACCGAGAAACACTTGAAATAAGATTCAAAGGAAAAAATATTGCTGAAGTATTAGATATGACTGTAGATGAAGGTTGTGAATTTTTTGAGAATATTCAAAGCGTAAAATCTAAACTAATCACACTTAAACATGTAGGCCTTGGATATATGAAAATTGGACAACAAGCTACTACTTTATCAGGTGGTGAAGCTCAAAGAATTAAACTAGCAAAAGAATTGTCAAAAAGGCCAACAGGCAGAACTTTATATATTCTTGATGAGCCAACTACTGGATTACACTCACATGACATAAAAAAATTGTTAGAAATTTTACAAGCGTTCGCAAACACAGGTAATACTGTTGTAGTAATTGAACATAATTTAGACGTTATTAAAACGGCAGATCATATAATAGATATGGGTCCAGAAGGTGGAATAAATGGTGGTAAAATAATTGCCGAAGGAACACCAGAGAAAATATCAAATGTAAAAGAGAGTTATACTGGTAAATTTATCAAAGAAATAATTGGCAATGGTTCAATGAAAAAGACTGCTTAAGGGAGTATTTTGTGCTATAATTACTTGAATTATGATTAATATCTTACAATCACTTTCAAAAACTGTTCATCTTTCACTTGGTATAGCGATTTTACTTTTACTAGGATTACACTTCTTCGGTGATGGATTTTCTTTTGATAGATATTTTTATAGTTGGTTATTTAGATATTTGCATGTTTTAACGGGTATTATGTGGATTGGTTTGCTTTGGTATTTTAACTTTGTGCAAATTCCTTCTATGCCAAATATTCCAGATGAACAAAAACCTGCAATTGGAAAAGTTATTGCGCCTAAAGCTCTATTTTGGTTCAGATGGGCAGCACTTGGAACAATTATTACAGGATTAATAGTTTCTTATCTTCAAGGTTATGTGCATCAGGCTATGATTTTAGGTATCGGCAGTGGAGACCCTAAAACTACCGCAATTGGTATTGGTATGTGGTTAGGAATAATTATGGCCTATAATGTTTGGTTCGTGATTTGGCCTAATCAGAAAAAAGCTTTAGGATTAGTTGACTGCTCCCCTGAAGAAAAAGCTAAGTCAGCTAAAACGGCTATGTTGTTTTCAAGAGCAAATACTTTGCTCTCTTTTCCGATGTTGCTGTCTATGGTAGCAGCACAAAATCTTTATTAGCTAAGGAACAATTTTTTCTTCCTCTTTTTCTAGAGTTTTATAACTTACTTTGAAGAATTTTAATATTGGAGATGCGACAAAAATTGAAGAGTACGTTCCTATGATAACACCTAAAATCATTGCAAAAGAAAAACCTCGCAAAATTTCACCACCTAAAATATAAATAGATACCAAAGCCAATAAAGTTGTCACAGAAGTAATAATTGTTCTAGCTAATGTTTCATTGATAGACAGGTTTGCAACATCGCTGATACTAATTTTTGTATATTTAAATAAATTTTCTCTTATTCGATCATAAATAACAACTGTATCATTCATAGAGTAACCAACTATTGTTAAAACTGCTGCAATAATTGATAAGTTTATTTCAAGAGATAAAACTGAAAAAATTCCTAAAGTGATTACAACATCATGAAAAAGAGCGATGATTGATCCTACGCTAAACTGCCATTCAAATCTTACCCAGATATAAAAAAGCATAGCAGCTAAAGCTAATGAAATAGCTATAATTGATGACTCTAACAATTCCGAGCTTACTTTTGGACCAACGTTTTCTACTCTTCTAAAATCAACCTCTGTGTTTAAGTTATCTGAAAGAGTTTGTTTAATTTCTGGAATTAAATTACTATTATTATTTTCTCTTTGCTCTACCTTTATAAGATAGTCTCCATCTTTTCCAAATTTTTTAACATTTACATCGCCTAAATCCATAGAATTAAGTGTATCTCTGATTAAAGATGAATTAATAGGTGACTCAGTTCTTAATTCAATTAAAGTACCTCCTTTAAAATCAATTCCATAATTAAGTCCTTTAAAAGCAATAAAAAATATACTTAAAATAAAAATTATAACCGAAGAAATGTTTGCTTTTTTGAATTGAGAAACAAAATTAATATTTTTCATCATTATATCTTTAAGTCTTTATGGTTATTTCTTAAAACTATTATTGAAGTTAAGTGTCTTGCCAAAAAGTAAGCTGTAAATAATGTTGTAATAATTCCAATACCCAAAGTAATAGCAAATCCTTTAACAGGGCCTGATCCAAATGCAAAAAGTATTACAGCTGCAATTAAAGTAGTTATATTCGCATCAAGAACAGTTATTTTTGCTTTTGAATAACCGGCATCAAAAGCATGAATAATTGATTTTTCTGTCTTTAATTCTTCCCTTATTCGTTCATAGATTAAAACATTTGCATCAACAGCCATACCTACAGTCAAAATAATTCCAGCAATACCTGGTAATGTTAATGTTGCCTCTAAAATAGTTAATACTCCAATTAACATTAATAAATTTGCAATTAAAGCAGTATTGGCTACCAATCCGAATATTTTGTATTTATAAAACATAAATAAAATTACTAATACAAAACCTACAGCTAAAGATGTTATTCCTGATTTTATTGAGTCTTCCCCAAGATCAGGTCCAACAGTTCTTTCTTCAACTACTTCAAGAGGCGTAGGTAAAGCACCTGACCTTAATAATAGAGCTAAATCTGTAGCTTCTTGGAAACTGAAATTACCAGATATCATTCCTTTTCCGGAAGTTATCGGTTCATTTATATTTGGAGCACTGATAATTTTTCCATCTAAAACTATGGCTAATCTTTTTCCAACATTGTCACTAGTAGCTCTACCAAATTTTTGTGCACCTAGTCTGTCTAATGTAAATGATACAGTTGGCTCATTTTTTTGATTTTGAATACTTGGTTGAGCATCAATTAAATTTTCACCACTCATTACTATTCTCTTACTAATTTCAAGTGTTTCACCATTTTCAGAAATAAGTTTGTCTACACCAAACTCAGAATTATCGCTTACTAATCTAAAATTTAATTGCGCTGTTTTTCCAAGAAGCTTCTTAATTCTTTCCGGGTCTTTGAGTCCTGGTAATTCAACTAAAATTCTTTTTTCCCCTCTTTGCAAAATAGTTGGTTCTTTTGTACCTACATCATCAATTCTACGCCTTACAATTTCAATCGATTGTCTTAAAGCAGAATTATTAATTGTTAATAGTCCAAATTTAGAAAACATAACTTCAATATAATTTTCATCTAATTTTTTGTAATCTAATTCAAAAGACCTATAATTATCGATATATGGATTAACTAAATTTTCTTTTTTTGAATAAAAAAGTAATTCAAATTTATCTAAGTCTTTTAAACTAAAAACCAAACTATTGTTATTTATTTTAAAGTTTCTATATTCTAAATTATTATCTTTTAATAATTTTTTTAAAGGGATAACCTTAGACTGTATTTTTTCTTCGACAAGTGAGTCTGAATTAATCTCTAATAAAAGGTATGACCCACCCTGTAAATCAAGACCAAGATTTACTTTTTTATCTAAAATTTTATTATCATGAAATTGCAAATTTAAAATAGAAAAGATTGAGATAAGGAAAAAAATTAAATAAATAAAAAAAATATTTATTTTAGAAAAATTTAGCACGAAAAAGAATTATTTTTTAACTTCTTCTTTTTTAAGTAAACTTGTGATTGTTGATCTAATAATTTGAACTTTTGTGCCTTCTCCAATTATTACTTCAATACGATCATCTTCCATAACTCGATCAATTACACCTATAATTCCACCTGATGTGATTACTTCGTCTCCTCGTTTTAGAGACTCTACCATTGATTTGTGATCTTTAACTCTTTTTTGCTGAGGTCTTATTAGAAAAAAGTAAAATATTACAAAAATAAGTATTAAGGGTATAAATTGTGCTATTCCTTGTCCGCTCATGATCAGACAATTATAATAAATGAATTAGATTAACAAGTTAAATTTTTATATTTTATCCAAATTATTCATATATTTTTTTAAGACATTTGGAATGTTAACAGTTCCATCTTCATTTTGATTATTTTCCATTAAGGCTATAATTAAACGCCCTACCGCTAAACCAGAACCATTTAAAGTTCCAACAAAATCATTTCCCTCATTAGTTTTATATTTTGCCCCCATTCTTCGAGCTTGAAAAGAGCCACATGATGAACAGCTTGAAATTTCTCTATATTTGTTTTCTGATGGTATCCATGCCTCTATATCGTAAGTCTTTTCTGCACTAAATCCCATATCTCCTGTAGACAGCAATACTATTCGATATGGTATTTCCAACTTTTCTAAAATTTTTTTTGCACAATTAAGCATTCGTTCAAGTTCAGAATTACAATTTTTTGGTTCTACTATACTTACAAGCTCTACTTTATAAAATTGATGTTGCCTAATCATACCCTTTGTGTCTTTGCCGTAACTACCTGCTTCTTTGCGAAAACATGGAGTTGAAGCTACAAATCTTTGAGGTAATTCATCTTTACTCAGCAAAGATTTTCTGACTAAATTAGTCAATACTACTTCTGCCGTTGGGATTAAAAATTTTCTTTGATCCGAATTTTCAAATTTTATTTCAAATTGATCATCCTCAAATTTTGGAAGTTGACCTGTACCAAACATAGCATCTTCATTTACTATTAATGGCGGTGAGACTTCCATATAGTTAAATTCTGATGTATGAATGTCTAACATAAAATTAATTAGTGCTCTTTCTAGTAAAGCAATTTTATCTTTAAGTACCACAAATCTTGATCCAGATAATTTTATTGAAGTTTCGAAGTCTATTTCATTTGTTTTAGATCCTATTTCAGAATGAGACTTAGGTTTAAAACTAAATTTTTTAATAACTCCAAACTGATTAATTAATTTATTTGATTTTTCATCTTTACCTATAGGAACATCATCTAAAGCTAAATTTGGTAATATATACAATAATTTGTTTAATTTATTTTGAGTAATAACGTGTTCTTTTGATAATTTTGTATTTCTTT
>CACNEM010000012.1 GCA_902619495.1 uncultured Pelagibacteraceae bacterium
GTGAGAAGACTACAATTTCTTCAATTAACTTTATTGGAAATAAAAAGATAAAAAATAAAAGACTAAAAGATGTAATAGCGAGTGAAGAGTCTAAGTTTTGGAAATTTTTGTCGAGGAACACAGTTTTAAGTGAAAATTTAATTAGTTTGGATAAAAGACTTCTAGTAAACTATTATAAATCAATAGGTTTTTATGATATCAAAATTAGCTCAAATTTTGCTGAATTAAATGAGACTGGTAAAGCTAAATTAATCTACAATATAGACGAGGGAAAAAGATATAGAATTAATAAAATTTCCACTAATATTGATCCAACATTTGATAAACAAATCTTTTTTCCTTTAAATAAAGTATTTAATAAATATGCTGGAGATTATTATTCTCCATTTAAAATTAAGAAAATTTTAGTAGAGGTAGACCAATTAATCGAAGATAACAGTCTTCAATTTGTTGAGCATAATGTGCAAGAAATAGTAGGAGAAAACACAATAAACATAGTTTTAAATATTTTTGAAGGTGAAAAAAATTTAGTTGAAAAAGTTAATATTACTGGAAATTATGCAACTAATGAAAATGTTATTCGAAGTGAGCTTCTTTTGGATGAGGGTGATCCATTAACAAATATAAATTTAGAAAAATCAATTTCAGAAATAAAGGACAGAAGAATTTTCAAAGATGTTACATTCGATGTAGTAGATGGAACAAAAAATAATCTTAAAGTAATAAATATAAATGTTGAAGAACAACCAACTGGCGAGATAGGTGCTGGCGCTGGTATTGGAACTTCAGGTGGAACCTTAGCATTTAATATTAAAGAAAATAATTGGCTTGGAGAGGGTAAGTCGTTGGAATTTGATGTTCAATTAGATGATGAGTCGATTGTTGGAGGATTAACTTTTTCAGATCCTAATTATGATTTTTTAGGTAACTCTCTATATTACTCAATTAAAAATGAGCAAAATGATAAACCAGATCAAGGTTACGAAAATTCAATTTTAAGTGCAGGCATTGGAACTTCGTTTGAGCAATATAAAGATGTTAAATTAAGTCTTGGTTTATCTGCAAGTTATGACGATCTTAAAACGGAAAATAGCGCTTCAAACTCTTTGAAGAAACAGGCTGGTACATTTAATGAAATAGCAGGAAGATATGGACTTACTTTTGATGAAAGAGATAGATCATTCATGCCAACCAGCGGATCAATTATTTCTTTTGGTCAAAGTTTCCCCTTTTATGCTGATAAACCTTTTATTGCTAATACTTTTGCTGCGAGTAAATATAAATCATTTAGTGAGAACGTTGTTGGATCAGGAAAAATTTATTTATCTGCAATTAATGGTTTATCAAATGAGGACGTGAGACTAAGTAAAAGAAAGAGTTTGAGCACGAAAAGGTTAAGAGGTTTTGAGAGAGGTAGAGTAGGTCCAGTTGATGGCAAAGATCATGTGGGAGGGAATTATTCTGCGGCAGTAAACTTTGAAACTAACTTACCAAATTTATTGCCAGAAAACACGAATGCCGACGTCAGTATGTTTCTTGATTTTGGAAATGTTTGGGGAGTTGATTATGATGATTCAATTGATGAAAGTAACAAAATAAGGTCTACAACTGGTTTAGCTTTGAATTGGTTATCACCATTAGGTCCAATGAATTTTGTATTGTCTCAAGATATATCTAAAGCTGATACTGATGTAACTGAGAGCTTTTCATTTAATTTAGGAACGACTTTCTGATTTATATGAAAAAATTATCTATTATAATTTTCCTTTTTTTTACTTTTGGAAATAATATTTTTGCTGAAACACCACATTATTTGGATTTTAAATTAATTTTAAATCAAAGTGACGCTGGAAAAAAAGCACAAAAATTTCTTAAAAATAAATTAGAAAACGGTTTAAAAGATATAAAAAACAAGCAAAAAAAAATCTTAGAAGATGAAAAAAAACTAATCCAACAAAAAAAAATTTTATCTAATGAAGATTATAAATCACAAGTAACTGAATTAAGATCCAAAGTTTCTTCTCTACAAAAAGAGAGAAATTCACTTATGCAGTCAGTTGCGAAACAAAGATCGAAAGCTAAAAATGAGCTTTTAAAAAATTTAAATCCAATAGTAAAAAATTTCATGAAAGAAAATAAAATTAGAATGGTTATTGATAAAAAGGATGTATTATTAGCAGACGATGAATTAAATATTACTAACGAGATAATGAAACTACTAAATAAGAATTTGAAATCTATTAACCTTAATTAAATTTGAATGAGTTCAAATTTTTTTTTTAAAAAAAAAACAGTAAAGCTAAAAGAGATTTTTCCTAATATAGTCAATTCTTTTATTGTAAATGACGTAAAACCTCTTCATTTAGCAAAAAAAAATGACTTAACTTTTTTTGATTCAATTAGATATAAATCTTTAGCTATTAAAACAAAAGGAAGCGCATGTATAACAACTAAACAATTAGAAAAATATCTACCTACTAATGTTGTAAAAATAATAGTAAAAAATGTTTTATACGAACTAGCAATATCAACTAAACAAATTTACCCTTTTTCCGATATAGATTATCCAGACTTATCTTTAAAAAAACCTGACAAAAAAAAGTATAAAAATGTTAAATTTGGTAACAATGTTTTAATAGGAAACGGAGTAAAATTAGGTAAAAATTCACTAATTGGTTCAAATACGATTATTGAACATAATGTTATAATAGGTAAAAACTGTATAATTGGATCTGGTATTATTTTAAAAAATACGATTATTGGAGATAATGTGGTCATACAAGACAATTGCAAATTAGGACAAAAGGGATTTGGTTTTATTCCGAATGATAAAAAAAATATTAAGTTTCCACATATTGGAAAAGTATTAATTGAAGATGACGTCGAAATAGCATCAGGATGTACAATTGATAGAGGATCGATCGATGATACAATTATTGGGAAAAATACTTATTTAGATAATCAAGTACATATTGCTCATAATGTAAAAATTGGTTCTAATTGTATGATAGCCGGACAAGTAGGTTTTGCAGGAAGCACTACTATTGGAAATAAAGTTTCAATTGGAGGTCAAGCCGGGGTTTCAGGACATCTTAAGATAGGAAATAATGTAAAAATTGGAGGAGGAAGTGGAGTTGTAAAAGATATTGAAGATAATCAAATTGTTATGGGTTACCCTGCAGTCCCATTAAAAGAATTTTTAAAAAGTTCAAAAAAATGAGCATTACAGAAATAGATAAAAAAACAATTGAAAATTTATTACCTCACAGAGAGCCAATGCTTTTAATTGACAAATTAATAAATATTGTCCCCTTAAAATCTGCAACAGCAATTATGTATGTAAAGAAAAATGGTTTTTATGTACAAGGTCATTTCCCTGGACAGCCAGTTATGCCTGGAGTTTTAATTGTCGAAGCTTTTGGTCAAGCTGCAGCTGCACTAACCGCACATGGAATTGACCCTAAAGAGTACGAAAATAAATTGGTTTTTCTTATGAGTGTTGATAAAGCAAGATTTCGTAATCCCGTAATACCAGATTGTGAATTACGTTTAGAAATAGAGGCTATAAGATCTCACGGGAGAGTTTGGAAATATAAAGGAACAGCAAAAGTTGATGAAAAAAGAATGGCTGATGCAGAATGGTCTGCAACGATAGTCGATAGAAAATAATGATAGATAATTCAAGTGTAGTTCATAAAAAAGCAAAGATTTCAAGTAAAATTAAAATTGGCCCTTTTTGCTATATAGGGCCAGATGTTACTTTAGAAGATAACGTTGAATTAAAATCAAACGTTCACATCGAAGGTAATACTATTGTTGGAAAAGGTACTAAAATTTTTCCCTTCGCAAGTATTGGAACGCAACCACAAGATTTAAAATTTAAGGGAGAAAAAAATAGTTTAGTAATTGGAGAGAACAATCTTATCAGGGAGTATGTTTCTATAAACCCTGGTACAGAAGGTGGAGGTTCAAAAACAATTATAGGAAATAATTGTTTATTTATGATTTCATCACACGTAGCTCATGATTGTAAAATTGGTAATAACGTAATTATTGCTAATAATGTACCCTTAGGAGGCCATGTTATAATTGAAGACTCTGTCGTAATCGGAGGAAACTCTGCCGTTCAGCAATTTACCAGAATTGGCAGACTAGCAATGATAGGAGGAATGACAGGAGTTTTAAAAGATGTAATTCCATTTGGACTTTCAATAGGAAATCGAAATTTTTTACAGGGATTAAATCTAATTGGTTTGAGAAGACACAAGTATGAAAATAAAAAAATAATTGGACTAGATAAAGCTTACAAAGAAATTTTTTCTTCCAAAAATTTGCATGATAATCTCAGTAAAATAAACGGTGATTACAAAGATAATGAACTTGTTGGTGAAGTAATTAGATTTATAGAAAAAGATAAAAAAAGACCGATTTGTTCACCTCAAAATTAAATAAATTATGATTGGTTTAATTTTTGGAGAGACTGAATTTCCAAAATATATTTTAAAAAAAATTAGGAAAAAATATAAGTACCTTATAATAGATCTAACAAAAAAAAATACTTTTAAAAAGGATAAAAATTGCCACTATGTATCAATTGGTCAGTTCGGAAAAATTATCTCAATTTTAAAATTAAACAATTGCTCAAAAGTTTTGTTTGCAGGTAAAGTACAAAAACCAAATTTAAAAAAAGTCAAATTAGATTTAAAAGGTATTTATTATATTCCTAAAATTATTAAAAGTTCTAAATTAGGGGATGCAGCAATTTTAAAACAAGTAATTAATATTTTAAAATCAGAGAAAATAACAACTCTTAGATCAAATAAATTTACTCCAGAATTAAGTTTGTCGAAAGGTCTATATACTAAAGTAAAACCTAATAAAGATGACCAAAAAGACATAACTTGTGCCATAAAAGCATTAAATAGATCTAATAGTTTTTCACATATTCAAGGAGCTGTATCTAGAAATAATAAAATTTTGAAAACTGAAGAAATAAATGGAACTGAAAAAATGATAAAAAAAATAAAAAAAAATTCAGATCAACTTAATGGAGTTTTAGTTAAATACCCTAAAAAGAAACAAGATTTAAGAATTGATCTACCTACAGTTGGTATTGAAACTCTCAAGCAATGTAAAAATGCTGGTCTTAAAGGATTGGTATTAAAACACAAATTGAATATATTTTTAAACAAGAGACAATGTGTTCAATACGCTAATAAAAATAAAATGTTTATTATAGTAAAATGATAAAGTTAATTTTTTTCTTTTTACTATTTTCAACAAAAATTTATGCAGATGATTTTAAACTTAAAAAAATTACCCAAGGATTTGATAGACCGTGGAGTCTTTCATTTCTCGATAGAGATAACTTATTAATTACAGAAAAGACCGGAAATATAAAACATTTAGATTTAAAACAAAATAAGACAAATATAATTAATCATAATCTAAAAGTTTTAGAGGATGGTCAAGGAGGATTATTAGATATTCTATATCATGATTATCAAGTTTTTGTTTCATACTCTGAAAATAGATCTAAGGGAAAATCTAGTACATCAGTAGCGAAAGCTAAATTTAATAAAACAAGACTAGACTTTAAAAATATTTTTCGAGCAGAGCCCCCAATTAATTCTGGATATCATTTCGGATCAAGATTGGTTATTAAAAATGAACATTTATACGTATCAGCTGGTGAAAGAGGTCAAGGTATGATAGCTCAAGATTACACTAAACATCCTGGAAGTATAATAAGAATAAATTTAGATGGTTCTATACCAAAAAATAACCCAAAATTTATTAATAAAAAAGACTGGTTACCCGAAATTTATCAAATTGGAGTGAGAAATCCTCAGGGTATGTCTCTTTCACCTTTCGACGATAAAATATATTTAACAAATCATGGTGCAAGGGGAGGAGATTGGTTCGGTACAGCAAATTTTGGAGAAAACTATGGCTGGAAGATTTTAGGTTGGGGCGGAACTAACTACTCAGGGACTAAAATCGGTCCTAAATGGAAACCTGGTTTTACAAAAGCAATTAAGTATTGGGTACCTTCTATAGCTGTAAGCGCCATGACAATCTACAAAGGTGAAACTTTTAAAGAGTGGAATGGAGATGCGTTAATAACATCTTTAAAAGATCAATCTTTAAGAAAATTAAAATTTGATAAATCAAAATTTATAAAAGAGGAAATTATATTCAAAGGTAATATAGGAAGAATAAGAGATATCAAAATACATGAGAGTGGAGATCTTTATTTACTATCTGACAAGGGTGAACTTTGGAGAATGTACAAGTGAAAAAAATATTTATACTTACAGGTGAGCCGTCTGGAGACAAACTGGCTTCAAAAGTAATTCAAGAACTAAAAAAAGATAATTCAGGAATTGAATATTTAAGTGTAGGAGGTGAAAATTTAAAAGCTTTAGGCATAAAATCGATTTATGATTTAAAAGAGATTACCTATATAGGTTTTACAAATGTAATAAAAAATATTTTCAAAATTAATAGAAAGATTAATGATACAGTGAAGGCTATCAAAGATTTTAAACCAGATATTCTATTTACAGTTGATAGTCCTGATTTTACTTTGAGAGTTGCCGAGCGTTTAAAAAAACAAGAACCAAAGATAAAAACTATTCATTATGTTGCGCCTCAAGTCTGGGTTTGGAGAGAAGGAAGAGTTAAGAAAATTAAAAATTACATTGATCATATTCTTTTATTATTTAATTTTGAAAAACCCTATTTTGATAAAGAGAATGTGAGTAATGAATTTGTAGGCCACCCGTTATTAGACGCATCTTCTGAAAGTAAAATAGACATCAATCAAATATTTGAAAAAAATAAAGCATTAATATCAGTTTTTCCAGGGAGTAGAGTCTCTGAAATCGAAGTCTTAATGCCTATCCTCTTGGATTTTATAAAATTAATGAATAAAAATTATCAAGATTTTATTTATATATTTCACTCGACAAAACAACATTATGATTTAATTCAATCCTACGTAAAATCTCAAAATATAAGTAATTGTGAAATTATTAGTGATGATAAAATAAAGTCTCATACTCTTAAGAAATCTGTATTTGCAGTTGCTAAATCCGGAACGGTCTCACTTGAAATTTGTAAATCTAAAGTTCCATCCATCATTCTCTATAAAATGAATTTTTTAAACTATTTAATTGTTAGATCTTTGGTAAAAGTTAAATTCGCAAATATTATTAATATTGCAGCAGGAAAAGAGGTAATACCTGAATTACTTCAATCTAAGTGTAATCCAAAAGATTTATTCAAATCTGTAAGTTCTTTTATAGACGACCCAAATAAGATTAATGAGCAGGTTGAGAAGACTCAATCGATCCTTAATACATTCAAAACTGATATATCCTCATCAATACTTGCAAGTAGAGCTTTAAGGAAATATTTATAAATTACCGGTATCTTGCTTTTTTCAAAGCATCAGCACATATTTTTTGGGTTAATATTGCTTCATTCATTAAGAGATTATCTTTATTTTCAATAAATTTTTTTAAACAATCTAAGTATGACTTTTTGTGTCTTACAGAAAAGTCATTATATAACGTCTTTTTGTCAGAAAAATCGTCAGAGTCTAGTGAAAATTTTTTACCATGAACTTTAATTTTTTCAAAATTTCCAAATCTGCTCTTTCTACTAAAAATTATTTCGACGACTATTCCATTCCTGAATTTAAGATTAACTACTGCATCTGAGAAATCTCCTTTATTTAAGAAATCCTCAGTACTAATTGATTTTGAAATTACAATCATTTTCTCTGGTTTCGAATTACTCAACCAACAAGCTAAATCAAAAAAATGAAATCCTTTATCAAAAAAAAGGCCTCCATTCCTAATTGATAAATCAACATTATGGTTGGCCGATCTAGATATTATTTGGATATAATTAATTCTTTTTCTGTTAACTTTCTTTTTTAAAGCAACATACTCCTTTGCAAATCTACGATTTAAACCAACACAAAATTTTATTTTATACTTTTTTACTAAGTTTTTGAGTTTATCAAGTTTATTATTATTATTTGTAATTGGTTTTTCACAATAGATCATTTTCTTAAATTTTATCAATTTTTTTATATAAAAATCATGTGTAGTTGTAGGTGATGCAATTACAAATAGTCCTATATCTTTTTTTTTTAATATATTATTAAAGTCTCTAGAAGTCTTACATTTAAATTTTTTAGATAGTCTTTTGCTAAGATTGTAATTTTTATCAAAAATATAATTTAATGAAGTGTTTTTTATTTTAATTAAACTTTCACAATGAATTACACCTACTTTTGATAACCCTATCACACAGGATTTTATCATTTAAAAAGTCACCCACTTTTTCTTGGAAGATGACTTTACACATCCATCTATAAACCTTGCTGTAAGCAAACCCTCATATGCAGTTGGAAAATAAAACCTTTTCTTGCTATTTTTTGAATTAATTTTCATTGCAATTTCTTTATACAAATTTGAAAAAGCACTCAAATATCCTTCAGGATGACCGTACTTTATTCTTGAAAAGTTTTTTGAAAAACCACTTTCATTGAAACCTCTTTCTAAAACTTTTGTAGCTCCATTAGCAGCATTATATCTCAAATAGTTGGGATTATTCTGCACCCATTCTAAACTTCCCATTGAACCAAATACTCTAATTCGTAATCCATAAACACCACCTTTAGCAGTAGTTGATGCCCAAAATAAACCCTTAGCTCCATTCTCATAATTTATAAAAACCTGAGCGTTTGTATCAAATTTAATTTTTTTTGAGTATTGCTTGATATCTGCAAATAAGCTTTTTCCTTCAAGACCAGTAATGTAATTACATAAATGATATGCATGAGATCCTATTTCATTAAGCACAGTAGAAATTCCAGCTATTTTTTTATCTAATTTCCATTTAAATATTTTTTTTGCTGAACCAGGGGTAACCTTTTTACCGTTAGACCAATCCTGAACATATTCGACGTTAATATATTCAATATTTCCAAGCTTCTTATCTTCTACTAATTTTTTAGCATGTCTTACCATTGGGTAGGCCGAATAATTATGTGTGAGCCCGTAAACAATCTTTTTATTAGTTTTAATTGTTTTATAAAGCTTTTTAGCTTGAGTTAGAGAACCTGCAAAAGGTTTATCGGATATTACATGAATATTATTTTTAATAAATAATTCTGCTATCTCTTGGTGACTTCCAGGAGGTGTCATGATTGCCACTACATCGATACCATTATTAATTTTTTTTTCAGAATAGCAAAGATCTTTATAATTTTTGTAACACCTATTTTTTTTTATTCCTATACTTATCCCAAAAGATTGATTGATTTTATAATTTCTTGAAAAAACTCCTGCTACAATTTCATATTTATCATCGAATCTTGAGGCTATTCTATGTACATGACCAATCCATGATCCAGGACCACCACCAATGATACCAAGTTTAAGTCTTTTCATTAGTTTACTCTAATTTTTTTTCCAGTTTTAGTACTTCTTAGTATGGCATCAAATATCTTGAGTGATTGCAAGCCATCATTTCCGCTTACTTTTGGCTTAGCTTTACCAGACACAACATCGCATAAATGATCAATTTGATTAATTAAAGTAAATCTACTCAAACGAATATTAAAATCCCTATGATAAATTGGTTTCCACCAACTTCTTTCACCTTTGTTGTACCAATGTTTTAAGTTTGGAAATTGTATCGAACCTTTTGTCCCCCCAATAAAATATGCAGATTGATTTGTTATAGGGTAGGCTGGATTTTCTCCAGCTGTGAGTTCATAGCTATATGGAGCTACAATTGTATCTGAAACACTTAATGTACATAATGCACCCGATCTAAAGGAAAAATTAACAATTGCAGTATCCTCAACTTCATATTTTCTAATTTTATTTGAAGTTGTTGCTTGAACATGAGTTATGGGACCCAGCAAGTAACAAATGAGATCAATATCATGGACTAAATTAATACCTAAAGGACCTCCTCCTTTTTTAATACGCCATTTTTCTTTGTACCAATCTTTATTCTTGTATAACCAACACATAACATTAGCAGCAACAATTTTCCCAAGATTTCCGCTATCAATTTGTTTCTTTACTTTAGCTACGATACTGTTGTGCCTTCTATGATAGCCAATAAGTAGATGAGTTTTATTTTTTTTTGAACTTTGAATAATTTTTTTTGCTTTTGAAATATTATCGGAAATTGGTTTTTCTAGCAAAACAGGTATTTTTGCATCTAAAAAACTTATCGTATGTTTTTCGTGAAACTGATTAGGCGTAGCAACAATTACGGCATCTGGTTTATTGTTATTTAATAATTCAGTCGATGATCTATAGAATGGAACTTTAAATTTTTTAGCATGTGTTATAGAATTTTTATTTACATCTACAATTGAATGGAGTTTTGCTTTTTTTGAAACACTTAAAGCTTTTAAATGTTGACTCCCCATCAAGCCAATCCCAACAACTGCAATCTTTATTTTGTTTTTCACTTTAATATTTGAAATTAAATTTATAGTTATTTTGTCGATAGCCGCTTTTCATGACTTTAAGGTAGTATTTTGCAGGCTTTAAAATAGGAGTTTTTCTTCTCATGAAATAATACATTACATTTTTATTTTTTTTATTAAAAAATTTTTTTATATATAACTTAGGATAGTCTTCGTATCTATCTAATTTTTTCTCAGTTATTTTATCTATTTCATAGATAACACCTTTCACACTTGAACCCTTTTTTCTTTGTATGTCTGGTACCCTATATTTTGATCTAAAGACTAATTCAAAATCTTTTAAAATATGCTTGCTTAGATATTTAGCGTTTTTATATTTTTTTAAAAAAATTTTTTTATTAAGATTTGTACCATAAGCAAAGTACAAAAGTTTCTTAGTATTTATCATTAAAAAATTTTGTTTGAGATTTGAACTTGGTCTGGATGAATACAAGCTTTACCACCAAAACCTAATTTTCTTACAAAATTACACGATTTTTCAAATCCATTTAAATCTTTAAAGTTTAAAAAAGAGGTATCTATTGGGCTCTTAATATTTTTAGATTTATTTACAATATTTTTTCTAAATTCTAATATTTCTTTTTCATCTTCTGAAATCTTAAGATTTATAGATTTAGCTAAATCATGAGAGCCAAAAGATATAATTTGAATTCTTTCTGAAAAAGAGCAAATTTCCTCAAGATTAGCTAGACCGTTTATACTTTCTAAAATTGGGATTACATCAGTTTTCAATTTCTCAGTTTTTTTTAATAATGTATCTACCTCAATTAATTGTTTTTTTGTTTCAGTAAACGGAAGGAATATTCCAGGGAATTTTTCTGCTGTTACAAATTCTAAATCTGAATTATTATTTATCCTTATATATGTTTGATCTTTATTAACATTGCATTCTTTTATTATTTTTTTAGCCTGATCTTTCTGATTTTCAGGAACAGTTGACTCTAAGTCAAGAACAATTAAATCCGCGTTTAATGTATAAGCCTTTTTAATTTTTTTTTCTTCATGTCCTGGAACGAATAAAACAGATCTATATTTCATACTTACTTAATTTATTAAAATCTAAATCGATTCCAAGACCTGGTCCTGAAGGTAATTTATACTTTCCATTTAACGCTTTTTTAAAATTTGGGTAAAATTCTTGATCAATATCCAAATAGAATCTCTCAATATAGGTATCCTTTTTCATTAACGCAGCTAATTGAAGTGTAGCTAAAAAACCTGGTCCGAAATAAGCAGTATGAGGCATTACAGAGATATCATTTTTTTCTGCATGCTGAATTATTTTGAACATCTCGTAAATACCACCAACTTTTATTACTGACGGTTGAACAAAAGTAACTGCTTTTTGTTTAATCATTGATTTAAACTCAAATTCTGTACATGCATTCTCTCCACAAGCTATAGGTAATCCTAGTTCTTTATTTAATTTTGCGAGAGTTTCATAATCTTCTGGTGGGTAAATAGGTTCTTCTAACCAAGTGAGTTTCATGCTTTTTAAAAAATCTTTTTTGGATAGCGTTTCTTCATAAGTCCAAGGACAATTAGTGTCTAACATTAAAGGAAGATTACCTGTTCCTTTTCTTCCAGCCTCAATGCAATCATTTTCTATTTCATGAAGTTTTATAGCTTGGTAACCATCATCTAATGATTGCTTACATTTCTGTTCTATAATTTTCGGATCTCCATATCTAAAAAGACTTGAATAAGCTTTGAATAAATCTTTATTTTTTTTTCCTAACAATTCATGAATTGGCCTATTCTTTTCTTTGCCTAAAGCATCCCATAATGCAATTTCAACACCAGATATTGCAAACATTGTTATCCCGTATCTACCAAATAAGTGTAAAGATTTTTGAAGGGTTAAAAGAAGTTCCGGTATATTACTCATATCTTTTCCAACGAGTAAAGGAGCCACCATTTCTTCAATTGCTATTTTTACTGCTTTCCAACTTGTATAACCAAAGGCCTCACCCCAACCAGTGATACCTTTATCTGTTTCAATTTTTACTAAGTTAAATTCTAAACTTTTCCATTCTTTTCCATGAAAAATTACCTTTTTTCCTCCATGGCTAAACGGCATACTCAAAGTGATTGCTTTGATTGATTTAACTTTCATTATCTAAATTTTTTAAAATTTGGCTTTCTTTTTTCTAGAAAGGCTTTAGCGCCTTCTGCTTGTTCACCAGTTTTAAAATAACCAGGAGCAACTTCTTCAACCATTCCTTTTTGGGTAATCTTTAAAATTTCTTCAAATTGTTTTCTAAAACTGGCTTTCAATATCTTCAAACAAGTTGGAGCAGCTTTTAATATTTCATCGCCATACTTTTTAACTTCCTCGTCTAATTTATCTTTTTTTACTACTGAATTTACCAAGCCCCAATTCATCATCTCTTTTGCTGAGTATCTTTTGCAAGTCATCCACATTTCTCTTGCACGTTTGTGTCCTAAAATATTTGCAGAGTGGGCAACGATAGCTCCTCCTGCTGGAGAACCAACTCTGGGGCCATTTTGACCAAATATAGAATTCTCACTTGCTATAGTTAAATCACAAAAATAAGCCATATGATTTCCACCGCCAATCGCGTATCCATCCACTTTAGCTATGATTGGTTTACTACATTTTGTTAAGTGAATGTGAAATTCGTATTCATGATCTTGAAATTCTTTAGAGCTTTCCCAGTTCATATCTCCACCTGAACAAAATGCTCTATCTCCAGCACCTGATAAAACAATTACTCCAACTTCTTTATCTTTTTCTGCATTGTCGAGAGCTGCCTTAAGTTCTTGAAGAGTTACTGGTGTAAAAGCATTTAATACCTTAGGTCTATTAATAGTGACATGAGCGTAATCACCTTTAACTTCATATAATATATCTTTAAATTGCATGAGATCTAATCTCCTCTATAGATTCTGGATTTAATAGCGTTGATAAATCACCTGGATCTTGGTTTGCTAAACATGATTTTATAACTCTTCTCATAATTTTCATATTTCTTGTTTTAGGCAAATCTTTTACAAAAATTACTTTATCAGGCTTAAATGATTTCCCTAAATCTTTTATAACTAAATCTTCAAAAAAACTTTCTTTTTGATCATTATTTTCTGCAGGAACTATAGATAAAATAATTTTTGACCCTTTATTTTCGTCAGGTATTCCAACGGCAGCAACCTCTTTTGCTTTTCCACTTTTTACTATTACACTCTCAAGCTCAGAAGGACCTATTCTTTTACCTGATACTTTGATGGTATCATCAGATCTTCCATGTAAATACCAATGACCATCAGCATCTCTACTTGCAAGATCACCATGCACCCAATAATCTTTAATTACGCTCCAATAATTATCGATGTAACGCTTATCATCATTCCATAAACTTTTAGTTAATCCGATTGATGATTTTCTCATGACTAATTCGCCCATCTCATTTGTGGAAACTTTTTGTCCATCTAAATTTAAGATATCCGCGCTCATTCCTGGAATAGGAGCATTGAAAGATCCAACTTTAAAAGGACGATGTAAACAACAATGCAAAATAGAACCAGAAACTTCAGTGCCCCCAGCTGAATTCATAATAGGAACTTTAGATTTCCCTACTACTTGAAATAACCATTTCCAAGGTTTTTCCGTCCAAGGTTCTCCCCCAGTACAAATCATTCTTAATGAACTTAAATCTAAATCTTTAAAAAGTTTTTCATCTTTAATCATTTGTGCTCTAATGAGAGCAGGGGAAAGCTCTGTCCAGGAAACCTTATATTTTTCTATAAGTTTCCAAAAACGAACCTCATCAGGAAAATCAGGCACGCCCTCAGCGATTACCATTTGCGCTCCGTGTGTAGAAGCTATTGTTGCAGACTTAGAACCCACCATCCATCCCATATCAGCCATACACAAATGAATATCAGTTTGTTTAAAGTCTGCTAAAACTCCTTCATCAAATGACATCTTAGCAACTAAACCAATGTGAGTATAAACACATCCTTTGGGTTTTCCGGTTGTACCTGATGTAAAGTGGATAATAGCAGGATCTTCAGCATCAGTTTCCTCTGTCTTTAAATTATCAGAAACATTTTGAAAATTTTCCCAATTAAAGATTTTCTTTCCTTTCTCTTTTCCCAATAAAAAAATTTTTTCTAAAGAAATGACTTGATCTAATTCATTTTTGATTTGATCAAACATTCTTATTTCTTTCGCTTTTCTAAATGTTTTCTCAACTGTAAATATACCTTTAGCTTTTGCTATGTTGAGTCTTTCAATAACTGCCTTTGATCCATATCCAGAGAATAAAGGTAGCACCACACACCCAATTTTTAAAATAGCAAAGTAAGCAATGTAAGTTTCTATAAATTGAGGCATGTAAAGTGCGATTACATCCCCTTTTTTAAAACCATTTATTTTTAAAGTATTCCCAACCTTTGAGATTTGCTTATCAAATTCTTCATAAGTAATTGAACTTTCTTTGCCATCTTCTCTTTCAGCATAAATAAAAGTGTTTTTGAAAAATTCTCTATCTTTATGTCGATCAATACAATTTAGAACTATATTAGTTTTTCCTTCTATACACCATCTAGTCCAAGGAATACCTTTTGAGTCATCTAATATTTTTGAATAAGGTTTATAAAATTTTAAATCTGAAAATTTGATTACATTGTCCCATAACCATCCAGGATCAGAAAAACTTTTTTTCTCAAGCTCATCGTAATTTTTTAAATTACAATGTTGTATAAACTTAGTTAGTTTTGAATTTTCAATTAGCTCTTTTGATGGTTGCCAAATAATTTCTTTAGACACAGGCCTTATACGTACATACCCTCTTTAATTTTAATAATATTATACATGAGGTCATTTAAAGGTGTCTTGATCCCATGTTTTTTTCCAATTTTAGAAACAGCTCCACTTATGAAATCAATTTCTGTTTTTCTATGCTTTACAACATCGAATGCCATAGATGATTTATTAGTTTGTCTTGAGTCTACTATTCTATTGAACATTTCTAAACAATCGCTTTCACTAACATCAACTCCATCAGCTTTAGCTACTTCTCTAGTTTCAAGGATTATATCCTTACCTAATTTTCGAGACATAGTCTGATTTTTATTAGAAATGTATAAATCTGTATGATGTAAATCAAATATTGCTGATAATGGACCAATTGCTGTTAAAGCAAATAATTTCATCCATTTTCTTCTTTTGATATTTTCTTCTGCAATAGTTTCTAAGCCATGTGCAGTAAAAGTTTCAGCTAAATCTTTTACTCTATCGCTTGAACCACTTTCGTATTCACCAATCCATGAAGGCAAACTTGCGTGGTTTTGGATTATTCCAGGACCTTGAATACTAGAGGCTTGTGTTGTTGATCCACCTAAAACTTTTTCTTTACCAGCTATTTTTTGCATGATTTCTTCATGCCCAATACCATTTTGAAATGACATCAGCATTGTATTATCACCAATAATATTTTTTGAATTGGATAAAGCTTGCTCTAAAGCTGTAGCTTTACACATAATAATTATTGCATCGACTGGCTTTAAAGTTTTTGGATCAGTTGTAGCATGGATTTTTATTGTTCTATCTCCGCCATGACCCATCATTTTTAAACCTTTACTATTAATTTCGTCTACATGTTCTTTCCAAACATCAATAAGATGAACCTCTAAACCTTTTTCAGCTAACAACCCGCCGAAAAGACAGCCCATAGCGCCAGCACCTAATACTGCAACTTTTGTATCTTTCTTTATCATTAAGCTTTCATTTTTACTTGAACACCAAAGAAGCCTGTTGGTTTGATCATTAAAACAACTATCATTAGTAAAAAGGCATATAAATCTTTGTGACTTCCAGAAATATAAAAAGATGAGGCTGTTTCAAATATTCCAACTGTAAAACCTCCAACTATTGCACCAGGCAGATTACCAAACCCACCTACGACCGCAGCAGCAAAAGCTTTCATAAGAATAATGTAACCCATGAATACAACAACTTGATAAGTTGGACCTACTAAAGTTCCTCCAATACCTGCTATGGCACAAGCAATACCAAAAATAATTGATATGTATAGTGGCACGTTTATTCCTACTAGATTTGAAACATCTTTAGAGTAAGCTACGGCTCTAATACCTAATCCCATTTTTGTTTTATTTAAAAAGAACCAAAGACCCGCTGCTACAGATAAACCAACTACAATCATCCAAATATAAGTAATCGGTAAAAACAGTCCTCCAATTTCCATTGGCAAACCTAATTCTGCAGGGAAGGGTTTTGCTACTGGATTCCAAATTAAATAAGCAACATTAATTAAAACTACTGAAAGACCAAATCCACAAATGATTATTCCCATTCCAGCTACAGTGTAACCACCACCTTTTTTTGTTAGAGGTCTTAAGAAAACTCTTTCAATAAAAACCCCAAATAAACCCATTGAAACAAAGGCTGTAAACAAACAAACGACATAAATTATCCAACCATAAGCATCAGGAAATATATTAAAAATCCAATCTTGATTACCCAAAAGATTAAACATGGTAAGACCGGCAAAAGCGCCTATCATGAAAAATTCACCGTGAGAAAAATTAACTACATCTAGACCTGTGTAGATTAACGAAATTCCAAGCGCAACTAAGCCATAAATAATACCAACAGAAAGACCAATTGTTAAAACTGATTTGAGCGATTCTATATTCATATCGGGACTATTCACGCACCAACCAATATAAAGAAGCACAAATGTTCCGAATATGATATTTTCACCTTTTTTTCCAATTCTCAGTTTATTAAACATTGGCTTTAGTCCCTCCAAGATATGACTCTTTTACACTTTCGTCGTACATTAATTTCTTACTATCACCCTCAACATTGATCACACCGTCTTTAATTACATACCCGTAATCAGCAAGTAATAATGCCATCCTAACATTTTGTTCAACGACTAGAACTGTTAATCCATCTTGTCTAATTCTATTAATATTTTTAAAAATATCTAAAACAATTTGCGGCGCTAAAGCAGCACTAGGTTCGTCTAGCATTATCATTTTAGGATTAGACATTAACCCTCTCCCAATACATAACATTTGCAACTCTCCACCTGATAAAGTTGCGGCCAATTGATCTTTTCTCTCATTTAATCTTGGAAAATAGTTATAAACCTTTTCTAAATTATCTGACAGTTGTTGTTTGCTTTTTAAAATAAAGCCGCCCAACTTTAAATTTTCAGTGACTGACATTGCAGGGAAAACATCCTTTCCTTGAGTTACTTGCACTAATCCTCGTCCAACTATTTCGTGAGCGGGTAAGTTTTGAATTTGCTCACCATTAAATTCGATCGTACCTTTCCATGATCTAATTAATCCAGATGCCGCTCTAAGAATAGTTGATTTGCCTGTCCCATTACCACCTAGCAATGCAACTATAGATTGTTTTTCAACTTTCATATTAGCTCCATTTAAAATTTGTACAGAGCCGTATCCAGAAATAAGTTGATTAATCTTAAGCAAATATCCTCCAATTTTTTTTTCTGATTTACCAAAAATGTAACTATTAGTCATAGACATTATAACTATTATTTTATAGCCTTAGCAACAATTAAATAACAAATGGGGGAAATAATGAATAAACTTAAATTTGTTTTTTCAGCAATTGTCTTTTCCGCAGGTTTAGTAATCACGACTTTAGCTCAAGCAGAAACAATCAAAATTGGTGTTTCTTTTAGAATGCTATCAGATGTTGGTTATAAACACGGAGAGTTAATTACTGATACTGTTGCAAAGTGGAATAAAGAAGGCACTATCAACGGTCAAAAAATCGACTTAACACTTTATAACGATGAGTGTAAATCTGAGAAAGGTGTAGCAAACGCAACAAAACTTGCTTACCAAGATAAAGTTCACGTTATAATTGGATCTAGCTGTAGTTCTGTAACATTACCTATGGTACCTGTTTCAGCTAAAGCTAAAGTTCCACAAATCATACCTCACTCAACAAATGCTGACATTACTAAAAAAGGTAGTGAATACATTTTTAGAGTACCTGTATCATCAAGATTTTACAAAATCGTACAAGGTAAATTTACTGCAGAAAATCAAGGTACTAAGATAGCTTATATCTATGGTCCAGATGCTGCTGGTAAAGATTTTGCATTATCTTTAGCTGATTACATGAGAGAGAACTACAACGTTGAGCCAACTTATATGGTTCAATCTGGAGAAAAAGAAACTGACTTTAGAAGTTACTTAACTAAAGCTAAAGCTACTAATCCAGAAGTTCTTGTAATTTCAGCTCTATTGGATGAAACAGTTAGAGGACTTGTACAATCGTATGAAGTTGGAATACCAAAATCTGTTCACAGAGTAACAGCTTCTATTGGTTCTAAAGTAGAGATACCAATAAATGCTGGTTCTGCTGCAAAAGGTGTAACTTTCTCAGCTGCATTCGCTGCATCTGACACTAGACCTGTAGCTAAGAAATTTGTGAAAATGGTAAAAGACAAATATGGTGTTGTACCTGGTCACGACTTTTCACAAATGATGGACTTACTAGATATTCTAGAGATAGCTCTTAAAAAAGTTAAATTCACTGGAGATCTAGCAGCTGACAGAAATAAAGTTAGAGATGCAATTGCTGCAACAACTGACTTTAGAGGTCTAGCTTCTGGTCCAATCAATTTCTGTAAATCAGGAACGCCTGAGTGTAGAGATGGTAACAGAACTCCTGTTATGATTGAGTACACTAAAGGTGGAAAAAACTTTAAAACAAAAGTTGCTGGCACTGTAACATTTAATGCTAGCGCTGGTTTATAATAATTAAAAAAATTGTGAGCGGTAGGTAAAACTACCGCTCATTTTTTCAAGGAAACCACAAAAATGATAAACGTTAATAAATTGAAGAAAGTAAAAAGCAACTTTCCTGTAATGGTTGGTAAGGGTGCTATTTCAAAAAAAGATTGTGAAAAACTTATAGACGAAATTCGAAATGCAAAATCATTCGATGATTTAATAC
>CACNEM010000013.1 GCA_902619495.1 uncultured Pelagibacteraceae bacterium
AATAAATACTTATGACAATTGATGCAACTTTTTGGGTAACTATTTCTTTTTTTATTTTTTTAGGAATACTAATATATTTCAAAATACCTCAAAAAATTAAAGAAAGTTTAGAAGAAAATATTTTGAGTATAAAAAGTCAAATAGATGAAGCTGAAAAGTTGAAGGAAGACGCTAAAAATATTTTAATAGAACATGAAAAAAAGATTAGTAATTCCAAAAATGAGGTAAAGGAGATGATAGATAAAGCAAGCGAAGAGGCAGAAAAAAATGTCATTAAAGTCAATAAAGAGTTTCACAATTTGATGGAAAATAGAAAAAAAAACGCTGAAGAGAGAATTAGACAACTTAAAAATCAAGCTGAAAAGGATATTAAAAATGCATCAGTCAAAATAGCCATAGAGTCCGTGGAAAAACTGATTAAAAACTCATTAGATAAAAGCAAATTAGATAAAATTTACAGCTATAGCATCGAAGAAACAAAATTAGCACTTAAGAAGAAATCTAGTTAGAATAGGCCATAAAGATATGGCAAAAAAAACAACTATTATTGGTTCGGGTTTTGGAGGACTAGCTGCTGCGCTTAGATTAAGAGCTAAAGGCCACAAAGTTACTTTATTAGAAAAACATCCTGATCTAGGTGGTCGAGCAAGAGTTTTTAAAAAAGATCAGTTTATATACGATGGCGGTCCAACTGTAATAACTGCCCCATACTTATTTGAAGAATTATTTTCACTATTTAACAAAAATATTTCTGACTATGTAGAAATAGTGCCTTTAGATTTATGGTACAGATTTGTATTTAGTAACGGGGATACATTCGATTACAATGGTAATGATAAATCTATGGAGCAACAAATTAAAAAATTTAACTCTGCTGATTATGACGGATATAAAAATTTAGTAAATTTTACTGAAAAAATATTTAACAAAGGTTTTACAGATTTATCTGACAAACCCTTTAATAATTTCGTTTTTATGATGAAGCAAATTCCATCTTTGCTAAAGTTAAAAAGTTATAAGTCAGTTTATAGTTTAGTTTCGAACTATATATCTGATGAAAAATTAAGAAGAATATTTAGTATGCACCCTCTTTTAGTAGGTGGAAATCCTTTTAGCACAACTTCGATATATACTTTAATTTTATTTTTAGAGAAAAAATGGGGCATTCATTACTCAATGGGTGGAACAGGAAGCGTCGTTAAAGCATTAGAAAAACTTATGATTGAAGAAAATATCAAAATTATTAAAAATGCTGAAGTAACTGAAATACTTACAGAAAGCAAAAAAGTTAAGGGTGTTAAAATTAATAATTCTAAAATAATAAATAGTGACTATATAATTTGTAACTCCGATCCCCCGAATGTTTATAACAACTTGATAAAATCAAAAGAGGATTATGATTTTTTGTTTAAACAAAAAATGAAAAGAATGGATTATTCAATGGGATTATTTGTTTATTATTTTGGCTCTAAAAAAAAATATAAGGATGTTGCTCATCATACAATTTATTTTGGAGAAACTTATGAAAAACATCTCAATAAAATCTTTGAAAAGAAAATACTTTCTGATGACATAAGCTATTATTTACATCGACCATCTGCAACAGATCCTAATATGGCTCCGGAAGACCAGGATGCTTTTTATGTATTGGTTCCGGTTCCAAATAATTTGTCTAAAGTTAATTGGATCAAAGAAGGTGAAATATTTAAAGATTTAGTTTTAGATAAAATGGATAAAACTGTTTTACCTGGCATTAAAGAGAATGTAGTAAGTGATTTTTATTTAACACCTGATTATTTTGAAATAGATCTAGCAACTCTTTATGGATCTGGATTTTCAATTCAGCCAAAATTTTCTCAGTCAGCTTATTTTAGATTTCATAATCAATCTGAAATATATAAAAACTTATATTTTGTCGGCGCAGGAACACATCCAGGCGCTGGAATGCCTGGAGTTCTTTCATCAGCAAAAGTTTTAGACAAATTATTTTAATGAAAAGTAATTTATTAAAAAAACACGCTAAATCTTTTTATTGGGCAAGTTTTTTTCTGTCAAGTAATACTTTGGATAAATGCTCATCTTTATATAATTTCTGTAGAACGTTAGATGATATAGTTGATGATAATAATAATCTAAGTGTAAAGAAAGAAATTTTCTCAAAATTTAAAAATGACTTTGAGAATAAAAATCTTAATAATCAAATTATAAAAGATATGTGGTCAATTATTGATAATGAAAGTATTTCTAAACAAATAGTAATGGATTTATTTGATGGAGTTGAAACAGACTTAGAGGAAAAAGTAGTGATTAATTCAAAAAAAGATTTACTTGTTTATTCTTATAGAGTTGCAGGAACAGTAGGATTAATGATGTCAAAAATATTGAAAGTGAAAAATAAAGAAGCTCTTAAAGGTGCAATTGATCTAGGTATAGCTATGCAACTTACGAATATTGCTAGAGATGTTTGTGAAGATAATGCGCGCAATAGACAATATGTTAAACACGATTTTTCATCAATTCGAGATATTATAAATGAGTCTCAAGTATTTTACGAAAAATCATTTAAATCTATTAGCAGTATACCAGTAAATTCTAGATTTTCAGTTATTGTTGCTAGAAGAGTTTATAGAAAAATAGGCGACTACATTCTCAATCAAAAAAATATAGATAATTATAATAAAGCTGGAAAAATCTATGTCCCGGTATTTGAAAAAGTAATTCAGACCTTTTTGTCTATTATTGACTTTATAAGGTTATTATTTGTTAAAAAATTAAACTACGAAAATCAATTAAACCATAATATTTTAGAACAAGAAATTAATTTGAATGAAAGAATTTGATTATATAATTATCGGTGGAGGATGCGCAGGTTTATCTTTGGCTTATGAGCTTGAAATAAATGATAAGTTAAAAGAAAAAACTTTAGCAATTATTGAAACCCGTGAAGAGTATAAGAGAGATAAAACTTGGTCATTTTGGAAAGTATTTGACCATCATTTTGAAGATTGTGTAATTAAAAATTGGAACCATTTCACAATTAATACTTCTGAGAACTCTAATGAGTTAACAAATAAAAAATTTCCATATCAAAGCATTGATAGTGGAAAATTTTATAAAAAAATAAATTCTAGGCTTTCTACTAATTCCAATGTAAGTTTTTTTAAAAATCTAAACGAAATCAATTCAGAAAATTCAATAATTTTTAATAGTGTTTCTGAGAAGGAGCTTGATAAATCTAAGTTATGGCAACACTTCCAAGGTATCGAAATAGAGACACCAAAGAGTATTTTTGACGAAGAAATAATAAATTTAATGGATTTTAATTGCGATCAGAGAAATGATGTACATTTTTTCTACACATTACCGTTCAGCAAAAATAAAGCATTGGTTGAGTCAACTTGGTTATCAAATTTAGAGGATCAGAGTTTAAAAAATTATGATCTTCAATTAGAAAATTATATTGAGAATAATCTTGGTATAAAAAACTATAAAATAAATTTTACTGAAAAAGGAGCTATACCACTTTTTTCTCCATCATTAAAAAATAATGATAAAATGATTAATATTGGGTCAGCTGGAGGGATGACTCGATTAAGCACAGGTTACACTTTTTTAAACATTCAAGAACATAGTCGTTATATTGTGGAAAACATTGACAACATTAATAAGGCAAAAACATTCTCATTAGGAAAAAAATATCAATTTTTAGATAAAGTATTTCTTAAAGTATTAGAAAAACATCCCGAAAAAATGCCTAAAATTTTTTTTAATATGTTTAAAACTTCTTCAAATACGATTATAAAATTTTTATCAAATAAAAGTAATATTATTGAAGACATAAATGTTATTAGCAAAATGCCAAAATTAATTTTTTTACAAGCATTATTTAATTAATGGAAAATATTAACTTTAAGCACTCAATTATATTTTTTAATTTTTGTATATTGGTAAGCCCTGTTTATCTAATACTCAATTTTGATCCAATTATATTTTGTTTGTTTTTAATTTTAATTTTGGGGATTTCTCACGGTGCATTAGATAATATCAAAGGAAAAAAGCTTTTAAAATTATTTAGATACAAACAAACTGTATCCTTTTATCTTGCCTATGTATTAATTTCATCATTGATAATAATATTCTGGTTGATATTTCCTAATACAATTTTATTGCTATTTTTGATTGTGGCCTCTTATCATTTTGGAAAAGAAGATACAGTGTTTTTTTTTAGAAAAAAGTTTTTCATATCTGAGTGCTTATTCTTCTTGAAAGGATCAACAGTAATTATTGCTCCATTATTATTAAAGAGAGAGGAAACTAATGATATATTTAGTATTCTAAATTTTAAAGTTTTTGAGGCAGGAATTTTTAGTAATGAATTTTTAATTGGAATGTTATGTCTTGGTTTTTTATCATCTATGTACATTTCAAAAAAAGAAAAAATAAATCTAAAAGGTATCATGATTATGGACTTCTTTTCTTTAATCATACTAAATCTTTTTTTATCACCTATTCTGGCTTTCACTCTTTATTTTTGTTTTCTTCACTCAATTAGGCATGCGATTACTCTTATTTTTGAGTTGGATAGATCTTTCAAGCCAGGACTTAAAAAATTTATAACGAAAGCTATTCCTTTAACTTTTGTAACTGCAGTAATATTTTTATTTGCGATATATTTTTTAAATAATTTTTATAAGCTTGATGAGGCTATTTATAAGGTAATATTTATTGGTTTGGCGTCACTTACTTTTCCGCATATATTGTTAGAATATCTTTTAGAAAAAAATGAAAAAAGAACTTAAAATTTATTTAGCATCGCCAAGAGGATTTTGTGCTGGAGTTAAAAGAGCAATTGAAATAGTTGAAAAATCTATCAGCAAGTTTGGAGCTCCAGTATATGTTCGTCATGAAATCGTGCACAATAAGCAGGTTGTTGAAGAGTTAAAAGAAAAAGGTGCAATTTTCGTTGATGAATTATCTGACGTAGATGATCCGAGTAGACCTATAATTTTCTCAGCTCATGGAGTTCCGAAGTCAGTCCCAGAGGAGGCTAAATTAAAAAATTTATCCTTTGTAGATGCAACTTGTCCATTAGTTTCGAAAGTTCATAGAGAGTCAGAACAATTAAATAAAAATGGTTTCGAAATATTATTAATTGGACATAAAAATCACCCTGAAGTTATTGGTACAATGGGTCAGCTTCCAAAAGGATCGATTAAACTAATTGAAACAATAAATGATGTTGAACTTCTTAACGAAAATGATTTTAAAAAACCTCTAGCATATATTACTCAAACAACCCTGTCTGTAGATGATACAGCTGAAATAATTGAAGCTCTTAAAAGTAAGTTTCCAAAAATCAAAGGACCTATAAAAGAGGATATATGTTATGCTACGACTAACAGACAGTCCGCAGTTAAAGAAATTGCTTCCAAGTGTGATATGTTTTTTGTAGTGGGTAGTCGTAACTCGTCTAATTCTGTCAGATTAGTTGAGGTTGCGAAAAAAGCAGGTTGTAATAATTCTCATTTAATGCACTCTGAAAAAGAAATTCCTTTTAATGAAATAGATAATTCTGAAACCATCGGGATATCCTCTGGAGCGTCTGCACCAGAAAAACTTGTTCAAACTTTGTTAGACAGTTTAAGAAAAGATAGAAATGTTTCTATTGAAGAAGTAATAGTTGCAGAAGAAAAAGTTGTATTTAAATTGCCGAAAGAACTCAATTAATGGCTGTCTACACAAAATTGAATCAAAAAAAGATTGAGGAAATTTTATCTAATTACAGTTTAGGTAAGTTAGACTCATTTAAAGGAATTGAAGAAGGTATTGAAAATACAAACTATTTTTTATCAATTGATAATAAAAAATTTATACTTACTATTTATGAAAAAAGGGTAAAATCTGCTGATCTTCCCTTTTTTTCTGATCTGATGTCATCTTTAAATAAAGCTAGCTTTAAATGCCCTGCTCCTATTTCTAATAATAATAATGAAACTATTACAAATTTTGGGAGGAAAAAATTAATGATCGTCTCATTTCTTGAGGGAAAGGCAAAACAAAATTTATCTCCAGCTAATTGTAAATCGATCGGATCTGAAATAGCTAAAATGCATGAGCTTACAAAGAATTTAAAATTAAAACGACAAAATGACCTATCCATAAATTCATGGAGAAAATTATTTAATTCAGTCAAAGATAAGTGTGAAAAGATACATAAAGATCTGCCAAGATTAATTGAGGAAAATCTTAATGATGTTGAAAAAAACTGGCCAAAAAATCTACCAAGAGGAATAATCCATGCAGATTTATTTCACGACAATATTTTTTTTATTCAAGATAAATTTAGTGGTATAATTGACTTTTATTTTTCATGTGAAGATTTTTTTGCTTTTGAAATTGCTATTTGCTTTAACGCTTTGTGTTTTGACGGTCTAAAAAGTAATTTAAGTTTTAACGTTACTAAAGCAAAGAATTTTATAGATGGATATACATCTGTAAGACGATTGTCTGACGAAGAATTGAATAATATTAAGGTTTTATCTCAAGGCGCTGCTTTGAGATTTTTACTAACTCGAGTATTCGATGCATTAAATAAAGTGGAAGGAGCAATAGTTAAAATTAAAGATCCAATGGAGTATTTAAAAAGATTAGAATTTCACAAGAATGCAAAAAATCATGAGGATTATTTTTTTTAATGAAATTAAAAATTTATACTGATGGTGCTTGTTCTGGAAATCCTGGGAAAGGAGGTTGGGCGGCAATCATTTTAGATGACACTAATAAATCAAGTATTTCTGGAAGTGAAAGTAGTACAACTAATAATAGGATGGAATTAATGGCTCCAATTATGGCATTAAAAAAAATAAAAAAAAAATCAGAGATTACAATTTTTACTGACTCGAAATATGTGAAAGATGGAATAACTAGTTGGATTAAAAAGTGGAAAGTTAATAATTGGAAAAGTTCAAACAAGAAACCAGTTAAAAATAAAGATCTTTGGATTAAATTGGATAATGCTTGTCTAAAACATAAAGTTACTTGGAAATGGGTAAAGGCGCACGCTGGCAACAAATATAATAATCTTGTTGATGAATTGGCAGTTTTGAAAACTAAATAGATTTTAAAAAGCTTTCAGCTGAAGATAATTCACAAGTAGCTGTCTCTTTTTCTTCCTCTACTTTTTTAACTTCACCATTCTCCACCAGCATAGTGTAGCGATTAGATCTAATTCCTAATCCTTTTTCGGATTTATCTACTTCTGCTCCGATAGCTTTTGTAAATTTAAGAAAAGGGTCGCCAGCCATGAAAATTTTACTTCCAGCATTTTGATTTTCGCCCCAAGCCTTCATTACATTAGGATCATTTACAGCGATACATATAATTTTAGAAATTCCCTTTTCATTGGCTAATTCGTAATTCTTTATATATCCAGGAAGATGAAGGGCCGAGCAAGTTTTAGTGAAAGCTCCAGGCATACCTAAAATAATAGTCTTACTTTTGCATAGATCTAAAATATCAATTTTTTTTACGTCGTTGTTTTGGTCAAGATAAAATAATTCCGAACTAGGTAGTTTATCTCCTATTTTAATTTTCATTGTATTTTTCCTAAAATATAATTTTTAACTTCTGAATTTGAATTTCCAATAATATCAAATGTTTCCTTTTTATCCATATTCAATTTAAGATGTTCAGGTGAGTCTAAATTTTTACCTATAGCTTTTTTTATAGTATCGCTGAATTTGTAAGGATGAGCTGTACCAAGAACTACTATATCTCCTAAATTTTTAAAATTTTTTGCTGCTCCTACTGCAGTAGCAGTATGAGGGTCAATTATAAATTTGTGTTCCTTATATATTTCATCAATAATGCTTAATGTCTCTTCATCTGCAACTTTTACTGCTTCAAAATCTTTTTTTATTTCATCGATTTCTTTTTTTTCTAAAGTAAATAAACTTTTTGATGACAGATCATTCATTAATGACCCTACCTTACTATCGCTTTCATCTAATATATAATAAAGCAATCTCTCAAAATTACTCGCAACTTGTATATCCATACTTGGTGTGATGGTTGCTTTCACTGTATCAGGTTTATATTCACCTGTATTAATTACTCTTTGTAAAATGTCATTTTTATTTGTAGCAACTATAAGTTTTTTAATTGGTAAACCCATTTTTTTTGCAACATATCCAGCATAGATATCTCCAAAATTACCAGTTGGTACAGAAAAACTAATATTGTTTTTTTGTAATTTAAAGAATGAGTAGAAATAATAAACAATCTGACAAACAATTCTTGCCCAATTAATAGAATTTACACCAGACATGTTTATTTTTGTCCTGAAACTATCTTCGTTAAAAAGCCCTTTAACAATTTTTTGACAATCATCAAATGAACCCTCTATAGCTATATTGTAAATATTAGCTCCACCAATTGTTGTCATTATTTTTCTTTGAATATTTGAAATTTTATTATGTGGATGTAAAACAAAAAGATTTATATTTTTTCTATTGCTTAATGCTGCTATAGCTGCTGAACCAGTATCTCCTGATGTAGCAACTACGACATTAACGGTTTTATTTTTGGCGACTTCTAAGTAGTCATACATATTTCCAATTACCTGCATTGCGATATCTTTAAAAGCTAAAGTGGGACCATGATAAAGTTCGAGAAGATTTATATTTCCGATCTTTTTTATGTTTACGACTTCTTTTTCTTTAAAACTACTGTAGGATTTTTGTATTAGTGAATTAAGTTCTTCCCTTTTAATTTCATCTGAACAATAATTAAAGATAATTTCTGTTGCAAGATCATTGTAACTTAACTTACTTATATTATTAAGTTCTTCTTGATTATATTTCTTTATTTCGTTAGGTATAAACAGTCCTCCACCTGGTGCAAGTCCTCTCAAGAAAATATCTTTAAAGCTGAATTTTAAAGATTTGTCCCTTGTGCTAAAATAATTCATTTTTTTCTTCTAAAATATAAATAATAAAAAATTATTGAAATTGATATTGCATACCATGTTATAGCATATTTAAGGTGATTGTTTGGCACATCTATACTAATCTTTTTAGGTATAGGTGATCTAGCCTGATTATCTTCTAAAAAAATTACAAATTTATTAAATTGCTCTCCTGTAGCTTCTTTTAAATCTTCTAAATTTAATGAAAACCAAATATTATTTTTAATATCATTATCTGGTTTAAATATACTTGGTTTATATATTTCCCTTAAAAGGCCTATTATCTCTTTGTCAGTTTCTACATTAATATTTATGCTTGGGTTATCTTTTAGTTCTTTTTTAATCCAACCTCTATTAATAAGAACATTTTGATTTTTGTCTGTTCTAAATGGGGTAACTACATCGAATCCAGGTTTTCCACTATCATTCAAGCTATAAAGGTAAATTTGCTTATCGAAATCAAACTTTCCTTTTACGCTTACTCTCTGATAATTTTTCTTAATTGAATTTGAGTATTCTATTGGTTTAGAGTCTAATCCAAAAGTTATTTCGCTTATAAGCTCTAGCTTCCATTGCAATCTATAAAGTTGCCAAGTTCCTAAAGCACAAAAAATTGTTACAAATAAAATAACAAATAATTGAAATAAAAATGCTCTTTTCAATTTGAGATTAACTTCCCCAAATATAGATGGCAGCAAATAAGAATAGCCAAACTACGTCAACAAAATGCCAGTACCAGGCAGCTGCTTCAAATCCAAAATGGTGTTGAGGCGTCGAATGGCCTCTCATTGATCTAAACAAACAAACTGCAAGAAAAACTGTTCCGACAATTACATGAAAACCATGAAAACCAGTCGACATATAAAACGTGGAACCATAAATTCCGCCGTCTAAGGTAAATGTCGCATGATGATATTCATAAGCTTGAAAACAAGAAAATATAAATCCTAAAAATACTGTTGCAATCAAACCATTTACTAATCCTTTCCTATCATTTTCTAACATTGCATGATGTGCCCAAGTCACAGTAGTTCCTGATAACAATAAAATTAGAGTGTTGATTAATGGTATATCCCAAGGGTCAAAAGTTTTAATATCTGCTGGTGGCCATATACCGCCTATTGAGTCCGGAGGAAATAAACTTGCATTAAAAAAAGCCCAGAACCATGCAACAAAAAACATTACCTCAGATGCAATAAATAATGTCATACCGTACCTATGTCCAATTTGAACTACAGGAGTGTGATGACCTTGGTGTTCCGCTTCCTCAATAACATCCCTCCACCACATAAATGCACCATAAATTACTAAAGCAAAACCAATTAATAATAACCAAAGGGCTTTTGAGTGAAAGTAATAAACTGCTCCAAAAGCTAAGACCAAAGTAGCGAATGAAACATAGATCGGCCAAGGACTTGGGTCAACTAAATGGTAATCGTGTTTTGGTTTTTCTGCTGACATTATGTATTACTCTTTTCATAATAGCCTGATGAAAAAAAAGTAAAAGATAACGTTACATCAGACATATTTTTTGTTTTATTATCATCTACAACTTTAGGATCCAAGAAAAATGTTAATACAAACTCTTTTTTTTCACCGGGTAGCAAAGTTTGTTTTTCAAAACAAAAACAGCCTAATTTATTAAGATAAATACCAAATGGTGATGGAGATACATTAAATGTTGCTGAACCTGAAGAAATTTCATTACTAGGATTTTCAACATTAAATTTAACTGTATGAACTTCTCCTGGTTTTATTTCTAGAGTGTTCATTTCTGGATAAAATTTCCAATCTAACGTATTATTAATGTTTGTATCAAATCTCATCTTATAATCTTGATTTACCACAATTTTTGGGATTTCTTTGTTAGAAGCATTTTGAGTAGTTCCACCAAAACCAGTAACTCTGCAAAATAAATCATACAATGGAACGGCTGCAAAGGATAAACCTAGCATAAATAAAAATATTGAAACTAAAGCGATGGGTGTTAAGTTTTTTTTGCTAATAGTCATTATATTTCTCTGTTGTAAATTCCTATATTATAAAAGGTTAGCACAAATAAAAAAATCATAAATAAAATTAATATCAAAGCAGTAATCAAATTTTTTTTGTTTTTGTTCATCATGTTATTTCAGAATATTGTCAATTAATATAATTAAAAAAATAAAAAAAAGATAAAAGATTGAGTAAATAAATATTTTTCTTGCTAATTTGTTTGAAACTTTAGCTATTTTTGAGCTATATAATTTAAAACATAGATAAATATAATACGTAGTCATTAATGAAGATGCAATTAAATAAAATGTACTGGCGAAGTTAAAAAAATACGGTGCTAAAACTGCCGGTGACATAATCAAGGCGTAGACAAGAATATTAATTTTTGTTGTCTTTGCGCCAGAAATTATTGGAAGCATCGGAATTTTTGCCTTTTTATAATCGCCTGATTTATACAAACTTAAAGCCCAAAAATGAGATGGCGTCCATAAGAAGATAATTAAAAATAAAATTAATGGCTCAACAGAGATGTTTCCAGTTGCTATCGTCCATCCAATAACAGGTGGTAATGCTCCAGCAGCACCCCCTATAACAATATTTTGTGGAGTTTTCCTTTTTAACCAAATTGTATAAACAAAGAAATAAAAAGCAATTGTTGATGCTAGTAAAATTGCAGAAATTAAATTAGCTGAAAAATAAATGATACTTACTGACAAAGCTGATAAAATAATACCAAAGTATAATGCTTGATCTTTTTTAACTTTTCCAGTTGGGATTGGTCTTAAGCAAGTTCTGCTCATTAAAGCATCTAGATCAGATTCATACCACATGTTTAGTGTACCAGCAGCTCCAGAACCTATTGCCACTGCTAAAAGAGAAATACATGCAGAAGTAAAATCTACATTGATTGGAGCTATTAATAAACCAACCATACACGTAAATAAAACTAACGACATTACTCTTGGTTTCATTAAATTGAAAAATGAATTTAGGTCTAAGAATAAACCAATTTTAGATTTTCTAGTTTTTATACTTATCTGGCTCAATTTACTTTACTTTAGGTAGCTCTTCAAAAGTATGGAATGGTGGCGGTGAAGACACAGTCCATTCTAAAGTTGTTGCTCCTTCTCCCCATGGATTTGGCTCAGCTTTTTTCTTTTTCATAAAGGCGTACAATAGATTTAATAAAAATACTGCTAAACCGATAATAGATATATATGAACCAATTGAAGATATATAGTTCCAACCAGCAAATGCATCTGGATAATCAGCGTATCTTCTTGGCATTCCTGCTAATCCTAAGAAATGTTGTGGAAAGAATATTAAGTTAACCCCTATGAACGTCAGCCAAAAATGTAGTTTTCCCAATAATTCTGAGTATTCATAACCTGTCATTTTACTAAACCAATAATAAAATCCTGCAAAGATCGCATACACAGCGCCCATTGATAATACGTAATGGAAATGCGCAACAACATAATAAGTATCGTGAAGTGCTGTATCAACACCTGCATTTGCCAGAACTACCCCAGTTACTCCTCCTAAAGTGAATAAAAAAATAAAGCCAATAGCCCAAAGCATAGGAGTCTGAAAGCTTATCGAGCCACCCCACATTGTTGCTATCCAAGAAAAAATCTTAATTCCAGTAGGGACTGCTATAATCATCGTCGCTGCTAAGAAATAGGCCTTTGTATCTGTGTCTAATCCAACTGTGTACATGTGGTGAGCCCAAACAACGAAACCAACTACTCCAATGGCTACCATTGCATATGCCATTCCTAGATAACCAAAAACAGGTTTTTTTGAAAAAGTTGAAACAATATGGCTTATCATTCCAAAACCTGGCAAGATTAAAATATATACCTCTGGGTGACCAAAAAACCAAAACAAATGTTGGAATAGAACCGGATCTCCACCAGTTTGCGCTTCAAAGAAAGCAGTTCCAAAATTTCTATCTGTTAGAAGCATTGTTATAGCTCCTGCTAAAACTGGTAATGATAATAAAAGTAAAAATGCAGTCACTAAGATTGACCAAGAGAATAATGGCATTTTGTGTAAAGTCATGCCAGGAGTTCTCATATTTAAAATTGTCGTGATAAAGTTTATTGCCCCTAGGATTGATGAAGCACCTGCAACGTGCAAACTTAGTATTGCTAGGTCCATTGCTGGGCCTGGTTGTCCAGTTTTTGATGACAGAGGCGGGTAAATCGTCCAGCCCCCTCCTACTCCTTTCGCGCCTGGAGGACCATCAACAAAAATTGATACTAACAATAAAATTAGGGCGACTGGTAATAGCCAAAAAGAGATATTATTCATCCTTGGGAACGCCATATCTGGTGCACCTATCATAATTGGAACAAACCAGTTTCCAAACCCACCAATCATTGCTGGCATTACCATAAAGAAAATCATGATTAAGCCATGACCAGTTACTAAAACGTTATATAAATGATAATCACCTCCAAGAATTCCGTCACCTGGATGCATTAGTTCCATTCTCATTAAAACTGAAAAAGCAGATCCGATTAAACCAGCAATAATTGCGAAGATAAGATACATTGTTCCAATATCTTTATGATTAGTTGAATAAGCCCATCTCTTCCAACCTGTTGGATTGTGATGATGCTCGTGATCTGCAGTTGTTGCTGACATTATTTTAACTCCTTAATTTTTTTTACAATTTTAATTTTATCTTTAATTTCTTCTTTGGCGAATTTAACTTTAGCCTCCTCTAACCATTTATTATATTCATCCTCGGACACAACATTAACTGTGATTGGCATAAAAGCGTGTTTAATTCCACATAACTCAGAACACTGACCGTAAAAAGTTCCAGTTCGGTCAGCTTTAAACCACGTCTCATTTATTCTTCCAGGAATTGCATCTCTTTTAACTCCAAAAGATGGGAGTGCCCATGCATGTAAAACATCATTTGCAGTTATCATAACTTTTACCACTTTATTTACTGGAACATAAACTGCATTATCAACTGCCAACAATCTCGGTTGATTTTCTTTTAAATCTTTTTCATCAATCATGTATGAGTCAAAAATAATATTTTCATCTGGGTATTCATAACCCCAATACCACTGATATCCTATAGCTTTGATTGTTACATCTGCTTTTGGTATTTTGTCTTGTGAATACAAAACTTTAAATGAAGGAACTGCCATAACAATTAAAATTAAACAAGGAACTAACGTCCAAATAACTTCGATTAATGTATTGTGACTTGTAGTAGATGGTACTTTATTTTTAGAAGCTCTGTATCTTACACATACATATAAAAGTAAAAATAAAACAAAAGCTGTAATAGCTGTAATTATTGGCACAAGCATATAATCATGAAACCAAACAATATCATCCATGCTTTTTGAAGCTGACTTTTGAAACCCTAATTGCCAGTCCATAGGCTCATTAGCTAAAATTGCCGAAGGCCATATTAATAAAAGTGTGTTTGCAATTTTTTTAATCATGAGTTTTTATACAGTTTTTAAACAATTTCACAATTTCAATTAATGCGACAATTAATAAAAGTTATTGATAAAATTTACTAATGAAATAGCGCTTATTACAGCCGTATCAGACCTAAGAATGTTTCTAGATAAGGTAAAGGGTTTTACGGCTCTATTTTGTAGTATTAACTCACGTTCATCTGTGGAAAAATCACCCTCGGGACCAATTAGTATACTACAGGATTTAACATTTTTAAGATCTTCAGCTTTTAAGTTTTCTTTAGAATTAACATCCGCAAATAAAATTTTTGAGTTTTCATCAAAAGTTTTTAAAAATTCTTTTAACTTAATTACATTTACTATTTCTGGAGGCACAAGTTGATTAGATTGTTCAGTCGCCTCAATAACTATTTTTTTTGCTCTATCAAGATTTAATTCTTTAACTTCTGTTCTTTCTGAAATGATTGGAGTAATTTTACTTATACCAAGCTCTGTAGCTTTCTGTAAAATAGTATCCATTGGATTTTTTTTTACTAAGCATATAGCTAGCTCGGTTTTAGATAAATTGTTAACCTCTTTAATTTTTTCTAAAAACCTAACTTCAACTCTATCTTTGTTTAAAAAAATTATTTCGCTTTTCCATTCTCCATTTTTATTAAAAAAATTTAATTTTGAGCCTCTTTTAAGTCGCATAACATTAACAATATAATGAGTGTGCTCTTTGCTTAACAAGCTTGTATTATTTTCTAGTATACTGTCTGGGTGATATAATCTAATATTCATAAGTATGTATAATATAAACAAATGCTGAAGATATAAAGGAGCTTTGATGAAAAAAGGTAAAAGAGCCGGAGAATCCCCAATAGGCATTAATGTGATAGAAGGAAAATCTTATTTTTGGTGTACTTGTGGAATTAGTTCAAAGCAGCCTTTTTGTGACGGTTCACATAAAGCAACTGAATTTACACCTTTAAAATATTTAGCTGATCAAACTAAAAAAGTTTTTTTCTGCTCATGTAAACAAACAAATGATCAACCATTATGTGATGGTTCACATAACATTCATAAATGATGAAAACAAAAGCAGTAGTGTTTGACGCTTACGGTACATTATTCGATGTAAATTCAGCAGCTGAAAAATGTAAAGATAAAATTGGAGCAAAGTGGGAAATATTTGCAAATTTTTGGAGAACTACTCAGCTTGAATATACTTGGCTTAGAAGTTTAATGAAAAGGCATAAAAATTTTTGGGATATTACTGAGGACAGTTTGGATAAATCAATGAAAGTATTCAACATTAACAAAAATATGAAAAATGAATTGCTGAGTCTTTACAAAATTTTATCTCCTTATCCTGAAGTAAAAGGAGTTCTGGAAGATTTAAAAAAGAAAAACTTCAAGCTTGCCATACTTTCTAATGGGACCCCTGATCTTTTAAATGAATTGGTTGAAAATAATAAATTAAATAATCTATTTGATGATCTTTTTTCTATTGAAGAAGTGAAAATTTACAAACCTGATCCAAGCGTTTATGAACTACCCGTTAAAAAATATAAAATTGAATCTGGTGAAATTACTTTTTTAAGCGCGAATACATGGGATGTTTCAGGAGGTGGAAACTTTGGATATAATTCCATCTGGGTTAATAGGAATAACTCAGTATTCGATATACTCGATTTTCAACCCAAAAATGAAATAAACAATTTAACGCACCTACTTGATAAAGTTTAAAGTTTCATTATAAATATTTCTATGTCTCAAATTGAAGTAAAAAAAATCATTAAAGCCTTAAACGCATCCGATGGTGCAGGTGTAAAATTAAAAAGAAGCATAGGAACTCCGGAAGCAGATTATATCGACCCATTCTTAATGCTTGACGAATTTGGTTCTGAAAATAAAGATGATTATGTCGCTGGCTTTCCTCCTCATCCACATAGAGGGATAGAAACAGTAACTTATATGTTAAACGGAGAGTTTGAACATCAAGATAGCACTGGAGCTAAAGGTATTATGACATCTGGAGATGTGCAATGGATGAAAACTGGAAGAGGAATTATTCATTCCGAAATGCCAGCAATGAAAGAAGGTAAATTATTAGGTTTTCAACTTTGGATAAACATGCCGGCTAAAATGAAAAAGAATAAGCCAGAATACCTTTATATTAAAGGAAACGAACTTGGAGAACACAAAGATAGTGATAAAATCATAAAAGTAATTGCGGGTAAATACAAAAAAGCAGAAGGCCCGGAAAAAAATCATAACGTTGACCCAATTTATTTTCATGTAATTTTAAATGAGGAAAAAGAATTTAATTTTGATGTACCTTCAGGACACAATTCTTTTATTTATCTATTAAAAGGAGAATTAAACATAGGAGAAAAAGACCACAATAAAACAACTGACTCAAACTTAATATTATTACAGCGAGGAACTAAATTAAAAATTAAAGCAAGTAAGAAATCTGAGTTTTTATTTATAGCTGGTAAACCAATCGGTGAACCTATTGCAAGGGGTGGACCATTTGTGATGAATACAAAAGCTGAAATACTTGAGGCTATTCAAGATTATAATAATGGAACATTTGCTAAATATTAAAAGTTAAAGTACGTTTCCGTAAAATGCCTAAATCTATTGTAATTAAAAAAAGTGGAGGTCCTGATGTATTAGAACTTCAAGATGTAAATGTTGGTACTCCAGGACCAGACGAAATTAAAGTTACTAATCACGCGATTGGTCTAAATTATATTGATACTTACCATAGATCTGGTTTGTACCCCATTAAGTTGCCAAGCGGAATCGGTTTAGAGGCTGCAGGAAAAATTGATGAAGTTGGTTCAAATGTAACTGAGTTTAATAAGGGCGATAACATTGCTTACGCCTCAATTCCTTTAGGAGCTTATGCACAAAAAAGAGTTATTCCAGCTAAGATAGCTGTTAAAGTTCCTGATGGAATTTCACATGAGTTGGCTGCTACTCTAATGACGAAAGGTTTAACTACGAATTATTTACTCACTAAAACCTACAAACTTAAAGCTGGTGAAACAGTTCTTTTCCATGCAGCTGCTGGGGGAGTTGGTCAAATTTTTGCCCAGTGGGCTAATAGTATTGGAGCAAAAGTAATTGGAACAGTTGGATCAGATAATAAAATCAAAATAGCTGAAGAAAATGGTTACTCTCACGTTATTAATTATACTAAAGATAATTTTGCAAAAGAGGTTATGAAAATTACAAATAATAAAGGAGTTCCCGCAGTTTTTGATGGGGTAGGAAAAAAAACATTTCATGGATCATTAGAATGTCTTTCAACAAGAGGTATGATGATAAGTTTTGGAAATGCATCTGGACCTTTAGACCCTGTTAATGTTCCAAAAGAAATCCAACCTAAGGGGTTATACTTAACAAGACCTTCAATAGGTCAGTATTTTACTAATAGAAAAGAGCTTCAAGCTGGAGCTGATCAAATTTTTGAAAAAGTTAAATTTGGAAAAATAAAAATTAGAATTTCAAAAAAATATAAACTAGCTGATGCTAGTAATGCACATGCAGATCTAGAAGCACGAAAATTAATAGGACCTGCAATTTTAATCCCTTGATGCGAAAAAAAATTATTTCTCCTTGTATAAGTATTTGTAAAACTGATCCTGTGACAGGTTACTGTTATGGATGCGCTAGAACTAATGAAGAAAAAAAAAAGTGGAAAGATGAAAATGTAAATGAAGAATGGAAATTAGATAATCTTGAGAAAATAAAATCAAGAATGCAAGGGTGGCAGTTAAATACTTTTGAAGAGTCTTACAATCATAAAATTAACCAAGGAATCTCACTTTTTAAAAAAAAGCTTTTAGAGGATTAATTTATAAATCCTTTTTCATAGAGTCCATATCGCTTAGGTGATACTTTAATGCCTCATTAGACATTCTTACTTCTTGCAAAAATAAGAAAATTGAAATTATCATGCATATGCAGCACAAAGCAAAACTTAGCCTGGCATAAAATGTCAAGTTTAAATATAAAAGCAAAACTGTAAGCATATTAAAAAGAAATCCAAAAGAAGAGAAGCCCATTACATATTTAAGATAATTAGTTCTTTTATTTAAAACATGAAGTTGTTTTTCTAACTCTGGTGGAACCTTTTTTTCAAAAGTAAATTTATCATGTAGTTGTCGAATTAATGCGCTTAATGTGTGAAAACGATTACTATACATTGTCATCATTAAAGGTATAGCAGGAAACATTAAAGCTGCTACTGTGTAATCAATATCCATGCGAATCAAATTGATTATGAAGATAGTGTTTGGTATTTACAAGTAATATTTAATGAAGCATTTAGAAATTTTCATAAATCTAACCAGACTAAATAAACCTATTGGTTTTATGCTTTTATTTTGGCCTTGCTCTTGGGGTTTAGCTTACGCATTTAAAGAAAATGGAAACTTTAGCTTATTCATTTATTATTTATTATTATTTTTTTTAGGCTCTGTATTAATGAGAAGTGCTGGATGTATTTTTAATGATATTGTTGACAAAGATTTTGATGTAAAAGTAAATAGAACGAAAAACAGACCAATTGCATCCGGAAAGATATCAATAATACATTCCTTTTTTTACGTAATAATTCTTTGTGCTTTGGCCTTCTTTATCCTTTACCAGTTTAACTTTTTAACTATTTTAATGGGATTAGGGTCAATGATTCTTGCATTTAGTTATCCTTTTATGAAAAGGTTAACTTATTGGCCTCAATTATTTTTGGGTCTTACCTTCAATTGGGGAATAATAATGGCATGGTCATCGATTAGTAACAATATTACTGAAGAAATAATAATCATGTACTTTGCAGCCATATTTTGGA
>CACNEM010000014.1 GCA_902619495.1 uncultured Pelagibacteraceae bacterium
TTTCAATATTTTCTTTTCTACTTGAATATTCTGCTAACTCAATAACAATTTTATCAGCAATTATAATTGGTAGGATCCCATTTTTAAAACAGTTGTTGTAAAAAATATCTGCAAAACTAGCGCTTATAACACATTTAATACCAAAATCAGAAAGAGCCCATGGAGCATGTTCCCTTGAAGAGCCACATCCAAAATTTTTTCCAGCAAGCAGAATCTTTGCTTTGTCATAAGGATCTTTATTTAAAATAAAATCTTTAATTATTTTTCCATTTTCATCATATCGCATTTCGTAAAATAAGTTTTTACCTAAACCTGTTCTTTTAATAGTTTTTAAAAATTGCTTTGGAATAATCATATCTGTATCAATATTTTGTAATGGTAAGTATGATGGTATAGATTTTAAATTATTAAATTTTTCCATATTATATTTCCCTCACATCAGTAAGATGTCCATTTATAGCGGCTGCAATTGCCATACCCGGACTTACTAAGTGTGTTCTTCCTCCACGACCTTGTCTACCTTCGAAATTTCTATTTGATGTTGAAGCACATCTCTCCTTGGGTTTTAATTGATCTGGGTTCATACCTAAACACATTGAACAACCAGGCTCTCTCCATTCAAAACCTGCATCTTTAAATATTTTGTCTATTCCCTCTTTTTCTGCCTGCTCTTTTACTAATCCCGAGCCAGGAACAACCATCGCACTTACATTTTCAGCAATTTTTTTACCTTTTAAAAGCTCTGCAGCCAATCTTAGATCTTCTATTCTACCGTTAGTGCAACTACCTATAAATATTTTATCGATTTTAATATCTGATATTTTAGTGTTAGCCTTTAACCCCATATAATCAAGAGACCTTTTCATAGCCATTTTTCTATCCTCATTTTTTTCTTTATCAGGATCTGGTACAACACCAGTCACCGGAGAAACGTCTTGTGGAGAAGTTCCCCAAGTTACGAGTGGCTCTATTTCCTTACCATTGATATTTACCTCTTTATCAAATTTACATTCTTTGTCTGAATATAAAGTCTTCCAAAATTCTACAGCTTTTAACCAATTTTCACCTTTAGGCGACATTGTTTTACCTTTTAAGTAATTAAAAGTTTTGTCGTCTGGAGCTATTAGGCCTGCTCTAGCACCAGCTTCAATAGTCATATTACAAACGGTCATTCTTTCTTCCATACTTAAGCTTTTAATTACATCGCCAGCAAATTCCACTACGTATCCTGTTCCTCCAGCAGTTCCAATCGTACCTATAATTTTTAAAATTACATCTTTAGCAGTGACTCCTTTTGGCAAACTGCCATTAACGTTTATTCTTAAATTTTTTGATTTCTTTTGCATTAGAGTTTGAGTGGCAAGGACATGTTCGACCTCGGATGTACCTATCCCAAAAGCTAACGCACCGAATGCTCCGTGCGTTGCTGTATGGCTATCACCACATACAATAACTGTTCCTGGTTGAGTGAAGCCCTGTTCAGGTCCAATAATATGGACTATACCTTGACGTTTATCATTAACATCAAAAAGTTCTACTCCAAAATCCTTACAATTTTTTCTTAATGTTTCAACTTGTATTCTAGAGTCTTCGTCGTTTATACCTTTAGATCTATCTGTTGTTGGCACGTTATGATCGGGCACTGCAAGAGTTAATTCTGGTCTTCTTACTTTTCTATTCTGTAATCTAAGTCCTTCAAAAGCTTGTGGACTTGTAACTTCATGGACCAAATGTCTATCTACATAAATTAATGATGTTCCATCATTTTGTTGATGAACAAGATGGTTTTCCCATATCTTATCGTATAGTGTTTTCGACATTTAATTTTATTTTTTTTCGCTAGTTAGCTTTTCAGCTTTAGCTTCGGCTTTTGGAGCTTCTTTTTTAACTTCTTCTTTCGTCTCTTGTTTAGGTTGCTCGATCGGTTTTAATTTTGTCTCTTCAGTTTTGACTGAAACATCAACACCAATCTTCTTTTTAATTTTTTCAGCAATTCTTGCAGATTTTCCTTTTCTGTCTCTTAAATAATATAGTTTTGCCCTTCTGACTTTTCCAGATCTTATAACTTTTATTGAGTCTACATTAGGGCTATAAAGTGCGAAAGTCCTCTCTACACCTTCACCAAATGAAATTTTTCTAACAGTGAAAGAAGAGTTTATATCTCTATTTTTTTTAGCAATACAAACTCCTTCGAAATATTGAATTCTTTCTCTTTTTCCCTCTACAATTTTAACACCAACTTTTATCGTATCCCCTGGAGAAAAGTCTGTGATTTTTTTATTAGCAACTATCTTTTTAATTGCTGCTTTATTAATATCTTCAATGTTTTTCATTTTTTTTCTCTAAATATTTTTTCCAAAGATCAGGTCTCTGGCGACGTGTTATATCCTCTGATTGAGACAAACGCCACCCTTTTATTTTGGCATGATCACCTGAAAATAAGACCTCTGGTGGGCTTTTGCCTTCCCATTCTCTAGGTTTAGTATATTGAGGATATTCTAAAAGGTGATTTTCAAAACTTTCCTCTTTAACAGACTCTTTATTTCCTAGTACTCCAGGTAACAGTCTAACTAAAGCATCAACTAGCACAAAAGAAGCTGGTTCTCCCCCTGATAGGACAAAGTCACCCAAACTATACTCTTCAATATTTCGTGTCTCTAAGAGTCTTTGGTCAACACCCTCAAAATGACCACATATAAGATTTAAGTTTTTCTCTTTACTTAAAGATCTGGCTACATTTTGATCAAATTTTTTTCCTCTTGGAGATAAGTATATAATTTTTTCTCCTTTGTTTATGTTCTTATCAAGAGCTGATGCTAATATATCAGGACGTAAAAGCATTCCACTTCCTCCTCCAAAAGGAGTGTCGTCTACTGTACCGTGATTATCTTTTGAATAATCTCTAATATTAATCACTTTTAAATTCCAAATTTTGTTTTCCTTTGCTTTTTTAAATATTCCAATGTCTAAAGGACCTGGGAACAAGTCTGGATATAAAGTAAAAATTTTTACTTCTAGCATCTCTAATTACCTTTTGGTTAAGCCTTTTTTTCTTCTTTTTTCGGCTCTTCCTTTTTAGCTTCTGCTTTAGGTTGTTCCTTTTTAGCTTCTGCTTTAGGTTCTTCCTTTTTAGCTTCTGCTTTAGGTTGTTCCTTTTTAGCTTCTGCTTTAGGTTCTTCCTTTTTAGCTTCCGCTTTAGGTTCTTCCTTTTTAGGTTCTGCTTTTTTTGCGTCAGTTTTTTGATCTGGCTTTTTACCGTCAGCTGCTGGAGCATCCTTCTTCGTTTCTTCTTTTTTATCTCCTTCAGCTTTTTTTCTATCTTTTTTGGGAATTGCCTTTTGAGGATTGTTTCCAGGTTTTGGCATGGGCATTAACTGCACCTCTCCTAGTAATCTAGAAACTCTCATAGTTGGCTGAGCTCCTTTACTCATCCAATATTTTACTCTTTCAGCTTCTACTTTAATTCTTTCCTTTTTATCTTTTGGAAGTAATGGGTTGTAAGAGCCAATTTTTTCAATAAATTTTCCATCTCTTGGATATCTACTGTCAGCAATCACAATTTTATAAATGGGTCTTTTTCTTACGCCGCCCATTGATAGTCTTATTCTTAACATTTTATACCTTTCATTTTAGTTGATTGAGCATTTCATCTGGTATCATCCCAGATGGAATTTTTTTTCCTTGAGACATTTTTTTCATCATGTCTGACATCATTTTAAATTGTTTTAATAGTTTATTAATTTTTGTAACATCTACACCTGCTCCTTTAGAAATTCTTTTTCGTCTTGATCCGCTAATAATTTTTGGATTTTCTCTTTCATTTTTAGTCATTGATAAAATAATTGCTTCATTTTCCACTAACATTTTTTCATCTATATTTGCTTGATCCATTTTTGCTTTCATTTTATTAACTCCTGGCAACATAGACATAACCCCTTCCATTCCACCCATTTTTTTCATTTGCCTTAACTGGGAAAGATATGAATCCATTGTAAATATTCCTTTTTTTAATTCATCTTCTGTCTCTTTAATTTTTTCTTCACTTAAATCTTGTTGAGCTTTTTCTACTAAAGTTACTACATCGCCCATTCCCAAGATTCTATTAGCTAATCTATCAGGATGGAAAAGTTCAAGATCGGTAATTTTTTCTCCAACGCCGATATATTTAATTGGTTTTCCCGTCACATGTTTCATGCTTAATGCTGCACCACCTCTTGCATCACCATCAACTCTTGTAAGAATAATTCCAGAAAGATTAACAGCAGTGTCAAATTCTTTTGCAACATTTACAGCTATTTGTCCTGTCAACGAGTCAGCTACTAAAATTGTTTCAGCTGGTTTTGTAATATCTTTTATTTGCTTAATCTCAGACATCATTGGTAAATCTATCTGAGTTCTTCCTGCAGTATCAAATATAATTACATCTGAACCATTAAGGTTGGCTGCATTTAATGCTCTCTTAGTAATGTCGATTGGTTGTTGTTTTTCAACTACAGGCAAACATTGGATATCATTTGCTTCAGCAAGTAATTTAAGTTGTTCTTGAGCAGCAGGTCTGTAAACGTCTAAACTAACTAACATTACTTTTTTTTTATAATTCTTCTCTATATTTTTTGCTAACTTTGCTGCAGAAGTTGTTTTACCTGAACCTTGTAGTCCAACTAATAAAAGAGAAACTGGTGGAACAGCTTTGAAGTTAAGTTCTTCGTTTTTAGAACCTAAAATATTTACTAGTTCATCGTAAACAATTTTAACTATCATCTGCCCAGCAGATGTCGATTTTATAATTTCTTTACCAATAGCTTTTGGTTTTACATTAGCTATAAATTCTTTAGTAACTGGAAGAGCCACATCAGCCTCTAATAAAGCTAATCGTATCTCTTTTAAGCCAGAGTCAACTTGCTCCTCAGTCAATGAGGGAGCGCTTTTTAGCTTAGAAAAAATATTTTCTAATTTATTTGTTAAATTTTCAAACATTTTTATAACGTCCAACACCTATCGCACTAGTGGGCGAACCTTCGCTGACTAGTGTCGACACTCTTGTTTTCAAGAGCACCGCAAAAACATGTGTATTTGCGGAAAGTTTGTGGAAACTACAATTTGGGGTTTTAAAAGTCAATGAATAATTATACTAATCAATTATGGCAACGATTAACGCATATAAAATGGACGGATTGGGTAATGATTTCATTATTATCGATAGAAGATCAAGTCCTATCAATTTAACAAAAGATAAAATTATTGAGTTGGGAAAAAGAAGTAATATTGGTTTTGATCAAATAATTTTTATTGAAAAAGAAAAAGAGAATTCTTTTCCGATAACAATTTTTAATTCTGACGGTGGTGAAGTAAGTGCCTGCGGCAATGGTTCAAGATGTGTTGCCTATCTTTTGAGTAAAAATTTAAATGCTAACCAAATCAAATTAAAAACAAGTAATCGAGTTCTTAATGCCAAAATTGTTGATAATTTAATGGTAGAACTTGAAATGGGAAAACCTTTATTTAATTTTGAGGATATTCCGATTTTAAAAATAGAAAATCCTGCTGATGTCTCATTAGATATTAAAGGCAAAAAATTTACTGGTGGATTTTGTCTAAATGTAGGAAACCCCCATATAGTTTTTTTTGTAGATGATTGTTTTAAATACAATTTGAAAGTAATAGGACCTTTGATTGAAAATCATAAATTATTCCCTGAAAAAACTAATGTAACATTTGCTCAAATTTTAGATAAAAGAAATATTTTAGTAAATGTTTGGGAAAGAGGTGCTGGGCTTACTAAAGCATGTGGAACAGCAGCCTGCGCGACCGCTGTTGCTGGAAACAAAAATAAATTAGTTGAAAATAAAGTGGCTATTAAATTTAAAGAGGGAGTCCTAAATATAGTTTTAGATGAAACAAATAATATATTTATGACCGGGCCAGTGTCAGAAATAAAGAACATAAAAGTAGAAATATAAAATGGGAATATTTGATAAGTTTAAATCAGGACTTGGAAAAAGTTCATCAAGTCTTGCAGACGGCTTTAAAGATATTTTTTCTAAAAAAAAAATTGACGCAACAATTCTTGAAGAATTTGAAGAATTAATCATTTCATCTGATGCTGGCGTTGATGTAGCCAAAGAACTTAGGAAAGATTTTGAGAGCTTTAAAGTTGACAAAAAATTAGACAATCATAAAGAAATTTTGAAGCTCCTAGCTGATAAGTTAGCAATAAATCTTCAAAAATACGAAAAAGATTTAAGCCTAATGGGAAATGCTAAATCTGCTGTAATTGTTGTTTCTGGTGTGAACGGTGTTGGAAAAACAACCAGTATTGGAAAACTAGGAAAATATTTTAAAGACAATAATAGATCCGTTGTATTTGGAGCTGCAGACACTTTTAGAGCAGCAGCCATAGATCAATTACAAGTATGGGCCGCAAAAGTAAAAGTAGATATAATTAAGTCAGAAATTAATAGCGACCCGGCTTCAGTTGCTTATAAAACTGCTGAATTTGCAAAAAAAAATGAAATTGATGTTGCTTTGATTGATACAGCAGGAAGACTACAAAATAAAAAAAATTTAATGGAAGAATACAAAAAGATTATTAATGTATTGAAAAAAATTGATGAGTCTTTTCCAAACGAAGTAATTCTAGTTCTTGATGCAACTACTGGCCAAAATGCATTAAGTCAAGTCGAAGAATTTAGTAAAATACACGATCTAACTGGGCTTATAATTACTAAACTTGATAGCACTGCAAAAGGCGGGGTAGTGCTTGCTATTTGTAAGAAATATAATTTACCGATTGTTGCAATCGGAATGGGAGAAAAAGAGGATGACTTACAACCGTTCAATGCTGAATATTTTTCAAAAGCTCTTTTAGGTATTGAAACCTAAAAAATTTTTCAAAGCATTTATTAGTTGATCATTAAATTCCATCATATGATCGTCGTTATCGGAAAAGTAACTGAATTTTGGGTTATTAGCCTTCTCAAATAATTCTTTACCCATTTTAAAAGGAACAACATCATCTTTCTTACCATGCATAATCAAAATAGGAATATTTATATTCTTAATCTTTTTTAAAGAATCGTATCTGTCTTTAATCAATAAATCGATAGGTAAATAAGGATAATAAATTTTTGCTGCATCAGCGATTGAGGTAAAAGGTGACTCTAAAACAATGCCAGCAAATGAATTATCTTGGCCTAATTCTGTAGCTATACCTGTGCCTAATGACTCACCGTACAAGATTATTTTTTTATTTTCAATTCCAGTTCTGTTAAGCCATTCAACTGATTTTCTAGCGTCATTATACAAATTTTTCTCTGTTGGTTTGCCTGAATTACCACTGAACCCTCTCCATGAAATAATAAGAATATTTACATCTAATTTATTTAATTCATTAAGCTTATGAACTCTATTTGTTAGATCACCCGCATTTCCATGAAAAAATAAAATTGTTTTATTTTTTTTTTTATCTTTTTCTAAAAACCATGATTTAAGTTTTATATTTTTATCAACCTCAATAAAAACTTCTTTGTATTCAAATTGAATTTCGTCTCCTGTGTAGTTATTTTCACTAGGGTGATAAAGTAATTTTCTTTGGTACAGGTAAGTAAAAAGTGCAATTATAATGTAAGCTAAAATAATTGATGATAATGCTATGTAAAGATATTTCATACTTTTTTTCTAGCGAAATAAACTCCAGTAAAAACCAGTAAGCCTCCTAAATAATGAAAACTAAGAAGAGGTTCTTCAAAAATTATAATTCCGAAGATAGATCCATAAACTGCAAATAAGTATAAAGTAAACCCGGCAAAGGATGCACCTACATATTTTTGTAACCGAGTGTATAAAGAGAAAGCTATAATACTTGGAGAAATAGCAGCAAATACAATCCAGAACAAAAATGTTTGATTGTAGTTTGTCTTAGCAAAATAAAAATTTTCTAAAATAAAAAATGGGAAAAGCGATATAAATCCAAACATTGCAATTAAAGTAAATCGAGCCATTAAACTAAATTTTGATTTCCAATTTAATAAATAAATTGAGTAAAGAGCCCAACCTAAAGCTGCTCCCAAAACCCATAGATCACCTATTGTAAAATTTAGATTTATTAAAAAATCTAAATTACCTTTAGATATAATCGTAAAAACACCTGCAATACAAATTAGAAGTCCCATTATCCTAAAAAAATTAATTTTTTCTTTAAAGAATAAAATTGATAAAAAGATTATAATTACTGGTGAAGATGTATAGATTATACCAATATTTGCCATTGTTGTTGTCATACCTGCAAGATTTGGAAAAGCCCCACATATACCACAACCCATTGAGCCTAAGAAAAAAAGTTTAAAAAACTCTTTATTAAATTCTTTTTTGGATTTTAAAATTTCGTTAAAAAAAAAGGGAAATAATATTATGAATACTGTGAACCATCGCCAAAACGCCAAAGAAATAGGCGGCACAGACTCCACGCCTCCTCTTGCAACAATAGTATTTGTAGCCATAAAAATTGGCTGAATTAATAAAAGTAAATAAGGAGCGTAAGGATTATTTTTTGTCAATGAAGGCTTCATAGAACATCATTACAATTACCATACCCATTAATATATAAACAGGAAGCACATCAAAAAAACCTATCATCATTGATCTAGTTAGTGTTGTGGCCAAACCAATTAAAAAAAGGGTGCAGAGTGCAACGCCAATTATTATTGTAATTTTATCCTTCATCTCTACAATTTTTCTCAAGCCAATTAGCTGTACCTAAAAATCTTAAGTCATCAAGTTTATCACCAACTAACTGAACACCCAATGGTAAGTCATTTTCTCCTGTAAGTAAAGGTAATGAAATCGTGGGCAAACCAAGATAAGTCCAGATTTTTTGGAAGTCCGCACTGCCAGTAGATTTTAATCCTTTATCAGCAACGCCGCTCGATGATGGAGTAATAATTCCGTGGTAATCTTCAAAAACTTCTTTATAGGACTCATAACTTTGTTTCATGAAATCTGAAGCATCACCATATTCTTTTGCTGAATATTTTAAACCTCTAGAGATAGCTTCTCTCATTTCTTTTGAAAGCTTAGTTTTATCTTTTTTATAGTAAACTTGAAAATTATTTGCCATATCAACTTCATGAATGATTTGATGGTACTTTGGTATATCGTCAAAGTATGACGGCGTATCAAAAACCTCTATGTTTTTTTTAAAGTTTTTAATTAGAAATTCAAAAGCTTGTTGTGATTTTTTATTTATATTTTTCCAATTTTTTGTTTTGTAAAAAATAAACTTAGGATCAAAAACTGGACCTTTCTCACATTCCTCTATCATACTATCTGCAGCAAAATAAATAGTTGAGGGATCATGTAAATCTTTTCTAATTAATGATTTAGCTAATAAAGCAACATCTTTTACACTTTTACCAAATACTCCCATTGTATCTAATTTATCTGATACTTTTAGGACGCCATTTCTTGAGATCAGTCCATAAGAAGGCTTGTAACCAACAATTCCACAATATGACGCCGGTCTTATTACTGATCCTCCAGTTTGAGAGCCAACAGATAAAGGAGCCATATGAGCTGCAACAGCAGCTGCCGATCCACTTGAAGATCCTCCTGGTGTTCTTGAGTAATCATGGGGATTTTTTGTTTTGGACGGATGAATATACGCAAGTTCACAAGTAACAGTTTTGCCCATAATAATTGCTCCTGCATTTTTTAATAAGTTTACAATTTCAGAATCTTGTGAATTAGACATTTTTTTTCTAAAGACTGTTCCACATTCAGTTGGCATATCATAAGTACCTATAATATCTTTAATTGCAACTGGCATACCGTGCAATGGTCCCAGAGGTTTTCCAGATTTTCTATAAGTGTCAGCTTCTTCAGCTTTTTCTAATAAAAGTTTTTTGTCTAAAAATTGCCAAGCCTGAACATCTTTTTCAAATTTTTTAATTCTATCTAAATAAGCTTTACAAAGATCTAAAGAAGAAATTTCACCAGAATGAAGTTTTTGTGATAAATCGTAAGCATTTAAAGATGTAACGTCTATCATTTAAATTGTTAATTAGCGAATAATGTATCTGGCAACCAAAGAGCTATTCCTGGAAATAGATACATTAAAAACATGGCAAATATAACAATACCTAGGAAAGGCATAATACCTCTAAATATTTCCATTAACTCTACATTTTTAGATTGGACACCTTTTAAATAGTAGGCAGACATTGCCATCGGCGGTGTTAAAAATGAAGTTTGTAAATTCAAAGCGATAAGCATTGCAAAAAAATAAGGGTTTACCTCGAAGAAAGCTACTAAAGGTAAAAATATTGGAACAAATATAATTAAAATTTCCGTCCACTCCAGTGGCCAACCTAATAAGAAAATAATTATTTGTGTGATTACTAAGAATTGCCATGGTTGTAAATTCATTGATTTAAAGAAATGCTCAAAAACTTCATGGCCACCTAAGTAAGAAAAAACAGATGCGAAAGTCCAAGAGCCAATGAATAACCACATTATCATTGCGGTTGTCTTAGCTGTTAGAAATACAGACTCTTTAAAATTTTTCCATTTTAAAGTTTTGTAAAAATAAGAAAGCACTAATGCACCAAAGGCTCCTACTGCTGCAGCCTCTGCAGGTGTAGCAAGACCTCCTAAAATAGTTCCTAACACTAATATTATTAATGAGAAAAGCGGTAAGAATGAAACCATAACCTCTTTTAAAATTTCAGATCTTGGCGGAATATCCTCTTTTGGAGGTTTAGGCGCTATTGATGGATTAAAATAAGCAAGTGTAACTGCGTACATTATATAAAGACCAGCTAATAATAATCCTGGGAAAATTGCTGCTGCAAACAATCTTAAAGGTGAAAGCTGAGCAATAACTGAATAAACAATTAACATGATACTTGGAGGAATCAAAATTCCTAAACATCCACCAGAACAAATTACTCCTGAGGCAAATTTTTTATCATATCCTGCCCTTATCATTGCAGGCCATGCAAGTAATCCCATTAGTGTAACAACAGCACCAATAATTCCTGTCGCTGTTGAAAATAAAGCGCAAGTTACAAGCGCGGCAACAGCCATAGAAGCTGGCAATCTATGAGATGCTAATCTTATCGCAAAAAACAATCTAGAAACTATTCCGGCTCTCTCAACTAAGTAACCCATAAATAAAAAGAGTGGGACGGCGGTTAAAACAGTGTTGTCCATCACAGTATAAGTATTCTGAACAAATAATTGAAAAATCCTATTGTCAAAAAGATGTTCCATTCTAGTGGGATCAAAATAAGCGTAATAACCGAATCCGACTCCCATCGCCATTAAAGTAAATGCGATAGGAAAACCTAGCAATACAGCAAATAAGAAAATTGACATCATTAAAATTGCTATTTCTGGATTGGTTAAACTAAATAACATCTTTTTGATCCTCGTCTTGTGAAGTTCGCATTAACATTTTTTCTGTCTCCTCTGCTACTACCATTCGAGCAGGCCAGTGACCGGTTTGAATACAAATAATTGCTCTACAAACTTCGCTGATACCCTGGATAATCAATAAAATTCCTGCTGCGGGAATTAAAGATTTCGCCATATAAATTTGGATTTGAGCTGGGCTATTCCAGCTTGTTTCTTTTATCTTCCAAGCAAGCGAAGCATATTCATAACCATAAAAAGCTAGAGCAAGAACTCCAGGAAAGAAAAAAATAAAATATAAAATTAAATCTATGTAACCTTGTGTTCTTGGTTTAAAAAGTCTGTAAATTACATCACCTCTTACATGAGCTTCTGTAGATAAAGTGTATGCGCCTGCCATCATAAAAATTGCGCCATACATTTGTAAACTAAAATCGAAATTCCATAAGGTAGGAGCATTGAAAGCATATGCCATAACTACTTCATAACAAGTTCCTCCCATTAAAATAACGATACACCATGAAAATGCCTTCCCTACTGAAGTACTTAAAGTATCTGCAAAGTGAATAAATCCTCTCATGAGATTTTAAACTATTCTAATTTTTTTGTAATTTCCATAAAAAAAGGGGGCGCAAATACGCCCCCTTTTATGTTTAAAATATAATTAAATTTTAACTTTTGCTATTGAACCGAACTCATTCTCGTAAGCCAACTTGTAATTAGGTTGGTTCATGAGTAAGTATTTCATAACTCTCTTAGCATAAGCTTTTTGTGAGTCTACAATCTTTTTAAAGAATGGATCTTTCTTATTGAAATCACCAATTACTTTATCCCAACCTTTTAATTGTTGAGCTAAGATTGCATCTGACGTTTGATACACATTTACTTTGTGCTGGTTCATCAATTTAGATAAGTCAGCAGAGTATCTTACTAATGCTTTAAAGTAGTTATCACTGTTCGCAGCATAAGCAGCATTTTTTAGAATAGCCTGATGCTTAGGCGATAATCCATTAAATGTCTTCTTATTAACCGGGATTTCAAACATCTCTTGTGATTGGTGGAAGCTTCCTAAGTGATAATGCTTAGAAACGTCTTGCATACCAAATTGAGAGTCTGATGTTGGGTTGTTAAACTCAGCAGCTTCAATCAAACCTGTCTTCATTGCAGGCTGAATTTCTCCACCTGGTAATTGTCTTACAACCATTCCCATTGCTGTTAATACGTTAGTAGCTAAACCTACTGTTCTGTACTTCATACCTTTTACATCAGATACTTTTGTTACGTTCTTTTTGAACCATCCAAAAGGCTGTGCTGGCATTGGCATATGGAAGAAACCAATATAATCGAAACCAACTTTTGCAAGTGTTTCATCATAAAGTTTTCTACCTCCACCATACTCTATCCATCCCATAATTTCTTGAGATGACATTCCGTATGACGGACCAGTACCGAATAGAGAAGCTGCTGGATTTTTTCCATACCAGTAAGCTGTTACCCAGTGTCCCATATCAAGTACACCTGAACTTACTGCTTGTCCAATTTCCGAAGTCTTAACTACAGCTCCAACTGGCTGAAGATCAATTTTTAATTCACCTCCAGACATGTCGCCTACCATTTTTGCGTAGTCGCCAGCCATTTCAAAGAAAATGTTAGCGCCTGACGGCCAAGCCGCTTGCATCTTTAAAGTTTGAGGAGCACCAAATGCAACATTAGGCATTGCAACTGTTGCTGCCGCTGCAGCACCCGTAGCTGCTGCTGCTTTAAAGAACTTACGTCTTGATGGAGTTTTTACTCCTTTTTTTATTTTTGACATATGTCCTCCGTTAGTTAATTAACGGAAAGATTTAAGCACAATCTCAAATCAGAGTCTCGATTTATTTTAGAATTATTTTAAAGTAAAATAATAGATTCAATCTATAGGTGTGCTAATTAACTTGATCTTGTGGCTTCTTTCCGGAGAAAAAGTCCTCTAAATTTTTTGTAGCTCTAAATGCCATATCCCACCTTGTCCTTTTTGTTGCGCTTCCTAGATGAGGAAGTAAAAAAATATTTTTTAACTTCAAATACTCAGGGTGAATTTTGGGTTCACCATTATAAACGTCTAACCCGTAAGCGAAAACTTTTCCGCTTTTTAATGCTTCAATCATCGCATCATCATCAACTATATCTCCTCTAGCTGCGTTCCCAACTACAGTATTTTCCTCTAAATAGCTTAGAGTTTCTTTATTTACAAGTTTTGTTGTTTCAGGAGTTGCAGGACAATTGATTGATAAAAATTCACTTTGCTTAAAAAGGCTTTTTAAATCTTTATGATAAATTGCGCCATCTTCCAAGTCCGGCGAAAGTTTAGATCTGTTATGATAATGAATTTCCATGTTAAAAGCCTTGGCTCTTTTAGCGACTGCTCTTCCTATTCTACCCATTCCAAGTATTCCAAGCTTTTTATTAGACATTTGCTTTCCTAACAAGAAATCCCAAGACCATTTCCAACTTTGGGTTTCAGCTGCTAATCGTCCTTCATAAGCTTTTCTAGAAGCACCTAGTAAAAGTAAAATCTGAATATCTGCTGTAGCATCTGTAAGCACATCGGGTGTATTCGTTACAGTAATTCCTTTTTCTTTTGCAGCTTTTATATCTATATTTCCAAAGCCAACTGCACCATTAGCAATAATTTTTATAGAACTAGAAAGTTTAGAGATTGTATCAGCATTGATAGGATCTGAAACAGAACTTAATATTCCATCAAAATTTTTTGAACCATCTATTATTTCTTGAGGTTTATAAATCTTATCATCTTTATTTAAAGTAACTTCAAATAATTCTTTCAACTTCTCCTCATTTTCTTTAAGGAGTCTTCTAGTAACAAAAATCTTTTTTTTCATTTTAAAAATTATTTAATTTATATGGCTTAGGGCCTCCCGTAAACCAATCGAGCAATTCTACGGTGTGAATAATTGGTATTCTAGTGCCTGCTGAAATTTGCGTCATACACCCTATATTACCTGTTGAAATAAAATCAGGAGAAATTTTTTCTATGTTATTTACTTTATTTTTTAAAAGTGATTTTGCCATTTTTTGGTGTAAAATATTATAAGTTCCGGCAGATCCACAACACAAATGCCCCTCGGGAATGTCCAATACTTCATTGCCAGTTTTTGAAATTAAATTTTTCGGTTGATCGTGAACTTTCTGCCCATGTTGCATTGAACATGCTGAATGGTACGCTATCCTGTATTTTTTTTCAGAATTTAAATTTATATTTAGCTTTAAGTTTTCATCAAGATACTCGGTTATATCTTTTGTTAATTCTGAGATTTTCTTAGCTTTCTTTTTCAGCTCTTTATCGTTTTTAAAAATATGTCCATAGTCTTTTAATGTTGTACCACATCCAGATGTATTACTTATTATCGCATCCAATCCATTTTTAAGATACTCTTCATGCCAGCTCTCAATATTATTCTTAAATGACTCGTGTGCTAATTTTTGTTTGCCTAAATGATGGTTTAAAGATCCGCAACAATTAATGTCCGGCATTACTACTACTTCAACATTGTGCCTATTTAAAAGTCTTATAGTAGCTTCGTTTATTTCAGGAGAAATAACTCTTTGAACACAACCAGTCAATAAAGCGACCCTTGAAACCTTCTTACCTTTGTTTACTTCGTAAACTTTTTGTTCTTTCAATTGTTTTCCTGGAATCTTATCTGGCATTAAATTTAACGCATTTCTAATAAATTTTGGAAATATAAAACTAAATGGTTTTATTAATTTAGAAGATAATGCCATTAACAAAAAAACTTTTGGCCTTGGTAAAACAAATGAAAGTATATTTCTAAATACTCTATCCAAAAAAGGTCTGCTGTAAGTTTCCTCAACGTAATTTCTACCATGGTCAATTAAATGCATATAGTTCACTCCTGAAGGACAAGTAGTCATACAAGAGTAACAAGATAAACAACTATCAATGTGTTTTGCTATTTCTTTTGTAGCTGGTTTCTTGTTTTCCAACATATCTTTAATAAGATATATTCTGCCTCTTGGCCCCTCCAGTTCCTCTCCATTAATTTGATAAGTAGGGCAAGTAGCATTACACATTCCACAGTGAACACATTTCCTAATTATTGTTTCACTTGTTTTGTTATCTTTGTCTTGGAGCTGTTTGTCAGTAAATGAAGTTTGCATTTAAATTCCTATATACATTTTTCCTGGATTAAAAATTCTTTTAGGGTCAAAACTCCTTTTAATTTTTTCACTTATTTTATACTTAATTGGGTCTATTGTAAAAATATCAGCAGAAGCTTTTAGATCTTCTTCAACTTTAATTAAAGTAATATATCCTTGATGTTTTTTGACTGTATCCTTGATTTCACTTAGAATTTTTGTGTTCAATTGATCGAATGAGGCCCAGATTAGACTACCTCCCCAATCAATAAAATATTTAATCTCAAAATTTTTAAGTTTTTGGATAACCTGTAAGGTTTCGCTCATTGGCAAAACTATTCTTAATAAATTACTTTTTAAACTTTTAAAAACCTCTAAATTTTTTGTCCTACTCCAAAAAATATTACTTTGCTCGCTATCTAAAATAGAAAGCTCTTGATCCAAAAGACCTAATTCTTTAGATAATCTGTTTGTTCTTTGATCCACAGAATTTGTTGGTCCTTCAATTCTTATAGCAGTTAAGCCTCCATCGTGTGTAAGATCATTCAGAACAAAATCTTTTCCAAAATAATCTGGATAAAAAACTCCACCAGAAGGATCTGTAGAGGATGACAATGCTTTTCCAAGAAAGTCTAGAGCTTTTTTAAGATGAGGATTCTTTACAATTAAAGTTTTACTTGTTTCTGGTTTTGGTAAAACTTTTATTGAAAGCTCAGTTAATATCGTGAGTGTTCCAAAAGATCCTGATACTAATTTACTTAAATCATAACCGGTAACATTCTTAACTACTGTTCCCCCTGATTTAATAGTTTCACCTTTTCCGTTAATCCCTTGAAATCCAAGTATGTGATCTCGAACACTTCCAACTTTAAATCTTCGTGATCCGGCAAAATTACATGAAACGACTCCACCAATCGAACCGCTGTTACTTTGCCCAGAAAACAAGTAACCAAAATCATTCGGTTCAAAAGCTAATTGCTGATTATTTTTGTCTAGCTCCCCTATTATTTCTTTCAAAGGTGTACCAGCTTTAACTTTGATATAGAGCTCTTCAGGTTTGT
>CACNEM010000015.1 GCA_902619495.1 uncultured Pelagibacteraceae bacterium
TTTTTGTAATTCTAGCAGTTCCAATGCCTTCTGTAATTGAACTACCTGAGCTTTCTAATTTATTATTCTTAATATAAGAGAACAGCGAAGATCCCATTGGATCAGATAAAGCAATTTTTATATTTTTATTTTTATTTTTCAGTCCTATAGATACTCCAGCTAAAGTTCCGCCAGTTCCAACCGCACAAGTAAAACCATCAATTGAGCCGGCTGTTTGGCTCCATATTTCTTCTGCGGTAGTTTTAATATGAGCGTCTGTATTAATTACATTATCAAATTGATTAGCCCAATAAACTCCATTCTTGTTTTTTTTATTTAAATCTTCAGCAATTTTTTTAGATTGTTTGATGTAGTTTTTAGGATTAGAATATGGAACTGCGTCAACTTCAATTAATTCAGCACCTAATTTTTTTAGAGTTTCTTTTTTTTCAATTGATTGAGTATTTGGAATTACTATTTTAAGTTTGAGGTCGTATTCTTTACAAACTATAGCCAAACCTATTCCAGTATTACCAGCTGTTCCTTCTACAATAGTACCACCCTTAGATATAAGTTTTTTTTTAATCGCATCTTCAACAATAAATAAAGCTGCTCTATCTTTAACTGACTCTCCAGGATTGAAATATTCAGCTTTTCCATAAATATTACATCCAGTCAATTCTGAGGCTTGTTTTAATCTTATTAATGGTGTATTTCCAATTTGAGATATTATTGAACTAGTTTCCATATCATTAAATATATGAAAAAATATTTACTTTCAATTGCTTTAATATTCTTTTTATCTTTAGATATTAATGCTCATGTGGATCATTATTCAAAGTATAATTATTTGGAATATGAATTATTTAGAAACAACAAATCTATCGGATATCATAAGTACAATTTTAAAAGAAATGGCTCAAATTTAATTGTAGATAACGAAGTTAGCTTTAAAATTACAAAATTAGGAGTAGATCTTTACAAATATTTCGCAAAAGGAGTAGAAAAATACGAAAATGGAATTTTTTCAGGTTTTAACTCAAAAACTAATCAAAATAAAAAAGAAAAATACGTTAATATTACAATTGATCAATCTGATAAAGATTTAATAATTGATGGATCATCATTCAAAGGTAAAGTAAATAAAGATTTGATTATTGGGACCTGGTGGAATCATGAAATAGTTCAAAAGAAAGCACAAATTAGTGCGGTTTCAGGAAGAATTATTGAACAAAAAGTTGAATTTAAAGGTAAGGAGGAAATAAAAATTGGAGACAAAGTATACAAAACATTACGTTTTAATTTTAGCTCTTCCGATCCTAGTTTATCCAAAGATAAAAAACTTAATACAGAGATTTGGTATGAAGAGAAGTCCTACCTTTGGGTAAAAGCAGCGTTTGATAAAACTGGATATTGGGAATACAGGCTTAAAAAAGTAAAATAATTAAAATTTGACACTTTATTTTTTTGATTTAGTCAACAGCAAATATATGTTTTTTTAGCATTTTAGCCCCCTAAAAAAAATAATTATTAGTATTGCTAAAAAGTTCATTTTGAGGTTTTATAATTGAAAATTTAGGGAGATCTATGGAAGAAAATTTCAATATTCACTTAGGGAAAAAATTAAGAATGCGGAGATTATCTTTAGGATTAACACAAACAAAAGTTGCACAAGCTATTAACGTCACATTCCAACAAATCCAGAAGTATGAGAAGGGCACAAACGGTGTTAGTTCAAATAGATTAATGCAATTATCTCAGTTTTTAAAAGTTCCAATTATTTATTTTTTTGAAGATTATAAAGAATTTAAAGATATAAGTTCAGGCGAAGAGACTAACGATGATTTAAACTACTCTTTTTTAAGTAGAACATTTTCCTCTTTATCTAGAGCTCAAAAAGAAAAGATTTTACAAATTTTAAATAATACCTCTAAGTTTGAAAGAGTAGGGTAGTTGGCTCCTCGGGCAGGACTCGAACCTGCGACCAATTGATTAACAGTCAACTGCTCTACCAACTGAGCTACCGAGGAATAAAACGCAACATACTTTTTTTAAAAGAATAAAACAACTTTTATTTTGGAGGCCACGCCCAGAATCGAACTGGGATAAAAGGATTTGCAATCCTCTGCGTAACCATTCCGCCACGTGGCCGTATTTATAAATAAAATCATAAAACTCACTAAGATTTTAATCTATTTTTGTTATTATCGAATAAATATAACTTATTTTTTTGGAAGTAAATTGTAATATTTTTATCTTTTATATTTTGGGTACTTTTTATTCTTATTTCTGCATTATTTAAATGTGAATATATAATTTTTTCAGACCCTAAATTTTCAATTAGATCAACATTTATATCAACTGCAAATTCACTTTTATTTTCTAAAGATATATGCTCTGGTCTAATACCTACATAAAACTCCTTTTCAAATATGACATTTTCGAATTTAATTTCTTTATTAAATAATTTGAATGTATTTCTATTAATTATATCTTCAATTTTGATCTTAAAAATATTCATTTTAGGGTTTCCGATAAATTCAGCAACAAATATATTATTTGGATTATCATAAATTTCATCAGGACTTCCAAATTGTTCAATTTTTCCTTTATTCATGATCACAATTTTATCAGCTAAAGTCATAGCCTCAATTTGATCGTGAGTTACGTAAACAATAGTACTTTTAAGTTTTTTATGTAATTTTGAAATTTCAACTCTCATCTCTGAACGTAAGGCTGCATCTAAATTAGAAAGAGGTTCATCAAATAAAAATAATTTAGGATTTCTAGTTATGGCTCTTCCGATTGCAACTCGCTGTCTTTGTCCTCCTGAAAGTTCCTTTGGTCTTCTTTCCAAAAGTTCGTCAATTTTTAAGATTTTTGCAGCTTCAATTACTTTATCTTTGATGTCATTTTTTGAAATTTTTTCAGATTTAAGGCCAAAAGAAATATTTTGAAAAACATTCATGTGGGGATACAAAGCGTATGATTGAAAAACCATTGCTATTTGTCTTTTGGAAGGCAATAAATCATTAAGAAGATTATTTTCTAATAGAATTTTTCCATTATCTATTTTTTCCAATCCCGCTATCATTCTTAGTAGAGTAGATTTTCCACACCCAGATGGGCCTAACAAAACTATAAATTTTCCTTTTTCAACCTCTAGGTTAAATTTACTAATTACATTGTTTTCACCAAAAGATTTATCAATATCTTCAAATTTTAAAAAAGCCATAATTTAAAAATTTTTTAATTTTTTAATTTTATCAAACCTCGTATGCATTTTAATCATAGAAGATTTCATTACCTTATTGTTAAACTTAAATCATTATTTATATAATTAATAGGAGGAAAAATGAGAAAAATAATAGCCATCATTTTTGCTTTAACTTTTTTATCGTCTAATAGTTTTGCAGACATTACTTTTTGGACCACAGAAGTTCAACCAGCAAGAATGGAAAAACAAATGGAAATGGCTAAATCATTTGAGACCAAAACTGGAATTAAAGTTGAAGTTATACCAGTTGAGGAAAAAGATTTAGGATCAAGAGCTACAGCAGCTGCAGCTGCAGGCAACCTTCCTGATGTAATTTATCACACACTTCAGTATGTTTTACCTTGGGCAGAGGCAGGTATACTCGATGTAAATGCTAATAATGATGTAGTTAAAAGTTTAGGAAAAAATACTTTTGCTCCAGGAGCATTGAACATGGCAAAAAAAGGTGGAAAAATTGCTGCCGTGCCGGTTGATGGATGGACACAGATGGTAGTCTATAGGAAAGACTTGTTTAAACAAGCAGGCCTTGAACCACCGACAAGTTACGAAAATATAACAAAAGCTGTGAAAGTTCTTTCAAGCGGAGACATGTTTGGATTTGTAGCTGCGACTAAAACTGATGAGAACTTTATGAGCCAAGTTCTTGAACATGTTCTTTTAGCAAATGGTGTTAACTTTGTTAAAAAGGGTGGAACAAAAAAACAAGGAAAAGCTCTTAAAAACTCTTTAGAGTTTTATAAAGTTATAGCTAAAGCGAGTCCTCCGGGAGAACTATTCTGGAAACAATCTAGAGAGTTATACTTTGCTGGTAAAACGCCAATGATAATTTGGTCACCGTTTATAATGGATGAATTAGCTGGACTAAGAGATTCAGCTCCACCAACAATAAACAGCGATCCAACATCACCTGAACTTGCTTCTAAAACTGGTTTCATAACGAATTTTAGTGGACCAAATAATAAGAAGGGTGCTGCATGGGCAGATGTAAGATATTTTGGTATTACAGCTGATGCAGATACTGATGAAGCTAAAAAGTTTGTTGAGTATTCAATGGACGAAGGTTACACAAGTACGTTAGCAATCGCTCCAGAGGGTAAATTTCCTGTAAGAAGAGGAAATTCTTCAGATTCTGCAGCGTTTACAAAAGCTTGGAGTAAATTGCCAGTTGGTGTAGATAGAAAAAAACCATTAACTGATCTTTATTCAACTGATGTAATCAATAACATTGTTGCTGGATTAGATACTGCAAACAGATGGGGTGTAAAAGAAGGTGAGCTTTCTAGAGCATCAAAAATAATCAATGCCCAATTCTTGAATAGAATTACAAGAGAATACATTGATGACCAGATAACTGTTGATGAGGCAGTTAAAAAAATTAACGCAGAATTAGCAAAATTCTAGCAAATTTATTTCTTAAAAGCGGATAATAGGTTATTATCCGCTTTTAAATGAGCTCCTCATTATCAAAAATAGAAAAAAGGACTGCATATACACTTCTTTTACCTGCTGTATGCCTGGTATTTGCAATAATTTTATTTCCAATTTTTGCAAACGTTTGGATTAGTTTCAAAGAAGTTGGGCTTAAAGATATAAGAATTCCTGAGCCTAGAGCAAAAAAAATTGTAAAAAATATACAAGATAGCAATTCTGAATTAAAAATTATCTATAAATTAAGAAATAGTTCTTTAATTCAAGATATTAGAGAAGTTAAATTTTCAGATAAATTACCAAAAAATATTGAACCAGTTAATTTGGACAAAAGATGTGAATTTAAGTCACAAAAAATTAAATGTTTTTTTGGAAATTGGGAGGCAGGCTATCGTGAAAATTTGGAAATTTTTGTAAAAAATGTGAATAACAATGCTATTAACAGTAAATACATTAAATCTAACAAGCCAGATTTGAATGGAAAATCAAATAATATTTTATTAACTACAGATTTTACTTTCAAAAATTTTAAAAATGTTTTCATAAATAACAATTTTGTTGAGCTTTTAATGACGACTTTTTATTTTACTTTTTTTGGAACAATTGGAGCTATTTTACTCGGCATATTCGCTGCCCAACTTGTAAATCAAAAATTTTATGGAAGAACTTTTATGCGAAGTATACTGCTTTTTCCTTATGTAGGACCTGTGGTTGCTTTGGCTTATACCTGGACTTTGCTCTTAGATCCTAATAGTGGTACGATAAATTCTCTTCTTGTTAATTACGGAGTCATTGAAAAACCTATAAATTTACTTGGACAAAAGTATTTAATTATTAATATTTTAGGATTTGAGCTGAAACTTAGATTAGCATTGACCACAGTTATATTTTTTGAGATTTGGCGATATTTTCCTTTAGCTTTTTTATTTATATTAGCTAGACTACAAGCTATTCCAAAGGATCTGTATGAGGCTGCGGATGTAGATGGTGCTGGGCCATTTAGAAAATTCTTTCATATTACTCTTCCACAAATTACAGCCATTTTATCAATATTATTCATGATTAGATTTATTTGGAACTTTAATAAATTTGAAGATATATTTTTATTAACAGGCGGTGCTTCGGGTACTTTAACGTTACCAATAAGCGTGTATCAACAAGGATTTGCAGTATCAAATATTGGCATGGGCTCAGCAGTTTCAATAGTAATCGTATTGTTATTAATAACTTTTATGATTATTTATTTCAAATTAATTGGAAAAAAGACAAATGAAATTTAAATCTTTAATAATAACTTTATTTGCATCATCAATTTTTCTCTCAATAATAATTTGTATATGGAAAATGTTAGCAACTTTGCAAGGAGTAAGTTTTAAAAATCTCAACTTTAATCTAAATCTATTATTATCACTCGGATTGGTTATAACTTGTGTATTTATTGGAAAAAAATTTAATCATAATTTAAAAATTTTTGTATTATCTTTATTATTTACAATTTTATATACATTTTTGAATGAAAACTCCCCTATGTGGTTTTCAGTAGGCATTTTTTTACTAATTTTATTTTTTACAAATAAATTAAAAAAATATGATTTAAAATATTTAAATCAGGATTTTATATCTGAAAAAATTGTGTTTGAGTTTTTATCTTTATTTGCAATAGTATTTTTTGCATTAGTTATATTGTTTCCATTTTATATAATGTTTGTTACTAGCTTTAAAACGCAAACCGCTTTATTAATCAACCCGATTGATCTAAGTATTGATTTTTCAAAAAATATCTTTGAAATATTCAAATCTTACTTTGTCATTTTCAAAACATATGATTTTGGTAGATATATTCTTACAAGCTCGTATGTATCAGTTGGAACTGTATTAATAACCTTATTATTTGCTATCCCCGCAGCGTACGCTGTTGCAAGATTAAAGTTCTTTGGTAAGACCTTTCTTTCAACATCAATATTAATAATTTATATGTTTCCAGCAATAGTATTAGTAATTCCTTTATACACTGTTTTTAGTCAACTAGGTTTGAGGAATTCTGTGGAAGGCCTACTAATAGTTTATACAGCAACCACTTTACCAGTAGCCATCTATATGCTTCAGGGATACTTTAAAAGTATACCTAAAGAAATTGAAGAGGCGGGACTTATAGATGGACAAAATTGGTTTGGAATAATTATTAAAATAATAATTCCTCTCAGTTTACCTGCTATTGCTTCAGTATCATTGTATGTCTTTATGATAGCTTGGAATGAATTTTTATTTTCTCTTATGTTTTTGGATAATCCAAAAACATTTACATTATCTAGAGCAATAAATCATTTAACTGGTGATGCCGAAACACCACGGCAATATCTAATGGCTGGATCTGTGGTAGTTACTTTACCAATACTTTTAATTTTCATATATTTTGAAAAATATTTAGTAAGCGGTTTAACAGCTGGAAGTGTTAAAGGATAATGAAAAGCTCAATCAAAGAAGCAAAGAGAACCTTAATAAATAACAGAAGATTAAATTACACTTTGCCCACTAATACTAAGCTTTATCCAGCCCAATGGAATTGGGACTCAGCTTTTATTGCATTAGGATATTCTAATTTCAATTTAGACTACTCATTTAAAGAACTTGAAACCTTGATTTCAGGACAATGGGATGACGGAATGATACCACACATTCTTTTTCATGTTAAAGATTTGAATTATACTCCTAACTATAAAGCTTGGAACTGTGGTAAAAAAGTTTCCTCATCTGGAATAACTCAACCACCGATCTTAGCAAGTATTTTAAAGATAATTATTGAGAGACAAAAGCTTTCAAAAAAAGAAATAAAAAAATACCAGCCTTTAATTTTAAAGATTAAAAAATGTTTAGAATGGTTTATTAGATACAGAGATCCTAAACGTACTGGTTTAATTTCCATACTTCACCCATGGGAAAGTGGTTATGATAATTCACCTTTATGGGACAAACCGATGAGTAAGATTAAAACAGAATTAAATCTTAATTATAAGAGAAATGATAATAAAATTGTCAACCAAAGCCAAAGACCTTTGAAAATTGATTATGATAGATATGTAACTATTAAAAATCATTTAAAAGAAATGAATTATGATCCAAAAAAACTTTACTTCAAATCAAAATTTAATGTCGTAGATGTTGGATTTAATTCGCTTTTTCTAAAAGCTTTAAAAGATGTGGATTTTTTACTTAGGTGTATAGATAAAAGAAATTCTTTCATAAAAAAATATATTCTTTTAAATGAGAGAAAACTTGTAAAATTATTTGATTCAAAAAAAATGACATTTAAGAATAAAGATATAAGAAACAATAGTTTAGTAGCTATACCGTCAATAACCAATTTTTTTATGCTATTTGCTGATTTAAATAATAAATCAATAAATAGATCATTAATAAAAAGTTTAAAAAAATATAATAAAAATAATAAATATCTTTTTCCTTCAATAAATTCTAAACATAGATCATTCGAAGAAAAACGTTACTGGAGAGGACCGGTATGGATTAATTGCAATTGGATTATATATCAAGGTTTGAAAAATAAAGATAAGAAGTTCGCAGAAACAATAAGAAAAAAGACCTTGAATCTAGTCGAAAAAAAAAAATTTCGAGAATATTACAGTTGTAAGTCAGGTTTAGGAATGGGTGCTAAAAATTTTTCTTGGACTGCTGCTTTATACCTAGATTTTAAACTTAATAGTTATTGAAATCTGATATATATCTCTAGATATCAAAAAAATGGAATTTAAAAAATACAATCATAGTAAAGAAGAGAAAAAAATATCGGATTTTTGGATTAAAAAAGACTTATTTAAACCAAAAAAAAACAAATTAAATAAAAAGTTTTCTGTAGTAATTCCTCCACCTAATGTAACTGGCAGATTACATATGGGACATGCTCTAAACAATAGTCTACAAGATGTTTTAGTTAGATTTAATAGAATGAAAGGTCTCGAAACTTTGTGGCAGCCAGGTACAGACCATGCTGGAATTGCAACACAAGCAGTTGTTGAAAATAACCTTTTAAAAGAAGGAATTAAAAAAGATGATTTAGGAAGAGAAAAATTCATCAAAAAAATATGGGATTGGAAAGAGGAATCTGGTGGAATAATTTTAGATCAACTTAAGAAATTAGGTTGTTCGTGTGATTGGTCAAGAACGAGGTTCACCATGGATAAGGATCTTTCTAAAGCTGTAATTAAAGTTTTTGTTGATCTTCATAAAAACAAGCTAATTTATAAGGATAAAAAATTAGTCAATTGGGATACTAAGCTTCAAACTGCTATTTCTGACTTGGAAGTAAACCAAAAAGATGTTCAATCTCAATTGTATTACATTGATTATACGATAGAGAACTCAGATCAAAAAATCACTATCGCTACTACTAGACCAGAAACAATGATGGGAGATACTGCGGTTGCCGTAAATCCAAAGGACGAAAGATATGTTAATTTAGTTGGAAAAAATGTTCTTATTCCGATTGTTAATAGGAACATTAAAATTATTTCTGATAATTACGCTGATCCGGAACAAGGTTCAGGTGCAGTAAAAATTACACCAGCACATGATTTCAATGACTATGAGGTAGGCAAGAGAAATAGATTAGAAATAATAAATATTTTTGAAGAGAATGGTAAAATAAACAAAAATGGGATTAAAGAGTTTCATGGTTTAGACAGATTTGAGGCGAGAAAACTAATAATTAAAAAATTAAAGGAAAATGGTTCTCTCGTAAAAATCGAAAATATTAAAAATAAAGTTCCATACGGAGATAGATCAAACACTATAATAGAACCTCTCTTAACAGAGCAATGGTTTGTTGATGCCAAAAAATTATCTAAAAAACCAATTAAGATAGTTAAGGAGGGTAAAACTACTTTTTTTCCAAGCAACTGGTCAAAAACATTTTTTCAATGGATGAATGATATTGAGCCTTGGTGTATATCTCGGCAGATTTGGTGGGGTCATAGAATTCCTGCATGGTATGATGAAAATGGAAACATTTTTGTAGCTGAAAATGAAAAAGATGCAGTAAAACTAGCTAAGAAAAAAAATAAAAATAAACAATTTAAATTAAGACAGGAAACAGATGTTTTAGATACTTGGTTTTCATCAGCTCTATGGCCTTTTGCGACTCTTGGATGGCCAAACAAAACTGAAGAACTTAATAAATTTTATCCAACTTCAGTTCTTGTTACTGGTTTTGATATAATTTTCTTTTGGGTAGCAAGGATGTTGATGATGGGAAATTATTTTAGAAAAAATACACCTTTTCATAAAGTATATGTTCACGCCTTAGTGAGAGATGAAAAGGGGCAGAAAATGTCAAAGTCAAAAGGTAATGTGATCGATCCATTAGATTTAATAAATGAATATGGAGCAGATAGTTTAAGGTTTACTTTAATTTCGATGGCCTCTCCAGGACGAGATGTAAAATTATCAAAAGATAGGGTTATTGGAAACAGAAACTTTATTACAAAAATTTGGAGTGCAAATAATTTTTTAAAACTTAATAATTGCAAATTAGATAAAAAGATAAATTTGGCCTCAATTAAACTTCCGATAAACCATTGGATTTATAACGAATTTATAAAAACACAAAATTTAATCACGAAAAATATTGAAATATTTAGGTTTGATGAGGCTGCTAGGTATGCATATCAATTTGTTTGGCATTTTTATTGCGATTGGTATTTAGAGTTTTTAAAGCCTATTTTTAATTCAAAAAATAAAAGTGAAATCAAAGAAGCTAAAGCTTTCTCATCATTTATGATGGCAAATATTCTCAAAATTCTTCATCCTTTTATCCCTTTTTTCACTGAGAATTTGTGGTCTTTAAATGCTTATAAAAAGATTTTTAATAATTATTTAATCAGTTCCAGCTGGCCAAATTATAAGATAATTAATAAATTTAGCAAAAATCAAAATAATATAAATGATCTAATTGAAATAATTTCTAACATTAGATCTACTAAAGCAGAGTTAAAAATTACGCCAAAATTATATTGTGACATATTTTTTGATGATAAATTAGGGAAATTAAAGAAATTGGTAAATAAAAATATAAATTTGATAAAACAGGTTGGTAGAGTAAACAATGTCCTTAATACAAAAATAGAAAATAAAAATTCATTAGATATCTTAGTTCTAAAAGAAAAAATTTCACTAAATTTCAATGAGGATGTTAATTTAGCCTCACAAAAAGAGAGAATTTTGCAAAAAATAGAGTCAATTAATAAACAAATAACTAGTTTAAATAATAAGCTCAAAAACAAGGCTTATGTGACAAATGCACCCAAAGAAATAGTTCAAAATGATAAAAATTTAGTTAAAGAATTAACTATTGAAGATAGAAAATTAAGAAGTATTGTGTCTAGTATTAATTAAATGTCTAAAATTGATAAAAAAAAACTACCCAGTCGTCATACTTCTTTAGGCCCAGATAGAGCTCCACATAGATCTTTTTACTATGCAATGGGAGAAACTGAACAGGATGTGGCAAAGCCATTTGTAGGAGTAGTATCCACTTGGAACGAGGCTGCTCCTTGTAATACAGCTTTAATGCGACAGGCACAGTCAGTTAAAAAAGGAGTTAAACAATCTGGTGGAACACCTAGAGAATTTTGCACGATAACAGTAACAGATGGTATTGCCATGGGTCATGAAGGAATGAAATCATCTTTAATTTCCAGAGAAGTCATAGCTGACTCAGCAGAACTGACAGTGAGAGGACATTGTTATGATGCACTAGTTGGTATCGCTGGATGTGATAAATCTCTTCCAGGCTTGATGATGTCTATGTTGAGATTGAATGTACCTAGTGTGTTCATTTATGGTGGATCAATTTTGCCGGGAAAATTTAAAGGAAAAGATGTTACCGTTGTAGATGTTTTTGAAGCAGTAGGTAAACATTCCTCAGGGAAAATGTCTTCTGAAGAATTAAGAGAATTAGAATTAGTAGCTTGTCCAAGTGCTGGAGCTTGTGGAGGTCAATTTACAGCAAATACAATGGCGTGTGTATCGGAAGCGATAGGGTTGGCTTTACCTTATTCAGCTGGAACGCCAGCCCCTTATGAGGAAAGAGACAAATATGCTTATGAAAGTGGTCAAGCGGTTATGAATTTATTAGAAAAAAAAATTAAACCAAGGGAAATAGTAACTAAAAAATCTTTAGAAAATGCTGCAACAATTGTTGCTGCTACTGGAGGCTCCACTAATGCAGCCCTTCATTTACCTGCACTAGCTAATGAGATAGGAGTAAAATTTGATTTAATGGATGTTGCAAAAATATTTAAAAAAACTCCTTATCTTGCTGATTTAAAACCTGGAGGAAAATACGTTGCAAAAGATATGTGGGAAGCTGGCGGTGTTCCTATGTTATTAAAAACTTTATTTGACGGAGGTTATATTCACGGCGAGTGTATGACAGTTACAGGTAA
>CACNEM010000016.1:0-2500 GCA_902619495.1 uncultured Pelagibacteraceae bacterium
TAGATCTTTGCAATCTGATGTAGCTAAAAAACCCTTATTTTCTGTGGTATTTTTGACAATATACGCCTTGACTTATAACAGAATTGTAATAAAACCAGCCCTCGCCTCTACGATATAATATTTTTACATTGCTAGAGGTGTGTAGATTTTAAACTATTGAAATCTTAGCTTTTTTAAATTGTAAATTTTAAGAAGAGAAGTGTGGACGGCTAGGTTAATAAAGAAATTGTCGTACACGCTTTAACGAAAAAATAACTTTGATTTACCTTAAAGTTATTAAAGCTAGTGTGCGCCGTTATTAAACTTGAGAGTTTGATCATGGCTCAGAACGTACGCTGGCGGCACGCCTAACACATGCAAGTCGAACGCAGTAGCAATACTGAGTGGCAAACGGGTGAGTATAATGTGGGAATCTGCCTTTTGGTTTGGAATAACACGGGGAAACTTGTGCTAATACCGAATAAGCCCTTACGGGGAAAGTTTTAATGCCGAAAGATGAGCCCGCACTTGATTAGCTAGTTGGTAAGGTAAAAGCTTACCAAGGCAACGATCAATAGCTGTTCTTAGAGGAAGACCAGCCACATTGGGACTGAGACACGGCCCAGACTCCTACGGGAGGCAGCAGTGGGGAATCTTGCACAATGGGGGAAACCCTGATGCAGCGATGCCGCGTGAGTGAAGAAGGCCTTTGGGTTGTAAAACTCTTTCGTCGGGGAAGAAAATGACTGTACCCGAATAAGAAGGTCCGGCTAACTTCGTGCCAGCAGCCGCGGTAATACGAAGGGACCTAGCGTAGTTCGGAATTACTGGGCTTAAAGAGCTCGTAGGTGGTTAAAAAAGTTGATGGTGAAATCCCAAGGCTCAACCTTGGAACTGCCATCAAAACTTTTTAGCTAGAGTGTGATAGAGGTAAGTGGAATTTCTAGTGTAGAGGTGAAATTCGTAGATATTAGAAAGAACACCAAATGCGAAGGCAACTTACTGGGTCACTACTGACACTGAGGAGCGAAAGCATGGGTAGCGAAGAGGATTAGATACCCTCGTAGTCCATGCCGTAAACGATGTGTGCTAGACGTTGGAAATATATTTTTCAGTGTCGCAGCGAAAGCATTAAGCACACCGCCTGGGGAGTACGACCGCAAGGTTAAAACTCAAATGAATTGACGGGGACCCGCACAAGCAGTGGAGCATGTGGTTTAATTCGAAGATACGCGCAGAACCTTACCAACACTTGACATGTTCGTCGCGAGACTAAGAGATTAGTCTTTTCAGTTTGGCTGGACGAAACACAGGTGCTGCATGGCTGTCGTCAGCTCGTGTCGTGAGATGTTGGGTTAAGTCCCGCAACGAGCGCAACCCCTACTTTTAGTTGCCACCATTTAGTTGGGCACTTTAAAAGAACTGCCAGTGATAAGCTGGAGGAAGGTGGGGATGACGTCAAGTCCTCATGGCCCTTATGTGTTGGGCTACACACGTGCTACAATGGCACTTACAATGGGATGCAAAGGGGTGACTCTTAGCCAATCCCTAAAATGTGCCTCAGTTCGGATTGTACTCTGTAACTCGAGTGCATGAAGCTGGAATTGCTAGTAATCGCGGATCAGCGCGCCGCGGTGAATACGTTCCCGGGTCTTGTACACACCGCCCGTCACACCATGGAAGTTGGTTACACCTTAAGGCAAAGCTTATACCTTTGACTACGGTACGATCAGCAACTGGGGTGAAGTCGTAACAAGGTAGCCGTAGGGGAACCTGCGGCTGGATTACCTCCTTTCTAAGGAAGACCAAAATATTTCTTTTGGTCTCAAAAAATTAAGTTAATGTGGCCGTCCTCATTTCTCTTCTTAAACATTAAAGTGTCTCATAAATGCTTAGGGGCCGGTAGCTCAGGTGGTTAGAGCGCACCCCTGATAAGGGTGAGGTCGGACGTTCGAGTCGTCCTCGGCCCACCATTTTTCACGGGGGATTAGCTCAGCTGGGAGAGCGCCTGATTTGCATTCAGGAGGTCAGCGGTTCGATCCCGCTATCCTCCACCATAGACACTTTTAGTTTTTTTAAATTGTAAATAATGAATATCAATTTTGATTGTTCAATCAGTAAGAACAATCAAACAATATCTATATCCGATTGTTCGAAATGATGAACAATCTAAAATATTCGAAAAAGATGAATATTTTTTTAAAAATTTAATTTACACAGAAAGTTATTTTCTGTGCATAAATCAAGCGTTTAAGGGCGTATGGCGGATGCCTAGGCACTGAAAGGCGATGAAGGACGTGGTATACTGCGATAAGTTTCGGGGAGTTGTATGCAGGCTTTGATCCGAAAATTTCCGAATGGGACAACCCACCACTTTATGTGGTACTTCAAACTGAATTCATAGGTTTGAAGAGCTAACCCGGAGAACTGAAACATCTAAGTAACCGGAGGAAAAGAAATCAATTGAGATTCCGTTAGTAGTGGCGAGCGAACGCGGAACAGGCCAGTAGCAATATTGAAA
>CACNEM010000016.1:5000-9946 GCA_902619495.1 uncultured Pelagibacteraceae bacterium
TAGATACTTGATATCATTAAATAAACTAAGCCCGTAGTTTACTGCGGGCTTTTTTTATATCTTAAAAATTTTATTTTATAAAACTTATATCCAGTTTCTATTACAAGAGAAAATATGATAGTTGATATCATGCTATAAGCAAAAAACGGAATTGCAAGTATATAACAATTCAGTAATCCAATTAATGTCAATCCATACATACCCGTAGTCCAAACACCAAAGTTTGTAATTACAAAGAATAAAGTGGCTCCTAACAATGCTCCAATTAATCTTATACTAACTTTTTTAGTAAAATATTGGGACATTAGTCCAATTACCAAAACACTACCCCACGTCCAATGAGTTCCAGTATGATAACCTATAATTAGATCTGTAATTGCAAAACTTATAATTAATGCAGGCAAATACTTAAGGCCTAACAACACTGGTACATAAAAACTAAGAGCCAATAAGCTTGTAAAATTTGGTGGATGGGGAATAAATCTTGATAGCGCCAATACAATGAATATTGAAAATGAAATTTTTAAATAACTTAGCATCAATATTTCTTATTTAACATAAAGTTTATTGATCTTCCAGGGGCTTTATATTCGTAAGCCTCAGAATATCGTTTATCAAAGATGTTTGATGCAGAAATATTTAAGCCATAATTATTGTAAAGATCAATATTAGTTACTAAATCTGCTGTTAAATATTTAGAAAGTATCACATCCTCAAAACCTTGATTAGTATTTCCATAATCTCTTCTTTCACCCACATACTTGAGTTTTAAAGTTTGAGACAAAAACTCATTAAAAATTTTTGTCCCAGAAAAGTTTACTTGATCTCTAGGTACTCTAACATTCATCTCATCGTTACAAGCACTTGACCCTTGTCCACCCGTTGAGTCTGGATTATCACATGTAGTGCCATCATACGACTCCGTCATAGTATAACCAAATTTAAACATATAAGATTCGGATAGCTCCCAGTCTGCATTAAGTTCTAAGCCATAACTGTAAGTTTTTGAATTACTATTATCCAAAGCATAGTCTCCTCCCCCAGAATAATACTTTTCTCCCATACCACCTGTGTGTGACTTCCATCCTTTAATATCATTTTTATATTTTAAATAAAAAGTTGTAGCACTTAAGTTTAAGTTGTTATCAGGGAAAGATTTATCTATACCAATATCTATACTTTTGCCAGTTTCAGCCTTTAGACTATCTTTATCAATCAAATTGTTTCCATGATGAAGTGAGTTTAAAGCTGGAAATCTAACTGAAGTACCAAAATTAGTTCTCAATCGTGTATCTTTGTTAAGTTTGTGAGATGCAGTTATTCTTCCTGTATAATAATCTCCGACAGTTGTATGATCATCTCTTCTCAAGCCAAAAGTTGTAAAAGTCTTTTCTCCTGGTCTAAATTGTAAATCAAAATATTGTGAATAAATTGCTTCATCACTTTCTGCGTAAGCACTATCTGTATAGTAGTTATAAAGTTCAGCTTTATCAAACTCATTATCTAAACCAATAATAATTTTGTTGTCTAAGCTTAAATTGTATTCTGTCAAAAGATTTATAGCATCTCTATAACCGTAATAATTTTTTTTAGTTTTATTATATGCTGTAGTATTTCTTAGTACGTAGGTGTTATTATAAGATAGTGTATTTTTTAATTTACCGTTTTTATAAATTAATCTACCAGTGTATATTGCTTGCTGGTCATCTGTGGCATCATTTAAATCAGTATAAGATTTGTTTACAGCATCGTATTCTAGAAAAGAGTCATTATAATATAAGAAGTTTTCTAGTCTTAAGTTGTTGTTAAAATTGTAGCCATAGTTCATTGTAATATTATCGCTTCTATAACCATCTTTTTCAGAGTTATCTCTCATCGCTGACTCCCCATCAGTTGAGTAATTGGTGTAACCTAAAAAATAATCATAATAATCATTCTTTCCGTCAAAACTTAAATCAATTTTTTGAGTACCAAATGAGCCTTTTGAAATATTTATATCTTTATTGTGGCCCTCTCTACCTTTTTTTGAAAATAATTGTATTGTTCCTGCTAACGCTCCACTTCCATATAATGAACTTTGAGCTCCTTTTAGAATTTCAACTCTATCTACTGATCCTGACATTAGATTATTGAAAGAATAATCATTAGACGGAGTAGAGGGGTCAGAAACTTTTACCCCGTCAATGTAAACGGTCGTATATCTTTTTGGTTGCCCCCTCAATTGAATTCCTGAAACAGTTCCTTTACCACCCGATTGAAAATAATTTATTCCGTTTAAATTATTATCCAATATATCACCAATAAATTGCTCATTTGATTTCTCAATTGTTTTTGAATCTATAATATCAACGTCACTTCCCACAGTACTTTTAGATTGGATTGTTTTACCAGGTGATATTACCAAGATCGGTATATCTTCTGCCAAAACTAAATTAAAATTTATTAAAAATATTTTAATTATTAAAAAAATGAAAATTTTTTTCATATTAACCTCAGCATTAAACTTTAACTTTAAACTTAGTTTTAAATAACGCCGATGTTAATTTTTCATTGCAGAATTAGACTTTTCCTGGCCATCATTCAACAGCGGACTACGTTGGGTGGCGCTCCGACTTTACGGTTGCAGGTACAGCCAATGAATTTCACACTGATTTCCCACCAAGCATTTCAACGCGAGTTATGTATAACACAATTAATCTCTAAATAATACTTATAAGTGTTAATTATACTCACTTATCTGTTAAATGGGTTATATTGCATTTAATACTTAATAATATATATGTATCTAGGATGACATTTAATAAAAATTCAAAAGATGCTCGAATAGCTTTAATTTCGCCAAGAGCAGTTGCTTCTAAAAATATGATCAGACGAGTCCAACCTCCTCTGGGCCTTTGTTGCATTGCAGCCGGTTTAAGAGAAAATGGTTTTAAAAATTTAATGATTTATGACACTTTAATAGAGGATTACAATGATGTTAGAAGTTTAAAGAGTGGAGACGGTATGATTACTTACGGAGCTTCAGGAGAAAAAATTATTGAAAAAATGAATGATTTTAAACCAGATATTGTTGGAGTTTCATCATTATTTTCCTCTCAAGTTTCTCAAGCTTACGAAGTTGCTAGAGCAATTAAGAAATATAACAAAGAAACGATTGTTGTGTTCGGCGGAATACATGCATCTGATAAACCTGAGGAAGTATTAAATGACGAGAAATGTGTAGATTTTGTTATGAGAGGAGAAGGCGACTATACATGGAGCACCTTTGTTGAAAAAATATTCGAAAATAAAAATAATCTAAAAGATGTTCCTGGATTAGTTCAAAGAAAAGGAAAAGAATTTTTAAAGAATCCGATGGCTCCATTGATACATGATATGGATGCTCTGCCAATACCAGCATGGGATCTTGTTCCAATGGAAAAATATTTTGAAATTGCGATGTACCATAACCCTTATGTAAAATCTGGGAGAGTTGGTTGTATTATGACATCTAGAGGTTGCCCGGATAGATGTTATTTTTGTTCAAGCACAGTATTTTTTGGACATAAGTTTAGACAAATGAGTCCAGAGCGTGTAGGTGAGATGGTTGATTATTTAGTTGAAAAATTTCAAATTAAAGAACTTCAAATCGAAGATGATAACTTTGCAGTCAATCCAATAAGAGTGAACAAAATTTGTGATAGAATTAAACATCACAAACTAAGAGTTACTATGCCAAATGCAATGAGAGCAGATACACCGCTTAATAGAGACAAAAGATTAGAAATGTTTAAAAATATGAGAGAAGCAGGTTGGGATCAAATTGGTCTTGGAGTTGAATGTGGGGACCCAGAATTTTTAAATGATGTAATCGGTAAAAGACTTGATTTAGATGAAGTAGTTGCCACATGTGATCTTGCACATCAGGCAGGGTTGCTAGTTCACACAAATTTTATGATGGGTTTTCCTTTTGAAACCAAAAAAACTAGAGATAGAACAATTAACTTTGCAATGAATCTTGACTCAGATAGTTATTCCTTATCACTCGCAACTCCACTTCCAGGCACAAAAATGTGGGATATAGTTGAAAAAAATAATCTATTTCACGAGTCATATAATTTCGATACTGGTCTTCCAACTCTAGTTAGTATAAAGCCACATGATATAAAAGATGTAGAACTGAAAACTTTGGTAGAGAATACAAACAAAAAATTAAACTACAAGGCCTCACAAAAAAAACAAGCGGTTAGAGACAAGTACAAACTCCTAAAGAGCAGTGTTCATGGAGATAGAAAATACATGGATCCATCAAGTGCATCTATTGAAATAGACAAAGAGATAATTCCTATGTCAAAAGTTCTATCTAATGAAGGCACGCATGGTACTGAAAATAGAGGCGCTGCACGTCCGGAAATTGTAAATAAAAATAAATCATAAATTTAATATCTTTTAAATAATTTCTATATTTACAATAAAGAACAAATAATATATTGTTGTTCAAATATTGAACAAATGAGCAAAACCTTTTTAGTAACTGGGGCTTCTGGGTTTTTAGGAAGTCATTTAGCTGATCTTTTATCATCTAAAAACTTTAAAGTCAGATTATTTGATAAAAAAAAATCAAAACATAAAAATAGAAATCAAAAAATGATCATTGGGAGCACAAGTATCTACAAAGATCTTGATAAAGCCATGAAAAAAGTTGATATAGTATTTCATTTTGCTGCTTCTGCAGACCTTAATTCTTCAAATAAAACTCCATTTCAAACAATAGAAAACAATATTTTAGGTACCACAAATGTGCTTAAAGCCTGTTTAAAAAATAAAGTAAAAAAAATAGTATTCGCCAGTTCTATCTACGCGCGGAGTGAACAAGGAGGCATTTACAGCACAAGTAAATTGTCATCTGAAATGATAATAGAAAAAATTTGCAGGAAATCGAACTTAAAATTTGTAATACTTAGATT
>CACNEM010000017.1 GCA_902619495.1 uncultured Pelagibacteraceae bacterium
TACCGTAGTAAATTAGAAATAAATAAGAGCATGTGCCGATCTTGTAATTTTTACCAAAAATAAAAAAATTTAAAATCATAAATAAAACTATTCCCTCAAAAAAAGCTTCATACAACTGGGAGGGATGTCTAATCATTGAGTCATAATTTAAAAATTTTACTCCCCAAGCTACGTTTGTAACTTTTCCAACTAATTCCCCATTTATAAAATTTGCAATGCGACCAAGAAATATTCCGATAGGGGACACACATGCAATTATATCTAGCAAAAAGATAGTGGATATTCTCTTTTTAATCGAAAAAATGTATGTACCAAAAATTATTCCTATCAAAGCTCCGTGAAAAGACATTCCACCTTCCCAAATTTTAAATATATCAAGAGGATTTGAAATATAATAAGAGAAATTATAAAAAATCACATACCCAACTCTTCCCCCAATTATTATGGATAAAATTATGTATGTGATTAAATTATCGAATTCTTTTAAATCAAATTCAAAATTCGAATTTATAAATCTTTTTTGTATTATTTTTTTCCCTAATACCCATCCAATAAGAATTCCTGCTATGTATGCAAGTGAGTACCATCGGATTTCTATGAAGCCAAAATTAAACAAAACCGGATCTAAATTGTGGGTATACATATATCCTTATAACATATTTGAAATTAAGATGCCTATCAAATAAGATTGTATTATGAATAATTATGAAAAACTATTTAAAAACTTATCTCATTTAATTGAGAACGGAATTTTAACATCTAAAGATATTAAAAAAGAATTATCAAATGAGTTAAAATTTAAAAGAGACAGAATTATAAATGATCTTGAACTTGTTAACAGAAAAGAGTTTGAGGTTTTAAAAAAATTGGTTCAAAAGCAGGAATTAACTATAAAAAAATTATTGAAGAAAAAAAAACTAAAAAGGTAACGAAATCTTAACCTGTAATCCATTTAATTTACTTTTACCTAATTGAATATTACCTCCATGAGAATTAACTATATCCTCAACTATAGCAAGACCTAACCCTACACCTGACTGATTAAGGCTTCTACTTTTATCAAGTCTGAAAAAAGGCTTAAAAACATTTTTGTATTGATCTTCTGGAATACCAGGTCCATCATCTTCAATTGTTATCAAGGCTCTGTTTGCACTCTTATTTATGTCAACAAAAACATTTGTTCCATAAATTAATCCATTTTGTATTATGTTTTCAAACGATCTTTTCAAAGCATTTGGCCTCCCTTTTAATTCCACGTTGTCTTTAATAATAATTTTTAAGTTACTATTATTTAATTCGCTTTCTATTAAATTAAATATATTTTTGAGGTCTATTTTTGAGGTAGTTTCTTGAGATTGAGTTTTTGCAAATTGCAAATAATCATCAAGCATACTCTCCATTTCGTCAATATCTTTTGACATTTTTTTTGAAATTTCTTTTTGATTGAGCATTTCAAGCTGAAGCTTTAATCTTGTGAGAGGTGTCCTTAAATCGTGACTTATTCCTGAAAGCATCTCTGCTCTTTGATTAAGATGTCGATTGATTCTTTTAGCCATACGATCAAATTCAAAAGCTGCTTTTCTTATTTCTAAAGCCCCAGATGCTCTAAAATCGTTTACATAATCTCCTTTACCAAATCTTTCTGCAGCCTTTGCTAATTTAACTAATGGTTTTGTTTGATTTTTTAAAAAAATCAAAGCAATTATAATTAGCAATATAGAAGGAAGTGTCGTCCATAATACGAATAATCTCACCGATGAAGTCGAGACCATTTCTTTTGGAACTAAAAACTCGATCACTTCATCATTAGATTTAATTTTAATCTCTACAGCATTTTTGAATTTTGAAGTACTGAACCAATAATTATTATTTCCGAAAGAAGATTTTAATTCTCTTCTTAAAGATCTATCCATAGGACTAAATTTTCGCTCCCCACTTACAATTGGAAAATCTCCTCGATTAATTCCAATCTCAAAATTAAAATTATTTTTGTAACTGTCTGTCAAAAAGTCAAAGTTTTTTTTATCATTTTCGTAAACCTCTTTAATGGTATTAAGCTGGTCTACTAAAGATCTTGTAACATTCTTATTAGCTTTAATCCAAATGCTATCATAAAATACTACTGTAATTATTAATTGAAGAATAATTGTAGGAGCTGCAACAATTATCAACGCTCTATAAAAAAGTCTTTTTGGTAAAATATATTTTAAAAACTTATTCAATCCAGAGAACATAACCTGACCCTCTTATTGTTTGTAGATATTTAGGACTCTTTGGATTTATTTCTATTTTTTGTCTTAATCGTGTTATCATTACGTCAATCGATCGTTCTTGATTAATAGAAGAAATTTTTCCAATTTCTTCTCTGCTAAATGTTCTACCAGGATTGCTAAGCATCTGAATTAAAACTTGTTTTTCAGAATTATTTATTTTCCTAGTTTTGTTATTTAAGTCAATTTTCATTTTATTAAGATCAATTTTAGCATTACCAACTGTGTGTTTAATACTTAAATCTATTTTGTTATTTTTACTAATAATATTTTTAATTCTTAACAATAGTTCCCTAGGTTCAAAAGGCTTACCAATATAATCGTCAGCACCTAGCTCTAGTCCCTTTATTCTATTTTCAACTTCTCCTTTAGCTGTTAGAAGTATAATTGGAGTCTTAAGATCCTTTTTGATTTCCTTGGTCAATGCGAACCCATCTTGTCCTGGCATCATTATATCTAAAATAATTATATCAAATTTTATAATTTCTAATTTTAATTTAGCTTGATCTGCATCCTCAGCAGTAGAAACAATATAATTTTTTCTTGAAAGATAGTCTTTCAATAGTCCTCTTATTCTATCGTCATCATCAACAATTAATATATGATTTTTGTTATTTTCCATCTATTATCTTTTTTAATACATCTTTGAATTTTATAACTGAGTCAGAACTTGAATTTTTTAAAGCATTAAAAATTCTTTTTTTTTGAGAGTTATAAACCACCTCAAAAAACAATTTTCCCTCTTTATCTAAATATAAATTCTTTTTTCGTGTATCATTTTCATCTTGAACCTGCTTAATCATTTTTGAGTTTAATAAGTCTCTTAAAACTCTATTAAGACTTTGTTTAGTTACTTTTAACTTGAAAATTAACTCACCTAGATTAATTCCAGGGTTTCTCTCAATGAGATTGAGGGCTCTTAAGTGCGCAGGACCGAAATATTTCTTTGTCAAAATTTCTTTTGGATCTGAAAAGGTCTCTCTGTAAGCATAATATAAAAGTTGAATAAACTCTTTTATTTGTTCATCTTTAAGGTAAAGTAAATCTTTCATAATGGTAAGTTATATTGACTTATCCTAATTTGGAATATACTTTTTAAATTAAAAAAAATCTATATATTTACTAATAATGGAAAGTATACCTTACGATAAAAGATCGGGAAAAATTTGGTTTAATGGAAAAACAGTCGAGTGGAAAGATGCAAACATTCATGTACTAAATCATGGTCTCCACTATGCCAGCTGCGTTTTTGAAGGCGAAAGAGTTTATGATGGAGAGATTTTCAAATTAGAGGAACACACTGCAAGATTATTCTACTCAGCTAAAAGAATGGGTATAAAAGTTCCATACAGTGAAAAAGAAATTAATCAAGCCTGTAAAGAGATTGTAAGCATTCAAAAAGTAAGAAACGGATATGTTAGACCATTAATCTGGAGAGGAAGTGAGATGATGGCAATTTCAGCTCAAAAAAACAAAGTACATGTAGCTGTCGCCACATGGGAGTGGGGTTCATATTTTGATCCAAAATTAAAATTAAATGGAATAAAACTAAATATTTCAAGCTGGAGAAGACCTGCCCCCAATACAATTCCCTGGGATACCAAAGCAGCAGGACTGTATATGATTTGCACATTATCAAAACATGAAGCAGAGGCAAAAGGGTTTACCGACTCACTGATGCTAGATCATGAGGGGAATATTGCAGAAGCCACTGGCGCAAATGTATTTTTTAAAAATAAATCTAACGAATTACACACACCAGTGCCCGACTCATTTCTAGATGGTATTACCAGAAGAGAGGTAATTAATATTGCAAAAAAAAAAGGTATAAAAGTTATCGAAAGAAAAATTGAACCTGAAGAGATGAAAAATTTTGTGGGTTGTTTTTTAACCGGTACAGCTGCTGAAGTTACACCAGTTTCACAAATTAATGATTTTCAATTTAAAGTTTGTGAAACTATCACTGAATTAAACGAAGCTTATCAAAATTTAGTTAGAAAAAAAGACTCAGCGGCTTAATTATTTTTTAGCTGAAATCAAAACAGACCAAGCAAAATATCTAAAAAATTTAATTTTAAATAAAATTTGATCTAAGCTTTTTAACATTTTAAATATCTTTGATTTTTTTGGATCTAAGTAAAAGGGAAAAAAAACTAAAGTTAAAAACCCATAAAATTTTATTTCCACATCTTTATATTTGCTCTTCAATAATTTTAAATCTTTATTAGTAAATGGATGTTCATCAATTGATCTAGATCGAGGTGTTAATTTTCTGTAAAAATTAATTATTGGATTTGTGCCTAAAGGCTCAACAAATAAAAAAGATCCCCCCGGTTTTAAAATTCTTAGAATTTCATCAAGACACTTTGAAAACTCTAAATGGTGTAATATTCCATGACCATAAACTAAATCGAATTGATTATTTTCAAAACTTGTTTGTTCACAATTGTCTACCTTAAGCTCAACCATTGCCCCAAGGTTTCTTGTTCTATCTTGAGCTTTTTTTATAGAAATTTCAGAAATATCTATACCAGTTATTTTTTTAGGCTCATAGTTACTTACTTTAATTATTGACGGCCCAATTCCACAACCATAATCCAAAACCTCAGCATTTCTTGAATTTTTTTGCAAGCGGTCATAAAAATCATCCCATACATTTGCAAGAGCTTTATAAAAAATATTTTCGAATCTTCCTTTTGGTCTTGATTGTAATTCATTATGAAAATCTTTTTCTCGTAAATTTTTTTCAGTTAAACTCATATTAGTTCTTTGTATCCTCGTTAATAGCATGATCAATTCCTTTTCTAAGATAATCGTAACCTGTATATAATGTTAGAAAAGAAGACAGCCATAGAAGAATAATTCCAACCGTTTGGGCATTATAATCCTGAAAATTTATTATCTTATTCCCACTTTCCCCTGTCAAAAGAATAGCTATTGAGGTCATTTGTATAAATGTTTTTAACTTTGATAAACTTGTAACTTCCATTGTGATACTACCTTTAGCCAAAAACTCTCTTAAACCTGATACTAGAATTTCTCTTGTAAGAATTATAATTGCAGCTATAACTTCATAATTTTTAATTGTACCATTCATGACAAGCAAAATAAGAGCGGCCGAAACTAAAATTTTATCTGCAATAGGATCTAATAACTCTCCAAGTTTGGACTCCTCTTTGAATAATCTTGCTAATAGTCCGTCCAAGTAATCTGTAAAACTAGCAAGTACGAATAAAAAAAAGGGGATTAAATCTCCAAAAAATCCTGGAATAAAAAAAGTAATTACAAAAATAGGAACAATTATAATTCGACCTATGGTTAGTATATTAGGTATTTTTAATTTCATTCGTGGAAATAATCATATATTTTCTTAGCAATATTGTCTTCTATTCCATCAACTGATTTTAGGTCATCAAAACTTGCAGACTCAACTGCTCTTGCAGACCCAAAATGATTTAATAATGCTCTTTTCCTCTGTTTTCCTATTCCTTGTATTTGATCTAATAACGATTTACTGAGATTCCTCTTTCTTTTTGCTCTGTGTGTGCTGATTGCAAATCTATGAGCTTCATCCCTTAGTCTTTGTATGAAAAATAATAATGGATCATTTCTTTCTAAAATATATTCTTTACTTTTGTAATAAATTTTTTCCTCTCCTGCATTTCTTCTTTTACCTTTTGCTACAGCTAAAATTGGTAAGTCGTGCAATCCTAATTCATTAAGAACTTCTCTAGATACAGAATATTGTCCTTTTCCACCGTCTATTATTATTAAATCTGGCAATGATAATGAACCAGATTTTTCCTTGATGGCTTTAGAAAATCTTCTAAATAATACTTCTTTCATCATCCCATAGTCATCATTTTTTATTTTTTCATCTTTAATATTGAATTTCCTGTATCTTTTTTTTACAAAACCTTCATTACTAAAACAAATTAATGATCCGATAGAGTCAGTTCCCTGAATATGGCTATTATCGTACACTTCTATTAATTCTATATTGTTATTAATATTAAATTTAGATGCTAACTCCTCAATAAGATTATTGTTAGTATCAGATTGAACTAGTTTTTGTTTTAAAGCTTGTTTTGCATTTTTCTCTGCAAGACTAGATATACTTATCTCATTTTTACCTTTTGCTAGCTTAATAATAATATCTTTTTTATCCTTCTCGGAGAATGTTTTTTCAATAAGTTTTTTATCTCTGACCTCACAGTTAGTTAATATCAGCCTTGGAATAGTTTTGTTTTCATAAAATTGCGATATAAAAGAACTTATTATATCTTCTATACTGTCATCTGGATCATGTTTAGGATAGAAAGCCTGATTACCCCAGTTTTGTTTTGACCTAAAAAAAAATACTTGCACACATGTTTTTCCTGTCTCTTTATAAATACTGATAACATCAGCCTCAGTTAAATTTGTCTGATTTATTTTCTGAGAGGTTTGTATTTGAGTTAATGCTTTTATTCTATCTCTTGCAATAGCAGCTTTCTCATAGTCCAATTCTTTGCTAGCTTTTTCCATTTCTTTGGATAAGTTTTTCTGAATTCTTCTGGATTTGCCTGAAATAAAGTCAATAGCGTCTGCAACTGTGGACTCGTAATCTTTTTCATTTATGTGTCCAACACATGGAGCAGAACATCTTTTAATTTGGTATAAGATACACGGTCTCTCTCTATTTTTGAAAACAGTGTCATCACAGACTCTCAAAAGAAAAATTTTTTGTAAAATTTTTATTGTCCAATTAGCAGAACCGATTGATGCAAATGGGCCAAAATAATATCCTGTTTTTGACTTTTTCCCTCTTAACTTTGTAAGTTGTGGCCACTTATCTTTATTACCAATGTAAATATAAGGAAAAGATTTGTCATCACGCAAAAGTATATTGTAACGGGGTTTATGTTTTTTTATTAAATTTGCTTCCAATAGTAGAGCCTCACTTTCATTACTTGTAGTAGTAGTTTCAAGATTATGCGTAAGCGAAAGCATTCTCTCAGTTCTAATAGGAAGATTAGACTCAGTTACATAACTTTTGAGTCTGTTTGGGATATTTTTAGCTTTACCAATATATAGAATTTCACCAGTGGAACTAATCATTTTATAAACACCGGGATTTT
>CACNEM010000018.1 GCA_902619495.1 uncultured Pelagibacteraceae bacterium
GACCATTTAATCCTAAGAAGATTGCACCATTATATTTTCTCGGATCAAGTTTTGATTTAAATCTTTTTAATGGTAAATAAGAAAAAATTAAAGATATTTTAGTTAAAGTATTTTTTAAATTATCAGTAATAAATTTTGCAGTTCCCTCTGCGGTTTTAAGGGCAATGTTACCTGTAAACCCATCAGTAACAATAACATTTGAGTCTCCACTCATTATTGAGTTTCCTTCAATATATCCCTTATAAATAAAATTATTTTCGTTGCTTAAATCTTTAAGTTTTTTTGAAGAATTTTTTAAGATTTCTGTGCCTTTAATTTCTTCAGAGCCAACGTTCAACAAAGACACTTTTGGAAGTTGTGTTGGAAATAATGCTTTGTATAACGCTGATCCCATTTCTGCAAAGTCAATTAAATTTTCTTCATTGCATTCAATATTTGCTCCTAAATCTAAAACAACGTTCATTGAAGTTTTGTTAGGCCATAAACCTGCAAGAGCTGGTTTACTTACTTCGCTCATCATTTTTAAAATCATTCTTGAAACAATTAATAGAACTCCTGTATTTCCAGCAGATAAGCTTATATCTGCTCCACCTGAAATCTGTGCGTTGATACACTTCCACATGCTTGTATTTTTTGAATTTTTTACAGCAGTTAAAGGAGTTTCTTCATCAGAAACTATTGAGTCTGTATGAATAATTTTGATAAACTTAGATGATATATTTAATTCACGTAATTTGTTTTTAATAATTGCCTCATCACCATAAAGATTAATTATAAAATCATCTTTTTTTGAATTTTTTTTTAAAAATAAACCCACTCCCTCTAAAGTTTTGTGTGGAGCATTTTCACCACCCATTGCATCAATTGCAATAGAAATTTTTTTTGTCATTAAATTTATTAAATATCTAAGATCTTTTTACCGTTATAATATCCAGTTTTCAGATCTACGTGATGTGAAAGTTTATATTCACCAGATTTTTTATCTTCAATTATATTTATTGAAGATAATTTATGGTGAGATCTTCTCATCCTTTTTTTTGAAATAGATGTTTTTCTTTTAGGAACAGCCATAATTAATTATTAAATTTTATTGCATCTCTTACCATATTATTAAGTGGTAATTCAAAGCAAAAATTGTAAAATTTTAAAAAATAACTTTTAAAATCTTCATAAACAGCACCTTTTTCAACAGTAAATTTTGGAAAATACTTAATTAATAATTTATCGTCAATTTGAAATTCTTGATTTTCTTTTTTTTCGATCTTTAATAAAATATCGTACAAAACCTTATTTAGATCTTTCATTTTTTTATTTACAGATACGTCTCCAAAACCCATCTCTCTTAAATTGTATTCTATATTATAAAAAAGTGAGTCGTAATTATCCTGATTAAATTTAACGCCTTTCTTTTTTGATATGATCATCATTATAGAGAAATGTATAAACATTAGATAAATCCTTGATTCAAAATTATCACTTAACTTAATTTTTTTATAAAAAAAAATATTTCTAGATAAGCTTAGCAATGTATTGTACAACTCAGAATTATGTTTTTTCAAATTAAAAATCATATTTTTATATTATATATATTACTTTGTCTTTTTTTTTCAGCGTGTCAATTAAAAGAACCCCATAAAAATCATGGGATTTTATTTTTAAAAAACAGATCCGATACTCTTGAAGTAAATAAATCAAATAAAAATGATATTTTAAGAATTATTGGGCAACCCCATACCACATCTATAAACGATGAAAATATATGGATTTATTTTGAGAGAGTTTTAACAAAAGGAAAATATCATAAATTGGGAAAAAATATTTTAAAAACAAATAATATTTTAATAGTCAAATTCGATAAATTTGGAATTCTTAAAGAAAAACAATTTTTCGATAAGAACTCAACAGAAGTAGTTGAGTTTTCTGATAAGTATACTGAAAATGATTTATCAAAAAGAAGTTTTATGGAAAAATTCCTCAATAGCTTAAAAAATAAAATGTATAAAAAATAGTTTAATTTAGTGCGCAATTACAGCTAATAGAAGTAAAGCTACAATATTAGTAATCTTAATCATTGGATTCACAGCTGGTCCAGCTGTATCTTTATATGGATCACCAACTGTATCTCCTGTTACAGCAGATTTATGTGCCTCGGATCCTTTGCCTCCAAAATTACCATCCTCGATATATTTTTTTGCATTATCCCATGCTCCACCACCTGCTGTCATAGAAACAGCAACAAATAAACCAGTAATTATTACTCCCAATAACATTGCTCCAAGGGACGATAAAGCTGCTTCCATACCACCTATCTGAAGAATTATAAAATAAAGAATTATTGGTGATAAAACAGGCAATAGAGAAGGAATTATCATTTCTTTAATCGCGGCTTTAGTCAGTAAATCAACCAACCTTCCATAATCAGGTTTTCTTTTTCCCTTCATTATTCCTGGAATTTTTTTAAATTGTCTTCTTACTTCAATAACAACAGCACCACCAGCTCTACCTACAGCTTGCATTCCCATTGAACCAAATAAATATGGTAGCATTCCACCAATTAATAAGCCTGCGACAACAAAAGGATTAGATAAATCAAAAGTAACATTAACACCCTCTAGTGCTGAATTTTTTACTTTAGAAAAATATTTTATGTCTTCAGTGTAAGCAGCAAAAAGTACAAGAGCTCCTAAACCAGCGGATCCTATTGCATATCCTTTTGTAACTGCTTTTGTTGTATTACCAACTGCATCTAATGCATCTGTAGTTTTTCTTACATTCTTTGGCAGTTTAGACATTTCAGCTATGCCACCAGCATTGTCTGTTACTGGACCATAAGCATCAAGAGCAACTACCATTCCAGTAAGTGCAAGCATAGCGGTTACTGCAATAGCTATACCGTATAGACCTGCTAAGCTATTAGTATATAAAATACCAGCTACTATTATAAGTGCAGGAATAGCCGTAGCTTCCATTGAAATAGCTAATCCTTGTATAACATTAGTGCCATGTCCTGTAGTAGATGATTTTGCAACTGTTTTAACCGGTCTGTAGTCTGTACCAGTATAATATTCCGTTACCCAAATTAATAATCCTGTAATTACAAAGCCAACTATTCCACAAATATAAAGTTCTAACCCTGTAAAAATTGCACCAGCATTATTATTATAAGTACTTTTCATTCCTATGATTGAGTCAGTTACCGGGTACATAATTATCAAAGAAGTTATTGCAGTCACAATAAATCCTTTATAAAGAGCTCCCATAATGCTTTTGCTCTTTCCAAGTTTGACAAACCATGTTCCGACAATAGAGGTAATTATACATGCACCTCCAATAGCTAAGGGATAAATCATCAAATTATAGTCTTCAGGAGAAAAAATCGATGCTAAAACCATAGTTGCTACAATTGTTACAGCATAGGTCTCAAATAAATCAGCAGCCATCCCAGCACAGTCACCGACATTATCACCTACGTTATCTGCTATAACTGCTGGATTTCTTGGATCGTCCTCAGGTATACCGGCCTCTACCTTGCCAACTAAGTCAGCACCAACGTCTGCACCTTTTGTAAAAATACCACCACCTAACCTTGCAAAAATAGAAATTAAAGAAGCTCCAAATCCCAAAGCTACTAATGCATTGATTATCTCTCTGTTATCAACATTTAGGTTTATCAAAATTATGTAATATATTGTAATCGCTAGTAAAGCTAAACCGGCAACAAGCAATCCAGTTATTGCACCTGATTTGAAAGCTATAGTTAATCCTGATTGCAAACTTTTTCTTGATGCTTCTGCTGTTCGAACGTTTGCTTTTACTGAAATAAGCATACCAACATAACCAGCAACACCTGACAGAAAGGCACCTATAAAATATCCTAATCCAACCAAATAACTAAAAAAATAACTTACAATAGCTAAAACTATTATTCCAACAACTGCGATAGTTTTATACTGTCTGTTTAAGTAAGCCTTAGCTCCTATTTGAATAGCCTCAGCAATTTCTTGCATTCTATTATTTCCTGGACTTGCTGAAATAATTTGACCTGAAAGAAGATAGCTATAAGCTACAGCTAAGATTCCTGTAAATGATATTAAATAAAGAAGTTCTAAATAATTCGTCATTATAATAAACGGATAGATGCCAAAAATGAGTTAAAAACGCAAGCTAAACTTAATAAAATTTTAACAATTTTATTCATCTTTTCTTAGTTCTTTTGCAATTTTATCTAATATTGCGTTTAAATAACCAATTTGAACTTTTTCTAAAAAGTATTCAGAGGCTAGTAAATATTCGCTTATAACAACCTTTTTTGGATTATTGTGTTTAAATAATAGCTCATAAATCGCAGCAAATAAAATAATTTTTAAAAGTTTGTCAGTTTTTTTCAAATCTATATCTTCACCTAGGTGCTTTTTTACAGTTTCCTCAATCAATTCAGTTCGTTCTAAGGTACCTATAACTACATCTTTAATAAATTTTTTATATTGATTTTTAGGGTATTCAATATCGTTATCCGGATTCATTAAAGAATTATAAATTTTTTGTACGATTTTTATTCTTGGTGAAGGATTCTTAAATTTTTTTTGTTCCATTGTCCAAAATGGATAGAACAGCTTTTGCAGCCTCATATCCTTTATTATTTTTTATAGACTTAATTTTTCCACATCTTTCGTAAGCTTGTTTCTTATTTAATGCAGTAATTATTCCATTTCCAATTGGTTTATTATAATTAATAGATAATGTCATAATGGCATCAAAAACTGACCTACAAATATAATCAAAGTGAGGTGTCTTTCCTTTAATTACACATCCAATAGCAACAAAAGCATCAAATTTATTTATATTTTTTCTTATAGCAATAGGAATTTCAAATACCCCACTTACATTAATTATACTTAAATCTTTTTTATTCTTTTTTAGGATTTTTTTTACCTCATGCAAAAGATTGACAGTTATTTCTTTGTAATAATTTGCGTTTATAATCAGAATTTTATTCATTTAATAATAATCTGTTTCTTAATTTTAATACCAAAGCCATCCAAACCAATTATTTTTTTCTTTGATCTAGAAAATAATATCATATTTTTAACTTTAAAATCCTTAATAATTTGAGCTCCTATACCATAATATCTTAAAGTAATATCAGTTTCACTTTTATCTTTGTTTATTTGATTATTAATTACTATTAGTAAATAATTTTTATATTTTGATAAAAGTTTAATATTTTTTTTTATTTCTTTATTTGTTAAAAAATTCGTTCTATTAATTTTTTTTGACAGAACTCTTACAGGAATTGATTTATTGCCTTTGAATACTCCTTTTGATAAAACGAATGACTCATAAGTATTCAGTTTATTTTTAAATATACTTAATTGTGTTTTTGAAAAATTTTTAAAATTGATATTTTTAACGTAAGATTTATAAACAAGTTTTTCATTTTTTAATCTATGAGCTATTAAATCAGCAATTGATGCAATTTTTATTTTATGTTTTTTTGAAAATCTTATTAAATCATCAAGCCTTGCCATCCTACCGTCTTCATTCATTACCTCGCAAATAACTGAACTTGGGTTCAGTTTTGACATCTTAGAAATATCTATAGAAGCTTCTGTATGGCCGGCTCTTTCCAATACACCTCCATTTCTTCCAACCAAAGGAAATACATGACCAGGAGAAACAATATCTTTTTTTTTAGATTTTGGATTTATAGCTACTTTTATAGTTTTAGCTCTATCAAAAGCGGAAATTCCCGTGGAAATACCTTTTTTTGCCTCTATTGAAACTGTAAAGGCTGTTTGCATTCTAGATTTATTAATCTGAGACATTAGAGGAAGTTTCAATTTATCGATTTGCTTTTTTGTTAGAGCTAAACAGATAAGTCCTCTTCCGTGTTTAGCCATAAAGTTAATAATTTTGGAATTACATTTTGAACCAGGAATAACTAAATCCCCCTCATTTTCCCTATTCTTATCATCAACTAATATAAACATTTTTCCTTTTTTAGCGTCACTAATAATTGATTTGATAGAAGAAAATTTATTTTTAGACATTTTAAATATTATATTTATACATATATTTTCCAAAAATATCTAATTCTACATTAACTGCATCATTCAATTTAAGATTTTTTAAATTGGTAAGTTTAAGAGTATGTGGAATTATATTTAGATAAAAAAATTTGTTAGAGACCTTTGATATTGTTAATGAAACACCATTTATTGATATCGATGCTTTTTCTTCTAAAAATTTTAGAAATTTTTTATTTTTTAAAACAAGCTTAATTTCCCAAGCTTTACCTATAATATTTATATTAAGTATTTTTGCTGTAGTATCTACATGTCCTTGAGTAAAGTGGCCAGATATTCTTTGACCATATGTTAGAGATTTTTCTAAGTTTATTATTTGACCAGTTTTAATTTTATAAAAATTTGAACGTTTAATAGTTTCACTTGATATATAAAAAAAAATTAATCCTTTAGAAATTTTTGCTAAAGTTAAACAAACGCCATCACAACTAATAGAAGAACCAATTTCATTTCGTTTAAACTTAAGAATAGATTTAATACCAATAAGGAGATTATTCTTATTTTTTTCTATAATTTGAACTTTACCAGTATTAAATATAATTCCATTAAACA
>CACNEM010000019.1 GCA_902619495.1 uncultured Pelagibacteraceae bacterium
ATTGGCAATTTATCTACATCATTAGTTTATGTGATTATTTTTCTACTCATCGGTGGTGCGATTGGTGCTTTTATAGCTTTTAGGATACCAATGACCGCTATGCCAGAGTTAGTAGCTGGCTTTCATAGTTTAGTTGGTTTAGCAGCTGTTTTTGTAGCAATAGCGGCTTTTTTAAATCCAGATGCTTTTAATTTAGGTACCATAGGAGAAATAAAACTTGCGAGTCTTATAGAAATGTCCATTGGTGCAGCAGTAGGAGCAATAACTTTTTCTGGCTCAATTATAGCCTTTTTAAAATTAAGAGGAATAATGTCGGGTGCGCCGATAGTGTTCAGTGGCCAACATCTTATAAATTTATTTCTAGGAGCAGCAATTTTTGTTTTAGTATTTTATCTTTGCAATACGCAGTCATCAAATATTTTTTGGACTTTAATTATTATTTCTTTCCTTGTTGGGGTTTTATTAATTATACCAATTGGTGGAGCGGATATGCCTGTAGTGATTTCAATGCTTAATTCTTACTCTGGTTGGGCTGCAGCTGGTATAGGTTTTACTTTAGAAAATACTGCATTGATTATAACTGGCGCACTTGTGGGATCTTCAGGAGCAATACTTTCTTATATAATGTGTAAAGCCATGAATAGATCTTTTGTCAGTGTAATACTTGGTGGTTTTGGAGCTGACAATTCAACAGATGATAAAAAAGAAAAGAAAGATCAAAAACCTGTTAAAAGTGGTAATGCGGAAGATGCAGCTTTTTTAATGAAAAACGCATCATCAGTAATCATTGTTCCAGGTTATGGTATGGCTGTAGCCCAGGCTCAGCATGCTTTAAGAGAGATGGTAGATAAATTGAAAAAAAATGATATCAAGGTTACGTACGCAATACATCCTGTTGCTGGACGAATGCCTGGTCATATGAACGTCTTATTAGCAGAGGCAAATGTACCCTATGACGAAGTTTTTGAATTAGAAGATATAAATAATGATTTTGCCAATTCAGATGTTGCTTTTGTAATTGGTGCCAATGATGTGACTAACCCCATAGCTAAAACAGATCCAAAAAGCCCAATATTTGGTATGCCAGTACTTGATGTTGAAAAATGCAAGTCAGTTTTATTTGTTAAAAGAAGTTTATCTCCTGGTTATGCTGGTATAGATAATGAGCTATTTTACAAAGATAATACTTTGATGTTGTTCGCAGACGCAAAAAAAATGACAGAAGATATAGTAAAAAATTTAGATTAATGAAAACAAAAATTTTTTGTGACATAGCTGATTATAAAACGATTAAATTTTACAATAATAAATCTTTAGTAGATGGTTTTACAACAAATCCAAGTTTAATGAGATTAGCTGGAGCTAAAAACTACAAAAAATATTCTCTAAGTATTTTAAAGATTTGTAAAAAAAAACCAATTTCTTTTGAAGTATTTGCTGATAATCCAAAAGATATGCTCAAACAGGCTTATCAAATCAATTCTTGGGGCAAAAATGTTTACGTAAAAATTCCAGTAATTAATTCAAAAGGGATTTTCACTGGAGCTGTTATCAAAGAATTAAGTGATAAAGGTATAAAACTAAATATAACCGCGGTCTATACTTTTGAACAAACAAAAAAAATTTATAAAAAATTAAATAAAAAAACTAAATCTATAATCTCGATATTTGCTGGAAGAATGGCTGACAAAGGAAAAGATCCATTACCAATATTTAAAAAAAGTATTTCTTTAACAAAAAAAAATAAAAATATTGAAATTCTTTGGGCTAGTACTAGAGAAGCCTTTAATTATACTCAAGCTAAACAAATTAATTGTAATATAATTACTATGCCTCCAAAAGTTATAAGACAAATTAATGGTTTCGGAAAAAGTTATAAATCAATGACACTTGATACTGTCAAAGGTTTTTTAGTTGATAGTAAAAAATCAAGATTTAGCCTTTAAGAAGCTTTAGCTTTAGCTCTAGAGAGTCTTTTTCTTTCATGTGGATCTAAAATTAATTTTCTCAACCTGCAAGATTTTGGTGTAATTTCTAAAGCTTCATCAGTATTTAATAAACTCAGTTGTTCTGCAATAGCCATTTTTCTAATTGGAGTTAACACAACATTTTCATCAGTATTTTGTGTTCTCATATTAGTTAATTTTTTTCCTTTCAAAACATTAATCTCAAGATCACCAGCTTTGGAGGAAATACCTACAATCATACCTTCATACACAGGGTCGTTATGAGTAACAAGCATCTCCCCTCTAGCTTGTAAATTAAATATCGCAAAAGCAACTGCTTTCCCACTTTCCATAGAAATTAAAGCACCGTTTCTTCTTCCCTCCATATCTCCAGTGTAATCTCCATAAGAGTGAAAAATTCTATTTATTACTCCAGTGCCTTTTGTTAAAGTTAAGAACCTGCTGGTATATCCCATTAAACCTCTAGTAGGCGCATGAAAAATTAGCCTTTTCTTATTTTTACCAGTGTCTTTCAAATCAATAAGCTTTCCTTTTCTTCTATTCATAGAGTCAATTATTTTTGAAGAGAATTCTTCGTCTAAATCCATTGTAATTTCTTCTATTGGCTCTTGCTTTTTACCACTACTGTCTTGTTTAATTAAAACTTTTGGAGGACTTACTGTCATTTCAAATCCTTCACGTCTCATTTGAGTTAAAAGAATTTCTAACATTAATTCTCCTCTTCCACTAATAACAAATGAGTCTTTGTTTTCATTTTCCTCAAAAGTTATTCCTACGTTGTTTTTAGCTTCTAAAACTAATCTTTCACGAATTTGAGTGCTTGTTAATTTTTTTCCTTCTGTTCCAGCTAAAGGAGAACTATTAACTGTAATTGTAATTGACATAGTGGGTGGATCGATAGGAGTTGCGCTTATAGGCTCAGTTAATTCTAAATCACAAATAGTATCAGCAACATTAGCTTTTTCTAAACCTGCAATTATGACTATGTCCCCAGCTTTGCCAGATAGAATTGGGACTTTTTTAGTACCTTCATATCTAAATATTTTTGTTAACCTACCTTCATCTACTTTTTCACCATTAAGGTTAATCGCCTTAATTTGTTGATTTGCTTTTGCAGTTCCTTGAGCTATTTTACCAACTAAACTTCTTCCTAAAAAGCTATCAGCGTAAAGTAAAGTGGATAGCATTGCAAAAGGCTTTGTATTATCTAAATTTATCGGTTTTACGTGTTTCATAATCAAATCCAATAATGGAATTAAGTTTTCTCTTGGACCATCAATATCACTTGTGGCCCAACCTGATCGTCCACTAGCGTACATTACCGGAAAATCTAATTGTTCCTCATTTGCATCTAAACTAACAAAAAGATCAAACGTTTCATTCAATACTTCATTAGCTCTTTGATCAGCTTTATCTAATTTATTTATTACTACTATGGGTTTTAAACCTTGTTTTAAGGCTTTAGATAACACAAACTTTGTTTGAGGCATTACTCCTTCCGCAGAATCAATTAGCAAGAGCGCACCATCAGCCATGTGTAAAACTCTTTCTACTTCTGCTGCAAAGTCTCTGTGACCTGGTGTATCAATAATATTTATTCTAGAATTTTTCCAATTAATAGATGTAGGTTTTGCAAGGATTGTTATACCTCTTTCTTTTTCTAATTCACCAGAATCCATAACTCGTTCCTCGACATTTTCGTTTTCTCTGAACGTACCACTTTGCTTCATCAAGCTGTCAATCAGAGTTGTTTTTCCATGATCAACATGAGCAATGATTGTAATATTTCTGATAGTATCTGTCATTTTGGTTGCGGGGGTAGGATTTGAACCTACGACCTTCAGGTTATGAGCCTGACGAGCTACCAGACTGCTCCACCCCGCGCTAAATTATTTTTTCTTAATGTTAATAGCTTGAAGTTTATCTTTTTCTTCTTTTATATCGTAATTAATTACTTGTTCCTCTTTCAAAACTCTCAATTTTGACTCCTCAAGAGCTGATACATGAAGAAAAATATCTTTTTTTGTTTTATCGTCAGTTATAAATCCATAGCCTTTTTTTGCATTAAACCATTTTACTTTACCGGATGGCATATTTGATCCTCTCATTTTAATAAAATTAGTATCTGTTTTTTAGTTTCTGGAGTTTTTTAATTCTTTTTAGATTTTCAGTTTGTACTCTCTTCTTTTTTTCAGACGGTTTTTCATAGGTGCTTTTCATTTTCATTACCTTAAAAAAACCCTCTTTTTGAAGCTTTCTTTTTAAAACTCTTATAGCTTGTTCAACATTATTATCTTTTACGTCTATTTTAATAAAAACCTCCAGTTAATTTCCTGCTAGTTATCATTTGAAACTTTGTTTGTCTAGAGAGAAGCTGCTTGAGCCTTTTTTTCCTCTCTAATTTTAGCCTTTTTTTCTCTTTCCACTCTTCTTTTAGCTTTTTCTAAACTTTTCTGAAAAGCTTCTTGAGTACATAGGGCTAATATTACAGGATCTCTTGGTTTTAAATTTGAAAAATTCCAATAGCTTCTTTTTCTTATTAAAGAAACAGTACCTTTTGTGCTGCCAACAAGTTTAGAGATTTGTCCGTCAGTCAATTCAGATGCGTTTTTACATAACCATAAAATAGCATCGGGTCTATCTTGCCTCTTTGACAATGGAGTATATTTTGGTTTTTTTCTTTCTTTAATTTCAACTTCGTCCAATTTTTTTATTAAGGTTAATTTTTTTGAGGGATCATTAGAACATTTTTCAATTTCTTCTCTCGAAAGCTGTCCAGCTAAAATAGGATTATATGCTTTAATACCTTTTGCAACATCTCCGTCAGCTATTCCTTTAATTTCAAGTTCGTGTAAGTTGCAAAATTCTGCTATTTGTTTGAAAGTTAAATTCGTGTTTTCTACGAGCCAAACAGCTGTTGCTTTTGGCATAAAAGGTGCATCAGTCATAATTTATTTTTTAGATCTAAGGTTACTAAATTTTTTGTTGTATTTACTCACTCTACCTTTGTCTAAAATTTTTTGTGCACCACCTGTCCAAGCGTAGTGCGATTTTGGGTCGATATCCAACTTTAATATATCATTTTCTTTACCCCAGGTAGATCGAGTTTCAAATTCTGTACCGTCTGTCATCACAACTTTAATTTT
>CACNEM010000020.1 GCA_902619495.1 uncultured Pelagibacteraceae bacterium
GACTGCAACAGACTTAGTTTTAATTATTGTTGAAATGCTAAGAAGAAAAGGTGTAGTGGGTAAATTTGTTGAATTTTATGGAGATGGTTTAAAAAATTTAACTTTAGCTGATAGAGCAACAATTGCAAACATGGCTCCTGAATATGGAGCTACATGCGGTTTCTTCCCAGTTGATGATGAAACTCTTAAATATTTAAAATTATCTGGAAGAGATCAAGAAACAATAGTTTTGGTCGAGAAATATTCTAAAGAACAAGGTCTTTGGGCAAGTAATGATGTTGTGTTTACTGATACTCTTTCATTAGATGTTAGCAGTGTAGTAACAAGCATTTCTGGACCTAAACGACCCCAGGATAAAGTTTTACTAACAGAAGCCTCGACTGCGTTTGCAAAAGTTTATAAAGAAAATGCAAAAAGAGATAAGCCAATTGAAGCTAAAGTTGAAAGAACTGATTTTAATCTAAAAGATGGTGATATTGTAATTGCTGCGATAACATCTTGCACAAATACTTCGAATCCAAGCGTGATGATTGGCGCAGGTCTTTTGGCGAAGAAAGCACATGAAAAGGGTTTAAAAGTTAAACCTTGGGTAAAAACTTCACTAGCACCAGGATCACAAGTTGTTACTGACTATTTAGAAAAAGCAGGTTTAAACAAATATTTAGATGAACTTGGTTTTAATCTAGTTGGTTATGGCTGCACAACTTGTATTGGTAACTCTGGACCTTTAAATCAAAATATATCTGATGCAATAAATAAAAATGATCTTTACGCTGTTTCAGTTTTATCTGGAAATAGAAACTTTGAAGGAAGAATTAATCCAGATGTAAAAGCGAATTACTTAGCTTCACCTCCACTTGTAGTTGCTTATGCTCTAGCAGGTAATATGAATTTCGATATGTACAAATCACCACTTGGTGAAGATAAAAATGGCAAAGATATTTTCTTAAAAGATATTTGGCCAAGTAATAAAGAAATTGAAGATTTAATGTTGAGTTCATTAAACGCAGATATGTTTAAAAAAAGATATTCAAATGTCTCAAAGGGACCTAAAGAATGGCAAGCTATCAATACAACAGATAGTGATATTTATAACTGGGAAGCTAATTCTACATATGTAAAAAGACCACCATTTTTTGATGATTTACCCGACCAACCAGAGGGATTTAAACCAATTAATGACGCAAGAATTCTTTTATTGTTAGCTGACACAGTAACCACAGATCATATTTCACCAGCAGGAAGTATAAAAAAAGAAAGTCCAACTGGCGATTATTTTATGAAGCATCAAATACAACAAAAAGATTTTAACTCTTATGGTGCAAGAAGAGGAAATCATGAAGTAATGATGAGAGGAACTTTTGGAAATATTAAAATTAGAAATGAAATGGCTCCTGGTACCGAGGGTGGATTTACAACGTTGCAGCCAGATGGAAAAGTAATGAGTGTTTATGAAGCTGCAATGGAATACAAAAAAAGAAAAAATGATTTAGTTGTAATTGCTGGTAAAGAATATGGAACAGGCTCGTCTAGGGACTGGGCAGCAAAAGGAACTAAACTTCTAGGTATTAAAGCTGTTTTAGCAGAAAGTTTTGAGAGAATACATAGATCAAATTTAATTGGAATGGGTGTTTTACCCTTACAGTTTAAAGAGGGTTTTGATCGAAAAAAATTGAAAATTACAGGTGCAGAGCTAGTTTCAGTTGTAGATATTGACAAAGGCGTCAAGCCAAGACAAGAGGTGACTTGTGAAATTAAATATCAAGACGGAACTAGCAAAAAAATTCCGATGCTTTGTAGAATTGATACTGCTAATGAAGTGGAGTATTACAAAAATGGAGGAATTTTACAGTATGTTTTAAGAAATATGCTTGCTAACTAAATGAGAGACATAAAAGTAAAAGTTCATCCGTCAAAATCAAATCTAAAAAAAGAAGATCAATTAGCTTGGAAAATTGCTGAGATTGCATCAGATAAAGCAAAATTAGATAAAGATGCAGTTGATATGGTAATAAATAGAATTATTGATAATGCAGCAGTAGCTATTGCCTCTTTTAATAGAGCACCAGTTATATCAGCAAGAGCAATGGCTCTAGCGCATTCTAGAAAAAAAGGTGCTACAGTTTTTGGTTTAAATCCAAAAATTAAAGTAGATTGCGAGTGGGCTGCATGGGCAAATGGAACAGCTGTGAGAGAATTAGATTATCACGATACTTTTTTAGCAGCGGATTACAGTCATCCAGGTGATAATATTCCTGCAATCTTAGCAGTTGCACAACAAAAGTCATGTAATGGTAAAGACTTAATAAGAGGAATACTTACCGGTTATGAGGTGCAAGTAAACTTAGTAAAAGGCATTTGCTTACATGAACATAAAATTGACCATATAGCTCACTTAGGCCCAAGTGTTGCAGCTGGTCTAGGGAGTTTATTAAATTTAAAAACAGATTTGATTTATCAATCTGTTCAACAAGCATTACATATTACAGTCTCAACAAGACAATCTCGAAAAGGAGAAATATCTAGTTGGAAAGCTTTTGCACCAGCGCACGCTGGCAAACTTGCAGTGGAGGCAGTCGATAGATGTATGAGAGGTGAGGGCGCTCCTTCACCAATTTATGAGGGAGAAGATAGCGTCATAGCTTATGTTTTATCTGGACCAGATAAAGAATACATAGTTCCATTACCAAATGTAAATGAGCCTAAGCGAGCAATACTTGAAACTTACACCAAAGAACATTCAGCAGAATACCAATCCCAAGCTTTGATTGATTTAGCTAGAAGCTTAAATAAAAAAATTTCTAATATTGGTGATATTGAAAAAATTTTAATTGAAACAAGTCATCACACTCACTATGTAATCGGTACGGGAGCTAATGATCCTCAAAAAATGGATCCAAAAGCAAGTAGGGAAACTTTAGATCATTCAATAATGTATATTTTTGCAGTGGCACTCGAAGATGGTGCTTGGCACCATGTTAAATCGTACACTCCTAAAAGAGCGCAAAGAAAAAGTACCGTTGAACTTTGGCGAAAAATTTCAACTAAAGAGGATCCAAAATGGACTGAAAAATATCATGATCCTAATCCAAAAAACAAATGCTTTGGAGGAAAAGTAATTATATCAATGAAAGATGGGTCTACAATATCAGATGAAATTAATGTTGCAGATGCACACCCAGCTGGCAAAAGACCTTTTTTGCGTAAAGAATATATAAATAAATTTTTAAGTTTAACTGGTGGCATTATTTCAAAAAAAGAGTCGGATAGATTTTTAAAATGTGTGCAAAATCTTCCAAAATTAAAAGCAAAAGATTTAATGGGTTTAAATGTGGAGATTAAATCATCAATAAAAGATAAATCTAAAAGTAGTAAGGGTATATTTTAATTATTTGATTTTCTTTGCTAAATCTTTAGCACTTAACCATGCATTTTCAACTTTAGGACCGATAAACCAATCAGCGCACAATCCTAACCTTAACTTTTTATTCCAATAACTCTTTAAAGGTGAACCATTTAAATTATAAGAATATTTCCATCCGTGTGTTTTTTTGAAAATAATTTTATTTTTTTTGTACCCTGTTAAGTTTAAAAATTTTGATACCAAAATATTTTCTGCTTTATTACTTTTTTTATAATGATTTATGTTTTTTCTAGCCCACCCAATTGAGGACTGTAATGTCCAAAGTGAATTTGAAGAGTTAAATCTATTTTTACTATTTTCATTAGCTGCCCAAGTTAAAATGTCATCATTGAATTTTATACTACTCACAGGAACAGTTCTTTGATTTTTAAAAGCTAACATTGTGGTAATGTTAGGCTCCATATTAATCTTTAAATTTGATATTTTTTTTTCAAGATATTTACCTGCGATTTTTTTTAATTGAGGAAAAGGACAAGTTAAAATTATCGACTTAGCTTGAATATTTTCACCATTATCAAGTCTTATTTCCCAAAAATATTTATTATTAAAGATAGTCTTGACTGAAGATTGAAAACTTTTTTTTATTTTTTTTGTATAAAATTTAGAAATAAAATTGTTACCTTTCATACCAATAAATTTTTCTGAAATTTCCTTTTTTTTCAAAAGTGAAATCTAAATGATTGCCTGTCCAAATTTTTGCTTCTTTTTTTTTACAAAGAGTTTTTATAAACTTTAAAAATTCTTTAGATTTTGGAGAAATATATTGAACCCCATGGTCAAAACTTAAATTTTGTTTAAATCTTTTATTTGATGCACGTCCGCCCGGACCTCTTGCTTTATCAAGAATATGTACCGAGTACTTTTTTGAAAGATGGTGAGCTATTGTAGAGCCAGATATACCTGACCCAATAACACAAAAATCTAACATTATAAGAATAAAAATTTATATTTTTCATTAATTGATAGAACTTCGTAACTTACAAGTCCACCAATTATTAATTGTATAGAAATAACTAAAATTACAAATAATCCTAAATATCCAAGCCACATATGTTTTTTGATATAGTCAGCAAAATAACTTGCAAGAGTTGCGATCAAGAATACTGATAATAACAGACCTATTACCATTAAATGAAAATTACCTTTTGAGGCGGCAACTACTGCAATAGTGTTGTCGAAACTTAGTGTAAGATCAGCAATTAAAACTTGATAAACCCCAACGCTAAAACTTTTAGTTTCAGCTGATTTTACTTGAGGAGTTTTAATTTTATTTTTACCAAAGAAGTCTTGTCTTAAATTATTTATT
>CACNEM010000021.1 GCA_902619495.1 uncultured Pelagibacteraceae bacterium
TTATTTTAACATTAATCTTCTTTTTTGGATCAAATAGGGTAGTACCAGGCTTTAATATGCCTAGCTCTACAAGGGAACCAAAAGGTATTCTTGGTTTAGATTTATTATTTTTAATAGTATCTAAATAGTTTTCTTCTATAACTTTTGTTTTATTTACTCGTTCGCAAGCAGCTTTAAAGTAATTTTTGTCTCTTTCTATGCCAAAGTATTTCCTTCCTAATTTTTTTGCAACCACTGCTGTTGTTCCAGTGCCTAAAAAAGGATCAAAGATGGCATCACCTTTGTTTGTGGTAGCTAAAATAATTCTATGTAAAAGAGCCTCTGGTTTTTGTGTAGAATGAATTTTTTTTCCATTTTTCTTTAGCCTCTCCTTTCCGTTGCAAATAGGTAATGTCCAGTCAGACCTCATCTGCAAGTCATCATTTAAGCACTTTAATGATTGATAATTAAATGTGTATTTTGATTTTTTATTCTTTGAAGCCCATATAAGAGTTTCGTGTGCGTTAGAAAATCGTGTACCTCTAAAATTTGGCATAGGATTATTTTTTCTCCAAATGACATCATTAAGCAGCCAGTAATCTAAATTTTGTAAGTGATAACCTAAACGAAAAATATTATGATAAGATCCTATTACCCAAATACTTCCATTATCTTTTAAAATTCTTTTACATTCAGTAAGCCAAGAAAAAGAAAATTTATCGTAATGTTTAAAACTATTAAATTGATCCCACTTATCATTTACACCGTGCACTTTACTGGCATCAGGTCGAGTTAGTTTTTCCCCTATTTGCATATTGTAAGGTGGGTCGGCAAAAACTAAATCAAAAGTTTTATCTGGAATTTTTTTTAATTCCTTTAAACAATCACCATTAAAAATTTTGTTAGAGAATTTTATCATTTTCTAGATTCAACCTTAAATTGAATCTATGGTCAAACCATTTTAGAAAAAAAATGAGTCTTTTTGTGTTTGAGAATCTTAACTCGACAACATCTTGTGTACTGGTTTAAAACCTTTTCTATGATGAATAGTTACACCAAATTTTTTTAAACCCTCTAAATGCGCTTTGGTGCCGTAGCCAAAGTTTCTTTCCCATGCGTAATTAGAAAATTTTTCTGATAATTTTATCATTAATCTATCTCTATAAACTTTTGCAAGAATAGAAGCAGCGCTTATAACTTTTACTTTTTCGTCACCATTAATGATTGTTTTATAATTTTTAATACCCTTTGGTGCAAAATTACCGTCGATTAAAGTCAAGTCTGGTTTTACCACGAGTTGATCAATTGCGCGTTTCATAGAGAGGAGTGAGGCATTTAAAATATTTAATCTCAGAATTTCTTCAACAGACGCTACTCCAATTGCAAAATATGAATTTTCTCTAATATGTTCTGAAACTAATTCTCTCTTATTAAAAGCAATTTTTTTTGAGTCCTTTAAAAGCTTGAGGTTTACTCCATCTTTAAGAACAACAGCTGCTGAGACAACAGGTCCTGCAAGACAACCTCGCCCAACCTCATCAATTCCAGCTGTAATAGTTTTATTCAATTAAATATTAAGTTTAATTTTTTTGTCTCTAATCATTTTTAAATCAAACCAAGCTAACTTTTTCTGAGCTGGCTGTCTCATCAAAAAAGCAGGATGAAAAGTAACTATTAGAGAGGTCTTAAAACTACCAAACTGTTTTTCTATCCATTTTCGCGTGAGATTTTAAAAGCATTTATTAAAGACCCTTAATTAATTTTTTTTTAATTATTTCCTTCAAATCTTTTTCAGTTTTTTCAAGATTTAAAACATATTTCCAATAATATCTTGCTTGGATCTTTTCTCCACTTTTCCATAGAACGTCTCCATAGTGATCGTTAACAATGGGGTCTGCTGGCATTAGTCTAACGGCTAACTGTAAATAATCTTTGGACTCTTTAAATCTTTTTAGTTTAAATAAAGCCCAGCCTAAAGAGTCAATAATATATGGGTCATTTTTTTTTAATTCATTTGCTCTCTCGAGCATATTTAAAGATTTATTAATATTAATCCCTTTTTCAATCCAAGAGTAAGCTAAATAATTAATAACATAAGCTTGATCTGGACTTGCTTCTAATGATGATAATAAATCTTTCTCAGCTTTATCCCATTGACCAGTTCTTTCGTAAGCTATTCCTCTTCCATCTTTAACCTCTGGGAAAAGAGGGTGATTTCTATTTATTTGATCTAAGATCCTTGAATAATATTTTATAGACTCATCAAATTCTTCATTATTTTTTAAAAATTCAGCGTAATCAAAAGTTTCGTATATTCCCTTTAAACCTAATTCGTTATAAGCCCTTCTAAATAGTTTGAGAGATTTTTCTTTTTCATCTTCTACAATTAAAATTCTTGAAATTTGTTTACTTGAGTACCACTTCAATGAGTCTCCAATTCTGCTTAACTTTTCGTAAATTTTTTTTGCTTTAGTATATTCATTAATTTTATAAAAATTTTCGGCAAGCAAAGTATCGTAAGAATGAAAATCTTCATTTAAGTATT
>CACNEM010000022.1 GCA_902619495.1 uncultured Pelagibacteraceae bacterium
TTGTTTCTCTAAATCAATATCTTGAGTAACTGTACTTACCTCTTTCTGAAAATTACTTAAAGTATTTTTAAATTTGCCTATATATGTTCCAATCTTTTTTAAAGCTATTGGGAATTCTTTTGGACCTAAAACTAATATGGCAATAATTACTACTGATAAAATCTCTAACCATCCAATTTGAGGCATTTTGATTATTTATTTTCAGTGTCTGAATTATCTGACTTTGAATTGTCGTCTTGATTATTAGAAGATGCATCATCAGACATACCTCTTTTAAAACTTTTTATACCTTTGGCTACATCACCCATTAAACTTGATATTTTTCCTCTACCAAAAAGTAATACCACAAGCACTACAACTATCGCTATTTGCCAGAAACTAATTCCCATATTTCTAAATATATACAATAAAAAGGCCTAAATAAATATATTTATTTATCCTCTTCTGGAGCTTTTTTAATAGCTTCATCTATATCCTCATAGATGTTCTGTTTTTCTGATATTGATTGCTCTTTAAAGAACTTTCCTGTTCCAAAAATAGATTTATCAATACTGGTAGTATCTATAAGACCAGCAGATCCCAACTCATCAATTGTTGGTAAATCTGATAATTTCTGAATATTAAAATGATTTAAAAAATTTTCAGTAGTTGCATATTGAATAGGTTTACCTGGAACATCTTTACGACCAGCGGGTCTTACCCAGTCTAATTCCAGCAAAATTTCTAGTGTGTTAGATGCAAAAGAAACACCTCTAATTTCTTCAATTTCCGATCTAGTGACTGGTTGGTGATAAACAATGATAGCCAGTGTTTCTACTGTAGCTTTAGATAATTTTTTTTGTGTTGATTTTTGTAAAGCCATTAATTTAGATAAATCATCAGCAGTTCTAAAAGACCATTTTCCTCTAATACAAACTAAATTTATACCTCTTTTCTTATAAGTTTTTTGAAGGTTTTCTAAAATTTTTTTAAGACTACTTGTAGTTTGAACTCTTTTTTCTATAGTTTCAATATCTAACGGCTCTGAGGCAGCAAAAAGTATTGCTTCTACCTGTCTCTCAATTTTTGTTGGTGAAGTTGGAAAATTAATTACATTATCTTTTTTTTTATTTTTCATTTTAAATTTTTTTAATCATTAATTTTTCAAATTTCTTTTTTTGCGAAATAGAGATAACCCCTTCTCTTGTTAATTCTAAACATGCAGCAAACAATCCAGCTATACCAGTTTTTTTCATTTTGTTTTCTGAATAAAATTTTGGAATTAAATCAATAATATTTTTCCATTCTATTATATTTTCAAGATTATTTGTAATATGCTTCATTCCTTCTTCTGTAGTAAATACTGGAAGTTTAGGAATACTAATACTTTGAAAAGTTTTCTGCATTTGTATATTTGAATATGACTTTAATAATTCATAAAGAGAAACATTATATACTGGTGTATTAATTGATCTAATTCCACCTTTCATTCCTCTATTAAAAATATGAACACCTAATCTTTTCTCCTTAAGCATTTGATCCGACAGTAATCGAATTAACTCGAGTTTTTTAAGTTGTAATTTCAGCTTTTCTGCCACTTCAAGAGCTTTAAAATCATCTTCATTGTCTTCAGGTAATAATAGTTTAGACTTTAGGTAAGCTAACCAAGTTGCCATAAGTAGAAATTCAGAAGCAGTTTCTAAATTTAAATTTTTTTGATTTTTTATGTAATCCAAAAATTGATCAGCCAATTTTGTAATTGAAATTTCTGCCAAATCTACCTTCTGAGTTTTAGCTAAGTCTAAAAGAACTTCTAAAGGACCATTATAATTTGGTATATCAATTGAAATTGAATTAAAATTTTTTGATTCCATAGTTAATTTTACCCTAAAAATTTAAAAAATTCTGATGTTTTTTTTGATGTAAATTTATCAACATAAGGCAAGGATCTAATCAATTTTAAGTTGTCATTAATATTGCCTTTACAATAGAGAGCGAGGTTACAACCTGCCTCAAGAGATTTTTTTGCATTTGTTACTAAATCGTATTTGAGTGCTTTCATTGATATATCATCAGAAATTAATATCCCTTTAAACATAATTTTTTTTCTAATTATATTTCTTATTATCTTTTTCGAGA
>CACNEM010000023.1 GCA_902619495.1 uncultured Pelagibacteraceae bacterium
ATACAAAATTTACCAACCATAGTAGAGCAAACTGAAAAAATTGAAAAAACAAAAAAACAGAGAGACTCATTAGGTTCAGTCAACCTCAGAGCTGATGAGGAAACCAAAAAATACGAGACAGAAATTAAAAAGATGGAGGACGATAGAGCTGATCTTTATTCAGCTATTGTTAAATTAAAAGCAAGTATTGACGAACTTAATCAAAAAGGAAGAGAGAGGTTGCTTGAAGCTTTTACAAAAGTTAATAGAAAATTTAATGAAGTGTACACTAAACTTTTTAATGGCGGAACTGCTAAAATTGAGTTAGTTGACTCAGATGATCCTCTTGAAGCTGGATTAGAAATGTTTGTTTCACCTCCTGGAAAAAGACTTCAATCGATTACTTTATTATCGGGTGGTGAACAAGCTCTTACAGCATTGTCTTTAGTATTTGCAGTATTTTTAGTTAATCCTTCTCCAATATGTGTTTTAGATGAAGTTGATGCTCCTTTAGACGACGCAAATGTAACAAGATTTTGTGCCTTGTTAGATGAACTGACGAAAATAACTAATACTAAATTTATCATTATCACTCATCATGCTTTAACAATGTCTAGAATGGACAGACTCTATGGAGTAACCATGGCCGAACAGGGTATAAGTCAATTAGTTTCGGTAGATTTACAGAGAGCTGCAGAATTAGTTGCATAAAAAATTTATATAATGACAATTCCCGATGACTTTAAAACTCGCCTAAAAATTGCAAAATCGAAAATTAAAAAAGAAAATGCAAATGAGAATGAAAAAAAAGGCTCGTTTTTGGGTAATGCCTTCAAATTAGGTACAGAACTTGTTGCAGCTGTTGCTGTTGGGACAATAATTGGGTTTATTTTAGATAGCTGGTTTGATACTAAACCTTGGTTAATAATTATTTTCTTTTTTTTAGGAGCAGCAGCAGGAATGTTAAATGTAATCAGAGCAGCTAACAAAATGCAAAAGGAAGAGTAGGTAATACATGGCAAGCAATCCAATGCAACAGTTCACAGTTCATAAAATTGGACCTGAAATTAAAATTGCAGGAATAGATTTATCTTTTACAAATTCAAGTTTATTTATGGTTATCAGTGCCTCAACAGTCCTTTTATTTTTATTTTTGGGCTCTAAAGAAAAGAAAATTATTCCAAATAAAATTCAATTAATAGCTGAGATGTCCTATGCTTTCGTAGCTAAAATGATAAGTGATACTGCTGGCTCAAAAGCTAAACCTTACTTTCCATTTATATTCAGTCTTTTTATGTTTGTGTTATTTTGTAATATGGTTGGTATGCTTCCGTACTCATTTACAGTAACGAGTCACATAATTGTTACTTTAATTATGGCTTTATTTATATTCATAGCAGTCACAATTATTGGTTTTTTAAAACACGGATTTAAATACTTAAGTATATTTGTGCCTAGCGGTGTCCCGGTCGTGCTTTTGCCATTAATTACAATCATTGAAATTATTTCTTATTTGAGTAGACCTGTAAGCTTATCGGTGCGTTTATTTGCAAATATGATGGCAGGACATACGATGTTAAAAGTTTTTGGTGGTTTTGTAGTAAGTTTAGGAATATTAGGTGGATGGTTACCACTTAGTTTTTCAGTAGCTCTAACAGGCTTGGAAATTTTAGTAGCATTTTTACAAGCTTATGTTTTTGCAATATTAACCTGTATCTATTTAAATGATGCATTAAATTTACACCATTAATTAAAAAAGGAGGAAAAATGGAGTTAGAAGCGGCAAAAATGATTGGAGCAGGTCTTGCTGCAATCGCACTAGCTGGAGCTGGCGTAGGTATCGGAATTATTTTTGGTAACTACCTTTCTGGAGCAATGAGAAATCCGTCTGCAGCTCAAAAACAATTCCCTAACTTATTGTTGGGATTTGCTTTAGCAGAAGCAACTGGGTTGTTTGGACTAGTAGTAGCTTTAATTATTTTATTTGCATTTTAGTAAATATAATATGAAAAGATTTCTAAGTTTATTAATAGCTTTTGTAGCTATAAGAACAGATTTGTATACAGCTGA